>CAZSQJ010000004.1:0-132402 GCA_964608665.1 uncultured Bacteroidales bacterium | reverse complement strand
TCAGTTAGTTATGTCAGTAAAGTGCCAACTTTTAATTTTTGTCGGACAATAGTGATAATAAAATGTGAATAACTTTATTGCTGATCAATTGCACAAATTCAAAAAAGATAATAATTTTGACAAAATATGACAAGTCAAAATAAATCCAGCATGGGAAGTTTCGGACAAAAAATCAGAGATCTGCGTGAATCACAGGAACTTCTGTTGAGACAGGTTGCAGCAGCCATTGAAATTGACCAGGCATTGCTTAGCAAGATAGAAAGGGGCGAAAGGATTGCAAGAAAAAATCAGGTAATTGCCCTTGCAGACTTTTTTGAAATTGATGAACGGGAATTACTAACTCTTTGGCTCGGTGAGAAAATTGCTTATGAGATAAAAGACGAGGACATTGCGAATGATGCGTTGAAAGTAGCTGAAGAAGCAATACAATACTTAAAAACTCCATAAGACAAATTAACACATGTATAAAGACAGCGAAGAAGTATCAACCGTAAATGAACCCCTTGGACTTTTCCCTGCTGAGGTTGCTATAAAACCATTTCTAAAGTGGGCGGGTGGAAAAACCCAGCTAATCCCGGAACTGTCGAAATACATCCCAACAAATTTTAACAAATACATTGAACCTTTTGTCGGTGGAGGCGCATTTTTCTTTTATCTGAATCCAGAGAAAGCGATCATTTCTGATTCAAATGAAGAACTTATTAAAACATACAAAGCTGTTCGTGACAATGTAGAGGAAATAATAGAGATTTTGGATGGATATAAAAATGAAGAAACCTATTTCTACAAAATAAGATCATTAAACCCAAACAAGCTATCAGATACTGAAAGAGCAGCGCGACTTATTTATCTGAACAAGACGTGTTATAATGGACTTTACCGGGTAAATAAAAAGGGAGAATTCAATGTACCATACGGAAAGAGAAACGGAGAATTCCTAAACAGTGAACAATTAAGGGATTCTAGTGAATTTCTCCAAAATGCAAAAATTCTTCATTCTGACTACTTGGCAACGCTAAAAAAATATGCCAAAGAAGGAGATTTCATATTTCTCGATCCACCTTACTATCCGGTTGGAAAATATTCAGATTTCAAAAGATACACCAAAGAATTTTTCTACCATGATGACCATGTAATTCTAAAAGAGGAATTTGACCGATTAGTAAGAATAGGTTGCCATGTGCTCCTGACAAATTCTGACCATCCTGTGGTTATGGAGCTATACAAGGAGTATGAAATCAAAGACATTGAAACAAAACGATTGATCAGTAGCAACCCGAAAACCAGAAACGGAAAAGACATTATTGTAATCGGAACCAATGAATAGCGAACAATTAGAAATAGAAGAATTTGTTGACCAGTTTTCTTACTTCCCTGGAACAAGGTATATGGGCAGTAAAAACAAGATTATCCATGAAATATGGGATATTCTGAAAGAATACGAATTCAACACTTTTTTTGATGCCTTTGCCGGAAGCAATGTTGTTGGATATTTTATGAAGTCAAAGGGGAAAAGGGTTTTCACCAATGACTTTATGACAATCAGCCATATCACAGCCAAAGCGATAATTGAGAATTCAAGTGTTCTGTTAGACAGCAATGATGTGGATTTTTTGATAAACAACTCCAATAAGGAAAGCTACATCAGCAAAACATTCAAGGACTTGTATTTTGATGATGAGGACAACCAATTTTTGGACAAAGTGCGGTTTAACATCTCACTACTTGACAATGTATACAAACAAGCTGTGGCGTTATCTGCGTTGGTCAGATCCTGCATGAAAAAAAGACCAAGAGGCATATTTACTTTTGTTGGCCATCGCTATGACGATGGAAGGGAAGACATCAGAAAGTCGCTGCAAGATCACTTCATTGACAATGTTTCCATTTTTAACAAGGCTGTATTTGACAATGGAGATTCCTGCAAGGCATACAACTCTTTAACTCAAAAACTGAATATTGTAACTGATCTTGTCTATTTTGATCCCCCTTATTTCACTCCCAATTCTGATAATGATTATGTGAGGCGTTATCATTTCGTTGAGGGGCTTGCCAAAAATTGGGATGGACTGGAAATACAGGAGCACACAAAGACCAAGAAATTCAAGAGCTATAAATCTCCTTTTTCAAAAAAGGAAGAGGCATACACCGCATTTGAAAATCTGATTAAGCAATACAGCAACTCTATGATAGCGATTTCATATTCCTCAAATTCATTGCCGACAAAAGAGGAAATGATCGGAATCCTGAAAAAATACAAGGACAATGTGGTGGCACATGAAATTGACCACCTGTATTCTTTCGGAAATCAAAACCACAAAGCTGGAAATGGATTTAATCGAGTTAAAGAATATTTATTTATTGCAAGGTAATGAGACGAATAAAAAGCAACGACTTACCCCAAGCAGATCGACTAGAATCTGTGCTAATGACTGTAATGGCAGTTGGAAATGGTGCGCGGACAGATACTGAAATTGCCAATAGAATCCCAGGAATTGAAGGTGATGACCGGCAAGGGCGATATTACCGCAACGCAGCAGAACTGCTTGGATGCATTACGAATCAAAGAAATAACGCTATACTAACGCCCAAAGGTAGTGAGTTACTTAAGAATCCAACTTTAACAAATCCATTGTTCATTGCTTCGGTTCTTAATCTGGAAGTATATCAGAAGTTATTGCCGTTTATGGAACTTAGTCCAGAAGGACTCTCAAGGCAAGAAATTCAAAACTACCTTCAATCAATCGCTGATCCAATGATGGGCCCGTCCATGATTCCAAGAAGAATCTCAACCATAATTGCATGGCCAAGAACATTAGGATTTCTGCGCCAAACAGATGATGGGAGACTGCAAATTCAAAATAATCTTAGTGCTGATCTGCCTGTTTTTGAAATACAAGATGATGACCAACCATTACTACCTGTATCTGGTGACCTTGCCGAATATCAAGAAATCGAACAGCGCACATCAAGAGCTCAGCAAGAAGTTGCTTATTTTAAAGATCAGGCGAAACTTGAAAGAGCCACAAATACTCATATTGCTCTTATAAATCTTGTTGCACAAAGAATTCGTGAAAGCGGTGGTATTCCGAAATCAAATCAGTTGATTGACCTTGCAGTCAGACTGGATCAAGATTATATTTTTGAAATGAAATCAACCAATGACGACAATGTGAGATCACAAGTCAGAAAGGGCATGAGTCAACTATACGAATATCGATATCTTCAGAATAAGCCAGATGCAAAATTGATCTTGGTGGTTGAAAAGCCTCTTGGGGCAAGTCATTCATGGATGCTAGATTATATGGAAAATGATCGTGAAATCAATCTGGTTTGGGACGGAAATGAAGAATTGTATGGTAGTGAAAGAACAAGGAATGAACTGGACTTTCTGGGCCTCCAAATATAATTCCAGTCACACACATTGGCTGTCCACTCAATACTACATACAGACCAAAGCCAGCCAAAGAGTGTGTCTGCTCCAACTCACACCCGACAGACAAACAGACGGCAGAAAAGAAGGGCGAACCGGTAACAGCGTGTTGCCTCAATTGGCGGTGACGTGCAAAATTGAAGCTGAGTGCTCCTATCAAACTTTTATGCAGGTTGACAGTGAAGTGCTCCGAAATCCGCCACTACGCAAAGCCGCGAAACGTTATTACACACTTTTTCACAAACCTGTTCCGTGTCGGTATAAACTATCCGTTACCTGATTTGTTGTTTATGGTAAAGTCCGGCGCAGGGGGAGAAAAATGAAAGCATTACCTTTGTGCCATAAACCGTTTCAGCGAGCAAACAGTGGAAAAAGAACAGCACGACATCCTGTCTGAAGTAACCTCCGGTGAGTACAAATACGGTTTTGTGACCGACATTGAGATGGAGACCGCTCCCAAAGGTCTCAGTGAAGATATTATCCGCTTCATTTCTTCCAAAAAGAATGAGCCGGAATGGATGCTTGAATACCGGCTGAAAGCCTACCGCAAGTGGCTTGAGATGACTGCTCCCGGATGGGCGCATCTTCAAATCAAACCAATAGATTATCAGGATATTATATACTATGCGGCTCCCAGGGCCCGGAAAAGCCTTCAAAGTCTGGATGAGGTTGATCCGGAGTTACTCAGTACCTTTGAAAAACTCGGCATCTCTCTTGAGGAGCAAAAGCGGCTTACGGGGGTAGCGGTGGATGCGGTGATCGACAGTGTTTCGGTGAAAACGACCTTCAGCGAGACCCTGGCCGGGCTCGGTATCATCTTTTGTTCATTCAGCGAAGCAGTGCAGAAGCATCCTGAACTGGTCAGGCAGTACATGGGCATGGCTGTTCCGCCGGGTGACAATTACTTTGCCGCCCTGAACTCGGCCGTATTCAGCGACGGTTCGTTTTGTTACATCCCTAAAGGGGTGCGTTGTCCGATCGAACTTTCTACCTATTTCAGGATCAATGCGGCCGGGACCGGCCAGTTTGAAAGAACCCTGATTGTGGCCGATGAAGGCAGTTATGTCAGTTATATGGAAGGCTGTACCGCACCCATGAGGGATGAGAACCAGCTGCATGCGGCGGTGGTGGAGATCCTGGCCATGAAGGATGCCGAGGTCAAGTATGCAACGGTTCAAAACTGGTATCCCGGCAATAAAAAGGGAGAGGGCGGGATCTATAACTTTGTGACCAAGCGGGGGATATGTAAGGGGAACAACTCGAAAATCTCCTGGACGCAGGTTGAAACAGGTTCTGCCATTACCTGGAAGTATCCTTCAGTAGTATTATTGGGCGACCACACCACCGGGGAGTTTTATTCGGTGGCCGTCACCAATAACCACCAGCAGGCGGATACCGGTACCAAGATGATCCACCTGGGCAAGCACACCAGGAGCACCATCATCTCCAAGGGAATCTCCGCAGGGCACAGCAACAATTCATACCGGGGACTGGTAAGAATGGGAAAGAAGGCAGCGCAGTCGCGGAATTTCTCCCAATGTGATTCCCTGCTGCTGGGGGATCAGTGCGGTGCGCACACCTTTCCCTACATCAAAGTTGAAAATAAAAGCAGCATTGTCGAACATGAGGCAACCACTTCGAAGATATCCGACGAACAGTTGTTTTACTGCCTGCAGCGGGGGATAGGGACAGAATCCGCCATTGGCTTAATTGTGAACGGGTATGCCAAGGAGGTGCTGAACAAGCTGCCGATGGAGTTTGCCGTGGAGGCCCAGAAACTATTGTCTGTCAGCCTTGAAGGCAGTGTCGGCTGACGATGCTGATGATCAGTTAAAACAAGTTGGTTTAAAATAGTTTAAGATGCTTTCGATCAAGAATTTACATGTTTCCGTCAATCATAAGGAGATCATCAGGGGATTGAGTCTCGAGGTGAATGCCGGGGAGGTACATGCCATCATGGGGCCGAACGGTACGGGCAAGAGTACCCTTGCGGCGGTGATTGCCGGGAAGGAGGTTTTTGAGGTTACTTCGGGAGAGATCATGTACAAGTCGCGGAATCTGCTGGAGATGGCAGTTGAGGAGCGGGCCAGTGAGGGGATCTTCTTAGGGTTTCAGTATCCTGTTGAGATACCCGGGGTCAGCATGACGAATTTCATGAAGACCGCGGTGAATGAGCAGCGGAAGTACAAGGGGCTTGATCCCCTGACCGCTTCTGAGTTTCTTGCCCTGATGGAGTCAAAGAAGAAGCTGGTGGACATACAGTCGAAGCTCACCAACCGTTCGGTGAACGAGGGTTTTTCCGGAGGGGAGAAGAAGAAGAACGAGATTTTTCAGATGGCAATGCTGGAGCCGACCCTGGCCATTCTTGACGAGACAGATTCGGGGCTTGACATTGATGCGCTGAAGGTAGTGGCCAACGGGGTAAATGCCTTGCGCAGGCCCGACAATGCCTTTATCGTGATCACCCATTACCAGCGGCTGCTCGACTACATTGTTCCGGATGTGGTGCATGTGTTGTATGAAGGCCGTATCGTGAAGACAGGCCGCAAGGAACTGGCGCTGGAACTGGAAGAAAAGGGCTATGAATGGCTGAAAGAGAGCAATTCTTAACAAGCATGTGATGAAAAACGGTTTGACAAATGGCACTGTCCGTCTCAGGGAGAAACTGGAGGCAGCCTGTCGCGAGGTGCTTACCCGTTCCGAGCCTGACAATGGATTTATGAAGAAACACCGGGAGCAGGCGATGGCATCGTTCAATCGACTCGGCTTTCCCACGAAGGCATTGGAAGCATGGCGGAGCACCGATCTTAAGGATACCCTTGCCCAGGATTACCGGATTTTAACCGTGGCTCCTGCGGCAGTCCAGGATATCGGACAGATTTTTCAATGCGACATCCATCACCTGGACACCTACCTGGTCACCCTGCTGAACGGGTGGTATGTGAATCAGGGGCAGGCCATCCGGGTGCTGCCCTGCGGGACCGTGATCGGGAGTCTGACTGCAGCCAGGGCTGCGTATCCGGAATTGTTCGAAGGGCATTACGGCAGGCTGGCAGATGTCGCCTCGGGAGGGTTGAATGCCATCAACGCAGCTTTTGCGCTTGACGGGGTATTTGTCTATGTACCGGATGGTGTCACGGCCGGGAAGACAGTACAGATCGTCAACATCATCAATTCGGATGAAAATATCATGATCCAGCCCAGGAACCTGGTGATCCTCGGGAAAGGGTCGAAGCTGCAGCTGGTGCATTGCGATCACAGTGTCAGGCATAAGCGCAGTTTTATCAATTCCGTGTCCGAAGTTTTCATCGGAAAAGAAGCGGTGATGGATCATTACAAACTGCAGAACAAAGACAGCGAATCGTCCCAGATCACTTCCGCGTTTTTCGACCAGCAGGCCGGCAGCAAGCTGAGTTCCACGGTGATCACCCTGAACGGGGGGATCATCCGGAATAACCTCCATGTGGCACTTTCCGGTCCGGGATGTGAAGCACGGCTGCATGGGCTGTACCTGGTAGACAGGGAACAACACGTTGACAATAAGATTGTTGTGGAGCACAGGGCAGCGGATTGTACCAGCAATCAGTTGTACAAAGGTATTATCGATGACCAGGCCATGGCGGTTTTTAACGGCTATGTCCATGTATGGAAAGATGCCCAGCGCACCAATGCTTATCAGAATAACCGCAACATCCTGCTGACTGACAAGGCGACCGTTCACACCCAGCCTCATCTTGAGATATATGCGGATGATGTAAAGTGCAGTCATGGCGCCACTGTGGGGCAGCTTGATCCGGAAGCGATGTTTTACATGAGGGCCCGCGGGATCAGGGAGGACACTTCGCGCATGCTGATGATGTATGCATTTGCTGCCGATGTGATCAATCATATCAGGATACATCCGGTCAGGCACCAGATCGACGAGATGGTTTACCGCAGGTTGCGCGGTGAGTTATCGGTTTGCGACCAGTGCATCCTCGACTGCAATGCGCAGCGGCCCCAGGTATTTGAGATCGATCTGAACAAAATCTGAGCAGCATGTTAGACCCCATGAAGATCCGCCGGGATTTTCCCATCCTGGCCAGGCAGGTTTACGGAAAACCGCTCGTATATTTCGATAATGCAGCCACCACGCAGAAGCCCAAACAGGTAATCGATGCCATCAGCGATTACTACCAGACATACAACAGCAATATTCACAGAGGCGTCCATTACCTGAGTCAGCAGGCGACCCAGGCCCATGAGGATGCCCGCGCACGGATCAGGAGGTTTCTCAATGCCCGGGAAAGTCATGAGATCGTGTTTACCCGTGGTACAACGGAAGCCATCAACCTGATTGCCAGTTCTTTCGGCAAGGCATTTATCAAAGCTGGAGACGTGATCCTGGTGAGTGAACTGGAGCATCATTCCAACATTGTTCCATGGCAACTGCTTTGTGAGGACAGGGGAGCGGTGTTGCGGGTCATTCCCATAGACGACAATGGTGAAATCATGATGGATGCATACAGGGAGTTACTGGATGAGCGGGTGAAGATGGTTACCGTGACGCATGTTTCGAATGCACTTGGAACCGTAGTTCCGGTGGAGGAGATCATCAGGCTGGCCCATCTGAACGGCAGTCCGGTACTGATTGACGGTGCGCAGGCAGTAGCACATTTTCCGGTGGATGTACAGGCGCTGGATGCGGATTTTTATTGTTTTTCAGGACATAAGATATTCGGTCCCATGGGGATAGGTGTTATGTACGGGAAGGAGCACTGGCTGGAAAAAATGCCGCCATACCAGGGAGGGGGAGAAATGATCAGTGAAGTGAGCTTTGCCCGGACCACGTATAATGAATTACCTTTTAAGTTTGAGGCCGGCACACCGAGCGTGTCGGACACCATCGGGCTGGATGCTGCCCTGGCATACCTGGATCAGACCGGGCTGGATGAGGTCAGGGCATATGAAGACCACCTGCTCAGGCACCTGCTGATGCGATTGAGGGAGATCGATTTTATCAGGATACTGGGACATCCGCGTCATCAGGCAGGGGTCGTTTCCTTTCTGCCCGGTGACATTCATCCTTACGATATGGGTACGATCCTTGATAAACTTGGTTTTGCATTGAGGACAGGTAACCACTGTGCCCAGCCCCTGATGAATCATTTCGGCATCCATGGTACTATCCGCGCTTCGCTTGCATTTTACAACACCGAGGAGGAAGCCGACCGCCTGGCGGAAGCGATCATCCGGACAGAAATCATGTTTCGTTAAAATTTTGTGCCATTGGTATCCCCCTGCTTCTTATTTTTGCATTTCGAAGCAGGTCAGGAACAAGCAACCCTCACCCCGCTTTATTTTCATTTTTTCGCAAACCCATTCAGTGTCGGTATGATGACCATACACGAAATCGAAGACAGGATCGTTGAAGAATTCTCAAAGTTTGAGGACTGGATGGATAAATACAATTACCTGATCGAGATGGGAAAGGATCTGCCGAAGATCGACGAGAAGTTCAAGACCGACCAATACCTGATTTCAGGCTGTCAGTCGCGGGTCTGGCTGCATGCAGAGTACCGTGACAGCAAGGTACTGTTCACCGCCGACAGTGATGCGGTCATCACCAAGGGCATCGTCACCCTGCTGATCAGGGTGCTTTCGGGTCAGGCTGCGGAAACCATCATCCAGTCAGAGCTGAAATTCATTGACCAGATCGGTTTGAGGGAGCATTTATCTCCGACCCGCTCCAACGGGCTCACCTCCATGGTCAAACAGATGAAGCTATTCGCCCTGGCATTCAAGACCAGGAATCAAAGCAACTGAATGTATGGAACAGATTGATCCGAAAAAACTGATGGAAGTCAGGATCAGGGATACCCTGAAAGGAATATATGATCCGGAGATACCCGTAAATATTTTCGACCTCGGACTGATTTACGAAGTAGTTATCCGGGAAGATTTCAGCGTATATATAAAAATGACGGTTACATCACCCAATTGTCCCGTTGCAGAAAGCCTGCCTGTTGAGGTAAAGGAAAGGATCCTTGCCATTGAGCATGTTAAGGATGCTGAGGTGGAGGTTGTGTTTTATCCTCCCTGGGACAAGGACATGATGTCGGAGGAAGCCAAACTCGATCTTGGTTTTCTTTAAACCCGCACAAAAAAGGGATCATGCCAAGCGTCCAGGGACGTTTTTTGCCATTCATTCAATCACCCGGCGACCTGAAGCGATTGCGGGAGGAAGATCTTCCCGGGCTTTGCCGGGAGGTCAGGCAGTTCATCATTGATGTGATCTCGTCCAATCCCGGTCATCTGGGAGCCAGTCTGGGTACCATTGAGCTGACGGTTGCCCTGCATTATGTTTTCAACACCCCTTATGACAAGGTCATCTGGGATGTAGGGCACCAGGCCTATGCGCACAAGATCCTTACGGGAAGGAGGGATGTGTTTCACACCAACCGGACCTATAAGGGGATCAGCGGGTTTCCGAAGATGAGCGAGAGTGAATACGATGCGTTCGGGGTGGGTCACTCTTCCACTTCCGTATCGGCCGCACTGGGGATGGCTGAAGCTTCGCGGCTGGCGGGAGAGACCGGGCGACAGCATATTGCGGTGATCGGCGACGGAGCCATGACCGGGGGAATGGCGATGGAGGCTCTGAACAATGCCGGTGTTTCCAATGCCAACATTCTGGTGATCCTCAACGATAACGGCATTGCCATTGACAAGAACGTGGGGGCCATACACAAGTACCTGACCGGCATCACCACATCCCGTGCATACAACAGGTTTCGGGACAAGGTATGGATCATGATGGGGGGGCATACCCGCTATGGCGCCAATTCAAGGGCCGTTGTCAAACAGATCGGCAATGCACTGAAGACTTCCATCCTGAAGAAAAGCAATCTTTTTGAGGCATTCAATTTCCGGTATTTCGGTCCGGTTGACGGGCATGATGTGATCAGGCTTACCAAGTTGCTGAATGATCTGAAGAATATTCCCGGTCCCAAGCTGTTACATATCATTACCGTAAAGGGCAAGGGTTTTGAGAGCGCTGAGAAAGACCAGACCACCTATCATGCGCCGGGGGTATTTGACAGGCAGACAGGGGAAATTGCGACCGATCCCTGCCAGGGGAAGCCGCCCAGGTTTCAGACAGTTTTCGGAAGGACCATCATTGAGCTGGCTGAGATGAACCCGCGCATTGTCGGGATCACTCCTGCCATGCCCACGGGATGTTCCCTCAACCTGATGATGAAGAAAATGCCTGAAAGGGTTTACGATGTAGGGATTGCCGAGCAGCATGCCGTCACCTTTTCTGCCGGTCTGGCGGCTTCAGGGAAGATTCCTTTTTGCAATATATACAGTACTTTCATGCAGCGGGCTTACGACCAGGTGATCCATGACGTGGCCCTGCAGAATCTTCAGGTGGTATTTTGCCTTGACCGTGCGGGACTGGTCGGGGAAGACGGAGCCACCCATCACGGCGCCTTCGATCTGGCTTACCTGAGGGCCGTTCCCAACATGACCATTGCTTCGCCGATGAACGAAACCGAGTTGCGCAACCTGATGTACACGGCCCAGCTTCCCGGAAAGGGGCCTTTTGCGATCCGGTATCCGAGGGGCAGGGGCGTGATTCCAAACTGGAAAGTGCCTTTTGAGGAGATAGCCGTCGGGACGGGACGTTTGCTGAGGGAAGGAAAGGATCTGCTGCTGGTAAGCATCGGTCCGGTGGGCAATACCGTTTCCAGGGTGTGCGACATCCTGGGCGAAAGGGGGATTTCCTGTGCCCATGCCGACCTGCGTTTTTTGAAACCCCTCGATACATCGCTGCTGCACCGCTTGTTATCAGTACACAGCCGGGTGCTGAGTGTTGAGGACGGAAGTGTCAGTGGCGGGATGGGAAGTGCGCTGCTTGAGTTCATTCATGAACATGATTATCCGGTGAAAGTCCGGCGTCTCGGAATACCGGATACCTTCATTGAGCAGGGCGATCTGGAGACTTTGCATGCCGTGTGCGGCTTTGATGAGGCCGGCATATTGAATGCCGCCCTTGAGATGGCGGGTCAAACCTAATTTTTCTACCTTCGCGGATGTAACCCTGACAGATTCACAATGGATCTTTTCAGAAGAAAATCTATTTCCTCCATTCTTGAAGATGCGGCTCCGGGTAGCGGGGCGGACCGGCAGCTCAGGCGCAACCTTACTGTCAGGGATCTGACCGCCCTGGGCATTGCAGCCATTATCGGTGCAGGCATCTTCAGCACGATCGGCAATGCCGCATCTCACGGAGGTCCTGCCGTCAGCCTGCTCTTTGTGTTCACTGCCGTGGCCTGCGGATTTTCCGCCTTATGTTATGCCCAGTTTGCTTCGTCGATTCCGATTGCCGGCAGTGCATACACATACGCGTACGCGAGTTTTGGAGAGTTGATCGCGTGGATCATAGGCTGGGATCTGATCATGGAGTATGCCATCGGCAACATAGCCGTTGCCATTTCATGGTCGGAGTATTTCACCAGCCTGCTTGCAGGACTGGGGTTTCATATCCCTTCCTTTCTGGGTATTGATTACCTGAGTGCGGCCCGCGGTTTCAGGGAAGTATCGGCACTGCTGGCAGGGGGAGCCGGCTGGGACAGCCTGATGTTTTATCAGCAGGAGGCGTATACGGCATGGCAGACGGCGCCCGTATTCCTGGGCATCCGCGTGATCTTCGACCTGCCGGCTTTCTGTATTGTGCTGTTTATCAGTTCGTTAGTATTTATTGGCATTTATGAGTCCAAGGTCGCGGGCAATATCATGGTATTGCTGAAGCTGCTCATTTTGCTTGCTTTCATCGGGGTTGGCGCCTTTTATGTGAATCCCGGGAACTGGGATCCTTTTGCTCCGAATGGTGTTGGCGGGGTATTGAAAGGTGTGGCCGGGGTCTTTTTCGCGTATATTGGTTTCGATGCCATATCAACCACTGCTGAGGAGAGCAGGAATCCGCGACGCGACCTTCCGAGGGCCATGATCGCTTCCCTTGTCATCACCACTGTATTATATGTTGTCATTGCCCTGGTACTGACCGGCATGGTTCATTACAGCCAGCTTGGGGTGGCCGATCCCCTGGCTTTTGCTTTTGAGCGGATTGGCATGACCCGGTTTTCGGGGCTGATTGCATTCAGTGCCATCATTGCGATGGCGAGTGTACTGCTGGTGTTCCAGATCGGGCAGCCGAGGATATGGATGAGCATGAGCCGCGACGGGCTTTTACCTCCGATCTTCAGCCGGATTCACCGGCGGTTCAGGACTCCCTGGTTCAGCACCCTGGTTACAGGATTCATGGTTGCCATTCCTTCGTTATTTATGAATCTGACGGAAGTGACGGATCTGACCAGTATCGGGACACTGTTTGCCTTTGTGCTGGTTTCGGCAGGTGTTTTACTGATTCCCAGGGCACAGTTTTCAAACCATGATGGGAAGACTTTTTTGATCCCTTATTACAACAGCCGGTATTTTCTGCCCGTGTTATGGGTAGTGGTATTATGCATCCTGTTTTATTCCAATCCCGGGGGGGTAAAGCATGCCTTGCTCCCTGCGGCAGCAGATTCAGGGGAAAGCGGATGGGAAGTGCTGAAACACCATCTGCCCACCTATCTGTTTGTGTTGGTTGCGATCGTGGTAACTGCGCTGGGCATCGTGAAGAAGCTGAGCCTCATTCCGGTGGCGGGTTTGCTCACCAATCTTTACCTGATGTCGGAGCTTGGGATTACGAACTGGATGCGTTTCCTGCTATGGCTGGGGATCGGGCTGGTACTGTATTTCACGTATGGTTACCGTCATTCCAGACTGAAACGGAAAATATGAGCTGGCTGATTGCGCTGACGCTGATCTGCAGCGGCCTGTTGGTCGGATTCATCAATACCCTGGCGGGAGGCGGTACCATCATATCGCTTTCCCTCTTTATGTTTCTGGGGATGGATCCGGTGATGGCCAACGGCACCAACAGACTTGCCGTACTATTCCAGACGGCTACCAGCAGTTATGGTTTCCGGAAATATCGCCTGCTGGATCTGAAGCGGGCCAGCAGGCTGGGAATCCCAGTTGTTATGGGCAGCCTGATCGGAACCTGGATTGCTATAGATATTAGTCCGCGGGCGTTTGAACTGATCCTGGCCGTTGCCATGATTTTAATGATGGTATTCCTGGTTTTCAGACCGGGCCGCTGGCTCAAGGGCATGGAAAGCCTGACATTGAAGAGGTCATCTCCCGGAATGCACCTGCTGTTATTCCTGGTCGGAGTTTACGGAGGGCTCATTTACGTTGGGGTGGGATATTATTTACTGGCAGCCATCGTACTGGGTGCAGGGTATGACCTGCTCAGAGCCAATGCCATAAAAGTCTGGATCGTCCTGTTGTATGTTCCTTTCAACCTGGTGATCTTTATGATATACGGGCAGGTGGATTACCGATACGGGCTGGTTCATGCCATCGGCAACATCACCGGAGCCTGGCTGGCCACCCGGTTCGCGGTCAGCTGGGGGGTCAATTTCGTCCGCTGGGTACTCATTCTTGTTGTGCTGCTTGTCGTATTCCAGACCTTCGGACTGTTCGACGTGAAAGACCTGATCAGGAGCCTGCTCTGAGCAACTGAAGCGCGCATCCGGTAACCTGCCGGGGGTTTAGTGAAGCAGGGTGCTTATACCGACACGGAATAGGTTTGCGAAAAAGTGTGTCATAGCGGTTTACGGCATAACTCAGTCTAAACAGCTTTGCGTTCGCAAATCTGTCAAGACTGAGTATATTTTCAAGCCGGAAGGTGTGCGGCCAGTTCCAGGAAATCATCCACAGAGAGCTTTTCAGCCCGCAATTCCGCCATTTTCGCGGGTATGGTGACGGAATCCGGGAACAAAGCGCGCAATGCATTCCGGAGGGTTTTTCTGCGCTGGTTGAATGCACTTTTCACCAGTCCGAGGTATTGTTCCCAGCTGCAGGGAAGGGTGGTTCTTTCGTTCCTGGCGAGCCTGATCACGGCTGACTGGACTTTGGGAGGAGGGAAGAACACTCCCTGGTTCACGGTGAAGAGGTATTCCGTGGTATAGAATGTCTGAAGCAGCACGCTCAGGATACCGCAAACCTTTGATCCCGGCTGGGCAGTGATTCTCCTGGCCACTTCCTTCTGCACCATGCAGACAACTTCCCTGACCGTGTCACGGTTTTCCAGGATTTTAAAAAAAATCGCAGCGGAGATGTTGTAGGGAAGATTCCCCAGGATACTCAGCGGGGGTTGGAGAAGCTGCTCCAGGTCTGCCTGAAGGAAATCACCCTGGATGACAGCATCCGCCAGATCGGGGAATTGCCGGAGGTAGGCGACGGATTCGGGGTCGACCTCCAAAAGCAGGAATGCGGGAGGTTTTTTTTCGGCAAGATAATGTGAAAGGATCCCTTTTCCGGGGCCGATTTCGATTACCGGGTAATGGCACGACAGGTGTCCGACGATTTTTTGAGCGATGGCATGTTCAGTGAGGAAATGCTGGCCAAGGTGTTTTTTGGGTTTGACCATGGTATACGGGTTCAGTTCACGGGATCACCCCTGAGCAGGCGGTATCGTTTACGGGCTTCGGTGGAAAACAGGCTACCGGGGTATTTCACCATCAGATCCTGGTAGAGTTCCATCGCCCTTGTTTTGTTATCAAGCTGATATTCATTCAGTTCAGCGCAAAGATACAGGGCGTTGTCGGCAAGGATCTCGGTGCCGTATCCCGTAATAATGGCAGTCAGGAGGCTGTCGGCGAGCATGTAATTCCCTTTTTTAACAGCGATTTTAGCTTTACGGTACAGCACATCGTCCTGGAGCAGGTATGCGTCAGTCATGGAAGCGATACTGTCCATGGTGAGGATGGAGAGTTCGTCTTTATTCCGGTATTCAAGGAGTTCGGCTCTTGCAAGCACTTTCAGTGCGGCACCCGTGGTATCGTTTACCAGGTGGTCTCCGATGAGCAGGGAGAGTTCCATGGCATTATTGGAGATTAGTTTGGAGGTAGCGGCTTTGAGGACATCGAGTTGGGCTTTGGCCCACCCGAATTCTCCGATAAAATATGACAGGCGGGCGTTTCTGAATTTGGCTTCATGTCCGGTCGGTTCATTTTTAAAAGCCTTGTCCACCTGGGAGAAGAGCAGGGTGGCTTCCCACACCTCACCGGTAAAAAGGTATATATCGCCCAGTTCCAGTTTACATTCCGCTACTTGCTGGGCATTGAGGCCGGGAGCCCTGACCGCATCCTCCAGCAGTGCGATGGCTTTGGCGGAACTGTCTGAGAAGAATGCATAGAGGTGGGCCAGATTTCTGGCCATGCCGATGGTAAGGATACCCGTTCCCATTTCGGCAAGGGCCTGTTCATAATCACGCTGCAGGCGGTCCACGTCTTCACGTTTGTGGCGGTAATAGCCCGTGATCCTGAGGTAGGCCACGTTCAGCATTTCAATGCGGCTGTTCATATAGAGTGGGGACGCTTCGCCCTTGGCCATGACGTAACGGAGGGCGTCTTCAGCCTCGGTGTATGCCTTGTTGCTGATACATAGTTTTGCCAGGTCGAACACCCTTTTACCGTCTTCCCCGAGCCGTTTGTCAAGTGATTTGGCCTGTGTGAGCGCGAGTTCGAAATCGCGTTGCTGTACAGAGTACCAGATCATCAGTTCACTGTAATGATACAGGTCAGGAAACCGCTGGATACGTCTCAGGACGGCTTTTCTGAAAATATCATTTTTTGTCCCTTCGGGATCATTGGCAAGGGCATCCTGAAGGCGGTCCTGGACATAGCTCAGCTTGCTGATGTCGAAATCTGTGTAGTTCAGGTATTCTTCCACCATATCGGCAACATTGCCGGAACTCTGGTAGATGTATGCAAGTTCCAGGTTGAATGGATAGGAACCTGCCAGCAGTTCCCTTCCTTTGAGGTAGGTTTTGACGGCCAGGTCGGTCTCACGTCTGGAGAGGAAGGAATTTGCCACTTCCATGATCTGGTTGCGTTCGGGAGGCAGTTTTTTAAGCACATCCTCGTACTGACGCTGGGCTTTTGAGGGTTCGTCGAGCCGGCCGAGGATATATCCGAGATCAACGGCATAGCGCAGGGATGCAGGGTTCTGCCTGATCTGACCCCTGACCATTTTCTCGGCTTTTTTCAGGTCATTGAGTTCAAGATAGCAGATGATCAGGTAGTTATAGTAATAGGAGTTGGGTTTTTCTTCGAACAGGCGTTCATAAATACTGGCGGCTTTTTCGTAATCCCTTTCCTGGAAAAACATACTTGCGAGTTTATCGTCAGTGCTTTGCTGGGGAAATGACATACCGGGAAAAAGCAAAAGCAGTGCAAGCCAGTATGCTTTAAACAAAGGGAGTTTCACCCTGAAAGTTGTGACAGCGATGCCTGATTCGGTATGGATCATTGGGATTGGGTCAGATAGGCGGGTCAAAAGCGATCAAGCGCCGGGTGCTTATTTTTTAAGTGTTTGTTTCACTTTTTCCTGTATGGCTTTGAGGTTTTCCTGGCCAGTCTGCCATTCCAGGGTTTTATCGTCTATCATGCTGTTGAGTGAATTCAGGGCAGAATTCTGGTTCTGGTAATACTGCATGAATTCTTCCGTATCGTACTCGCTTTTTTCGATACTGACTTTCCACTCGTTGATTTTCTGACGGGCAAAGCGGATTTCATTTTCGATATTTCCGAGATCGTTAGACAGCCTGTTCATGGAGAGTGTAAGCTGTTCGAAATCCAGCAACAGTTTTTCATCTACCGACAGGGCGTTTTCCCTGAAGCGTGCATGGATTTTTTCGAGTTGATCCTTGCACCACATGTGTGTTTCCGCGATTTCGGACATGGATGCTTCCACCAGAGCGGATTCGGCTTCCTTAAGCCTCATTTCGAGGGTATCGAGCCGCGACAATTGTTCAGTTTTCTTGCCCTTCGGGCTGCAGGCCCCTGCCAGGAACATGGATGCAGGCAGCAGGCAGAATACTAACAGTTTGTAGATGTTTTTTATCATGGCATTATGTTTTGATTGTTTCAAATCCTGTATATGGTATCAGTGCTTTGGGGATGCGGATGCCATTATCCTGCTGATGGTTTTCCAGGAGGCCGGCAACGATCCTTGGTAACGCAAGGGCACTTCCGTTTAGTGTATGGGCGAGTTCGGTTTTACCGTCTTCGTTTTTAATACGGAGTTTCATACGATTGGACTGGAAGTTCTCGAAATTGCTGACGGAGCTGACTTCCAGCCAGCGTTGCTGTCCGGCGGCAAACACTTCAAAGTCATAGGTAAGGGCAGAAGCGAAGCTCATATCGCCGCCACAAAGTCTTACGATCCTGAAGGGGAGTTCCAGTTTAAGAAGCAGGCCGGTGACATGTTCAATCATTTCCCGGAGTGCCTGGTAGGAAAGGGAGGGTTGCGTTATCTGTACGATTTCCACTTTATCGAACTGGTGGAGGCGGTTTAATCCCCTGACATCTTTTCCGTAGGATCCGGCTTCACGGCGGAAGCAGGCTGAGTAGGCAACATTTCGGATGGGAAGGTCGGCGGGTTTCAGCAGCACATCCCTGTAAAGGTTTGTAAGCGGAACTTCTGCCGTTGGGATAAGGTAAAGCTGGTCGAGACCGGCAAGGTACATCTGGCCGTCTTTGTCGGGCAGTTGTCCGGTGCCGAAGGCGGATGCTTCGTTCACGAGGTAGGGAGGCTGGATTTCATGGTAGCCGGCTTTGACGGCCTCATCGATAAAGAAATTGATCAGTGCTCTTTGCAGGCGGGCTCCCTGGCCGGTATAGACAGGAAAGCCTGCTCCGGTGATCTTGCTTCCCGCTTCAAAATCGATCAGTTTATATTTTGCGGCCAGATCCCAGTGGGGATTGAGGCCCTTTCCGGCCGGAGGGATAGTTCCATGGGTTTCGATGATCTCATTATCTTCCGCATGCCGTCCTTCCGGTACTGAAGCATGGGGAAGGTTGGGCAGGAGCACCAGCTTTTCATGGAGATCCTGCAAAAGCACATCAAGTGTTTCAGAGAGTCTGCGCGACAGTTCTTTCTTTTCTGCCGTGTGTTGTTTGAGTTGATTGGCTTCTTCAGCGCGGCCTGCCTGAAACAGTTTCCCGATTTCCTTTGCAAGCGTATTGGATTCTGCCAGCAGGTCATCCAGGTTTTTCTGGGTTTCCCTTCTTTTTTTATCCAATTCCAGGATTTCCCTGACGGTTTCTTCGGCTCCATATTGTTTGACGAGCAGCCGTTGACATACGAGTTCTGGGTTCTCCCTGATGAAGTTTAGTTGCAGCATGGACTGAGTTTTAGGACAAAATTAGCATATATACCGACACGGAACAGGTTTGCGAAAAATGGGGTATCCAACAGTGCGGGGTATTCCTCATAAACAGCATCGCATTAGCAGACCTCAGACGCCTGATCAGACAAATGCAATCCGGCAAAACAGGAGAAGGAATGGTTGTGAGGCAGGAGGAAGGACGGTTCACTTGCTTGCTGTCAGAAAAGAATGTTTTCATGCCGAAATAAAAAAATCTCCCGGAACAACCAGGAGATTTTCTGAAGTATCGAGTCAAACAGGTTCAGGATCAGTTGCTTTCAGCTTCGAAAGGCTTGACTGAAACGTAAGACCTGTCGTCTTTTTTCTTTCTGAATTCAACGATACCGTCTTCAAGGGCAAATAGTGTATGGTCTTTGCCGATACCGACATTAGGTCCGGGATTATGCAAAGTTCCTCTTTGACGAAGGATGATATTGCCGGCCTTGGCGAATTGTCCGCCATAGATTTTAATACCCAGTCGCTTGCTGTGTGATTCGCGACCGTTACTGGAACTTCCGGCACCTTTTTTATGAGCCATGGTACATTTTAATTTTCAGTGGTTACTTGGGGTTCTTCGGGGGCGGGTGATTCTGCTTCAGGGATGCTTGTTTCCTCCCTGGAAGCGCGGGTGGTTTTTTTCTTTTTACCACCTGTAATGATGTCTTCTATCTGGATTTGAGAAAAGAACTGGCGGTGGCCATTCAGGGTCTGGTACCCTTTTCTTCTTTTCTTTTTGAATACGAGTACCTTATCTCCTTTCACATGGGCCAGGATTTTGGCACTGACACTTACGCCGTCGAGCAGGGGGGTGCCGACCGTAACTTTGCCTTCCTGATCAAGGAGGAACACCTGGCTGAATTCGACCTGGGAGCCCGCTTCGCCTTCGAGCCTGTGGACATAAAGTTTCTGGTCTTTTTCAACCTTCATCTGCTGCCCTGCGATATCAACAATTGCAAACATGATCCTGTGGTTAGGGTTCTTTTTTGGGAGTGCAAAGATAGAATATTTTTTCTTATCAACAATCAGTTTTCCTTTAAAATTTTAACGGATCAATTGAATATTTTTGGTGCAAAGTCGTATCATAATAAATTAATATGGAGAAATATCCTTTTTATATTGCCGGGGAATTCAGGGATACCGGAGCATATCTTGAGATCAGGAATGCATTCAGCGGCCGGGTGTTTGCACTTGCCAGCCTGGGCGATGACAATGCATTTGAGGAGGCTGTTGCCCGTGGGAAAGGGGTTGAACGGCAGGCCCGGGATTTGCCTTCTTACATTAAATATGAGGCACTGATGCAGATTGCGGCTTTGTTGCAGTCGCAGCGTGAAGCCTTTGCAAGAGTTCTGGCCATGGAAGCCTGCAAACCGCTGAAACTCGCGTGGGGCGAAGTCGACAGGGCAGTGGCCTGTTTCAGGGTAGCTGCTGAAGAGGCGAAACGTTTACCGGCGGAATATCTCCGGCTCGACTGGACACCGGCCGGAAAAGACAAGGAAGGCCTGGTGAAGTACTTTCCGGTCGGACTGGTTGCGGGAATATCTCCATTTAATTTTCCGCTGAACCTGGCCTGTCATAAAATAGCCCCTGCCATTGCAGCGGGATGTCCCATCATTCTGAAGCCTTCCGGGTCAACACCCCTGTCGACGCTAAAGCTGGCAAAGCTAATTGATCAGACGTCCCTTCCAAAAGGGATGGTATCCGTGATCCCCTTTAACAGGATCACAGGAAACCGCCTGGTAACCGATGACCGGATCAGGCTGTTGAGTTTTACCGGGAGTCCACCCGTAGGCTGGAAGATGAAAAGCGAATCAGGCAGAAAAAGGATAGTGTTGGAACTCGGCGGGAATGCGGGACTCATCATTACCCCCACGGCTGACCTGAACATGGCGGTTTCAAGGGCAGTGGGGGGAGCTTTTGCCTATGCCGGACAGGTATGCATTCACACCCAGCGGATTTTCATACAGGAAAGTATTTTCGACAGCTTCACGCAGTTGTTCGTAGAGAAGGCCAAAGGTTTGAAGCAGGGTGATCCCATGGATACGGAAACCGATATCTCTGCCATGATCGATGAGGAAAATGCCATCAGGGTGGAAGCCTGGATCAGGGAAGCTGTGGCCGATGGCGCACACTTGCTTGCCGGAGGCGGACGGACAGGGGCTTTTGTGGAACCTACCGTGCTGACACATACACATCCGGAAATGAAGGTTTGCAGGCTGGAAGTCTTTGGTCCTGTGGTGGTTTTGGAAGCGTACAGGGACTTTTCTGAGGCAACTGATATGGTGAACGAAGGGTCTTATGGTTTGCAGGCAGGCGTGTTTACCAATGATATTGACGAGATGAATATGGCATTCCGGGAGTTGGAAGTCGGGGGTGTGATGATCAATGAAGTACCGACATTCCGGGTTGACCATATGCCCTATGGTGGTGTGAAAAACTCCGGTTTCGGCAGGGAAGGAATTAAATACGCAATTTTAGATATGATGGAACCCCGGTTGTTAGTGAAAAATTGCTAATTTTTAAGATTTTTTACATCAGATTGATACTTTTTGTATTACTTTTGACTCCAGAATTCTAAACCAAAACCTATAAGCATGAAAAAACTTACACAGATTTTCTTACTGGTTGTAATGGCCGCATCCGTGGCTTTTGCACAGCAAACCAAAGATTTCAATGCCACAAAGGCAGTGAAGAATGTAACTCCCCTGACTGAGAGCGTGCTCGTTCCCAGTATCATGGAGAGCTTTGAAGCAACCTTTCCGCCCGCAGGATGGGCATTATACAGTCCTGACGGCGGAACCGGCTGGAACCAGCAGACCGTAGGCACAACTCCGATTCCCGGCTGGACCGGCGGTGTGGTAACTCCCACTCCCAACGGACAGGGCGGAACCAAAATGGCTTTTTGTACCTGGACTACCGGTGGAGCAGCTGAAAATGACCAGTGGCTGGTAACCCCGCAGATCACCGTGGGAGCCAATTATACACTGGAGTTTTATGTCAGGAAATTTGGTGCCTATTCCGATATTATGGACATTAAAGTTTCCACCACCACCAATCAGATGGCTGCCTTTACCACCAACCTGGCCACCCTTACCTGGTCGGCTTCCGACTCTGGCTGGGCTTACAAGAACTACAGCCTTGCCAACTACAACGGACAGAACATATACATTGCCTTCAATGAGCATGTAAATGACAACCAGGCTGACGGCGCCGCCATTTTCGTTGACCTTGTCAGGGTGGATGTGGCCTCCGGAATCCAGGACAACCACCAGGAAGCCGCACTGAAGCTCTTCCCCAATCCTGTACAGAATACCCTTTATGTTGAGTCTCCCGTTACCATCAACAAGATCAGGGTTGCCAATATCCTTGGTCAGGTGATGGAAGAAACCACCCTGGATGCCAGGAAAGCCCAGATCACCACAGCTGATTATCAGCCCGGTGTATATTTTGTAACCATTGAAACTGAAACTGGCGTGATCTCAAGGAAGATCAATGTGAAGTAACATTTTAACCGCTTGTTAAAAAAAAGGCGTCCCGAAAGGACGCCTTTTTTTTGTCCTGATCTGTTTTTTTCATACATTTGAACATTCAAGATTACTCATTAAAATTTTTTATCATGAAAAAACTTACAATTGTTGGTTCGACGCTGGTGGTAATGTTGTTTGCTGCTGCAACTGTCCTTGCGCAGCAAAAAGCAGTCGAGTTGACCACAGATCTTCAACATGTTTCTCTGACCAAGAATGTAAGCCAATCAGAGGAAGGGCATTCATTCGGTCCAGCCCCGGCCGGTAATGCAGCTCCATGGGTTCCGGGAACACCTGCTGTCAAGCTTCCCGGATCAAAGGCATATGCTTACAATGCCTTCAGCAATACGTCCACCCTGCCTGCCGGACCGATGCATTTCATTCTTAATAATCCTGCGGCGCCTGTATCAATTGCCAACCAGGCGAACCTTGATTTCATCGCAGCTGCTTCCTGGGCGAACGGAATCTGGTACGGAGCGACTTACAATGCCACTGCCGGAGCTTCACTCGTAAAACTTGACACTGCTACGGGCGGACGGACGGTTCTTGGCCTGATAGGGCTTAGTATCACGGGAATGGCTTACGACTGGACCACGAACGTAATGTACGCACTTGCCTATGTGAGCGCCCAGACCAGGCTGTACACCATCAATCTTACGAATGGTCAACCCACCCTGGTTGCCAATGTCGGTGCGTTCCTGGGAATCTGCCTGGGCTGTACCGAAAGCGGAGCACTTTATACGGTGAATGTTGCTACCGACCAACTTTGTTCCATTGACAAAGCTACGGGAGCTTTCACTGTGATCGGTCCCATCGGGTTCAATGCCAATTACGCTCAGGACATGGAGTTTGACAACTCCGACAGTACCATGTACTATGCGGCCTACCGGGATTCTGTCGGTGGACAGCTCAGAACTGTTGATCTTCAGACCGGTGCTACCACACTGATCGGGGCCTTTGACGGTAATATGGAAGTGACTGGTCTGGCAATCAAAAACCTGCCTTTCCCGGTAGCTGACCATGACCTGGCGCTGACGCTGCTCAATAATCCGGTTAGCGGATACAACCTCACGGCCACCGAAGCGGTTACCGTTACCATAAAGAATATGGGAGCCAATGCCGAATCCGGTTTCAACATGGTTTACCAGATCGATGCCAATCCGGCTGTTACTGAAGTTTATACCGATACCATTGCGCCTGGTGCAACTGAGCAGTTCACCTTTTCAGTCACAGCTGACTTTTCGAGTCCGGGCACCGATTACAATCTGTTAGTTTATCATGACTTAATCACCGATGAAGACAATACAAATGACACCATACATGCAATGATCCAAAACCTTTACGGTGTCTATTGTCCGGCAGGGAGCGACAGCTGTGACGAGCATATCAGCAGGGTTCAGATCCTCGGGATTGATAATGTATCCACCTGCAGCCAGGCCACCAACGGGTATGCAAATTATGACACGATCTCCGTACCCATGACATACGGACAGAGCGCTCCCATCATGGTTTACAACGGACCGCCGGCATACAACGGAGATGTTTGCGGGATTTGGGTTGACTGGAATCACAACGGAAATTTCCTTGATGATGAACCTGTAACCGTAAGCGGAGGACCTGCCATTTTCAATGCCCAGATACATGTTCCCAACCAGGCACTTGCCGGGGAAGCAAGGATGCGTATCCGGATTTCCTACCAGGTGACACCTTCTCCCTGCGGATTCGATCCGTTTGGGGAGGTTGAAGACTATGTGATTGATGTCAGTGGTACACCGGTTGATCATGATCTGGGTGTCACTGCCCTGGTTGAACCTGTCAGCGGGCCGAACCTGCCCAGCAATGCGCCGGTAATCGTCGATGTGAAAAATTACGGTGCCCTGGCTCAAACAGGTTTCGATGTTACTTTTATACTCGACGGAGGTGCTCCTGTCACTGAAACTGTTGCAGCCACTGTAGCCCCGGGTGCTGTTTACCAGTATACTTTTACGGCCACCGCCGACGTATCGGCTTCCGGCAACCATGATTTTACCATCTATACCACCCTTGCCGGCGATACCAATACTTCCAACGATACCCTGATGGCCACTGTCAACTGCTTTGTAGTCGGGAACCTGATCTATGACAACGGACCGCTTGTAAACAGTCCGGGTACCGGTGCCGGCGGAGCTGATGAGAGTATATTGCAGGGCGGTCTCGGTATGACCCTGCTTGGCTCAAACAACAGTCTGGCCAATGGTTACCGTCATGCTGACGAATTCGTAGTACCTCCATACCAGACGTGGAATATCACCGGCGCTTCCTTCTATTGCTATCAAACCAATTCGCCTGTCACTTCCACCATCAACAATTTGAATTTCAGAATCTGGAACGGGACTCCTCCGGGAGGGACGGTCATTTTTGGCGATGCCACTACCAACAGGCTGTCGGCAACAGCATTTTCAAACATTTACCGGGTTTCAAATACCACCAGTGGCAATACCCAGCGCCCCATTATGAAGAACGACTGCAATATTCCGACGCTGACCCTGAATCCGGGTACTTACTGGATCGACTGGCAAACAGGCGGTACGCTCACTTCCGGTCCGTGGACTCCCTGTATTACGATCAACGGACAGACCACCACCGGGAATGCATTGCAGTACGTGAATTCAAGCAGCACCTGGCAGAATGTACTCGATGAAGGCACCATGACCCAGCAGGGATTACCTTTCAAGTTGTATGGATCCATCATTGTAGGCATGGAAGAAAATCCCCTGTCTGGAAATCATCTCAGCATTTTCCCCAATCCTGCAAGCCAGGCGATTCATATTCAGTCTTCTACAGATATTATCAGCAGGCTGGTCATGCTGAATCCTATCGGTCAAACCGTTATGGAGATGCATCCTTCGGCACTTACATCGGAAATTGGCGTCAGTTCCCTGCCGGCCGGTTTGTATGTACTGCTGATAGAGACTTCTGGAGGAAGAACATGTCATAAAGTGATGGTAGAGTAGATTTTGTCGCTCTCTTCATCAGTGAGACGGGGGTGTCCCAGGTGCGGGATTCCCCCGTTTTTTTATGAAAAATGATTGATTATACCGAAAGAACACAGGTATGCGGTGTGTGTTTCCGGATATAATAGGTTATTTTTGACTATTCAATTCAAAAAACAAAGCATATGAAAAGGTTAATCTACCCTTTAACACTGATTTTGGTCTGTGCCATCAGTGTTCTGACAGTATGTTCACAGGTGAATCCCGTTAACAGTGAGGGTTCCCAGGGGCTTGCACCGGAAGGCAATGCCGCGCCATGGACGCCGGGTACCCCGCTTCCCAAGCTTCCGGGAGATAAGGCATACGCATACAATGCCTTCAGTGCGACATCAGTATTACCTGTTGGACCCTTGTATTTTACCCTGAATAACCCCATTGCGCCGGTATCGCTTGCCAACCAGGCTACTGAAGATTTCATTGCGGCTGCATCCTGGGCCAATGGCGTCTGGTATGGAGCTACGTACAATGCAACCAACGGTAGTACATTGGTACGCATTGATACGGCCACGGGAAACAGGACTGTGATCGGACTTATCGGTATGAGTATCACCGGGATGGCTTACGACTGGATTTCCCATACCATGTATGCACTTGCCTATGTCGGATCATCCAGCCGTTTATATACGCTGGACACGGCAACCGGGCAGGCGACCATCGTTGCCATGGTGGGGGGATTTCTTGGCATATGCCTGGGATGTGACCATAATGGGGTGTTATATTCAGTAAATACTGCAACGGATAACCTGGTTGCCATCAATAAGACTACAGGTGGTTTCACGGTGGTCGGTCCCATTGGTTTCAACGCCAATTATGCCCAGGATATGGAGTACGACAACTCAGGTTTTACCATGTATTATGCGGCATACCGTGACAGTGTGGGCGGACAGTTGCGAACGGTTAATTTGTCAACCGGTGCCACCACCCTGATCGGCGCATTCAACGGGAATATGGAAGTAACGGGATTTGCCATTAAGAATGGACCGATTTATGTCGGACTTCCTGAAACTGAAGCCTGCAAGATCAGTGTCCATCCGAATCCGGTGATTGACCAGGTTGAAATCAGTGCCGAGTCTTCAGTCATCCGGAAAATATCTCTTTACAAAGCTACCGGGCAGTTGGTGATGGTTCTGAATCCGGAAAGGACTTCTGTCCGGATCGATTTGGCCGGATATGCCAAAGGTCTTTACCTGGTGCGCATAGAAACGAAGCAGGGTGTCCATACCCGGCGGGTGATCCTTGATTAGGGAAGGTAGGGGAAGGGAGTAAAGCCTTCACAGGCGTTTACTGTTTCCATTCGGGAAGGCGGCCCGGCGTCCATGGTGCGCCCAGGCGGTCCAGTTCTGCATATAATTGTTGCAGACCGGATGTTCGTATTTTTTTAATTTCATTGTAAACAGGCTCAAACATGAGAGACAATATCTTCAATCCGTCCTGCATGGTTTGGGTGGGCGAGGACGTGGTGCTGTAAATGCCCCAGGTTATATTTTCAAGGCGGTCGGTGATGGAAGGGGGTTGGTTTTCGTTTCGGTTGGATAGTGTTGGATCTCCTTCCATGAGTACGGCCAGTTCCTTCAGGCGACGCTCGATATCCCTGGCTCTGCTGACCAGTTCAGCCGAAGCGTTTGGGGTATAATGAAGTGCTTCTCTTACCCGGCTGATATTTTCTCTCATGGATTCCAGTTCTTTTGCCGTACCGGTCACAGTAGTGCCAATTACGGCCACTTTCTGCTGAAATTCATTGATTGCGAGGCGTTCTGCGCGGCTCATCCGGTTGTCGTAAAGAATCTTCGTTTTGAAAGGGATTGCGGAAACCAGGGGAGTTTCGATTCCGTCTGTCACTTTCGACAGGCTGATCTGATAAAGACCGGGCATAGCCCATGCACCGGGGCGGCTGTTACTGAAAGGGGTTTCCGTTTTTGTGACGGGCCGTGTAGATGCATAGCGCAAGTCCCAGGTAATCCTGTTCATTCCTTCTTTTGCAGGAGCTTTCAATTTTCTGACGAGTCGGCCGGTTTCATCGGTGATAGTGAACAGCAGGTAGGGTGCTTCCTCCATATCCTCCATTTTCACCTGGTCCCATACCGGAAAAGGAGGGGAGGTCTCATTTTTTTCACGTTCTCTTCTTTGTTGGCGGAGCGATTTGATTTCATTTTTAAGGTAGTAGGTAAAAGTAGCCCCTGCGGGAGGGTTTTTAGCTGCAAAAAAGGTTTCTCCCTGTCTGTGCTTTAATCTTTCGGGGATAAACATCAGGGCGTCTTTCACCGGGAATATCGTTGCTTCAGTATTCAGCAGGCTGTCGGACATGATTCTGAGCGGGCTGTAATCATCCAGGATGTAGAATCCGCGTCCGAAGGTGGCCAGTACCAGGTCGTTTTCCCGTTTCTGGATGTCGATGTCTCTTACTGCGATCGTTGGCAGGCCGGATTTCATCTGAACCCAGGATTTTCCTCCGTTCAGGGTGGCATAAACACCGAATTCAGTTCCGGTGAAGAGCAGTTGCGGGGAAAGGTGATCTTCTGCGACCACATGGATAAAGCCCCGTTCGGGCAGGTTAGAGGAGAGGGATTTCCATGTGGTACCCCTGTCCGTACTCTTGAGGATATATGGTTTAAAATCAGCGTTTTTGTGATTATTAAAACAGGCATAGACGGTGTTTGCATCGTGTTGCGAGGCCAGCAGGCAGCTGACGTAAGTACGTTCAGGTATTCCGGGAAATGCGTCGAGTTTTCTCCATTTATTGCCCCCATCCTCTGAAACTTGTATCAGACCGTCGTCGGTTCCTGCAAAGATGAGTCCTTCTGCCAGAGGAGATTCTGTCAGAGCGACGATATTTCCGTAGTATGAGGTCGATGCGTTTTTGGCTACGGCATCGATACTCTGGATGATATCCATGACGGGCAGTTGATTTCGATCGATCTGCCGGGTGAGGTCCGGGCTGATCACCGACCAGGTATTGCCACGGTCTTCACTGCGGAAAACCTTGTTAGCAGCGAAATAGAGGCGGGTGTTTTTATGCGGGCTGATGATCAGCGGAGCATCCCAGTTCCAGCGGTATGCTTCTCCTTCGGGAGGGATGGGTTGGATGAAGAGTTCCTCACGGCTTTGTTTATCAAAGCGGACCAGGTGTCCGTATTGGGCCTGGGCATAAACGGTATTGGGATCCATCGGATCGACCTGGCTTTCAAAGCCGTCTCCGCCGTGTGTTACGACCCAGTCTTCGTTCATGATGCCGTATGATGAAATGGTTCTGGATGGGCCATACATACTGGCATTGTCCTGTGTGCCTCCGTAAACATGATAGAAGGGAAGGTCGTTGTCTACGTGGACCCTGTAAAACTGGGTCACGGGAAGGTTGGGTTTAAACTGCCATGTGGCACCTTCGTCCCAAGTTTCATAGATCCCGCCGTCGCCTCCGATGAGCAGGTTATCAGGATTGGCGGGATTGATCCAGAGTGCATGGTCGTCAACATGGCGGTAGCGGTTACCGAGGCTGTTCCATGTTTTCCCGCCGTCCCGGGTAATCTGGGTGTAGGTATCCATGGAATATACTTTATTGACATCCTTTGGATCACAATAGATGCGGTTATAGTACTGCGGACTGGCGGAAACATAGGGAGAACGTTTTTCCCAGCTTTCTCCGCGGTTGGTGCTTCTGAAGATGCCACCCTTGTCGTCTCTGGCTTCAATGATAGCATAAATCACATCCGGATTAACGGGAGAGATGGCGAGTCCTATCCGGCCCATTTCCTTTTCGGGCAGGCCATTACTGACTGTTTTCCATGTTTTGCCTGCGTTGAGACTTTTATAGACAGCACATTCGGGGCCACCGTTAATAAGAGTAAAGACATGCCTGCGTCTCTGGTATGATGCAGCGTATAATACATCCGGATTACGGGGATCGCAAACGACATCGGTAATACCAGTATTCCTGCTTACAGTTAGGATAGGATTCCAGGTTTTTCCCCCGTCGGTTGTTTTAAACAGGCCACGGTCTCCGCCGGGGGCCCAGAGTGGTCCCTGAGCTGCAGCATACACTACATCGGAATTTCGGGGATCTATGAGGATCTTTCCGATATGTTCAGAGGATTTCAGCCCCATATTTTGAAAGCTTTGTCCACCATCCACTGATTTGTATATTCCATCGCCAAAGCCTACTGAACGCTGGCTGTTGTATTCCCCGGTTCCAACCCAGATGATATGGGAATTGGAGGGATCCATTACCACAGGACCGATTGAATACGACCCGTAGTTATCGAAAACCGGGGAAAAGCTTGTGCCGTTATTGGTGGTTTTCCAGACATGTCCGGAAGCTACGCCAACGAAATATTCAGCGGGGTTTTGCGGATTAACCGCGAAATCTGAGATTCTGCCGGAGCAATATGCAGGACCGATTGATCTGAATGATAGTCCCGACAGGGTAGCAGACTTCAAGGAGTCAAGTGATGGTTTGCGGGGAGCGGGGTTCTTTTTTGATGTGGCACATTGGGGTTGCGATGTGGCACATAGCAAAGCGGCCATCATGGCCACCTTAACAAGCAGGTTTCTCATTGGAAGACGGCTTAGTTTTAAACGTTAATTGAAGCCCGTAAAGATAGCACTGTAATGTGACACATCAAGGAAACATGTGTCACATCGGGATAGTATGTGTCACATTGTTTACAGGCAGTATCTCAGAATTATTATGAAGGGGTGGAACTTTATCGCAACAACTTTCTTTAAGTTCTTCCTGGTCAATGTTCCGGTGAAACTCAATGAATTCGTTAAGATCTGTAAACCAGTCCATTACGTAGTTTCTACTGATAAGAGTTTCCTTACCTGAGATGAATGCATTGTAGGAAGAGTACTTCCAATCCCGGAAGTTACGGCTCAGACCATGGTGTATTGGGTTGTGGTGAATGTAAAGGAGCAGATTCCGGAAATAGGATTCATCTTCTACCGTGATTCTTTTAAAGGAGAATTCAAAGAGTTTTCCTTTTCGGCCGTATGTTGCATTATAGTATTTGGCGAATGAAGTGAACAAACCACGCAGGGATTGACGGATAATGAGTACCGGACTGGGGTCGACAGGCAGGGGAATCTGCCGGTCCTTGCAGATCTTGTGATGGTTGCGTACAATCTCCTGATCATTCCGGATCCTGACAAGGAAGTGAAAGTGATTGGGGATCAGGCAATAAGCCAGGATGTCGCAATACGGCAACATGCATTTTTTCACTCTGGACAGAAACCAGGAATAATCGGATTCTGACCGGAACAGATTTTCGGTTCCCACAGCCTTGTTATACAGGTGGTAGGTAAATGTCGGGAACAATGGTTCATTTCTGTTTTTCATCTGATAATAATTTTTATACTCATTCTTGCCAGGTTTGCGAAGAAAAGCTGCGGATGCCGACACAGTCGGAGGGTTTTACCCGTGATTTTCGCAAACCCATTCCGTGTCTGTATATTTCAATGGTTCCCGCTATGCGGGTGAATACCCATATAGTTATTATCATGACGGTAGGTGAGTACAAACTCATGGGAATTTCATCGTACAACCATTTAATGTGGCACATCAAAACCTGATGTGCCACATGGGTCTATCAGTATAGATGCAATTCACCCTGCCATCCGGAAAAAAAAACGGTTTTTTTTTGAGACGGTTAGAGTAGGCAATTAGACGCGGGGGTATAAAAATCAGTCATCCTGTGCATTGTATACTCAGTCTTGGCAGGTTTGCGAACGCAAAGCTGTTTAGACTGAGAATTATGCCGTACACCGCTATGACACACTTTTTCGCAAAGCTGTTCCGTGTCGGTATACCGGAGACTCCCGGCAAAGCAAATCCTTGCCGGGAACCCTAGTCCTTGAATTCGCAGCTCACGCGTTCTGATCATGTTAAATATGTGAACTCAGGTTGATAACTACCTGATATTGATGAATCAAAGATGAAAAATGATCATGTGGCACATTGTTCGCATGATGTGTCACATTGGTTTTCCATGTGTCACATCCTGTTGACCATTACATTTTGGGGTTATTTGCGGCGGTTTCGGGAGCCTGCCGCATGAGTCGGCTTGTACCAAAAGAAACAATCGCGTTGTTTTTCCTTATCCTTTCTTGTCCTCGCCACATATAGCGGCTTTAAAGTATAAGGATCAAGTCCGGTGTAATACATCACCGAAGCCAGTGTCATCGGGGTTGGTGTCAGGTCCTGCACCTGTTCCAGCCGGAACCCCAGCTTCCTGGTTTCATCAGCAAGTTGTTTCATGTCTTCCATGGTACAGGCGGGATGGCTGGAAATGAAGTACGGGATCAGTTGCTGGTTAACTCCGTTGCGTCGGTTGATGGCGTCGAATTTGTCTTTCAGTGCATAAAACAGCCTGAAGGAGGGTTTTCTCATCACTTTGAGTACCTTATCAGAAGTGTGTTCCGGTGCCACTTTCAGTCTGCCGCTTACATGACGGCTGACGAGTTTCCGGCAGTATTCTTCAAGATGGTCACGTTTTGAAACGGATTCAGGCCGCTCGACAAACAAATCGTAACGAACTCCGCTGCTGACAAACACTTTTTTCACACCTGCAACCGAAAGGGCTTTATCATACAGTCTGATTAGGGGTAGATGATTGGTATTCAAGTTGTTGCATATTGAAGGGAAGATGCAGCTGGGGCGTTGGCATTTTTTACACGTCGCTTCATCAAATCCGCTCATCCGGTACATATTGGCAGAAGGTCCTCCAAGATCAGTGATGGTACCCCTGAATCCGGGCTGGTTGCTGATAAGTGCCACCTCATGAAGGATGGAGGCTTCAGAACGGCTGCTGATAAATTTCCCCTGGTGTGCAGAAATGGTACAAAAGGAGCATCCGCCAAAACATCCCCTGTGCATTGTAACGGAGTGCCTGATCATTTCAAATGCCGGTACCGGGCCTTTTTTCAAGTAACGCGGATGTGGCCGGCGCGTGAACGGCAGGTCAAAACAGCTGTCCAGTTCTTTCTCCTCCTGAAGCGGGAAAGGGGGATTTACCACCACAAACTGACTACCGCACTTTTCCGCCATCGGACGCGGGTCCATCCGGTTTGATTCTCTTTCAATCAGGGTAAAGGCTTTGGCAAACTTTTTCCTGTCTGAGCAACAGTCTTCATAAGAAGGAAGCACCAGCAAATCCGGTATATCTGCGGGGATGGTGTCTGACAGATAAACCGTTTGAGGGACATCCCTGATACTGTTAAGCGGGACACTCATTTTCAGCCTGTCTGCAATGCCTGCCACCGCCTGTTCACCCATGCCATAAACCAGTATATCGGCACCGCTTTCTGCCAGAATGCTGGGTTTGATCTGGTCCTGCCAGTAATCGTAGTGTGTCAGGCGCCTCAGAGATGCCTCAATACCACCCAGGATGACAGGCACATCGGGGAAACACCGGCGGATAGCCTGAGTGTACACGATGACGGGATAATCGGGACGGAATCCGGCTTTTCCGCCGGGACTGTATGCATCATCCGACCGCAGTCTTTTTGTGGCCGTGTAATGGTTGACCATGGAATCCATATTTCCGGCAGTCACCCCGAAGAAGAGCCGCGGCTTTCCCAGTTTTCTGAAATCCCTCAGATCATCCCTCCAGTTCGGTTGGGGGACAATGGCTACCCGGTATCCCATACTTTCCAGGTATCTTCCGATCATCGCCGCTCCGAAGGAAGGATGATCAATATAGGCATCACCCGTGAACAGAATAATATCGGCTTCATCCCAGCCCAGACGCTGCATTTCTTCTTTGCTGGTCGGAAGGAAGGTCATTCTGTTATCTGTCATTATATTGAGGTAGGTTAATAAGATGGTGATTAATAGTTGTTTAACCTGATTTAAACTCCATGTGGCACATTGCAATGCAATGTGCCACATGGAGAAAACCATGTGTCACATCGGTTTTTCCTTTAACATCTCTGTCACCGAATGGTACACTCCGGTTTCACAGATATATGCAGTCACATAGGCAGCTGGTGTGATGTCGAAGGCGGGGTTGACGGCCCGGGATCCGGGATTTCCGATCCGGATTGATACCGGGACTCCCTGATCACCTATCCCGGTGATATGGGTCAGTTCCTCAGGGTTTCTGTCTTCGATCGGAATGGAATTTCCGTCGGGACAATCCTTGTCGACGGTTGAAAGGGGTGCCGCCACGTAAAAAGGGATGTGAAAAGCTTTTGCAGCGATGGCTTTTTCCAGTGTCCCGATTTTATTGGCCACATCTCCGTTTGATGCTATCCTGTCGGCACCGGTAATGAGCATGTCGACCAAACCCCTGGCCATCATCCAGGCGGCAGCATTGTCGGCAATCACAGTGTGGGGGATCCCTGCCCCGGATAATTCCCATGCAGTGAGTTTTGCTCCCTGATTCCGCGGTCTGGTTTCATCGACCCACACATGAATTTTTTTCCCCTCCTGATGTGCCCTGAAAACAGGTGACAGTGCACTTCCGTAATCAACGAGGGCCAGCCAGCCGGCATTGCAATGTGTCAGGATTTGTGCGCCATCTCTGATCAACACCTTACCATGTTCACCGATCAGGGCAGCATGTGTCACATAGTCGCCGGCGATAGTTGCGGCTTCATGCATGGCTGCCCGGGCGGCCTCGGCAGCTTTTCCGGCTTCCAGAAGGACTGATGCCACATTGAAAACCCGTGCCGTTGCATAGCACAGATCTCGTGCAGTCGGTCTGGTAAGCTCAATCTCCCTGCGTGCAAGGGAAAATTTTTCCGGGGTGATTTCAGGGACCGTGGCTGCCTGTGCCATGGCGTAGCCGGCAGTTGCACCGATGGTACCCGCACCCCTGACAGTCATGTTGCGTATGGCCTCACAGGTAGCACGGTAATCATGGCTTTTGATCACCTCAAAAGAAAAGGGAAGTGCCCTCTGGTCGATCATGCAAAGCAGTTCTCCGTCCATCCAGACAGCGCGATATGGATGCCCCTTCACCTCCATGTTATTGAATAATAATTAATTATACCAGATTCCGGCAGCACCGAAACAGGTGATTTCAGTCTGTTATCAGTTCACAATATGCCAGCCAGGCCATCAGTCCCATTCCAGTTTCCAATGCTTTCTCGTCAATATCGAAGGTTGGTGTATGAAGATTGGAGGTAATTCCCACGGACATGTTACCGGTTCCAAGGCGGTAAAAACAAGCTGGAGCAAGCTGTGCATAATATGCGAAATCCTCGGCAGTCATGCGCATATCCAGCATCACCACATTGTCTTCTCCCAGATATTCCCTGGCAAACCGGATGGCCCTGCCGGTCAGTTCCTCGTCATTGACCAGGAAGGGATAGCCTTTGTCAATCCTGACTTCACAACTGCCTCCCATGCCTGTGGCAATGGATTGTGCCATTCGGGTGATCCTGTCATGGGCTTTTTCACGCCACTGTTCGTTGAAAGTCCGGAACGTTCCTCTGATCTTTACTTCAGAAGGAATGATATTGGTCTGGCCGGCGGCTTCCAGATATCCGAATGATAGCACGGAGGGGATATCACTTTTGGCGTGCCGGCTTACAATTTGCTGAAGTGCCACCAGGATATGTGATGCAATGATAACGGGATCCACCAGGAGTTCCGGTGTCGCCGCATGTCCGCCTATTCCTTTGACTGTCAGGTGGATTTCATCCGTGGATGCCATATATTTGCCGGCTTTCATGCCAATCTTACCTGCTTCAAGGGAGGGAAGGGTATGTTGACCGAAGATGGCAGAAGGTACAGGATTATTCATCACTCCTTCTTTGATCATCAGGGATGCTCCTCCAGGAAATTTTTCCTCTGAAGGCTGGAAGATGCAACGGACTTCACCCCTGAATCCAGTTTTGATCCGGTCAAGGATCTTGATGCAACCGAGCAGGGATGCCATGTGTGCGTCATGTCCGCAGGCATGCATCACACCTGGATTCAGGCTGCGGTATTCTGTGTCATTTTCCTCCGTTACCGGGAGGGCGTCCATATCGGCGCGCAGCGCGATGGTCTTTCCCGGTCCCGGTTCACCCTGAATGACCGCAACAATGCCGGTTCCGGCAATGCCGCTGCGGAACGGGATTCCCCAATCTGAAAGCAGATCAGTGATAAAAGCGGCCGTTTGATGTTCCTGCATCGACAATTCGGGATACCGGTGCAGATGTCTCCGGATCCGGATGATCTCCTCCAAATATTGTGCGGCCAGCCCGCTGATCAGTTTCCCGGTTTCCATCTGCTATACCGAATGAACACAGGAATACGGAAAAAGTGTTTTCAGAGTCATCGGTATAACTGAATCTAACCGAAAATTGCGCTGCATTTTCATAAAGATTCAGTATCACTTGTCAGGGCTTCCGTGAAGTAGTGATAGAAATACGGGATGGTTTCGATTCCTTTGAAGAAATTGAACAGGGGGTAATTTTCATTGGGTGAATGGATGGCATCACTCTCAAGTCCGAAACCCAGGAGCAGTGATTTTACCCCGAGAATTTGTTCAAATGTGGAAATGATGGGAATGCTGCCGCCGCTGCGGAAAGGAATGGGCTTTTTCCCGAAGGTGCTTTCCACCGCCCGGCTGGCAGCCCGGAAAGCAATGGAATCTACCGGGGAAACATAGGCTTGTCCTCCGTGCAGGGCTTTCACCTTTACTTTTACCGATGCGGGGGCGATGGCGATGATGTGTTTTTCGAACAAGCGGGCGATTTTCCCGTGGTCCTGGTCAGGAACCAGTCTCATGGAAATCTTGGCGGAAGCCTTTGAGGGGATGATGGTTTTCGTTCCTTCTGCAATGTAGCCGCCCCAGATACCGTTGCAATCGAGCGACGGCCTGATCCCGGTTCGTTCCATGGTCGAATAGCCTGTTTCTCCCTGGATGTCGCCGATATCGAGTGCTTTTTTGTAATCGTCCACATTGAAGGGAGCCCTGGCCATGTCGGCTCTTTCTTCAGGACTGAGTTCTGTCACATCATCATAGAAACCAGGGATGGTGATCCTGTTGTTTTCATCCGTAAGGGAGGCGATCATCTTTGCCAGCACATTGATGGGATTGGCAACGGCACCGCCGTATAAACCACTGTGCAGGTCGCGGTTGGGTCCGGTGACCTCGACTTCCATATATGCCAGTCCGCGCAGGCCGTTGGTTACCGATGGAGCATCCTGTCCGATCATACTGGTGTCAGAAACCAGGATAATATCCGATTTCAGCATTTCTTTATGTTCGGCAAGAAAGGCGGGGAGGTTAGGCGAACCGATCTCTTCCTCACCTTCGATCATAAATTTCACATTGCAGGGCAGATTCCCTGTTTTCACCATGGATTCAAATGCTTTGGCATGCATAAATCCCTGACCTTTGTCATCGTCGGCACCCCTTCCCCAGATTTTTTCTTCCCTGATCTGTGGTTCAAAAGGAGGCGTCTGCCACAGATCGACAGGATCTGCGGGCATTACATCGTAATGTGCGTACACCAGGATGGTAGGTTTTGCGGGATCAATGATCTTTTCACCATAAACCACGGGATTTCCTTTCGTTGGAAGGACTTCCGCCTTGCCGGCACCCGATGCAAGCAGTGCTTCCTTCCAGTACTGTGCCGCTTTTTCCATGTCGGACTTGTGTTCGGCAACGGGACTGATGGATGGAATGCGCAGCAGGCCGAACAATTCATTTAAGAACCTTTCTTTATTGGCTTCCTGGTAAGATTTGAGTTCTTTCATCTTTTTTAAATTAATCCTGAATGATAATAAGTAGTTTCCTTTTCGTAGCTTTGGACTGACAACCAGCACTCCGGTGCCATGAAAACAGGTGCAAAGATAATGCTTTACTGGAAATTACCCATGGCAGACAACCTCATCCATGTTCAGAATGTCTATGTGTTAGTTGCATCATTCCGGTGCAACGAAGTGTTTATTTTGCTTAGATGAAGGGAATCATCAGATTGATTACATTAAGCCTGGCGGTTGGTATCCTTACGGGAACTGCTGCCAGGGCACAGCTTCAGGTCACTCCGGGGGGTGATCCGGAGCAGTTGGTTAACAGTGTATTGCTGGGGACCGGGGTGATGGCCATGAATGTGACACTTAACGGTACTCAGGTAATGTATGGTACTTTCGGGACCGGGGCCAATCCGACCAACCTCGGGATCACCAGCGGGCTTCTTTTGACCAGCGGCAGTGCCACCAATGCCATCGGACCCAATTCATCTTCGGGAATAACCCTTGACTGTCAGCAGCCGGGTGATCCAACGCTTGACGGACTTATCCCGGGATATACCACGCATGATGCCTGTGTCCTGGAATTTGATTTCATTCCGCAGGGAGATACCATCAGTTTTCGCTATGTATTCGGATCTGATGAATACCTTGAATGGGTGGGCAGCAGTTACAACGATGTGTTTGGTTTTTTTGTCAGCGGTCTCGATCCGGTTACTTATCTGCCTTTTACCGATAAAAACATCGCCATCATTCCAAATACGGCCAATACGCCGGTTTCCATCAACAATGTCAATGATGTCTCAAACCCGGCTTACTATGTCAACAATCCGCAGGGACCCATGACTACCATTGAGTATGATGGGTTTACCACTGTACTGACCGCACGTTGCCATGTAATTCCCTGCATGACTTATCACATTAAACTTGCTGTGGCAGATGCAGGCGACTATGTCCTTGACAGCGGGGTATTCCTTGAAGCGGGCAGTTTCAACAGCGGCGGAATCACCACCAACATATCCTTTTCCAATCCCAACCTGAGTGCCCTCACGGCCATCGAAGGCTGCAACGATGCTGTTGTTACCTTTAAATTGCCCAATCCGGCACCCGATGGATACGTGATCCCTTTCACCATACTCGCTTCAAGCACAGCGATTTACGGAGTCGATTACGACAGCATTCCCAGTCCTTTGATCATTCCGGCAGGTTCAGATTCCGCATCCATCATTGTGCATGCTTTTGCTGATGGCTTGCTGGAAGGGCAGGAAACCGTCGGCTTGGTTGTACCCACCACCATTTGCCTGACAGATTACGACACTATCTTTTTTATTATTGAAGATTATTTTCCGGTACAGGTTCAGACAGCATTTGCCGACACCCTTGTGACCTGCGGGGACACCATAGACCTTAGCGCACAGATCACTGCCGGTCTTGAACCATTCGCGACCCTTTGGAGTACCGGATCTGTGCTGAATCAGATCCCGGTTTCACCCGTAATCACATCACAGTATTACGTAACGGTGACAGATGTATGCGGTTATACCTCCACCGACAGTACCCTTGTCAGAATTGCCGGCCCATGGGCAGATGCAGGTCCTGATACCAGCATATGTGCCGGAGGCAGTGCCATGCTGACAGCAGGTGGCGGCACATCCTATCTCTGGAGCAACGGGATGAGCACTGCAGGCATCACGGTATCGCCTGAAGTGACTACCACCTATATCGTAACCGTAACTGATGTTTGTTCGGATGTTGATACCGTCACTGTTTTTGTCAACCCGTTGCCTGCAGTTGTTGCCGCGACTGCCTCAGATTCGATCTGTCCCGGAGAAACGGCAATGCTCTCGGCTGCTGGAGCGGAAAGCTATACATGGACGTCGTTCCCTGAGGATCCGAGCCTGAGTGGCCAGACCGGTCTGCCCGGTCCCGTTGTCAGTCCGGCCGTTAGCACAGTTTACCACCTTCATGGTGTTGATACCAATACTTGCAGCAATACAGCCTCCGTGCTTGTAGTTGTGAAGCCGGTTCCTTCTTCACATTTCTCGGTGACTGATTATAACCCTTGTGTTGAAGCGGCCACTGTGATCACGTATGATGGCAGCGCACCTCCTTCTGCAGATTATCACTGGGATTTTGACGGGGGCTTAAGCCTGGGAAGCGGCATGGGGCCTTACCTTGTTTACTGGACGGATGCCGGGGAAAAGGTCATATCCGTGTATGTTGACAGGGACGGATGCATTAGCCCGGTATACGCTGATACAGTGACGGTTATTCCCAGGCCGGTGGCGCTTTTCGAAACCGATGTGACCGATGGCTGTGTACCGCTGGAAGTCAGTTTCAATGAGTATTCCGCCAATGTGATGCCGGGAACGGTTTATGAGTGGTATTTTGGAAACGGGGAAACAACGCTGTTACAGGATCCTGTTTATTCTTATAATCAAAGCGGTTCCTACAGTGTGACCCTGGTAGTTTCAAATCTTTACGGCTGTAATGATACCTTAAGAAAAAATGCACTGATCCATGTTTATCCCGAGCCGCTTGCTGATTTTACTTACCATCCGAAAAGGGTAAGCATTCTGGATCCCACCGTCAAGTTCAATGACCTGAGTTTTGGCCAGATTGAAACATGGACATGGGATTTCGGAGACGGCAGCACGGGAGTTCTTCCGGATATCAGCCACACTTACCCTGATACCGGTGTTTACCAGATAATCCTCACGGCAAAAACCATCCATGGTTGTATTGATTCCGCATTCGGGGAAGTTGTGGTGATGCCGGAGCATACCCTCTTTATTCCCAATACGTTTACCCCCAATCATGATGGTCATAACGATATCTTCCAGGCATTTGGGACACATATCACGGACTTCCGTATGGATATACTGAACCGGTGGGGCGAACTCATTTTTTCATGCGACAATATCGACATTGGCTGGGATGGCACCTTCAAGGGCGATATTGTACCCACAGGCGTGTACACCGTAGTGATCACTTACCGGGATATCCAGGGTGCGAAGCACAGTTATTACGGCAGGGTGAACATGCTTCGTTAAGGACAGGGAAAAACCTTACTTTTGCGGCAGTAACCCTGCTGCCCGATGAAGAAAATAAGAATTGCGATTAATGGTTTTGGCCGCATTGGACGGGTAACCTTCCGCAGGCTGGTTTCCAATCCTGATATTGATGTTGTTGCGATAAATGATCTTACGGACACTGCCACCCTGGCACATCTGCTCAGGTATGACTCGGTACATGGGGTATCCGGGGCGGAGATCACGCATACAGCTGACAGTCTGCTGGTAAACGGGAGACGAACATTTGTGTATGCCGAACCGGTTCCGGAACGTTTGCCCTGGGGAACCCTTGATATTGATATCGTACTGGAGGCCACCGGTGTTTTCAGGGATAAAAAGAGTGCCTTTCAGCATATTAAAGCCGGGGCCAGAAAGGTCATTATTTCGGCTCCTGCCACCAGTGAAGGCGTGAAGTTCATCGTGATCGGCATCAATGAACACAGCATCACTTCCCATGATATCATCATCTCAAATGCTTCCTGTACAACCAACTGTGTGGCACCATTGATCCAGGTGCTTGATCAGTACTATGGGATAGAAAAAGGGTTCATCACTACGGTACATTCCTATACGGCGGACCAGAACCTGATAGATGCCCCGCACAAGGATCTGCGCCGTGCACGTGCTGCTGCTGCTTCGATTGTTCCGACCACTACGGGGGCTGCCAAAGCCGCCACCCACATTTTCCCGCATCTGACCAACAATCTTGGAGGTTGCGGCATTCGTGTGCCTGTTCCCGACGGCAGTCTGACAGACTTTACATGTACCCTTTCCGAACCCGCGTCAACCGATGAGATCAATGCCGCATTCAGGGCTGCTTCAGAAGGGAAATTCAAGGGAATATTGCAGTATACGGAAGATCCGATCGTGTCTGTCGACATTATCGGAAATCCGCATTCTGCAATATTTGATGCCGGTCTGACTACAGTCCTCGGGGACAAAAACAAATTGGTGAAAGTCGTTGCCTGGTACGACAATGAATCGGGCTATGCAGCCAGGCTGACCGAACTCATAGAAATTTTCAACAGGATTTAGTGCAGTACAACTCTGGTGAAACGGCGTTCGTTGCCGGAAGTCAGGCCTATCAGGTATATGCCTGAGGCTGTTTCGCCCAGGTTCAGATCAATGCGCTGTGTTCCCTGATGCGGTTGTACCGCCTCCTGCCTGACAAGCTGGCCGTAAGCATCGCTGATGACAAGCAGGGCCGGTTTTTTCAGCCCACTGATGTTTAAACTGAAGGTGCCTGATGCGGGATTGGGATAAACCGACAATTCAACATCCAGCATAGGCAGTTCATTGATACTCATCCAGGATGATTTGTTGAGTACAGGTGAGTTGGCCATGGGCAGGAAATTGGGTGCGGTGAGGTTGAAAGGATCGGTGATCATCATCGCATCGTTGGTGGCAAGGGTGTCATTCTTCCTGTTGGTATTCATATACCATGCCCTTTCATCCTGAATAGTCCAGGTTTGTCCATCCGGTACCGAAAAGAAGGTTTTCATGCCGCTCATCATGGTATTGTATATTCTCAGCTCATTTGCAATGGCATTCGCCTGGGTGGCGGTTCCGTCAATGACCAGTCCGATGGGATAGCCCAGAAGGATGGAGTTGTAAATGTTGATTTTGGAATTTCTTCTCAGGTGCATTGCTCTTTTATAGTCAGTGTTGAAAGGGGTACTCATTGTGGCAAGGGGGCCGAAGAAACTGAAGTTGCTGAACAAGGGCTGGGTGAAGGGTGTATTTCCCGAGCCGCTGGCATCGTTATCTGATTCAAAACCATTTGATCCTGAAACATCTGCAATTGCCGGATCTCTGAGGGCTACGCCGAACTGGAGCATGCCCCTGAAACCGTTATCGGTGTCGAACTCATCGTCCCAGCCGCGAAAAGCAACCAGATGCCTGCAATTCACCGTACCACCGAACCATTCGTATGAATCATCCCCGCAATACGAAACCTGCACCTTATCGACGGTGGTACCGCGTCCGACCCCGCCGAAGGTAATCCCGTTGATCTCATTATTGGGAGCAAAAGCAACCCCGGGAAATTCCACCCTGACATATTCCAGGATGCCGGAATTGTCGTCATCGTCTGGACTGGCGGCTCCGCCGTACATGGCTCCCACACCGCCTTCAATGGTAGCTTCTCCTCCGGGTTGGTTCACAGTGGCTCTTCCGCAAATAATGATCCCTCCCCAATCGCCGTAATCTCGGCTTCCTGCTGCCTGGTTGGATGTGAAAACGATGGGCTGACTGGCAGTCCCCTGGGCGATCAGTTGCGCACCTCTTTCTATGATGAGAGAGCCTTTGTTCGTTTTGTCCCCGCGGATGATCGTACCGGGCTCAATGGTCAGGGTAACGCCGTTTTTCACATATACCCAGCCGTTCAGATGGTAAACCTGACCGGCTGTCCAGGTTGTGTTCGAGGTAATGTCACTACCGTTGATGGTAATTGTTGTGGATGGATACACCGTATTCTGCGGATCGAAGTTCGTCCATCCCTGAGTCCAGTCTTCCGTTCCGAATGCACCGATGAAATCGACCTGGTCAAAGAATGGATCATTGATGTTGTTTTGTGCATTAATAGTACAGATATTTAGTACTATAGCCAAAATTGATAAGCGTCTTAATGTTTTCATAATAATAATTTAACAGGGTGCAAAATTACTGCTACCCTGTCAAATTATTGTTAGATAAAGGTTATCAGTGGATTAAGAAATCATTAAGCCAGCACGTACATCTGAGAACCATATCAGTTTTTAATCAGCTTAAGCTGTTTTATGCCATGGGATGAAATGATCCTAAGCAGATACATTCCGGATGACTCAGATGACAGGTCAATGGGGATTAAACGGTTTCCCCCCTGGGTTTTATCAGTGAACTGTATGCTTAATCTGCCATACAGGTCCATAATCTGGAAAGTATATGTTCCTGCGAGGGTATTCATGTCGAGTACAAACTGTCCGTTGGCTGAAGGATTGGGCATTGCCGTGAATCTCAGAAAGCCGGCATCATGTTCTTCCACGCTGATGCAGGGGGTAAAGGTGATATAGATTTTATCATGACCGCTACACCCCAAAACATCAGTTACAGTGACGCTGTAATAGCCGGCACCCATGGATGAATCAACCACAATGGTGTTGTTTGTATCCCCGGTTGACCACAGGTATGAAGCAAAATTTGCCCCGGCGAACAGGACGGCGGTGTCGTAATTGCATACCTCCTGATCGGGACCAAGGTTAATATAAGGAGTAAGGTTTACCGTACCTCCGACATAATTACAGGGAATACTGATATTGTTCTGGTTAAGGAATGTGGAGTTTGCCGGCTGCCAGCTCATGTTGCTGTAACCGCCGCCTGTGACAGGTGAAGTAAAAGTCAGTTCGAACAGGACAGCAGAAGCGATATCCAGCGCATTTGCCGATGACCAGTCGAGCAGGAGGGTGTTTCCCTGGAGATTCATCGAAAAAAGACCTGAAGCCAGGTCGGGATGAAGGTTTTGATAATTCGGACTTTTCAGTACGGCGGTATCATAGTTCAGCCGCAGGCTGAAGGATGCCATCTGGTGAATATTGGAAGCGCTGACGGGGAGACTGATTGCTGAACCATTGCATAGGGAAACCGATGCGATGTTCAGCTGGATGAGGGAGGAGGCGACACTGCCGTTAATAAAATTGGCAGGCAGGTCATTGCCGTTAATGTCTTTATAGTAGCAGGCACCGCTTGTCAGGGTATCCCAGGTCAGGGGACAGCTTCCGCCGGTGTAGGTGAATTTGAGTACGCACATCGTATCATCACCGATATTGGCCGGATTGATGTCAGTCCAGTCGAGTGTGAGCACACCACTGCTGGCAAAAGCGGTGAAGTTCGTATTATTGAGGGCGGGATGTACCTGGTTTACGGATTGGTAGGTAATCACTGCCGGGTCGAAGCTGAAACTCAGGTGCAGTTGGCCAACATTATTAAAATCATTGACCATCAGCGGTATCAGCAGGTCACTGCCGGGTACGCCAAAGGCTTCGGGCAGGGAAGTGGTATTGGGTTGGATAGGGCTGACGCTGCCACTGACGAAAACAGCGGGAAGTTCAATGCCGTCAAGATCGGTATACTGGCAATTTCCCCAGGTAAGCGTATCCCAGGTAAGTGGAGAGGTTCCTCCTGTGAAACTGAATACCAGTTCTATCAGGGTTCCGTTACCGATATTGGAGGGTGTGAGGGAAAACCAGGAGATTGCCAGCCGGTCGGTGGTGCTTCCGGGTTGCACATTGACAAACAGTGATCCGGCCAGGCTGGGATGCAGGTTCTGGTAACTCTGGTAGCTCAGTGAGGCATTCAGATAATCCATGGTGAGCGATATGGAAGCTACGCCACTGAAATTCTGAACCTGAACCGGAATACTGACCGCAGTGCCCGGATAAGCGATTTTGTGGGGAAGGCTGGTAAAGATTTGCTGTGCATTTCCTGATATGTGGAAAACTGCTATCCCAAGTAATAGTATTGCTATCTTTTTCATGAAGTGCATTCGTTTGTTAATCCTTGTATTTAAAGCGAGGAGCGGGCAATTGCCTGCCCGCTCCGAACCAAATCAAATTGAAAATTCAGGATTATTTATTCAATACAAAACGCAGACTCTGCAACGATTCGCCCTGAACGTTCAGGAAATAGAGACCGCTTTCAAGTTCTCCGATGTTAAGCTGTATGCTGTGGATTCCTTTGTCAAGGCTGTGTGTTCCAAGGTCGGCCACTATCTGTCCGAAAGCATTTGCCACCTTCAGACTGATGGTTTCGTCCCGGACAAGCGAAAGGGTTAGAGTGCTGTGTCCCTGGCTGGGATTCGGATAAAGCCTGCATGAGAGATTCTCTATGTTTGTTGCGGTGAATTTGGGCATGATCAGGTTCACTGCTGCATAGGTTTGTGCGGCCGCATCGGCGATCGCGGAGTTCTCATTCATGGTAAAGGTGATACCGGCATCTGCATCAATGGTCAGCAGCGATTCTCCTTTTTGAAGCTGCAGGGGTTCTGTTCCGAACCATGAAATGATCAGTTGTCCGTCTGATGCCTGGTAAAGGAAATGTCCGCCTGCTTTTTCGTTCATCACAACCTGGCGGATCTCCGTTCCGGCCGGATACTCAAGGATCAAGGATACAGCACCGATCTCAATATCTGAATCCGCGATCAGGGGTAAATTTTCATAAGGAGTGGCAGAAGGCACTGTCTGAAGGGTTACGGAGGGTTGGGTTTTAGCCGGGGGAGTAAAGTTTCCGTTGCAATCACCATACGATAATGCGGCGATGTTTCTGTTCAGGTCACTTCCGCTGATCACCACGCTTCCTTTGTCGAAGCACCAGGTACCGGCGGGGAAGGTTGAAATTACACCCACAAAACGCTGCTGTATCATCAGGGCATCGGTGGCATTGACAGGTCCGGAAGCATTCACGTTGGCCGCTTCGAGGTACAGTCCTGTCATAGGTTGCATTCCGACAAAGTGCTTCATGGCGAGCAGGGCATCACTGGAGTTGATTCCTCCGGGATTTTTTGTGGTGGAGGCATCCAGGTTGTAGGTCCCGTCCATCACTTTGAAGGCGTAATATCCAGTGGCGTTGGTAGTGGTCTGTTCCAGAAGGGTATTGGAAGCATCTTTCAGTATAACGGTGGAATTGTTCAGGGGGGTACTGGCGACATTTTTGTAATGCAGGTTGCCACTCAGCGTTCTGACCCAATATGACCTTTTAAAGACAGGAGATCCAGTAAGGGGCAAAAAGTTGGGATTGCTGAGGTTGTAGGGATCGGTGATCATCAGACCGGATGTCAGGGCCAGGGTGTCGTTCTTTCTGGCGGGATTATTATACCAGTTCCTTGCATCAGCAAGGGTCCAGGTTTGTCCGGCAGGAACATTGAAAAAGTTGGTCATTCCTGTCATGATGCTGTATTCGACCTTCAGCTCATTGTTGTTGGCATTGGCCTGGGTATTGTTCCCGTCAATCAGCAGTCCGACAGGATATCCGCTGAAAGTGCTGTTAAATACATTGAGTTTGGTATTCCTGCGCAGGTGCATACTCCTCTTGTAGTTGGTGTTAATAACGGTGCTAGGGGTTACCATGGGCCCGTAAATGCTGACATTGCTGAAGACCGGATTTGTGACCGGTGTGTTCCCGCTTCCGGAGGCATCGTTGTCGGATTCCAACCCGTTGGATCCTGAAACATCTGCGATGGCCGGGTCACGGAGGGCCACGGCGAACTGTATCATACCCCTGAAGCCGTTGTCGGTGTCGAACTCGTCGTCCCAGCCCCTGAAGGCGATCAGTCTTTTTGCGTTCACGGTACCGCCGAACCATTCATAGGAGTCATCACCGCAAAAGGAAACCTGGATGTTTTCAATACTTGTTCCATTACCGACACCACCCATGGTCAGCCCGTTGATCTCATTGTTCGGGGCAAATGCGATGCCCGGGAATTCGATGCGGACATACTTCAACACGCCGGAGTTATCGTTGTCATCCGGACTTGTGCCGCCACCGTACAATGCACCCACACCTCCTTCAATGGTGGCTTCGCCTCCGGCCTGGTTGATGGTAGCTTTACCGCAAAGGATGATGCCGCCCCAGTCTCCGTAATCACGGGCACCAACGGCCTGGTTTGAAGTAAATACAATCGGAGCAGCCTGGGTTCCCTGGGCATTGATCTTTCCGCCTCTTTCGATGATGAGCGCGCCTTTGTTTACTTTATCACCGCGGATAATGGTACCCGGTTCAATGGTAAGCGTGGCGCCGTCCTTCACATATACCCAGCCGTTCAGCAGATACACCTCGGGGGTGGCATTGGGCAGGAAGCTGGGATTCGTCAGATTATAAGCATCGGGAAAATGAAGCAGGCTGTTGGAAGACAATACGGTATTGTTTCTTGCAGGATTCAGGAAGTAATTCTGCTCGAAAGCAGATGCAAAATTATTGGTCATACCGGAAAGGATGCAATTCTCAATTTTGAGCAGGTTGTTGGTAGCATTGCTCTGAGCGGCAGTTCCGTCGATGAACAGCCCTGTCGGATAACCCGTAAACACCGAGTTGAATACATTCAACCTGGTATTTCTGCGCAGGTGCATGGATCGTTTATAATTGGAATTGATCACCGTGGAGGGAGTTGCCAGGGGGCCAAAGAAACTGATATTGCAAAAAACGGGAGCAGTGACAGGGGTGTTCCCTGACCCACTGGCATCGTTGTCAGATTCAAAACCGTTTGACCCTGAGACATCAGCGATGGCAGGATCCCTGAGTGCGAATGCGAACTGTACCTTGCCGCGGTATCCGTTGTCGGTATCGAATTCGTCGTCCCAGCCGCGGAAAGCGATGAGATATTTTGCATTCACCGTACCGCCGAACCACTCAAAGGAGTCGTCACCGCAGAAAGAAACCTGGATGTGTTCGAGGGTAGTTCCGGATCCGACGCCTCCCATGGTGAGGCCGTTAATTTCATTATTGGGAGCAAATGCGATACCCGGGAACTCGATACGGACAAATTGGAGAGAACCTGAATTGTCGGCATCATTGGGGGTCAGTCCGCCGCCGTAAAGGGCTCCTACACCGCCTTCGATGGTAGCTTCACCACCCGGCTGGTTGATACCGGCACGTCCGCAAAGGATAATCCCTCCCCAGTCGCCATAATCGCGACTTCCGGCGGACTGGTTGGAAGTAAACACAATGGGCTGGGCGGCAGTGCCTTCGGCTACAAGTTTTCCTCCCCTTTCAATGATCAGGGCTCCCTTGTTCACCTTATCGCCACGGATGATGGTTCCCGGTTCGATCGTAAGTGTGGCACCATCCTTAACATAAACCCAGCCGTTGAGAAGGTAGACGTTCCCGGAGGTCCAGGTGGTATTGGTGGTGATGTCACCTGCCGGTATTGTCACGGTGGTAGGCGGATAAACGGTATTCTGGGGATTAAAGTTTGCCCAGCCGGCGGTCCAGTCGGTGGCACCAAAAGCACCAACGTATGTAACGGGCGTAAAAAACGGATCACTCAGTGCCGGATTCATGAAGGAGGCTGCATTCAACACCGGCGAGATACCTGATGACCATGTGGTATTGGTCGTGATGTCACCTGCAGGTATGGTGATCGTGGTTGCAGGATAGGCTGTGTTCTGAGGATCGAAATTGGACCAGCCCTGCGTCCAGTTGTAGGTGCCGAAAGCGCCGATGTAATCCACTTTTTCGAAAAAGGGATCGTTGATACTTTGTGCAAAAAGGCCGATGCTGCCGGCCATCATCATGAAAACAAAGATGATTTTTTTCATAACTGCTTAGAATTTTGTGAATAAAGGTTTTGCCGGCAAAATTAGCCCGCCGCACCGCCCGCGATGTTAGACCAGCCTTAAGCTTGATTAAAGGAATTGTGAAACCCCGGTTAATTGAATGTTAACCTGTTAACAGTATCTTAAAGTGGTTCGTCAGAAAGCATACGAAACACCAAGGGAATAATTGGTTCCGGGAATCCATGACCGGATCTCCTGGTCGCGGCTGAGGCTTCCTTCCCCGGTTTTTTCATATTCCACAACTTGTTTGTAAAGGACTTTTTCGTTCAGGATATCTTTAATCCCTCCTTTGATCTGCCAGTGCTCTCCCAGTTTCTTTGAGAAAGTGAAATCCAGGAGATTCCTCGGCATCTCATATATATCGGGTTTTTCCGGCGTACCCACAATCATGATTCGCTTTCCGATAATGTTGTAAAGCAGGCTGAACATCCATTTGTTCCTGTCGTTCTGGTAATATAATCCTGCATTGACGATGTACGGCGACTGCCCCTGCATGGGCCGCTTCTTACTTCTTACGTAAGCGGCTTCTGACACCACCTCACTGTTGATCACAGAGGTGTTGAATACCAGAGTGAAGTCTTTGAAGTACCGCAGAAAATCGGGGCGGAGCTTCCACTGGCTGAAGGATTTCCTCATGTCGATCTCAATACCTAATGCTTTGGCTTCCTTCGAATTGACAAAAACAAAATCCCAACCGTTGCTTGCCGGGAAGAAGTTCATTTCGATCGGATTGGTGAACTTTTTATAGAAGGCTCCGATTGTAAGCATTTCAGAAACAGTTGGGTACCATTCGAAGCGGAGATCCAGGTTATGGACATAGGCGTTCTTCACCGAGTCGTTGCCATATATGGTAGCAGAAAGTTCGAAATCATAAAAGGAATACGGTGCAATCTCCCTGAATTCCGGACGATTTACCGTCAGTCCGTAAGCGAGACGGAAAAGGCTCTTGTCACTGAGGTTATAGCTCAGGTTGGCTGAAGGGAAAAAATTCAGGGTGTCTTTTTTGATATTGGGGGTGATTGTGTCGGTAATAGCTTGGAAATCACTAAGATGTTGATTGTTTTGTTCTGCTCTTACCCCTGCGTACAGGTTAAAAGCCTTCAGAATCGGGACTTTCACCCCGATATAAGCGGCATAAAGTTCGTTTTCAGCATGGTATGAATATTCGGGACGGGTATCCTCAATCAGTTTAAGACCATTGGTGAAATTAAAATTTGAATCATCGTAAATACTGTCGATGGATTGCGTAAAGATACGCTGATCGAATTGCGACATGGGAACGGCCCTGGCGATGCCGAAGCTGCGGATATCGAAATTCCGGTCTTTTCTTTCCAAATAAAATCCGGCCTTCAATTCAGGGACAAAGTCGCCGAAGTAGAATTTACGGGAGTAGTTTGCCCCGGCCACATAGATCTTTTCTCTGGTGTTGATGAAGAGCCTGCCGTTGGATTCCGTATTCACTGTGGCAGCGTAGTCAAGTTTATAAGGGGTGAAAGTGGTATCTCCGTTCTCATCAATCAACATGGTCGCGTAGGTATAGATGCGCCTGATATCCGGCTCAAGTTTGGTGGCAAAGGAGTAACCCAGCGTCCAGTCGATGCCTGCTTTCTCATTTTCGGATTTATGGGTTCCTGAGATCTGGCCGGAATAGGTGGTTCTGCTCCGGTAACCCAGTTCATAGCTTTTTACCAGATTTCCGGTACGGTAATAGTCAATTCCCTCCCTGAGGGTGGTTCTGGTTTTTCCTGCCTGGTTCAGAAGGTTCCTGAACTCTAAAGTGTTTCTTCCCCTGACAAAACTCCAGTTGTGGATGAACCCGATATTGGCACTCTGGTTGTATTGTTTGTCACGGTAATCATAGACATACACACTGACGTCCTTTATGGTATCAAATACCTCATAGGCAGCGCGGTGGATCTCATCCGTACTGAAGGAATTGCTGTAATTGAGCGATGTGATGTTTCCGGCTTCCCACTTGTTCAGGTGAAATCTTCTCACCAGGTCAAATGAGAACCTGTGATTGAGCGGGGCAGTCATTCTGGATGAAGCCGAAGTGTTGTTAAAGGAACGGGCAATTTCTTCCAGTCTCATCTTGCGGGCCGCAATGACTTCGTCGGGTGTACCGTCGGAAAAGTCCTGCAGGGTGTATAACATTTCTTCGGTACCGGGCATCCCTTCGGGAAGGCTTCTGGTACCGTCATCGAAACCCAGCCAGTCGGTTTTACCCCCCTGGTATCTGTAAAGATCTTTAAAAGTGGTTCCAGTCTGGAAACTGGCACCATAGCTGACATTGACCGCGTTTTTTTCGGGAAGGTTTTTGGTGAAGACCTGGATGGCAGCTCCTGCAAAATCAGCCTGCAGTTCAGGGGCAGGGGTCTTGAAAACAAGGATCCTGTCGAGCATGGCGCTGGGGATCACATCGAAACTGAATGCCTTTACGTCGCTTTCCGAACTGGGTGCTGCGGTGGCATTTAACCATACGGTGTTGTACCTTTCAATCAAACCCCTCACTACTACAAAGCGTCCATCGATAATGGTAATCCCCGGAACCCTTCGGATCACTTCCGAAGCGTCTTTATCCTGGGATTTTACGATTTGCTGGCTCGAGATGGCACTCACCACCAGGTTGCTGGACTTAATGGCACTGATGGCCGATATCTCAGAATCGGTCTTTCTTCTTTCGGTAATGGTAACACCCTGGATGGCAGTTACTTCTTCCTCCATGAACGGGTTTATCACCACCGGTTTGTCAGCGCTCACTTTCACATCTTCGTAAAGGATCGTTTTATAAGAGATAAAAGATACACTGATATCATATTTCCCTGCAGGGATATTTTTTATGGAAAAGGCGCCATTGATGTCAGAGGTCACTCCAAGGGAGGTCCCTTTGATAAGAATATTCGCACCGATAATGGTTTCGTTGGTTTTTTTATCGCGTACCACGCCCTTGACTTCCCCCTTCTGGGCAATGGAGCATAAAGGACCCAATAATAAAAGGATAGTTGCCAAACATTTGACAATGAATATTTTAATCATATAATTTACAGTAAATTACGGCTGCAAAGGTCTGAAGATAACAGCCTTCGGAGGTTGTGGCAGTTTTAAATCTGCGTTAAGTTATCGTTAACGGAAGTACTGAAGTGACACATCGTTACCATCGAACACGGCATAGGAGAAGTGTGTGATCCAGTCGCCGAGTATGATACACCTGCTGTGTTCATCCAATGCGTAATCCATGGGTTGATGCCGGTGTCCGAGAATATAGAAGTCGATGCCGGGATGCTTTTTAATATGCTCTCTGCAGAATATTACGAGCCTTTCATCCCCGGCCCGGTTCACGGCATCCATGCGTCCTTCCCTGGCCATGTTGGCCAGACGGCTTTTACGGGAAAAAAACAATCCCATCCGGGTTCCCAGGTCGGGATGAAGCCAGCGGAACAACCACTGGTTCACGGGGTTGGCAAAAACGGCTTTCAGGAATTTGTAGCCGTAATCCCCTGGCCCATAGCCGTCACCATGATTCAGGTAAAAGGTTTTTTCTCCAAGCCGGCAGATCTCTGGGTGGCGGTGCAACACCAGCCCTGTTTCCTGCCTGAGATAGTCAAATGCCCATACATCGTGGTTCCCCCTGAAAAGATGAACGGGAATCCCCGCGTCTGTCAGTTCGGCAAGCTTTCCCAGAAGACGCACAAATCCCTTTGGAACCACTGTCCTGTACTCGAACCAGAAATCGAAAACATCTCCCATGAGGTAAATTTCGCGGGCATTCCCGGCGATACTGTCGAGCCACCTGATCAGTAACTTCTCTCTTACAAGGCTTTGTTCCCTGCCGGGAATTCCGAAATGAAAATCGGAGGCGAAGTAGATATGAGTACGCGGGTTCATGGAGGTCACGGTTGAACGATGCTGATGAGTTCATCCCATTGTTTCGATGTGCCGAGGATCTTTCCTTTCGTATCGATCAGGAAATAGACGGGCAATTCAGTGTCGAGGGCGTAAAGGGGAATCAGAGGCGACTGCTTTGCCTGGGTGTCCGTCAGATTGGTCCAGGGCAGAGCATCCAGTCTGACGGCGGCTTCCCATAATTCCCTGTTCTCATCCAGCGAAACAGCAACGATCTCTGTATTCCGGCCCTTGAGGGAAAGAACCTTTTCTTTCAGTGCCGGATGGTCTTGCCTTGCCCTGGCACTGGTGATTGTCCAGAAATAAAGCAGTACGTTTCTGCCCCTGAAGGATTCAAGCTTCACAAGTTCCCCCCTGATGCCGGGCAGGCTGAACAGGGGAGCTTCCTGACCAGGGGAGAGTCTTTCCTCCGCCAGCATTTTTTCCGCCATCTTCCGTTTCAGCCGGCTAAGCCGTTCATGATGACTGATGGCGTGTTTGTTGCCGGCATGATGCTGCATCAGGCAACTGTCAAGAAATTCAAATATCTGTGAATCAGTTTCTTCAGTGAAAATCACATTCGGGCCGAAACGTTGGTTCAGAAGGAAAACGCCTGCAAGCGATTCGCAATCGGACCGGATCATCTGTTCCACAAAACGTTTTTGGTCGCGATAAATCCTGTAATAGGCCGAATCGAGGAACATCCGCTTTCTGGGAAAATCTTCCCTGTACCTGGCAGTAAGAAAATCTTTGCGGAGTGAATCTATCTTCGCCAGGTTTGAAGCCGTATGGTCGAAATACTGCTTCAGAAGCAAGGAGCCGGATGAACCTTTCACTTCCCAGGATTTCTGCCATTTTTTCCCGTCTGCAAACAAGGCCACCTGCTCACCCGGTGCCATCAGCAATGTGATGTATTGGTGCGGTTTGGCATTGAGCAGGTAAAACCCGGTTTCCCCTGGATCCAGACGGAATGTATGCCGTCCGGTTTTCCTGACATCGAAGGAATCGATCAGCCGTATCTGGCCGGTTTCAAGTTCACTCAGGTATATCCATTTCAAACCCAGTGTATTGGTGAGATTGACCTGCAGAAGGATGTCTTCCCTGACCTTTGGTTCACGGGGTTCACATGCGGAGAGCAGGAAAAGCAGAAAGGCAAGGTATGGAACAAACCTGGGATGTTGTGAGGTGCATGTCATGGTGTTGCTCTGGTATTGCGCCCGGATTTCTTTTCTGCCGGTGGATGATTGCAAAGGTAAGCAGACGTGTTGCAAATTAATGATATTTTAAACGTAATATCAGTGAATTGGTGTATTTCGGGTCAATTTTACAGAACGGGACGCACGGACGGGGTCATAGATTGTATTGCAGTTGTACGGCAACCGTCGTCCTGCTGTTTCCGCTGCTTTCTTCAGCACCACTGCCCAGCTTCACTTTATCCGGATAGGTAAACCGGCTCATTTTGAACCGCATCTTCAGGGATGGCAGGAGAGACATTTGCACTACCCCCATCATCTGCCAGCCTCTGTAGGTAAACATACCAATGGTGATGCTGCGGTAGAGGTCGTCTTCCCATGCGTATATCCTGTCCTGGTAGGCATCGGTGTCGAACAAGGATAACTGGCATTTAAAATCCACTCCCTTGAAAATTTGATTGAATGCCAGCTTTTGGATGATCAGGAAACCCCTGCCACAGGCTTCCTGCCTGCGAAATTGATAGTGGCAGAGTAGTTCATAATCAGATGAATGACTTAATTGAAGTTGTGTTTTGATTTTTACATAAAAACGGCGTACGGCGATCAGGGTATCGCTGGGGGCGGCCCCTGCCAGGCCGGACTGATCCGATGAAAACCCGGCTGAAAGCCTGAGCGTGCAGCCTCCCGGCAGGCGTGACTGCAGGAAAAAGTCACGCCTCCATGAGGGAGCAGGCAGAGAAACCTGATAACGTATCCAGCGGTGTTCCGTGTAATCTGTATACAGCCCTGCTTCCATCCTGCGGTTGAGGATGAGGCGTATGGTGGTGCGTGACCGGATGAGGGGCATACCATATATATTATTATAGCAGTCGGACGCATGGGGATTTGACCATCCGGCCGGAAGCATGCAAAGGGAGAAGGCGATGGTAAGCCGTGGTTCGGGGATACAGCTGAAGCCGCCGGTAAAGGCAGGCCCTGTACCCTCTTTCAGGCTGACTTCGCCGAAATACCTTATTTTTCGAAGGAATAACTGCCAGTCGAAACCGTAACAAACCAGACGCGGGTTAGTATCCTGGAAAAGCCGGTAAGGTTCAGGAGAAGGGATCAGCAGCCCTTTTGTTTTATGGTGCAGTACGCTGAACCCGGCCTTCCATTGTTCTCCGCCGCCCGACAGGTACAAGCCCGCATCCTGCTCCCTTATCCTGTCTTTTTTCATGATCTCCGAAGCAGTCCTGTGGTAATTACTTTCACCCAGGCTGGTGTAAAACGGCTGGTCGGGGTTTTCCGGATTAGTATCGGCAACGGCATCTCTTTTCCTTTCGGATAGAAAGACAGTGAGGGTGATACCCTGCCCTTTAAGGCTTAACCCGGCTCCCCGGTAGGCTGTATGGCTGCCCTGGCTCAGGACCGGGTAAAGCCCTCTCGACTGAAACCTGAAATCGGATGCCTGGTTTCCGGGCCCGGAAAAGCTGCCCAGGGTCATACCCTGGCCGGCAGAAAAGCCGAAATTCCCGATCACGGCTTTCTTCAGACTCCCCAAATCCTGTATTGCCACGTAAGATGCCTTTTCGTCGAAGTTCAGGGGATGCCTGCTGTCCGGACCTGCTTCTCCGGGATCTTTCCGCAATGCGGCAGCAGCAGTAAGATGTCTGCCAAAACCAAGCTTCAGGTTGACTTTGTATTGATTAGCATCACCCCGGTAGCGCTGTGAGGCAGGGACAAGCAGGGTGTCGGTGCTGTAACCCGCTTTACTTTCCAACACCCTGCGGCCTGACAGCAGGACTTCTGCCACAGGCCTGCTGATTGCGTTTTTTATATTGCTAATCAGGTTTTTTTGTGGTTTCAGACAAACGTACGGAAGCAGCTTACCTGCCATTTCCGTAGTGATACCGCCAACGGTTGTTAGTTCATACAGGCTCAGCATCGGACCGTAATCCAGCATATACCGGTAAATGGAATCAGCCGCCTCCCTGCTGATAAGGCCAAGCCGCAGCAGATCAAGCGGATCACGGACAGCCAGGTTTACAGGATGATCTGTTAAATCCTGTTCCAGGTCATCCAGGGATGAGAAATCTGAATCCATGTCATTATCAGGATCCTGACTGTGATTGATGTCGAACCAGCTTTGCCAGTCCGCACCCTGCTGCCTTGCCGGAAGGTTTTGAGCGCTGAGCAATGAGGACAGGGAAGCAAGGATGATAACAAAAGCGGTTTTCACTGTTTTCAGGGTTTGATAAGAAGTGACAGCGAAGGAGAAAAACCAAGGAGGGCCTGGTAGCAGGTCTCCAGCTGGAGTGCATATTTCCCCCTTTCCCAGCCAAATCCGAGCAGGCTGTTGGTGGGCAACAGTCCCATGCGGCCCTGGCAGAAAAGTCCCGCTTGAAACCGGCACTGAACTCCAAGTTGTAATGAGGCCTGCAGGTCTCCCGTTTTTTCCACTTCTGCGGACAGCATCAGATTCGGGGAAATTTTCCACGCGATGGCCCATGCTGAGGAGAATGTAAAAGCGTTTTCAGGGTAAAGTGCAGGCATCCGGAGAAAGGACAGGCTTGCACCTGTCATCCAGTCCTTACCTGCCGAATACTGAATGCCTGCTACTGCACCCGTACCTCCGGCATGCCCGTGGTTTTCACCGATATGAAGGTAGTCGTACCGTAGCCGGATACCGGCATGCAGCCCACGTGACATCCTTGCAGCATAACCCAGCATGATGTTCTGATGTCTGAACAGCTGCCGGCCGCTCTGCTGGGCAAGGATGCTCAGCATTCCCCTGCCGGCCGGGACCAGGGCGGCGGCCCCCCCGGCAGCAAGTTCTTTCATCAAAAAGCGGTCAGAACAATACACAGCCAGTTGAAAGCTCCGTTCTGTCCATCCCCCGGCCGGATTGCCCCAAACCGCACCCGGACCCCAGACAAGGGCACCGCTGCCGGTACCCCTGTAGTAACTGGTCTGAGCCGGCTGGGCACTGAGCCTGCCTGAAAGGGAAATGATCAGTGTAACTGACAGACCTGCAATAAGATTTATGAGGCAGAAGATGCTCTGCCATGGCTTTTTTCCGGGCTGCATCATAATTTTATACTTTTGTGTCCTCACTAAGTATAGATGCATGAAAATCCGAATCCGGAAAAATTTCATGAAATATTTTGCTGATCAATACCGGAAATTATGATCATTGTCACCGGCGCTGCAGGCTTTATCGGAAGTTGCATGGTCAATAAGCTGAACAACAAGGGATTGAAAGACCTGGTTCTTGTGGATGACTTTCAAAGGCCGGAAAAAGCGCGAAATCTTGAGAAGAAGGTTTTCAGGGAAAAGGTTGACCGGGATGTTTTTTTCGATTGGCTCGACCGGAACCATCATGATGTGGAGCATGTGTTACATCTGGGAGCACGGACCGATACCACAGAATTTGACCACAGGGTGTTCGACCGGCTGAACCTGAAGTATTCCCGACGGGTATGGGAGTCCTGCAGCCGTTATTCCATTCCCCTGATCTATGCTTCATCCGCTGCCACATACGGCCTGGGGGAACAGGGATATTCCGACGACCACAGCCTCATCCCAGCCCTGAAGCCGCTCAATCCTTACGGTACATCAAAACAGCAGTTTGATATGTGGGTCCTTCAGCAAAGTGAGCAGCCGCCTTCATGGACCGGCCTGAAGTTTTTCAATGTTTACGGGCCTAATGAATATCATAAAGGCCGGATGGCATCGGTGGTCTTCCATGCTTACGGGCAGGTGGCCAGAGACGGGAAAGTGCGGCTGTTTAAATCACACAGACCTGATTATCAGGACGGAATGCAGCTCCGGGATTTCATTTATGTGAGGGATGTCACTGATGTGATCTATTTTCTCATGAAGGAAAAGAAAACCCACGGCATCATGAACCTGGGTACAGGGAAGGCAAGGACATTCCTCGACCTTGCAGTGGCTGTATTTGAGGCGAGCGGGAAAACGCCGGTTATCGAATATATTGATACTCCCGCCGATATCCGGAATACCTACCAGTATTATACGCAGGCAGCGATGGACAAACTGGCCGGTGCCGGTTACGTGCTTCCCTTTTACTCCCTGGAAGCGGGAGTGAACGAGTATGTACTTGAATTTTTAAGTAGTGACAGGTGCTTCTGAACTCAGGAGCCCGGATTTTTTTCGAGCGTGTTTTTCAGATCAACAACTTTCTTGCGGATGCTCAGCAGGGATGCCATCACCTGGTCTTTGCCTGCGGGCTTTTTTCCCTGTGACTTCAGAAAGTCCCTGGCACCCTGAAGGGTATAACCTTTCTCCTTGACAAGATGAAAGATCTGTGCAAGTTGTTCTATGTCCTGAGGGGTGAACAGGCGGTTGCCTTTTTTATTCTTGGCAGGGCTGAGGCTGGTGAATTCTTTTTCCCAGTAACGGATCAGGGAGGCATTCACCTGGAAAATGGAAGCCACTTCACCGATGGTGAAATAGAGTTTTCCCGGGGGAAGATCAGGTGAAATCATGGGAGACAAGAAATTATGAGAGTGATTGTGTCACCCGGTTGGCTATTTCAAGTACCTTCTTGTATTCTTCGGGCGACAGGTCGTTGAAGAAGAAGTTGATGGGGTTGATTTTCTTCCCGTTCTTAATGACTTCATAATGCAGATGCGGAGCCACTGCTAACCCGGTACTTCCCACGTACCCGATAATCTGCCCTCTTGTGACTTTTTGGCCCGGTTTCACAGCAGCACGCGAGAGGTGGGTGTAAAAGGTCTGGTAGCCGAAACCATGGTTAACCAGTACGGTGATCCCGTACCCGGTGGTGGAAGCCCTGTCGGGTAATGAAACAGTGCCGTTGGCAGTGGCAAAGACAGGTGTTCCCTTGGGTGCCGTAAAATCGATGCCCCAGTGCATCCGCATGGTTTTGTAGATCGGATGGATACGGTAACCGTAACCGGAAACGATGCGGGAGGTTCCACCCCTGATCGGTACGATGGCAGGCAGGCAGGCCATCATTTCCTCCTTGTTCCTGGCCATGTTGAAGACTTCATCGAAAGAGACCGACTGGACATACATCTTCCTGGCCAGGTTATCCAGTTTCTTTGCCGTTTCAACAATCAGTCCGGTGTTTTTCAATCCCTCAAGGTGGGCGTATTTATTGCTTCCTCCCAGAGCCGCATTCCGGACAGTACTTGGGATAGGTTCGGCTTCAAAGATCACCCGGTAAATATTATCGTCCTTTTCCTGTAACTCATTCATCACGGCTGTGAGATGTGACATGCGGTCGTTCAGGATCTTATACTGAAGTTTGTACTGGTCAATTTCACGCTCAAGGGCTTTTTCCCTCGGAGAACTGAAAAAGTTGTAGGCGATGATGATCACCACGGTTGAAAAAACCATGGCCGTTGCAAGGAATGAGAAAAGCTTGATCAACCTGTCTTTTAACTTCAGATTGACTTTCTCAAAAGTGAGCGATTTATGGTTGAAATGATACCTTGCTTTAGCCATAGGCAGATAGGCGAAAGACAGTCCCCTGACTGCAAAGTTAATTATTTAAACTACCTTTGCAAGTTTTTAAAGTTTTAAAAATTGTTAACGCAGGTTTCTCCCAATTTCAAGATATATGACATCCAATGAGATAAGGCAAATCTTCCTCGACTACTTCAAATCCAGGAACCACCGTATCGTTTCCTCAGCACCCATGGTCATCAAGGATGACCCCACCCTGATGTTTACCAATGCAGGGATGAACCAGTTCAAGGATGTGTTCCTGGGCAATTCGGCAGCAGTTCACAACAGGATAGCCGATACCCAGAAATGCCTGCGAGTCTCAGGAAAACACAACGACCTGGAGGAGGTTGGTTACGACACTTACCACCATACCATGTTCGAGATGCTGGGTAACTGGTCTTTCGGGGATTATTTCAAAAAGGAAGCCATTGCCTGGGCCTGGGAATTGCTGACCAAAACTTACGGGATTGATCCGGAGATTCTGTATGTAACTGTATTTGAAGGAGATGAAGCTGACGGGCTGCCCGAAGACTCAGAAGCCCGCAGTCACTGGCGGGAATTTGTCCCGGAAGAGAGGATATTGTCGGGCAACAAAAAAGACAATTTCTGGGAAATGGGGGAGACCGGACCCTGCGGACCCTGTTCCGAGATCCATGCCGACCTCAGACCGTCTGACGAAAAGGCTGCAGTTCCAGGTCGTTCGCTGGTCAATACAGGCGATCCCCAGGTGATCGAGATCTGGAACCTGGTGTTCATTGAGTTTAACCGCCAGGCCGACGGCAAACTGAAACCGCTGCCTGCCAGGCACATCGATACCGGTATGGGATTTGAAAGGCTGTGCCGCCTGTTGCAGGGGAAACAGTCCAATTACGATACCGATGTCTTTCAGCCCCTGATCAGGGAGATTTCCGTCATTGCCGGTAAACCTTATGGTGTTTCAGAAGTTACCGATGTTGCCATGCGGGTCATGGCCGATCATATCCGTGCCATCGCATTTGCCATTGCCGACGGGCAGTTGCCGTCCAACAACAAAGCCGGTTATGTAATCCGCCGTATCCTCCGCAGGGCGGTACGCTTCGCTTTTTCCTTCCTCGATCTGAAGGATCCTGTATTGTACAGGTTGATTCCCGTCCTGGTACAACAAATGGGAGACTACTTCCCTGAACTCAGGCAGCAAAAGGATCTGATCATCCGCGTCATTATGGAGGAGGAACATTCTTTTCTCCGTACCCTGGCCACCGGGATACAGAAATTTGATGTATGGGTGGCAGAAAATACTGATGCTAAGGTCGTTGATGGCGGGTTTGCCTTTGAGTTGTTTGATACCTACGGGTTTCCGGTCGACCTTACCAGGCTGATCGCAAGAGAGAAAGGACTTTCTGTTGATATGGAAGGTTTCCGGATTGGACTGGAGGCCCAGAAGAAGCGTTCACGCAAGGCGGCTGAAAAAGAACTTGATGACTGGGTGGAACTGCTGCCTCAGGCTGAAACACAATTCGTGGGCTGGGATACGCTGGAACATCCCGCCCGGCTGCTTAAGTACCGTAAGATGAGTGTCCAGGGCAGGATGAAGGTTCAACTGGTACTCGATATTACACCTTTTTATGCAGAGGCGGGCGGACAGGTCGGTGACAAAGGCTGGCTGACCTTCGGAGAAGAAACAATAGCAGTGCTCGAAACCATAAAAGAAAATAACCTGACCATCCATGTTGCCGAAACCCTGCCCACGAATCCGGCCATGGCCTGTGTTGCCCGTGTCGACGGGAATGCCAGGCGAAGCATTATGCGGAACCATTCTGCCACCCACCTGCTGCATAAGGCGCTCAGGGAGGTTCTGGGGAGTCATGTGGAACAGAAAGGTTCACTGGTTGACGACAGCAGGCTGCGCTTCGATTTCTCGCACTTCCAGAAGGTCAGCGAGGAAGAAATTTTTCAGGTTGAAGAAAAAGTCAATCGCTGGATCATGGAAAACCGTCCGAGGGAAGAAATGCGCACCATCAGCATGGATGAAGCCCGGAACCTGGGTGCCATGGCCCTGTTCGGAGAGAAATACGGCGACACCGTAAGAGTGATCCGTTTCGGTGATTCCCTTGAACTTTGCGGCGGTACCCATGTGCAGGCTACGGGAGAGATCGGTTTTTTCAAGATCCTCTCCGAATCTGCCATTGCTGCGGGGATCAGACGGATGGAGGCCATCACGGGCGAAGCGGCTTTCAGGTTTGTAAAGGAACAGTCCGGGCTTGTTTCCGCTTTCCGGGACGTGCTTAAGTCACCGGCTGATCCCCTGAAAGCATTGATGCAACTGATCTCCGATAATAATGAACTCAGAAAGCAACTGGAGGAATCTGAAAAGGAAAAAAACAAGCGCAGAGCAGCAGATCTGATGCATCAGTTCGAGGATGTAAAGGGTGTCATGTTCCTTGCCAGCAGGCTGGAACTTGATGCTGCTTCTGCCAGGGACATTGCATTTCAGCTCAGGGATAAAACAGAGCGGATGTTTCTGGTACTGGGGTATACCGCAGAAGGCAAAACAGGATTGGCGGTCATGATATCTGATGAGCTGGTGACAGGGCTCGGCCTGCATGCAGGAAACATCGTCCGCGAACTGGCCAGGGAAATCGACGGTGGGGGCGGGGGACAGCCTTTCTTTGCAAGTGCGGGCGGAAAAAATCCCGCCGGTCTGGATCAGGCCCTCCTGAAAGCAAGACAGATCCTCATGCAAAGGATTGTTTAAGGTTTAAACCTGAATTCAGAACTTTTTGCATCATGCTTTGTTTGTTTCATGATGTGATCCACATTCCATGAAAGAAGCCAAGTATTCCATCAAAGATCTTGAGAAACTGTCGGGTATCAAGGCCCATACCCTTCGCATCTGGGAAAAACGGTATGAGTTACTCACACCGGAACGGACAACCACCAACATCAGGTATTATACTGATGACGATCTGAGGAAGATCCTCAATGTGGCACTTCTGAACAGGCAGGGATATAAGATCTCCCACCTTGCCAACCTGAGCGATGAAGCCCTGAATGAAAAGGTGCTTTCCCTGTCGCAGAACGAATCACTCACCGACATCCAGCTCGACACCCTGCTTTCGGCAATGATCGACCTGGATGAAATCAGGTTTGAGAAGATCATCAATAAAGCCATTATCAATTACGGCTTCGAGGAAACCCTGAACCGGATCATTTATCCCCTCTTTGAAAGGATCGGGATGCTCTGGCAGACGGGAGCCATCAACCCGGCCCAGGAGCATTTCATCTCCAACCTTATCAGGCAGAAAGTACTGGTCGCTATCGACGGAGTGATGACCAACGGCAATGCTTCCCCAAAGACCTTCTTCCTTTTCCTTCGTGAAGATGAATGGCATGAACTGGGCCTGCTGATCTTTTCATATTTCATTAAAAAGGCCGGGCACAAGGTCCTTTATTTCGGTCAGTCACTGCCATTTTCAGGACTGACCGAAATTTCGGCTAGGCTTGAACCGGATTACCTGATGACCATTCTCACCTGCAGCCTTCAGAATGAGGATGTGTATTCCTATATTCACAAACTTGCCGGTCATTTTTCCTCGAAAACCGTATTCATTGCGGGTTACCAGGTAAGAGACATGGAGGATCCTTTGCCTTCCAACATCCGTACTGTTCATTCCCTGGCAGAATTCAGACAGTTCCTGCTTACGCTTTAGCTGTTTTTCTTCACTTCCTTTTTTTACAGGCAATACAGGACTAACACTGCTCTGTTTTCCTTATCATTTGCGGAATGCAATCAGGTATTAGATTGCTTAAATTGAAATTATGTTTAAATATGATGAATGGTGGATAAACAAAAAGTTAAGCTATCCTATATATTAAAAGCTTGAATAACAGGCAATTTACAATTTTTATAATTTTTATTTAAAATAATTTAAAATAATTTGTTGAATCTTTGAGTTATTGTACTATATTTGCAGTGAAAAATTAAACATCAAAAAATTCTGAGCCATGACAGCAATAGAATTCAACCATAAGCTTACAAGTCTGAAGGATAACCTTCACTATTTTGCCATGACCCTCACCTCGAACACCGAGGAGGCCAAGGATCTGGTACAGGACACCTTTGTTAAAGCACTGACCAACAGGGACAAGTTTGAAGACAACACCAATCTGAAAGCCTGGACCTTTACCATTATGAAAAACACCTTCATCAACAACTACCGTCGCAGCCTTAGAACCAACGCCATCATTGACACTACCGATGATCTCTATTTCCTGAATCTTACCAAAGAGTCGGGTATTCCTTCACCGGAATCCCAGATCTCACTGAAGGATATCCGCAAGCGTGTTGACAGGCTTGACGATGACCAGCGCATTCCCTTTGAAATGCATACCCAGGGTTACAAGTACAAGGAAATTGCCGAGAAGTTGCAGATTTCCATCGGTACGGTCAAGAGCCGCATTTTTTTCGGACGAAAGAAGTTGATGGAGAACCTCAAAGCCTATCAGCAAAATTTGAATTAACCGATGGCAAGCTTGAATGAAACCCGGACATGGTCCGGGTTTTTTTTTAATTTTGCTCCATGGTTTATCTGACGCGAAGGGAAAGATTCAATGCTGCCCACCGCCTTTTCAGGTCGGACTATTCTGATGAACAGAACCTGGAGGTTTTTGGCAAATGTTCCAACCCCAACTGGCACGGTCATAATTATATCCTGTATGTTACCGTCAGGGGTAATGTCAATCCTCAGACCGGCTTTGTCGTGAATCTGACGGCCCTCAGCAAAGTGATAAGGGAAACGGTTGTTGATAAGCTCGACCACCGCAATATCAACCTGGAGGTTGCTTTTATGAAAGACAGGCTTGCCTCCACGGAGAATCTTGCCCTCGCAATTTTCGAACAGCTCAGGGAGCCGGTGGCAAAACTCGGTGCCGAACTTTACGCCGTGCGGATAGAAGAAACTGAAAACAATATGGTCGAATTCAGGTTGGAAGAATAATTAAACCTATGGACAGATCGATTTTGCAGGAAATGCTTGAGGAAAACATGATGGATGGCTATGAAAAGCTCGAGCTGTATAATACTGAATCCATCGATAAACTGAAGTATCATTACAAGGAAGTGTTGCAGCTCCTGGGTGAAGATCCTTCCAGGGAAGGATTGCTCGATACCCCAACCAGGGTTGCCAAAGCCATGCATTACCTCACCCACGGATATCATATCAATCCCGAAAAAATACTGGAATCGGCCAGGTTCAGGGAAGACTACCAGGAAATGGTCATCGTAAAAGATATTGAATTGTACAGCATGTGTGAGCATCATATGCTTCCCTTTTTTGGCAAAGCCCACGTAGCATACATACCAAACCATTATATCGTCGGACTAAGCAAAATACCGCGGGTTGTGGATGCATTCGCCCGCCGGTTGCAGGTGCAGGAAAGACTGACCACCCAGATTAAGGAATCCATTCAGAATACACTCAAACCCCTCGGCGTTGCCGTGGTGATAGAGGCGGTCCATATGTGCATGTCGATGCGGGGTATCCAGAAACAGAATTCTGTTACTACAACCTCGGATTTTACCGGAGCCTTCCTTGTTGATAAAACAAGGGCAGAATTCATGCACCTGATCAGTGCAAAACTTCACTGATCACTCCCTTACTTCTTAGGTAACAATCAGTTAATCAATATTATATAATTTATGAAGGCTTATATTTTTCCGGGTCAGGGTGCTCAGTTCCCGGGTATGGGAAAGGATCTTTATGATAACAGTGCATTAGCCAGGGAGATGTTTCACAAGGCAAACGATATCCTGGGTTTTGAGATTACAGGGATCATGTTTGCCGGAACGGATGAAGATCTCAGGCAGACCCGTGTCACGCAGCCCGCTATATTCCTGCATTCGGTGATCCTGGCTGCCACTCTCTCCGATTTCAGTCCAGGCATGGTAGCAGGTCATTCACTTGGTGAATTTTCCGCCCTGGTGGCATGCAATGCCCTTTCATTCGAAGACGGGCTCCGCCTGGTGTATGCCCGTGCCATGGCCATGCAGAAGGCATGCGAGGCGGAACCATCGACCATGGCTGCCATCCTTGGTCTTGATGATGATACCGTTGAAAAAATCCTGGCAGACATCACCGGCGAGGTGGTGGTTGCCGCCAATTATAACAGTCCCGGCCAACTGGTCATTTCCGGTTCTGTGAGCGGCATCGAAAAAGCCTGTGAGGTACTTAAGGCCGCCGGTGCCAAAAGAGCCCTGCCCCTGAAAGTCGGTGGGGCCTTTCATTCACCCCTGATGGAACCTGCACGCGCTGAACTGGAATCTGCCATCAGGGCTGCCTCGTTTCAGAAACCCTGCTGCCCTGTTTATCAGAATGTAACGGCACTTCCCGTTACCGATCCTGAAACCGTCAGGGAAAACCTCATTAAGCAGCTTACCGCACCGGTACGATGGACCCAGACAGTAAGAAACATGCTGAAAGACGGTGCCTTAAGCTTTACCGAGGTAGGCCCGGGAACCGTTCTTCAGGGACTGGTTAAAAAAGTTGATCCTTCGGCTGAAACTAAAAGCGCCTGAACTTTGTTATTTATCTGTTAATTTTTTCACCATCCTTCATATCCCATACCTTATGAAGCGTTTCCTGATTTTTTCTGCCCGGCTCCTTGCACTTTCCTTGGTATTCAATTCATTTAACCTGAAATCACAGATTCTGGATCCCGTGAAATGGAGCTTTTCCGTGAATAAAATCTCTGATTCGGAGGCTGAGCTGGTACTGACCGCTAAAATTGACAAAGGATGGCACCTGTATTCACAGCAGGTTCCGGAAGACGGACCAATACCGACAACTTTCAGTTATACAACCCTCCGGGGTGTCGAACTCATCGGAAAGACTTTGGAACCCAATGTACAACCTCACTTTGATCAGGTTTTTCAGGCCAATATCAAGTATTTCGATAACCAGGCCGTGTTCAGGCAGAAAGTCCGGGTTACCAGTGCCGATAATCCCGCGGTTCAGGGTAGCCTTGAATTTATGGCATGTGATGATGAGAAGTGTTTGACCCCCAAGGAGGTGGATTTTTCTTTTACTCTTAAAGGTTACAAAGCGGCAAGTGAGGTCAGTACTGCAGGGCAGCAGCCAACGGCACCAGGAGTTGTTACGGATACAAGTCCCCATTCCCGGGCGGAAGCGGTTCCGGATAGTTCAAAAACGGTGGCAACGGATTCCCAGGGCGAACTGAAAGCCGGTCATTCCACCGACTATGAACGAATCACCAAATCCCTCTGGACATTGTTTTTCTTCTCATTCCTGGCCGGACTTGCCGCTATTCTTACACCCTGTGTCTTTCCGATGATCCCGATGACAGTGTCCTACTTCATGAAGGACAAGAAAAAGGGGAAAGCCAAACGGGAAGCAGGAGTATTCGGTATCTCCATTATCCTGATCTATACCATCATCGGCACTGTGGTTGCTGTTACCCTTGGAGCCAATTTCGCCAATTTCCTCAGCACACACTGGATCCCCAATGTGCTGTTCTTCCTGATTTTCATCATTTTTGCCGCTTCATTTTTCGGGATGTTCGAACTGACGCTTCCCAGCTGGATGATCAACAGATCCGACAAACAGGTCGACAAAGGCGGTTATACCGGAGCTTTCTTCATGGCTTTTACCCTGGTACTGGTATCGTTTTCCTGTACGGGTCCCATCGTCGGAGCCATCCTTGTGGCTTCCGCCGGGGGAAAGGTGCTGGAACCCATAGTCGGGATGTTCGGCTTTTCACTTGCATTTGCCCTGCCATTTTCACTGTTTGCCTTTTTCCCTCACTGGCTTAAAGGATTGCCCAAATCCGGCGGATGGCTCAATTCAGTCAAGGTCGTGCTGGGCTTCCTCGAACTTGCACTCGGTTTGAAGTTTCTGAGCATTGCCGATCAGACCTATCACTGGGGTATCCTCGACCGGGAAATATACCTCGCCTTCTGGATTGTCATTTTTACGCTCATGGGATTCTATCTGCTGGGGAAGCTCAAATTTGCCCACGACAGCGAGGTGAAACATGTCAGCGTACCACGTCTGGCGCTCGCCATTATCACGTTTTCCTTTGTCGTTTATATGATACCGGGGATGTGGGGAGCGCCGCTGAAAGCCCTTTCCGGTTATATCCCGCCCCAGTCTTCCCATGATTTCGATCTGAACCAGATTGTCAGGGACAACGTAACCCTCTGTATGTCTGCGGAAAGCGGTACAAGGCAGTCAGGTTCCATCTGTGACAAGCCCCGCTACGGCGAGTTTTTGCATCTACCGCACGGTCTCGAAGGATACTTCGACTATGAGCAGGGCATGGCCTGTGCCAGGAAACTGAACAAACCTGTCTTTATTGATTTTACAGGTCACGGATGCGTCAACTGCCGCGAAATGGAAGCTAATGTGTGGTCGGCACCCCCTGTCCTGAAGCGCCTGAAGGAAGATTATATCATCATTGCGCTATATGTTGATGATAAGACAAAATTGCCGGAGCAGGAATGGATCACTTCCACTTACGATGGCAAGGTCAAGAATTCTGTCGGCAAGAAATATGCCGACCTTCAGATCTCCCGCTTCAACGTAAATGCCCAGCCGTATTATGTATTACTGGATACGGCAGGCCGGTTGCTTGTTCCGGCAAGGGCCTACGACCTCGATGTCGATGCCTTTGTCCGTTTCCTCGATGCCGGAAAGACCGAGTTCGATAATCGCCTTATGGCTGGTAAGGGCGAATAGCTATTCGCTCTTTCTGTTGTATGGGCGAATGGCTATTCGCCCTTTTTATGGTATGGGCGAATGGCTATTCGCCCTTTTTATGGTATGGGCGAATGGCTATTCGCCCATACAATTTATACTGAATCTAAGTTGTTAATTTCTTAACAATGGCCAAAAATTCATAGGTTTGCATGAGTAAACCAGAGTTTCACCATTAAAAACTTTAAGATGGACACCTTATTCAGAAAAGACGCCCTGTCATATCATGCCGAAGGGAGGCCGGGCAAGATTGAAGTGATCCCGACCAAACCATATGCAACCCAGCGGGATCTTTCCCTTGCCTATACACCGGGAGTCGCGGATCCCTGCCTGAAGATCAAAGACAATCCTGATGATGTTTACAAATACACGGCCAAGGGTAACCTGGTGGCGGTGATCTCCAACGGTACTGCTGTTTTGGGACTGGGAGATATCGGCACAGAAGCCGGGAAACCCGTGATGGAGGGTAAAGGACTGCTTTTCAAGATTTTCGCAGATATTGATGTGTTCGATATCGAGATCGAGACCAAGGATGTGGACAAACTGGTTGAAACTATCATACAGATTGCGCCTACTTTCGGCGGGATAAACCTGGAGGATATTAAAGCTCCGGAATGTTTTGAGGTTGAGGACAGGGTAAAAGCAGCCCTGAAGATTCCCGTCATGCATGATGACCAGCACGGGACTGCCATCATCACATCGGCAGGTTTGCTCAATGCCCTGGAAATAACCGGCAAAGACATCAGCAAGGTACGTATCGTGGTCAACGGGGCAGGTGCTTCGGCCATCTCATGCAGCAGACTCTACATCAAACTGGGTGTTAATCCGGAAAATATCGTGATGTTCGATTCCAAGGGCTGTCTCCATAAAGGCCGGACCGATCTGAATCCTGTCAAGGCAAAGTTTGCCATTGAAAAGGACTATGGTACGCTGGAGGAAGCAGTGAAGGGTGCGGATATGTTCCTTGGATTGTCTGTGGCCGGCGTTTTCAAGAAAGAATGGCTGCATACGATGAATGCCCAACCCATTATTTTTGCCCTGGCCAATCCCGTGCCCGAGATTATGTATAATGATGCCATCTCCGCGAGAGAAGACATTATTATGGCTACCGGTCGCTCCGATTATCCCAACCAGATCAACAATGTACTCGGATTTCCATTCATCTTCAGGGGGGCCATGGATGTGATGGCCACTGAAATCAATGATGAAATGAAGCTTGCAGCCAGCCGCGCCCTTGCTTCCCTGGCCAAAATGCCTGTTCCGGATGAGGTGAATATGGCTTATAATGCCATGAACCTTCATTTCGGCAAGGATTACATCATCCCCAAACCCTTTGATCCGCGCCTGATCACTCATGTGGCTCCCGCTGTTGCCAGGGCTGCCATGGAAACCGGTGTTGCACGCAAGCCCATCACCGATTGGGAAAACTACAAAGAGGAACTTGGTAAAAGGCTGGGCACTACCAATCCCCTGGTGCGCCAGATTAAAAGCAGGGCAAAAAAGAATCCCAAACGCGTCGTGTTTGCAGATTCCGAAAACTTTAAAATGCTCAAGGCTGCCGAAATCTGCCTGAACGAGGGAATCGCCATTCCCATTCTTCTGGGTAACATGCAGAAGATCAGTAGTATGATCAGAGAGATGGAACTCGAACTCGATGATGTGGAGATCATCGATCCCAAATCGGACGAAGTGAAAACCACCCGCCACCAGTTTGCTGAAATTTTCTTTCAAAAGCGGCAACGCAGGGGCGTTACCCTGGTTTCAGCAAAAGATATTCTGACTCACAGGAATTACTACGCTCCCATGCTGGTTGAAACTGGTTATGCCGATGCCATGATCTCGGGATTGACCCGCAATTATCCCGATTCTATCAGGCCTGCTCTCCAGGTGATCGGGAAAAAGCCGGGTGCCAATGTGGTTTCCGGTATGTATATCATCAACACCAGGCAGGGCCCCTTCTTCTTTGCCGATTGTACGGTTAACAAAAACCCGAGCACGGAACAGCTGGTGGAAATTACGCTTCAGACTGCCTTTGCCGTACAACAGTTCAATATTGTTCCGAGAATTGCGCTGCTTGCATATTCAAATTTCGGATCAAATATTGGGGAGGTGCCCATGAAAGTGAGGGAGGCCGTTTCCATCCTTCATAAAGAATATCCCGACCTTATCGTCGACGGTGAACTGCAGGCCAATGTCGCCCTGAACAGTGAGCTGATGAAAAATGAGTTTCCATTCAGCAAACTGGTCGAAGGACCGGCCAATACCCTGATCTTTCCTTTCCTCTCGGCAGGAAACATCGCCTATAAACTGATGCAGGAAATGGCAAAGTTTGAGGTGATCGGACCGGTTCTCAACGGACTCGACAAATCGGTACACGTACTCCAGCTGGGCAGCAGCGTGTCGGAAATCGTAAATATGGTCACCATTGCCGTGCTTGATGCACAATGTGTGGAAATGCGCACTCAGAAAGGAGAAAAATGCAGATGATGATGGTTTTTTGAAAAACTTTGGTCCGGATATATTGTTAATTTGATATATTTACGGCAGTTTTTTCAATGAACCATTTATGCATTAAACTATGAAACGTATTACCGTGATCGGTGCCGGAAATGTCGGCGCCACTGTAGCTAATGTGATCGCACACAAAGACCTGGCCAGGGAGGTCGTGCTGGTCGACATTAAAGAAGGTGTTGCCGAAGGCAAAGCCCTTGACATCTGGCAGACTTCATCCATCAATCATTTCAACAGCAAGGTAATTGGTGTGACCAACGATTATCTGCGTACCAAAGGTTCGGGAGTGGTTGTCATCACTTCAGGATTACCCCGCAAACCCGGCATGTCACGCGATGACCTGATCAGCACCAATGCAGCCATTGTGAAAGAAGTCACTGAGAAGGTGATCAAGTATTCGCCGGAGGCTATCCTTATCGTGGTTTCCAATCCTCTTGACGTAATGACATACTGTGCATATCTTGCTGCCCGCAAAGATTCCAGAAAGGTGTTCGGAATGGCGGGCATCCTGGATACGGGCCGTTACCGTGCCTTCGTGTCCGATGCATTGAAAGTCAGTCCCAAGGATATTCACGCCATGTTGCTGGGAAGTCATGGCGATACCATGGTACCCCTGCCCAGGTACACTTCGGTGGCCGGTATCCCCATCACCGAACTGCTCAATAAGGATGAGATCGACAAGATCGTGGAGCGGACCCGCAAGGGTGGCGGAGAACTGGTGAGCCTGATGGGAACTTCAGCCTGGTATGCACCGGGAGCAGCCGCTGCACAGATGGTGGAGGCAATTGTTGACGATCAGCAAAGGATTTTCCCGGTGGCCACGCTGCTGAACGGGGAATACGGACTGAAAAATGTATACCTCGGCGTTCCTGTGAAACTGGGAGCTCATGGCATTGAGGAGATCATCGAACTGAAGCTGAACAAGGATGAAATGAAAATGCTGAAGGATTCCGCCGACTCCGTGAAGTCCATGATGAAAGTCCTGGATGATATGAAGCTGTTCGAAGATCAATGAAAAAAATCGTTGTCCTGACCGGGGCAGGTATCAGTGCCGAGAGCGGTATCAGTACCTTCCGCGACAGCGGCGGCTTGTGGGAAACACACCGTATTGAAGATGTTGCCACTCCGCAGGCCTGGGAGAAAGATCCCGCGCTTGTGCTGGAATTTTACAACCAGCGCCGGAAAAAACTCCTGGAAGCTGAACCAAATGCTGCCCATATCGCCCTGGCCAGGTTAGACGATCATTTCGACGTAACTGTCATTACCCAGAATGTGGATGACCTCCATGAAAGGGGAGGTTCGAAGAAAATCCTGCACCTTCACGGTGAACTTAAAAAATCGAGAAGTACCCTCGATCCGGATTTGGTTTACGATATCCAGGGATGGGAACTGAACCTGGGAGATACCTGTGAAAAGGGTTCACAACTCAGACCGCATATCGTCTGGTTTGGTGAAGCGGTTCCGAACATCATGCCTGCGGCAAACCTTTGCACCCGGGCCGACATCCTTCTTGTGATCGGCACCTCCATGGCGGTTTATCCTGCTGCCGGGCTGATCGACTACGTACCGCACACTTCACCAAAATACCTGATCGACCCCGGCGCCAGAGCGATGCCCTGGATACCCAACCTGACGGTAATTCCGGAAAAGGCGGGAAGGGGTGTACCGGAAATAGTGGAGATGCTGTTGAAACAGACCTGATTATTTTACTTCTTTCAGCATGCCGAGCGACTCGGTCAGGTCCATCCATGTGATGGGTTTGCTGATGATCTTTCGTTTGCGGTCAAGCAGGAACATGGTGGGTGTGGCATAAATGTTATAGGCTTTTACGCTCGGCCCGCTCCAGCCTTTCCCCTCAAAGCCATTGTGCCAGGGCAGCTTGTTCTGATTCAGGTAATTGATCCAGTCCGATCTGCTGGTATCAAGTGTAATCGTGATCACACCCAGCTTCAGGCTGTCGAATCTGTTGCTGAGCTGGGGAAGTTTCTTGAGCAGATCATGACAGTGAGGACACCAGCTTGCATAGAAAACCAGGAGATAATAATCGAAATCTAATTTACCCGTAGAAAGTGTTCTGCCGCTGCTGTCCGGCAGATTCACCTCAGGTGCGGTACGGCCGACTGCAAGTTGTTCATAAGCGCGCAGCCTCCTGGCAAGTTCGTCCTCCCTGACGTCCCCTTCGCACATGCTTTCCGAAAGATATTTTTCGTAAAGGTGGGTCAGTACCACTTCCATCTTGTACTTCTCGAAACCTCCTACAAGGTAGGATAACAAAAACTGAAACACTGCACTGTCGTCCATCACATTGGCCATCACCATGTCCACCCCTTTGATGAAGGCCTGTTCGGCTTCCTGCTGCCGCATCTGGGGATTGGGAAAAAGCGAAAGAAAGTCTATCACCTTGGAGGTGAGCAGGTTGGTCCTGATTAAAGCGGGATCTTTCAGTGAAACCACTTGCAGGTATGTATCCCTGAATTGTTCCACCCTTTGCTGTTCTGTCAGTTCCCAGGCGAGGGCAGGCTCACGGTAAAGGCGGAGGATACGTGAAACAAAGCGTCCTTCGTTCCCGGAGATCAGGGATTCCAGGGTCTTTTCCCTTTCCTTTGTCAGTTGTTTGTATTCTTTTGCGGCCTGGTGGTAAAATGCATCTTTTTCAGGGTATTGCTGACTTACCTGAACCAGTACTTCAATCTTTCTGCGGTAGATGTGATCTCCGGACAGGAATTTGTAAAACACTTTGTTTTCCTCCGACTGAATGACCTGGGGAGCTTCCTGCCCTTTGCCCAGGTCCATCCGGATGCTGATGTTTTCCCTGTTAAAGATGAAATCAAGGAATTGATTTTTGTTTACCATCAGCCGGTAAAGGCCGGGTTGACGGGAAGCGGTAAAAATGAAAGCGGTTTTCCCTTCCTTATCGGTTACGGCAGAATCGAGCAGGCTGATTTTTTCACCATAGAAAGCACAAAGGAAGAGTTTCTTTTCCGGCAGGTCAGTTTGAAAGGAAGCGAGGAATGGTTGTGCGGCAGCCGGCAAAGCCAGAAAAATCGCAAAGCATGCGGCTATGCTTTGCAGTCTGATCCTGAAGCTGGCAGTTTTCCCGGACATGCAGGGTTTATTATGGCTCAGTGTGCAAACAGGGGAAATGCCGACATCATGTCGTTGACCTTTTGGCGCACGCTGCCGATCACTGCTTCGTTTTCGATATTGGAGATGACCTCGTCGATCAGTGCGACGATCTGAGGCATATGTTCTTCTCTGAGGCCCCGGGTGGTGATGGCGGGTGTACCCACGCGCATGCCGCTTGTCAGGAAGGGGGAACGGCTGTCGAAGGGGACCATGTTTTTATTAACCGTGATATCGGCTTTCACCAGGGTATTCTCAACCATTTTACCGGTGATATCGGGGAATTTTGATCTGAGGTCGATGAGCATGAGGTGGTTGTCGGTTCCACCGCTGATCACATGGTATCCTGTTTTGACAAAAGTTTCGGCCATGACGGCTGCATTTTTTTTGACCTGAGTAACATAGTCGGTGTAGGCCGGGCTCAGTGCTTCCCCAAAAGCGACGGCTTTGGAAGCGATCACATGTTCGAGCGGGCCGCCCTGGACACCGGGGAAAACGGCGGAATCGAACATTGCAGACATCATCTTTATTTCTCCTTTGGGTGTTTTGAGTCCCCATGGATTTTCGAAGTCTTTTCCCATCAGGATCAAACCACCTCTGGGACCCCGGAGGGTTTTGTGGGTAGTGGTGGTAACCACATGGCAATAGGGCAGGGGATCATTGAGCAGCCCTTTGGCAATGAGCCCGGCGGGATGGGCAATGTCGGCCATCAGAATGGCACCAACCTTGTCGGCGATCGCTCTCATCCTGGCATAATCCCAGTCGCGGGAATAGGCCGAAGCACCGGCAATGATCAGTTTAGGTCTTTCCCTGAGGGCAATTTCTTCCATCTTTTCGTAGTTGATGGTGCCGGTTTCCGGTTCGACCGCGTAAGCAACCGGCCTGTAGAGAATACCGGACGAATTGACCGGGGATCCGTGAGAAAGATGTCCTCCGTGTGAAAGGTCGAGACCCATAAAGGTATCTCCCGGTTTCAGCACGGTCATCAGAACAGCCATGTTTGCCTGAGCTCCGGAATGTGGCTGGACATTGGCCCAGGCAGCTCCGAAAAGGCTTTTGGCACGATCAATGGCCAGCTGTTCGGTCTGATCAACAATCTGGCATCCGCCGTAATACCGTTTCCCGGGGTATCCTTCGGCATATTTATTGGTCATTACCGAGCCCATGGCTTCCAAAACCTGTTCACTGACGAAGTTTTCGGAAGCAATCAATTCTATCCCATGCATTTGACGGGCTTTTTCCTGTGCAATCAGGTCGAACACCTGTACGTCTCTTGTCATTTTAGTGTAGTGTTTTCTAAGGATGTGCAAAGGTAGCAAATTACTCATAAGAAAAACTCCATCTTTGCAGACAACTTTCATTCATATGCATGTGTCTAAAAACCGTATCAGGAACTAAATGGTCTCAGAAGCCGAATTAATACAGGGTTGTCTTGAAGGCAAAAAAGAGATCCAGAAACAATTCTACCAGCGGTATGCACCCACCATGCTCGGTGTATGCTTCAGGTACTTTAACAGCCGGGAAGAAGCTGAGGATGCTTTACAGGAAGGATTCATCAAAGTATTCGCCAACCTCAGGTCGTTCCGCAATGAAGGATCTCTTGAAGGATGGGTGCGCCGCATCATTGTCAACACATCCCTGAATATGATCCGGAATCATCTGAAGTACAAGTTCCATACAGACATCGACGATGCGGTGAATGTGATCAGTGAGGATGAAGACATCGTGGGTGAAATCAATCGTGAGGAAATGCTCCGGCTGCTGCAGGAATTGCCTCCCGGATATAAACTGGTGTTCAACCTATACGAAATAGAGGGTTACAGCCATAAAGAGATCGCCGATATGATGGGGATCTCGGTAAGTACCTCGAAAACGCAATTGCTCAAGGCCAGAAAGTGGTTACAAAAAAAATTATATTTGTTGAACAGGGAAAAGCAACATTTGGATAAGTGAACATGGAGAAAGAACACAGCAAGATAGGGGAGCTCTATAAAAGGGCCTTCGAAGGTTACCAGGAGCAACCTTCCCCCGCTGTCTGGGAAAAGATCGCTCAAAACCCGGTCCTTAAACCGGTAACACCTGCAAAGAATCCGTTCAGGGGAAATCCCTGGATACAGGGAATCACCCTGACGGCAGTGGTGGGCGGCATCTTTCTTATCACCCACCTTTTCAGGCAGGATGATGAGAAGCTCCGCCCGGAAACTCCTTCAATGCAGCAGGAACAACTGACCGGTGATCAGGCAGGCAGCCAGCCCGCCGGTACTGATCTTATTGAGCCTGCTGCAGGAAAGCAGACTGCGCATTTATCGAAGGAATCCGCTCCGGGAAGCACTCAGGTACAGAATGAACCGGCAGACGGGGCGGTAAATCCCGGCTACCAGTCCGCTATAAATCACGGGAAAACTGTGAAACCGGTACTCAAACAGATTCAGGACCTTCCTGTGGCAAGTACCGCTCCCAGAACCATGATACAGGCTGCTGTTAAAACCACCCCGGCTGCAACCACCCAGCAGGCAGTCAACCCCTCCCCGGCCCAGCCTGCCATTCCCTTACCCGAACCCAAAATCAAGGTTGATGTCATTGAAGACCAAGTCGTTTGCAACGGGGAATCCATTACCATCTGGGCAAGCGGAGGCACAACCTATTACTGGAATACCGGAGAAGAAACCCCTTCCATCACGGTACAACCAACAGTTACAACGACTTATTACGTAACCGTCACCACCCATGCCGGTACTCCCACCCAGGAAAGTATCCTGGTTACCGTGATCGATTGCGAGGAATTGCATATTCCCAATGCCTTCACCCCGAATAATGACAGTAAAAATGACAAATTCCTGGTGTATGGCAACCATGTTACAGATTTCAACATGATCATCCTCAGCCGGACCGGTCAGATCATCTTTGAAACCCGGGATATCCAGGAAGGATGGGACGGTACCATCAAGGGTTCACCGGCCGAAATGGGAGTATATGTTTACCGCATCACTTATACCGACAATAACGGAAAAGAACATACCCGTACAGGGCAACTGACCTTACTTAAATAGGCATTTCAGGTAACTTAACCATATCAATGATGAAAAGGATTTTTGCTTCCATTTTGTTTTTTCTGACGATCAGCAGCCAGCTTTCCGCTTCCCACTACATGGGTGGGGAGATTTACTGGGAATGTATGCCCAACGGCCAGTACCGTTTCCATATGAGGGTTTACCAGGAATGCGCGGGTATTTTGTACAGTGCGGTGACCGAAACACTGAATACTACAGTGCCGGGTTTGCCCTCAATTACCATGTACTTTGTTGATTCTATCGACATATCACCAATATGTTTCCCCGGTTTACCCCCGCTTTTTCAGCATATTAATTGCGAAACCACCACCGTCAGCAATACCGGAGGGGTCCGGGAATGGATATACCAGTCGAATCCGGTGTCACTCCCTGCGGGACCGCCCCCTGCCACAGGCTGGGTGTTCTCCTTTACAGGCTGTTGCAGGAACCCCTGTACAAATATCACCGGTACTACCTCTATGAACTGGTATCTGAGAGCCATCATGTATCCGTATCAGGGTACCCCGGTCAACAATTGCTGGGACAATTCACCCCGTTTCGTGGAAAGACCTTCCACGGTAATCTGTACCGGTTATCCATTCAGCTACAATCCCAATGCCTATGACCCTGAACTGGATTCACTTTCTTATCAGTGGGACCAACCCTGGACCGGAAACAATCAACCCATCCCTGCCGCTTCGTACGTTGGCGGATATACCTGGAATTCACCCCTGCCCGGTACCATGCACAATCCCAATAATGTTCCTGCCTCAGTGAATCCTTATACAGGAGAGATTGCGTTCACTTCATACACCCAGGGCGCTTTTGTAACCGTGAACAAGGTGACTGCCTTCAGGTGTGGTATCAAGATCGCCGAGATATTCCGTGAAATGCAGGTGGTATTGCTACCCTGTCCGGGAAATGATCCTCCCACGGTCATCATCCAGTATCCCAACGGCGATACCCTGAATAACTACGTGGATACTGTATTCGCCGGAGCCCTTGTCAAATATAGTATGTGGGCCTATGACGGACAGATGCTCAACGATACCTTCACCCCTCAGAATATCAAAGTGACGGGCAATGGGATACAATTGGGACTGAACGGGATCAGCACCACAACCGGCTGCCTGAATCCGCCCTGTGCCATGCTTTTCTGGGGCGATACCATCAATCCGCTGCCACTCCCTGCCTTGGGCGTATGGGCCTTGAACACCCAGTTCCGATGGCAGACCGAATGTACACACCTGGCCACAGAACTGGCATGTGGCGGGGTCACGAATCAGTATAATTTTGTGATCCGGACTGCGGATGATTACTGTCCTGCTCCGGCCATCCGTTGGACTACCATTACCATCGTCGTTCGAAACGCTATCATGTTGCCACCATCGCCGCGATGTATCTCCGTCCAGCCCAACGGACACGTCAAACTGGAATGGGTGTTGCCCGATACTTCTGAAATTCCGAATACATGGAATGCATACCTGATGTTCAGATCCAAGAGTCCGACAGGGCCATTTACCCTTATCGACAGCCTGAAGACAGTCAACCAGTATACCTTTTATTCCACCAGTTGGACCGACACCACGGCACACGGAAACGACACGATGTATTATTATTACATGCAAACCCGTTCAGGTTGTTACGGTAATTACTATTCCGGAAACTCCGATACCCTCAATACCATCCGCCTGAATGTGGAGAATGTCGGCAACGGAATAGCCAATACGCAGTGGAATGGCATCTCTGACCCCTTACCGCCAACCTCTACCGGATGGTACAATGTTTACCGGCTGGCAGGCAGTAACTGGGTAAGCCTGAACAGTACCCAGGGTCTCTCCAGCAATGATGCGGTTACCGGTTGCGGATTTATCAAATTCAGGGTCGGACTTGCCGATTCCAGCGGCTGCGAATCCCTTTCCAATATCGACAGTGCGCTGTTCCAGGCGGCAACGCCCCCCGATGCCCGCTGTGTTGCAGTCCAGCCAAACGGAAGCGTTACCATTACTTTTATTCCTCCACCCGATACCAACAGCTTTTACTTCAGCGGCTATCTCATCTATGCGGCTTCCAATCCGTTTGGACCTTTCAACCTTGTCGACAGCGTGAAATCCATCACCCAGTTCAGCAAGAACGTCACTGCCGTAAATGCCAACGGGGCATCCCAGTACCTATACATCATCAACCGCATTGACTGCGACGGGTATTTCTTCTCCGACGCCAGCGATACCCTCAAAACCATGTATCTGTCCCTGTCATCCATCGATCAGTCGCATGCCAACCTGTTCTGGAACGAGATCCATACCCCGCCGCTTCCCTCGACATCCGGCATGTATGATATCTACCGCAGTTATCCGGTGGGAACCTGGAATCCGCTCACCCAGACTGCACTCCTTACGGCCGTCGACAGCCTCACGATCTGCGGTGACACCATCCCCTACCGCATAGAGGTGGGCGACCAAAGCGGATGTATTTCGGTTTCCAATATTAATGGTGTGAAATACTGGGACGATGATCCACCTGCCATTCCTGTAATTGATACGGTATCCGTAGATTCCCTGACCGGTTATACCCATATCAGCTGGTTTTATAATGATGCTGAAACACAGGGATTTATTATTTTTTATGACAATAATGGCAGCTGGATGCTGTTGGATACCGTTTTCGGAAACACCAGCAGCAGTTATATCGACCGAACCTCTCCCGGCAATGCCTGTGACGCTCCCAAAACCTATGTGATTCTTGCGTTCGACAGTTGCTGGAACCCAAGTGGCATGTCACTCAACATGCCTCACAATACGCTTCACCTGGAGATTTCTGCCATCGATCCCTGTGCCGATAAAATCACCATGTACTGGAATCCGTATATCAATATGCATGATTTCCTTGGAGGATACCGGATCTATGCGACTGAAAACGGGGGACCGCCTTTCCTGCTTGGTACCAACCTGCCTGCCGGACCGGGACTGCCTGCCGCCACCAGCTTTGTCCATGAGGATTTCACCAAGGATTCCTATTATTGTTATTATGTTCAGGCCTTTAACCAGGATGGAACCAAAACCTCATCATCATGCTACGACTGCATCCTGGCCACCAAACCAAAACAGCCGCAATTCCTTGTATTCCGTAATGTCAGTGTCGAAACCACCAATAAAGTGAAGGTGAAACTGTATGTCGATACCTCAGCCTATGTCACCGAATACAGGATACTGAGAGCCACCGAAAAAACCGGACCCTATGAACTGATCACCACGATACCGGGATTTCCCGAACCATTTGTCGAATACCTCGATGAAACCTCGCTTCCCATGGAGCAGGCCTATTACTATTTTGCTTCCGTAATTGACAGTTGCGGGGTGGAGGTGATGCATTCCGATACGGTGCGAAGCATCCACCTGATGGCAGTCGCCATGGAGGACTTCACCAATTACTTAAGCTGGAATGACTTTGAAGGATGGAGCTGGACTTATGTCAGAGGCTATAACCTTTTCAGGGGGATTGACGGATTGATGGACCCCATTCCGCTGGCAACTGTGCCTTACGGAACCAATACCTTCGTGGATGAAGTGTCACCATACTTTGAAACCCAGGGGAAATTCAGGTATTATGTTGAAGCCATCCCCGCACCCGGAATCTTTCCTTTTATGGATACCAGCTACTCAAACAGGGCCAGCGACATCCAGGATTCCAAGATTTACATACCCAATGCCTTCTCCCCCAAGGGATACAATCCGGTTTTCAAACCGGTGAGCATCTATGCCGATAAATCCCGGTATATTTTTATGATTTACAACCGCTGGGGTGAAAAGCTGTTTGAGACCAGAGATCCCAATGAAGGATGGGACGGAACATTTGAAGACAGCTATGTTCCGGTCGGAGTGTATATGTATTACGTGAAATTTCATACTTCAAGGGGTGAAACCTTTGAAAAACGCGGTACAGTGACGGTGGTCAAATAAACCACGACTGTAAGTCCCCCGCCCCGGAATGAGCTGCCCCCTCTTCCGGGGTTTTTTTTACACAAGCCCCGGTGTCCAATTTCTCCCATCTTTCAATAATTTTCTGTTAATTTGCGAAACTTTTGGCGAAATATGGCTAAACAAAGAAACAGTACCTACCACGAGAAATTCACCGGAGAGGGATTAACCTATGATGATGTTTTATTAATCCCTTCATTCTCAGAGGTATTACCAAAAGATGTGGATATTTCCACACAGTTTTCCAGGAACATCAGGTTGAATATTCCCATAGTATCAGCAGCCATGGATACGGTTACTGAGTCCACCATGGCCATTGCAATGGCGCAGGAAGGCGGTATCGGGGTGTTGCACAAGAATATGGCGGTGGATGAACAGGCCAATGAAGTGAGGAAAGTGAAGAGAGCCGAGAATGGTATGATCATCGATCCGGTGACGCTGAAGGTTGAGGCCACTGTTGAGGATGCCCTTTACATCATGCGTGAATATAAGATTGGCGGGATTCCGGTGATCAACAGCAGAAAACAGCTTGTTGGCATTGTTACCAACAGGGATCTGCGTTTCGAGCGCGATCTTGAAAGGCCGATCAGTGAAATCATGACCAGAAATGTGGTAACGACAACGGAGTTTACTGATTTTGAACGTGCTGAAGACATTCTTCAGCAATATAAGATTGAAAAGCTTCCGGTGGTTGATTCCAAAAACAAGCTGATCGGTCTGATCACTTACAAGGATATCATCAAGATCAAGGCAAGGCCGAATGCCTGCAAGGACAGTCGCGGCCGGCTCCGGGTGGCCGCTGCCGTGGGGACCTCACCCGATACGCTGGAAAGGGTGGCTGAACTGGTTCGCATGGAGGTGGATGCCATTGTGGTGGATACTGCCCATGGTCATTCTAAAAATGTGGTTGAAACCGCCAGAAAGATCAAGAAACGTTATCCGGAAATTGATCTGGTACTTGGAAACATTGCCACGGCGGAAGCAGCCGAAATGCTGGCCGGGGTTGGTGCCGACGGTGTGAAAGTCGGTATCGGTCCAGGTTCCATTTGTACGACCCGTGTCGTGGCGGGTATCGGCATCCCGCAACTTACTGCGATCTTCGAAGTGGCAAGCGCCCTGAAAGGAAAGAACATTCCCATCATCGCTGATGGCGGGATCAGATATACCGGTGATATCGTGAAAGCCCTTGCCGCCGGTGCAAGTACTATCATGGCCGGGTCCCTCTTTGCAGGCGTGGATGAAAGTCCGGGCGAAACCATCATCTTTGAAGGAAGGAAATTCAAATCATACCGGGGAATGGGATCTATCGAAGCCATGCAAAAAGGTTCCCGCGACCGTTATTTTCAGGATGATGTCTTCGAAGAGCAGAAACTGGTTCCCGAGGGCATTGTGGGGCGGGTTCCGTATAAAGGAAGTCTTTCGGAGGTCATACACCAGTTGCAGGGCGGGCTGAGAGCCGGTATGGGGTATACGGGTTCAGCCAGCATTGCACAGTTGCAACAGGCCAGGTTTATCAAAATCACCCAGGCCGGCGTTGTCGAAAGTCATCCCCATAATATCACCATTACCCGCGAAGCTCCCAACTATTCACGTTAATATTTGTTCTGTAGCATGTCGAATCAATGTCTAATCCTTATGAAAAATCGTTTATTACGGACAACAGGCTTGCTGATGCTCTTGTTTTCCTTTTCCCTGCAAGCCCAGAACGGCGATGATCCGGTGCTGATGACCATAGCAGGTTCACCCGTGACAAAATCGGAATTTCTTAATATCTATCAGAAGAACAATGTAAAGGGCGAGGTGATAGACAAAAAATCACTGGATGAATACGTGGAATTATTCATCAACTTCAAGCTCAAAGTCAGAGAGGCCGAAGAGCTGGGTATGGATACCGTCGGCAGTTTCATCACCGAACTCGGCGGATACCGCAAGCAGCTTGCCCAGAAGTACATGGTGGATGAGGAAGTCACCGAAAAACTGATCCTGGAAGCCTATGACCGGATGCAGAAGGATATCAGGGCCAGCCATATTCTGATCAAATGCGACCATGGTGCATCACCTAAAGACAGCCTTGAGGCTTACAATAAAATCAGGGACTTCCGTGAAAGAATCCTGAAGGGTGAAAGTTTCGAGGCCATCGCAAGGCAACATTCGGATGATCTGTCGGCCCGCGACCGGGAAGCAGCTCAAAACAGGCCGATGATCAGGGGTAATGGCGGAGACCTCGGGTATTTCACCGTATTCGATATGGTCTATCCTTTCGAAACAGCTGCCTACAATACGCCAAAAGGACAGATCAGCCAGATCATCAGGACAGAATACGGATATCATATCATTAAAGTGACAGATGTGAAAAAAGCCATGGGAAAAGCCCGGGCAGCACACATTTTTATCTCGATGCAACAGGCCGCCAATGCTGAAGATTCTGCTGCAGCGAAAGAAAAGATTTTTGATATTTACAAGAAGCTGCAGGCAGGCGCCGACTGGGATTCTCTGGCCAAGGTTTACTCCGATGACAAGGGAACAGCACCCAAAGGAGGCATCCTTCCCTGGTTCGGTGTGAACCGGATGGTTCCCGATTTCATCCTGCAGGTTTCCGCCATGAAGCAGACAGGTGATATCTCCGAACCCATCACAACCCCTTTCGGCTGGCACATCATCAAGCTGCTTGAAAGAAAAGAACCCGGCAGTCTCGAGGATACCAAATCCGACATCAAACAGAAAGTGACACGTGATACACGCTCGCAATTAAGCAAAAAGTCGGTCGTAGAAAAGATCAAAAAGCAATACGGCTTTGCGGAATACCCCCCTGCCAGGCAGGCACTGTTGCCCCTGATGGACTCCACCTTATTCCTTGGAAACTGGGATCTGACCAAAACACAGGGAATGACCCTCCCGGTATTCACCCTCGGAAACAAAGCCTTTACACAGGCTGAACTGGCTGCGTTTCTTGCCACTGAGGCGAAAAGCAAACCTTCTGAAGATTTGGGCATCCTGCTGGCAAACACCTTTGAAAAATTTGTGGATGAAAGCTGCCTGAATTATAAGGATAGCAAACTGGAAGCAGAATTTCCCGAATTCAGAAACCTGATGAAGGAATACCGGGACGGAATCCTGTTGTTCGACCTGACCGATAAAAAAGTCTGGACCAAGGCAGTAAAGGACACCACGGGGCTGGAACAGTATTACGACAATCATAAAAACGAATATCAGTGGGGTGAAAGACTCGAAGCTGTGATCATCAAGGGAAAGAACCAGAGCCAGGTTGAAAAAGCTTACAAAATGGCCCAGAAGCAATTAAAGAAGGGGAGCCTCGATACCCTTGCCATTCACAGGAAACTCAACAAGGAACCCGGTATGGCGGTGAAGTCTGAGCATGGTAAGTATTCAAAAGGAGATCAGAAATGGATCGACAAAACAACATGGTCGGCCGGAATTTACCCCGTACAGCAGGATGAAGGTCAGTGGTATTTTGTGAGTGTGCTGAAGAAACTGGATCCCGAGCCGAAATCACTGAATGAGGCAAGGGGGCTGGTTACCGCCGACTACCAGGCTTTCCTTGAGAAAGAATGGATTGAAACGCTCAGGAAAAAATACCCTGTTACCGTTAATAAGGAAGTATTGTCCAATATCAGGTAATGCGAATCCCCGGCATATTGTGGCTGTCTGCAATCCTGTTTTTTACCGCCGGATGCGGAAAAAAGAATCCTGGCCAGGGAGAACGCCCGCTGGCCAGGGTTCACGACCGTTACCTGTATGCCGGTGAACTTGATGGAGTGGTGCCGGAAGGAACCTCCCCGGCCGACAGTACCGATATCATCAGCAATGTGATTCAGCAGTGGATTAAACAACAGCTCATCGTCAGCCAGGCCGAAAACAACCTCAGTGCAGGGGAGAAAGACTTCAGCCTTGAACTGGAGAAATACCGGAATTCCCTGGTGGTATATAAATATGAAAGCCGCCTTGTGAGAGAAAAACTGGATACCGTCGTGAGCGATCAGGAGATTGAAACCTATTACAGGGATAATCCCGGAGATTTTGAACTCAGGGATAATATCGTCAGGGTGGTGTATGTCAAGCTCAGAAAAAAAGATCCCAATCTTAACAGGGTCAGGAATCTTGTGAGAAATAACAGGGAAGACGATAAGGATGAACTGCTCAGGCTCAGCACCAGTATTGCCGTGAATTCCTTTCTCGATGACCAGGTGTGGCTGTTCTTTAATGACCTCTTGAAGGAAATCCCGATCAATACATATAATCAGGAAGAATACTTAAGAAATCACCGCTTTGTTGAATTTACCGATGAGGAGCATGTGTACCTGCTGAATTTTATAGATTTCAAGATTAAGGAAGGAATCTCTCCCCTCAGCCTTGAGAAAGACAACATCAGGAATATCATCGTCAATAAAAGGAAACTCAGGCTGATCAGTGATATGGAAAAGGAAGTATATGACAAAGCCCTGGCTGACAAAGAATTTGAAATTTTCTGAATGCCCGGAAGACAATTTTAACCACTAAAACCAGTTATTGGGATATTCAATTGCCTTTGTAATCGTATGCCGCATTTTAAACCAATCATTCTTCTGTTATTTCAATTGCTATGGCTGCCTTCGGTTTTTTCGCAGGGGAAAGTGATCGACCAGGTGGTAGCAGTCGTGGCATCATGGTCTATCCTTGAATCCGATATCGAAAACCAGTATCTGCAGTATAAACTGCAGGGGAACATTGCTGAAGTGACCAATGTGCGTTGCCGTATCCTCGAAAACCTGCTTTTCCAGAAGCTGATGCTCAACCAGGCTGAGATCGACAGCATTAGCGTTACCGACGAACAAGTGGAAGAAGAGCTGAACCGCAAGTTGCGTTATTATATTGCCCAATTTGGCTCGGAGGAGAAGTTTGTTGAGTTCTACAAAAAACCCATTATTGAATTCAAGGATGAATTCCGGGGCATTATCAGGGAGCAAAAACTGGTGGAACAGGTTCAGTATGGCATCACAAAGGATATTAAAGTGACGCCCAGCGAGGTAAAACGGTTTTTCAACCAGATTCCTGCAGACAGCGTGCCGATGATGAACAGTGAAGTGGAGATCGGCCAGATCATTAAAAACCCTCCTGTTAGTGTGGAAGAAAAAATCAGGGTGAAGGAGAAACTTCAGGGTTTGCGCGACCGCATCATGAAAGGAGAAGATTTCACCACCCTTGCCGTACTGTATTCCGAAGATCCCGGTTCAGCGGGGAAAGGAGGAGAGCTGGGTTTCGTGGGCCGCGGAGAACTCTATCCCGAGTTCGAATCCATCGCTTTCAACCTGAAGAAGGATGAAGTCAGTGAAATTCTTGAAACCAAAGCCGGTTTCCATATTATCCAGCTTATCGAACGCAGGGGAGATTATATCAATGTCAGACATATCCTGCTGCAGCCTAAGGTGTCGGATCAGGACCTTGTCAATGCAAGGATTATCCTCGAAAGAGCGGCGCGCCTGGTGAAATCGGACTCCATGAGTTTCGAAAAAGCTGCCCTGGAGTTCAGTGATGACCCCTCGAAAAACAATGGCGGATTAATGATCAATCCTGAAACCGGAACCACCAAATTTGAAATGGATGAGGTGGAGCCTGCCATTTCCTTTGCCCTCGACAAAATGAAAGTGGGTGAAATCTCACAACCCCTGCTGATGAGAACAGGCGAAGGAAAGCAAGCCTACAGGCTGATCTATCTGAAATCGAGGACTGTACCTCATTATGCAAACCTGAAGGACGACTATGACCGGATCCAGATGTGGGCTCTTGAAGACAAGAATATGAAGAAAATCGACCAGTGGATCAGTGAGAAAGTTTCGAAAACCTATGTCAATATTATTGAAGATTACCGTAAATGTCCGTTTACGCATCAATGGATGAATTAACCCAAGTCTAACACCAACACTCGTATGCAGTATTCATCAGAAGTAGAAGCCCTGGACGCCCTGGGGCAGAAATACAACGATCTTAAGAATGAAATCGGAAAACTGATCGTCGGCCAGGATGAGGTCCTGAAAATGATCCTGATCAATATTTTCAGTCGCGGCCATGGCTTGCTGGTCGGCGTACCCGGTCTGGCAAAGACCTTAATGATCAATACGATTTCCAGGGCGCTCGACCTGTCTTACAACCGTATCCAGTTCACACCCGACCTGATGCCATCCGATATCATCGGTACCGAAATCCTTGATGAGAGCAGAAAGTTCAGGTTTGTGAGAGGACCGGTTTTTGCCAACATCATCCTTGCCGATGAGATCAACCGTACCCCCCCCAAGACCCAGTCAGCCCTGCTGGAAGCCATGCAGGAGAAGGCCGTGACCGTTGCAGGAGTGTCTTACAAGCTCGATGAACCCTTCTTTGTGCTCGCCACCCAGAATCCCATTGAGCAGGAAGGGACTTATCCGCTGCCGGAAGCACAGCTGGACCGTTTTATGTTCAATATCTGGCTTGATTATCCTTCCTTTGAAGAGGAGATCATGGTTGTGAAAACAACCACATCCGACCAGATCGCCGATATCAGGGTGATCCTTGAAAAGGAAGAAATCCGCTTCTTTCAGTCATTGATCCGGAAAATTCCCGTACCCGACAATGTTTACCAGTATGCCGTAAACCTGGTCACCATCACCAGGCCAGGAACGGCCAAAGCACACCCGTGGGCCAATTCATACCTGACCTGGGGAGCCGGCCCCAGGGCATCGCAATACCTGATCATCGGGGCAAAATGCCATGCCGCCATCAATGGTAAGTATTCCCCTGATATCGAAGATGTGAAGGTTGTATCTGAGGCCATCCTGAGGCACCGTATCGTGAGAAACTATAAGGCTGAAGCAGAAGGAATCACCGAAAAACTGATCATCAACGAATTGTTGAAATAAACCTGCTCCAGGCAGGGCATTCATTTCCTGAATTACAAACTGCATTAGCGATATGACGAAAAAGAGAATCCTTCGCTTTGTCCTGCCTGCAGTCATTATTCTGCTGCTGATCTGGTGGCTGGGCAGTACCCTCGGAAAGGAGGAAAAAACCATTACTGCCAGGGTGAAAGCCGGTGATTTCCAGATCTATGTGACAACCACCGGGGAACTGGAAGCGAAAAGTTCGGAAAAGATCTATGGCCCGGCCGGCCTGCGGCGCGTGGGAATATGGCAGGTAAAGATTGAAAATATCATTCCCGAGGGTACTGTGGTGGATTCCGGAGACTTTGTCGCCGACCTCGACCGTACCGAAATCTCAAACAGGCTGAAGGACAAACAGACTGAACTCGAGAAGCTTCAGTCGCAATACACCAAAACCCGGCTCGATACTTCACTGGAACTGCGTAATGCCAGGGATGAACTCATCAACCTCAAATACGCGATGGAGGAAGCAAAGATCACCCTTGAACAGTCCAAATTCGAACCACCCGCAACCATCCGGCAGGTGACCATCGATCTTGAAAAGCAGGAAAGGAATTATGAGCAGGCCAAAAAAAATTACCAGCTCAAACTTGAAAAAGCCAAAGCCAACATGGCCGAGGTGTCCGCTTCCCTGCAACAGGTTCAGAGAAATTATGACGATTTGCTGGAGGTGGTGGAACAATTCACCGTGAAAGCACCCAGTCCGGGAATGGTCATCTACCGCAGGAACTGGGACGGCGGTAAACAGGGTATCGGATCAACCCTGAGCGCCTGGGATAATACTGTGGCCACCCTGCCGGATCTGAAAGAAATGATATCTAAAACGTATGTCAATGAGATTGATATAAGCAAGGTAAAGGTGAACCAGGAAGTGCAGATCGGAGTGGATGCCTTCCCTGATAAGAAATATACGGGAAAAGTTGTGGAGGTCGCCAATATCGGTGAACAGATGCGCAATACCAACGCCAAAGTCTTTGAGGTCAAGATCAGGGTCAATGAATATGACTCTATCCTCAGGCCGGCCATGACCACCAAAAACACCATCATTACTTCCATCATTCCCAAGGTACTTTTTATTCCGATTGAAGCTATCCATAACAATGACAGCCTGACCTTTGTATTCCGGGTTGACGGGAAGCGGGTCAGCAGGCAGGAAGTGAAAGTTGGGCAAAGCAACGACAACGAGATTGTGATCACACAAGGCCTGAACGAAGACGATGAAGTGTTGCTGACCATCCCCGAAAAGGCGGATGCGATCAGGCTCAGCCGTTTACCGAAATCCGGAACAAGGTGAAACGGTATCTTTATACTTTTAACATTTCACTCGAAGCGGTCTTCATCAACAAATCCAGGTCGTTACTGACTGCGCTCGGGATCATTTTCGGGGTAGCCGCAGTAATTTCCATGATGGCCATCGGTGCAGGAGCCAAACAGGAAATCCTGGACCAGATCAAACTCGTGGGGGTCAATAACATCATTATCAAACCCAAAGTCAAAGGGAAACAGGATCAGGAAAACCAGGAAGCGGAACAGCAGGGAAAAGAGACCAAAGATAAGTACAGTCCCGGCCTTACCCTGAAGGATGCCGAATCATTCCGGATGTATATCCCTACAATTCAAAAGGTTAGTCCAGAAGTTAATTACGAAACCTTTATCATCAAGGATGGTGTCCGGAGCCCGGCCAGACTCAGCGGAGTTACTCCCGATTTTTTCAGCATGTTCGGATTGACCGTGCACCAGGGGATGATGTTCAACCAGGAACAGCTCACTATGGGGAAACCGGTATGCATCATCGGCCCTATGGTGAAATCCAGGTTGTTTAAACAGCAGGATCCCATGGGGCAATATATCAAATGCGGGCATGTGTGGCTGCAGGTGATCGGAGTGCTGGAAAACAGGAATGTAACTAAAAATGCCACGGAGAACCTGGATATCAGTGATTATAACAATACTATCTATGCCCCTATTCAGACCCTGCTGCTCAGGTTCCAGAACCGGAGTGTGGTAAGTCCCGACAGCGAAGGGGGTGAAGATACCTATTACGGAGGCGATTTTGCCATCAGCTTTTCTTCTTCAGGCGATGCCGGGGATCATATGAATGAACTCGACAAGATTGTGGTACAGGTGAAGGAAAGTGAACAAATCGGACCAACAACCGCGCTGCTGAACCGGATGTTATTGCGAAGGCATCACAATGTAGCGGACTTTGAGATCAAGATCCCGGAGTTGCTGCTGAAGCAGGAGCAGCGAACCAAGGACATCTTCAATATCGTCCTGGGTGTGATTGCCGGTATTAGCCTGCTTGTGGGAGGCATCGGCATCATGAACATCATGCTGGCCAGTGTCATGGAGCGGATCAAGGAAATTGGCGTGCGGATGGCCATGGGCGGAACGAGAAAAGACATCACGGTGCAATTCCTCCTGGAAGCCACCCTGATCAGCCTGACCGGCGGACTGATCGGTATCCTGGTGGGTGTGATCCTTGCGAAACTCATCATGCAACTAACGGGTATCCTGACCATTATATCAGGTGTTTCCATTCTTCTGTCTTTCGGAGTGTCAGCCTTTGTAGGCATTCTGTTCGGTTATATGCCCGCCAGGAGGGCTGCTTCCCAGGATCCCGTTGAATCACTGCGATATGAATAAAGCCGGTTTCTTTAGAATGCTCATAGCAACAGCCGGAAAGGTTTTTCTATGCGGATTTCTTTTCATCTCAGGACAATTGCCCGGCCAGGAATCCGTCAGTTTAAATCTTGATGAGGTGATGACAATGGCACATTCCCAGAGCCGGGAAGCATTGTCGGCCAAGCACCGCTTCAGATCCAGTTACTGGGAATACCGGACCTTCCGTACACAATATCTTCCCATGCTCAACCTGAATACGACACTGCCTTCTCTCAGGCGAAGCATCATCAAGTATACCACCCTTCAGGGTAATGATATCTTTGTGGAACAGAGCGTAGCCAACTACAGCCTCGAGATGTCCCTCAGCAAAACCCTGGGTGTTACGGGAGGCAGTGTTTTTCTTCGTTCGGGTCTCGACCGTATTGACAACCTCTCGGATTCCACATTTTCCACCTATCTTTCCAATCCGGTTACTGTCGGTTTTTCCCAGCCCCTGCTGGCATACAATCCTTACCGCTGGGACAACAAAATAGAACCCATCAGGTACCGGGAAGCCAGGCAGCGCTATCTCGAAGATGCCGAGCAGGTCAGTATCTCGGCCATCAATTATTTTTTCGACCTGTTGCAGGCACAGTTATCCCTGAAAATTGCCCTGACCAACGAAGCCAATTACGACACCCTGTTCAAGATAGCACAGGGACGCTACAATCTGGGCCGGATTGCCGAGAATGACCTGTTGCAGTTGGAACTGAGTTTCCTCAAAGCCAGGGCTGAAGTGGAGAATGCCCGTCTCAGCCTGGGAATGAATGTGTCAAAGCTGAAGGCTTTCCTGCGTTTGCCGGAACAGCAGGAAGTGAACCTCATCCTGCCCGGGCCGGCGAATACCCTCGTTGTGGACCTGCAGCATGCGGTGCAATATGCCCGGGCCAACCGTTCTGATATAGCGGGCTTTGCCAGGAGAGAACTCGAAGCCGAAAGCGAGGTTCATCAGGCAAGGCTGCAAAACCGTTTTAATGCCAGTCTCTATGCTGAATACGGCCTGACTCAGAGCGCACGGGAACTGAATGAGGTTTATGATAATCCCCAGGACGGGCAGGTGCTGGCTTTCGGTATCCAGATCCCCATCCTAGACTGGGGACTGGCAAGAGGAAAAATCAAAATGGCCGAATCAAACAGGGAGCTTGTGCGCACTACCATCGAACAGGAACGCATCGCCTTCGAACAGGAAGTGTATCTGAAAGTGATGCAGTTCAATATGCAGCAGAATCAGCTGATGCTTGCCGCAAAGGCTGATACCGTGGCCCAGAAACGGTACTATGTCACCAAACAACGCTATCTTATCGGGAAAATCGACATCACGGAACTGAATATCGCCCAGACGGAAACAGACAATGCCCAGCTTGGGTATATCAATGCCCTGAGAAATTTCTGGAAAAGCTATTTTGAACTGAGAAAACTGACTTTGTTCGATTATTTGCAAAACAGGGAAATAGAGGTAGATTTTAAAAGTATCTACCGGTGACAGGGCAGGGGAGATTCCTTATACGCATAAGGGTACTTTATTATAAGACCGGTATAAACAATCCTTACCCTGGCTTGTTTATGTGTCGGGATTTGAAGCGACAGGTTTGAACTTTGTCGTTTCATCCATTCGGAGAGACCTGTAAATTTCATTAACTAATTTAATATAAGATTATTATGTCAGTACTCGTCGGAAAAAAAGCGCCTCATTTTAATGCAGATGCCGTGGTGAACGGTGGAGAATTCGTTGAGAATTTCAGCCTTGATCAATATCTTGGCAAGAAGCATGTCATTTTCTTCTTCTATCCTTTGGATTTCACTTTTGTTTGTCCCACTGAAATTCTGGCCTTCCAGGAAAAACGCGATGCGTTTGAAAAGCGGAACGTGGCTGTTGTCGGCTGTTCCATCGATTCCAAATTTTCTCATTGGGCCTGGCTGAACACCGAATTGAAGGACGGCGGCATCAAGGGTGTGAAATTCCCCATCGTATCAGACCTGTCGAAGACCATTTCCGCCAATTATGACGTACTTGCAGGTGATTATGATTACAACGACAACGGGGAAATGAAGTTCGACGGTGCTCCTGTTGCGTACCGTGGTTTATTCCTTATTGATAAGAATGGTATTGTCAGGCATCAGGTGGTCAATGATCTTCCTCTTGGCAGAAGTGTTACCGAAGCCCTTAGAATGGTGGATGCCCTGCAGCATTTCGAAGAAAACGGTGAGGTTTGTCCGGCCGACTGGCATAAGGGTGAGGAAGCCATGAAGGCTACCCATGAAGGTGTTGCCGAATTCCTCGGTAAGAAATAAGGTCTGCCGGTAATCAGGCGAAAAATTTAATCCTCTGCCTTCAGCCCCTTGCTCTGAAGGATGTTCCAGAACATCTTGCGATAGGATTCCCCGATGGGAATGCGGTGTTCGTTGATCCGGATGTGGTTCCGTTCGATGGCCTGAACCTTGTCGAGTGCAACGATATAGGACTTATGCACCCTCACAAACAGCTCGGATGGCAGCAGTTGTTCCATCTTCACGAAGCTCATCAGTGTCATCACCCGCTTTTCTGTGGTGTGTATCCTTAAATAATCCTTCATCCCTTCGATAAAGAGGATATCTCTGAAATTGATCTTTTCAAGCCTGTACTCGGTTTTGACAAAAATAAACTCGTCTCTTTTGTCATGAACAATGGTTTCTGCCGGTTTGTGCTGTTGCTTCTGCCGCGATTGCAACATTTCATACACTTTGTCAACGGACTTCAGAAAACGGTCGAAGGCGATCGGTTTCAGCAGGTAATCGCAAACATCCAGGTCGTACCCCCTCAGGGCAAACTGATGGTAGGCCGTAGTGAAGATCACCCTGGGGTGGATTTTCAGCGATTCGAGCATCTGGATGCCGCTTAATCCTTCCATCTGTATGTCGAGGAACATCAGGTCTGTTTCGTGCTCTTTCAGATACTCAACGGCACTGATGGCATTGTCGAATTTCGCTTCCAGTTTCAGGAATGGGACCCTTGAAATGTAATCTTCCATCTTTTCGAGGGCCAGCGGTTCGTCATCGATGGCAATACAACGGATGATCATTGGTCAAAGATAATGAGTTCGGCAACAAAACGGCCTTCGTCGCTGCGGATGGTCAGGTCATGCTTTCCGGGATACAACAGTTCCAGCCTGCGGGTTACGTTCCTTAAACCGATGCCGCCCGTATGGTCTTTCATACCCGCCAGGTCTCCGGGCATGTAATTGGTCACTTTAAGTCTGATGGAAGCTTCTTCCACCACCAGGTCAACTTCGATACCCTTATCCCGGCTTTTTTTCTCTCCATGTTTGAACGCATTTTCAATAAACGGGATGAATAGCATGGGTGCAACAGCCCTTGCGGAAGGATCACCGGTGATGCGGAAGATGCAAATCCCAGGATCCTTGATCCTCAGGCGTTGCAGGTCGATATAGCTTCTCAGGTAATCGATTTCTTTCTGCAGGGGCACGGAGTCCGAATTGGCTTCGTATAGCATATATCGCATGATCTCCGACAACTTGACAATGGCGTCGGATGCAACCTCGGATTCGCGGCTGACAAGGGTATGGATATTGTTCAGGGTATTGAAGAGAAAATGCGGGCTTACCTGGCTTCGTAAAAGGGCCAGCTCGCTCGCCTGGTTCTGGCGCTCGAGTTCGTTTTTCTGCTTCTGCGTGAAATACCACTGCTTTAACAGTTTGATGGAAGCGGCCAGAAATACGATGATGTTGATGTTGATGGCCAGCATGAACATCGACGGATGCCAGAATGGGATGGTTTTCATCGGAGATCCCCAGTCCACCAGGCGGTCTGCAATATACATGTTGATCGCCCGTTCAGCGATCAGCACCAGGGTGCAGGTCAGGATGAACACCGTCAGAAATGAGAAATACCTTCCCCTGAATAAAAAACGCGGGATAAGGAAATACAGTACAAAGTATGTCCAGCCCATGTCGACAGGCAGTGTAAACAACAGTGACTGGAAGGTTTTGAAATACGCTCCCTTATTGTATAATCCGAAGGTAAAGGTAAATGCCCCGACTACAAAAATCCAGAAAAGGATATGAAGGAGAAGGCGGTGGTTATTCCTGATCAGGCGGTGCATGGTTCCTGAATTTTTTGTGAAAGTAGGGTAAAAATAAGAAAAATGCCGTGAAGTACCATAACGAATAGACAAAGCATTGACAAATCCATATCAAAATGCCATGCATCTCGATAAGCAGCCGGAAAGCTATTCCGACTTTTTGGCTTCTTCCCAGAAGACATCCATTTCCGCCAGGCTCATGTCGTGCAGACTGCGTCCGGCATCCCTGGCCTTGTCTTCAAGGTAGCGGAACCTCCTGATAAACTTCCGGTTGGTTCTTTCAAGGGCGTCTTCCGGATTTACCCCGATGAATCTCGAATAATTGATCAATGCAAATAAAAGATCTCCAAATTCATCCTCTATCTTCAGGGGGTCAGCCTGTGCAGTCACCTCCTCCTTCAGTTCTTCCAGTTCCTCTTTTACCTTGTCGAACACCTGATGTGGTTGTTCCCAGTCAAATCCCACACCCCTTGCCTTTTCCTGGATGCGGTAGGCTTTGACCATGGCCGGAAGTGAAAGCGGGACTCCCTGTAATACAGACCTTTTTCCCTGTCTGAGCTTGATTTTTTCCCAGTTTTCTTTCACCGTCTGGGCGTCCCCTGCCACCACATCACCATAGATATGCGGATGCCGGGTCACCAGTTTGTCGCAGATCCCTTCCAGCACATCTGCAATTTCAAACACCCCTTTCTCCTGGGCGATTTTTGCATAAAACACGATGTGAAGCATCAGATCTCCCAGTTCCCCTTTTAGTTCCTGCAGTTTGTTCTCCAGGATGGCATCCGATAATTCGTAGGTTTCTTCGATGGTCAGATAACGGAGGCTTTCGAGCGTTTGGGCCCGGTCCCAGGGACATTGGCTCCTGAGATCGTCCATGATTTCCAGCAAACGGGCGAACGCATTGATACGGCGGTCCATGGCAGTGATTTTCCGCAAATGTACGGTAAAAGAGAATTCCATACTTTTGTACAGACAGGCATCAGGTGAATATCCGCAAGCGATCACCCGGGGTGGACGTGTGTTGCGTTTGTTTGGATGTTTTCCCTGTGACCATACAGTTAATGACTTAACACCATGAAAAAAGCCCTCATTCTCGGCGCAGGCGGTTTCATCGGCAGTCACCTCGCCCGCTATCTCAGGCAAAGAGGCTACTTTGTGAGAGGCGTTGATCTGAAATACCCTGAGTTCAGCAATACCATGGCCCATGAGTTCGTGATCGGCGACCTGCGCGATCCCGGACTGTGCAGCAGCGTACTGGATGTTCCTTTCGATGAAGTTTACCAGCTTGCGGCCGATATGGGAGGCGCTGCCTATATTTTCACGGGTGATCATGATGCGGATGTTATGCATAATTCGGCCCTGATCAATATCAACATCTCCTACCAGGCCGCCCGGGTGAAAGCGTGTAAAATCTTCTATTCTTCCTCTGCCTGTATATATCCGGAATACAACCAGACAGACCCCGGCAATCCGAAGTGTGCCGAGGAATCTGCCTATCCTGCCATGCCCGACAGCGAGTATGGCTGGGAAAAACTGTTCAGCGAACACCTCTACAGGGCTTTTTCAAGGAATTACGGTCTGAACGTAAGGATTGCAAGGTTTCACAACATTTTTGGTCCTGAAGGAACCTATGACGGTGGCAGGGAAAAAGCTCCCGCCGCCTTGTGCAGGAAAGTGGCCAGAGCCCGCAACGGTTCTTCCATCGATGTATGGGGCGACGGCCTGCAAACCCGTTCATTCCTGTATATCGACGAATGTCTGGAAGGGATCAGACGGCTGATGGATTCCGAATTTCCCGGACCGCTCAACATAGGTTCAGAGGAAATGATCAGCATCAACGGGCTTGCCCAGATGGTCATCAACATTTCAGGCAAAACCATTCAGATTAACAACATTCCAGGTCCTCAGGGAGTAAGGGGAAGAAATTCGGATAATAATCTGATCAGGAAAGTGCTGAATTGGGAACCTTCCCTTCCCTTGCGTCATGGTATGGAAATTACCTATCGCTGGATAGCCGGTATGGTTGGGAACGAAGGCTAAAGCCTGCCCGTTTGTAACACCTTTTCCTGAAGGAATTCCCGCAGTGAGCGGTAACTGTGTCTCATAACCAACTGAACCGCAGCATGATCAAACCATGCAACTTTCGTAATATGTTCTTCAGCCTGGGGAACCGGGGTTTCATTCCCCTGATGACGCATGAAGAACCAGTGTGTTTTTTTCAGGTGGAAAGCGTTCTTATGATAATATATATGGTATGTGCAGCCGCTCTCACGGAGAAGCATGAGCTTGTGCAGCCCGGTTTCTTCCCTGACTTCACGCAAGGCGCCAGTGGAAGGAGATTCTCCCTTTTTAAGTTTGCCTTTTGGCAGATCCCACAATCCAAACCGCTCAATCAGCAACAGATCGCCTTTTTCCGAGAACACCAGGCCGCCGCCTGCCTCAACAAGCCGGCAGCTCCTGTTCAGCACTTCATCAAACGGGCCGGAATACTCAAGGCGAATATCTTCAGACCCCGCTTTCAGGCTCAGTTCCTGGAGAAGAGAAATAAAGTCCTGCGTTTCCGTAATAACAACAGTACCTTCACGTTCAATATTGCTTCCTGCCTGTTCAGGCAGTAACAGTTTTTCCTTGAAATATATTTTGTAATTTCGCGGCATGAATCAACAAGAAAATACTTCCCTTACCACTGCTGAGTTTCTCCTGCAAATTAAAGCAATAAAACTCGAACCAAATAAACCTTTTACCTGGACATCGGGGATCAAATCCCCCATATATTGTGATAACCGGAGGATTTTATCTTATCCTAAGGTCAGAACCTACGTCCGGCAGGAATTCTCCCGTATTATCAGTGATGAGTTCCCTGCCGTGGAGGTGATTGCCGGAGTGGCTACAGGTGCCATCGCTCATGGTGTGCTGGTTGCACAGGAACTGGGCTTGCCTTTCGTCTATGTCAGATCAGAAAAGAAGGGGCACGGAATGGAAAACAAAATAGAAGGCGTGGTAGAATCCGGTCAGTCTGTCGTTGTTGTGGAAGACCTGGTTTCTACCGGAAAATCCAGCCTGCAGGCCGTGGAAGCACTCAGAAATGCCGGCTGTGTCGTGAAAGGCATGGTGGCTGTCTTCAGCTACCTGCTCCCCGAAGCCATCGCCGCCTTTCATAAGGCAAATGTGCCTCTGATCACCCTTACGGATTACAATATATTGATAAAGAAGGCTTTGTCTATCAAGTATGTAACAGATTCGGATCTGAAGTCCCTGATGGACTGGAGAGAGAATCCATCTGCCTGGGGAAAATAATTATGACCAGAATAGAGAGTAAAACTCAGCCGATAAACCTGCCGGCTGAAAAGTTGTTTACCTTCCTCAGCAATTTCAATAATTTCAGGGAAATCATGCCTCCCCAGGTGAGTAACTGGCAATCCACTGCAGATCAATGCAGTTTCAATATTCAGGGAATGGCTGATATCGGACTGGTTATCGAAGAAAAGCTGCCCTTCAGCAGCATCCGGATTGCGGCCACCGCTGCCACCCCCATATCTCTTTGGATGACCTGGCAATTCTCACAGCAGGAATCTCATACCGCTACTGCCCTCATCATCGATGCAAATCTGAATCCCATGCTGTCGGTGATGGTGAAGACGCCCCTGACCAATTTCGTGAACCTGCTGGTTGACAAGCTCAGGGAACTGGCAGAAAGCGGGCGTATCGGCTGATTAAACCTAAGGAAATACCACTTCCTTCAGTCCGCATTCCAGAACCTCTCCCTCCCTGGTTTGCAACAGCAGCATTCCGTATGCGTTTACACCGCATATCATGGCTTCCAGAAGTTGCCCCCGGACAATAAAAGGCTTCATCACGTCCTTCAGATATAATAGCTGTGTGTATGCTTCATCCAGACCTGCAGGATGTTGTTTCAGCAGGTCATAATAGCAGGCGGTCTTGTCAAGAATCTGACGAAGCAGCGGTGCTGTTTCCAATGCTGTCCCGCTCTCAATCCGGATCGAGGTTGGATTGGGGCAGGCTTTGCTGAAACTGGTCTGGTTCACATTGATGCCGGTTCCGATCACGGTGTGAAGCAGTTTGTTGCCCATGATGGCGTGGTTGATCAGTATACCGCCTGTTTTCCTGTCACCGATATACAGGTCGTTGGGCCATTTGATCCTAATTGGAGCCTTGATACCCGGAATGCTGCCCAAACTATCGTGGCATGCAAGGGAGATTACCTTGTTCAGCTGAAACTGCTGTCCGGCTTCCAGAAAATCCGGATAAAGCAGGAAACTGAACGTCAGGTTCAATCCCGGCTTGCTTTCCCAGTGATTGCCTTCCTGTCCTTTGCCCCTGTACTGATCATCGGCAACGATCGTGGTTCCCTCGGGTAATCCTCCCCTTGCCATTGCCTCCAGCAGGTAATCCTGCGTGGAGGCCAGCCTGTGATGATGCCTGATCAGGAATGTGATGCTTTGCAAGGCTTCTGAAAATATCGACAAATGTAGCTGGATTTATTGGAAATAAATACCTTTACACTATGAAAAAGAAGTGGATACCCTGGATCATTCTGATGACCAGCCTCTCTCTGATCGGGATTGTAATCACGCAGTTGTTCTGGGTGATGAAATCGGTAGAGCTGAAGGATGAGCAGTTTGAACACAGGGTTGAACTGGGATTGAGGTCTGTGGTACAAAGGTTGATGATTCACACCGACGATGAAAAAAGGAATCTTCCCGGATGCGGTATGGTTTGTGGTCTGGCGGATACGACACTCCTGGGGAACATCAGCCCGAAACTGCTCGATTCCCTGGTCAGGGAGGAATTTGAACCACATGTCAGGAATGAAGATTATGTTTACGGGATCTTTACCCGTAAGGATAGACAACTGATTTTTGCCTCTGCATCTTCGTTCCACCGGGAACTTACAAGTACCAGAATGTTTGCGTCTTTATCCTGCCTGTATCAACCGGAATGTTATGTGCTGGGCATCTACTTTCCGGAAGTGAAAAGCCTGGCCATGAAGAGCATGATTTCCTGGCTTGTGGTGTCCATAGTTTTCATAGTTTTCCTGCTTGGGGGATTCGCTTATTCTGTATATATTCTCTTGAGGCAGAAGAAGTTATCGGATATGAAAACGGACTTTGTGAACAACATGACGCATGAGTTCAAAACTCCTATTTCCACCATCTTTCTTGCTTCCGAAATGCTCTCAAGTGATGGCGTGATCCGGTCGCCTGAAAAGATCGAAAGGTATGGCAGCATCATTCACAATGAGATCACCCGGCTGAAGAACCAGGTTGAACAAGTATTGCAGATAGCTGTTTTAGATAGAGGTGAGTTTACCATCCGCAAAAAAAAGATGGATGTTCACCGCGTTCTTGAAGGAATACTGAAGAGCTTCTCTGTAGTGGTAAAGAAACGCGACGGGTACGTGATCAGCAGGCTGCATGCCGGGCAATCTGTGATTGTGGCCGACAGGGATCACTTTATCAATGTGATGCACAACCTGCTCGACAATGCGGAAAAGTACTCCCCGGGTGCTCCTGTAATCACTGTCAGTACGGAGAATGTTAACGGAGGGATCAGAATTTCAGTTGAAGACCGCGGCGTAGGGATCAGTTCTGATGCACAGAAACACATTTTCAAGAAGCTCTACAGGGTTCCGACAGGCAATATTCATAATGTAAAAGGGTTTGGCCTCGGTTTATATTATGTGAAGACAATGGTTGAGGCCCACAACGGGAAAATAAGCCTGCAGAGTGAACCGGGCAGGGGAAGCCGCTTCAATGTGTTTTTCCCGTTTACCGCCAATGAAGATCAATTAATTACTGATGAAGAACAAACTGGCGAAAATACTGCTGATTGAAGATGATCCCAACCTGAGCGAGGTTTTGAAGGATTACCTTGAAATACAGGGTTACGAGATCGTACGTAGTTTTGACGGGGAAGACGGCCTTGCCCGCTTTTACCGTCATCAGTTCGACCTGTGCCTGCTTGATGTGATGATGCCGAAAAAAGACGGCTTCACCCTGGCGGAGGAGATCAGGAAAATCAATCATGAAGTACCCATTATCTTCATCACCGCAAGGTCATATAACGAAGACCGCATTCAGGGGTTTAAAGTGGGTTGCGATGACTACATTCCGAAACCTTTTTCCACCGAAGAACTCAGTCTCAGGATACAGGCTGTGCTCAAACGCTGCATGCAAAAGCAGGCTATGAACAGCCAGCCCCGGCAGGATGTGTTTGAACTGGGATTGTTTACTTTCGATTATTCCAATATGGTACTCAAACGTGAGGGACATATCCAGCCACTCACCCGTAAAGAGGCAGATTTGTTACGTCTGCTGGTAATCAATAAAAACCAGTTGCTCAAAAGAGAAGTCGCACTGAAAACCGTATGGGGTGATGATGATTATTTCATCGGAAGAAGCATGGATGTGTTTATCACCAAACTGAGAAAATACCTCAGGGAAGATCCCGCTATCACAATCCTGAATGTTCATGGGACCGGATTCAAACTTGAAGTGCTCTGAAATCAGAAGATGTCCTTCCCCGGCGTTTAAGTATCCATTCTGCTGAACTATCCTGACTGTAAGTTAATCCCGTTGCGGCGATATCAGAAACTCAGGTTCAGTCCGAGGCTTGGCAGTACCGGCAATTGGTATACCTTGGTATTGGTGATCCTGTTATAGTAAAAGATGTTCTTACGGTCGTACACATTGGTCACTGAGAAGTCAAGCTCGAGTTTGGTGTCGGTCGAAAGCTTCCAGCTACGTTTCACGTTAAGGTCGAGCCGGTGATAGGTCGGCAGCCTCCCGTCATTAAGCCTGCCATAAATGATGCCGAGTTCTTCGTTAACAAGCCAGTAATCGGTCATGATGCCATCTGAAAACGGGATACTCCCGTAATAACCTGCCGTTTTGGTGAAAGGGAAGCCCGATCCGAAATTCCATCTTGCATTGAGTTCCCATTGGTTATCCACTCCGAGCATGTATGACGCCGTCAGGTTCAGGTTGTGCCTCCGGTCGAAATGGGGTGAATAATGGATAAGGCCGTCAAACCTGGTAACATAGGTCAGAGAATAAACCGCCCAGATATACATCCGGTTCAGATCGTATTTCACGGAAACATCCACGCCTTTTGCATCCCCCGATTCAATCACAAAATCTTTCTTGAGGTAATCGGGTTTGTCAAAGTATTCCCCGCTGTCGTCAAAGACTTTGTTCCTGTTCAGGTTGGTAAGTTGCGGGAAATGTTTGTAATAGGTTTCAATATTAACGCTGAGGTGACTGACAGGATCGAATTCGATACCGAACACCAGGTGCCTTGCCTTCTGCAGCTTGTGTTTCAAATCTTTTCCGTCAAATTTCTCGGGCAGGTTGTCGGGGCCGGAGACAAAACCGTAGAACAGGTTCACTACATCCCTGTCGGAACTGGCACTGATCAGGTTCTGCGAATAGAATCCTCCGGCAAATTTGAAGCGTAACCTGCTGTTGGCATTAAATTTAAGAGCAAGTCTGGGTTCAAGCGAAAGGTTCGACAGGGAAGCATAATATTGTACCCGTATGCCCGGTTCAAGGAGGAATTTTCCCCTGGTAGCCTTGTATTTCAGGAAACCGGCAAGTTCCGTGGTGTTTTCGGTTTGGTCGATCAGGCGCTCCACGGGATTGTAAAAGTTGAATATGGTCTTGAAACCAAGCAGCTCAATGCCGTATTTGATTTCATCTTTCTGAAGGTAATAGGTAAAGTTGAGACCGCTGTTAAAACCGTTGATTTCGCTTGTTCGGGGCAGTCCGTCTCCTTCTTCAAGCGTCATCCTGTATTTCGAATAGGAGAAATTCCCCTGTATCAGCACCGGTGAGCGTTCCGGAATCACCACGAAATTGGTCCCGCCTCCTGAACTATTCCAGTGAAAGTCGCTGATGCCTTCATAATCAACCATGTCGTTGAAGTCGAATCCGAAAAAATTGATCTTGCTGCCGTTTGCGGCATGAAAAGACATTTTTCCGTATAAATCCGTGAAGTTGAATGGCAGCCCGTTGTCATCCACATAGCGGTAGAACAGTTTCGAGCTTTCTTTCAGATATGAGTTTTTAAAGGATAAGATGAAGGATGAACTTCCGGATTGGGTGTTTTGCTGTTTTTTGATCGGCCCTTCCAGAAGCAGGCGGGATCCGAAAACACTGGCGCCTGCTTTTCCGCTGTAATTCTTTTTGTTGCCGTCGCGCGTGGTAATATCCATGACGGAAGAGATCCTACCGCCGTGTTCCGATCCGAATCCGCCTGTGTATATATCGGCATTCCGGATGATATCGGTTTCAAACACGGAAAACAGGCCGATGGAATGAAAAGGGTTATAAACGATCATTCCGTCCAGCAGTACCTTGTTCTGAACCGGCGATCCTCCCCTGATATAAAGCTGCCCGCCCTGGTCACCGGTAAAAATAACACCCGGTAGAACCTGCAGGTACTGTGCAAGGTCAGCCTGACCGCCGACGGTGGGCAGCTGCTTGATCTGTTTCGGCGTGATCTTAACCACGGAAGTCTTGGTCTCCGTTTTCGCCTCCTGGCGTTCAGCCGATATCTGGGCTCCTTTCAACACAATGTTCATGGGCTCCAGAAACAGCTTCCTTGTCAGCATGTCTCCCGCTTTGATGGTAATCACTTCCCGAAGGGTGTCATATCCCAGGTAGGTGACCATCAGGGTATACTGGCCGGGTGGAATGCCTGCGATCAGGAAGTAACCGTTTACATCGGTGACTGCACCGTAGGTGGTTTTAAACAGATATACATTGGTGTAAATAACTGGTTCACCTGTCTTCTTTTCATAAACAAATCCCCTGATGCTGCCGTTCTGGGCTGATAGTGAAACGGTTAATGCCAGGGTTAGACAAAAGATCAGACTGATGAGAAGCAATGTGTTTTTTAGTTTCGGCATGGATCTGGGTGTTATTCAGCTTCGGTTTGCCCGCTTTCCTGGTACCAGCTCGCGTACATCTGGTATGATTTTGCGATGCGGTTGACTTGTCCTTCTAAAAGTGCTGGTTCAATGGTTTTGACAAATCTGGCAGGTACACCGGCATAGACACTGCCTGATTTGACGATGGTATTTTCAAGTACCAGTGCTCCTGCTGCTATCACAGTATTGCTTTCGATCACGGCATGGTCCATGATGATGGCGCCCATTCCGATCAGCACATTGTCGTGTATGGTGCAGCCATGGATGATGGCCCGGTGCGCGATCGAAACATTGTTTCCGATATTCACCGGTGCTTTCTGGTAGGTACAGTGAATGACAGCGCCATCCTGTATGTTCACATTGTTCCCGATCCGGATATAATGAACATCCCCCCTCACCACCGCCGAAAACCATACCGAACACCCGTCGCCCATTACCACATCGCCGGTCAGCACGGCATTGTCGGCAAGGAAACAGGCTTTGCCCCACCTGGGACTGACTCCCTTTACACTGCGGATAATGGCCATGATGCAAGAATTCTGGAAAACAATTATAGCCGCTTTTTCAATGACTGCAAAGATAAGTGCAAAGCACTTTCATGTGACCGTAATCGGCAGAATAATGGTTTTCATCCATGGAATGGAATAATTTCGGGACAAAACCAATATGGTGACGGATCTGTAAAATTATCCCGGTAACAGTTCATATCTTAGCGGAAAGTTTGTAGTGCAGGGTGCGTGTGACCTGCCAACCGGTCGTGTATGGTTAATGCTGAACATGATGATCCTTTGAAGCCTGTTAATGAACCGGAACGTATTGCGGAAAGCTATGGGAAGCGCCTGTCAAGCGGAGTGATTGCCAGGCATGCGGCTGCTTTTCGTTACAATCACTTCGCCAGGGCAGAGCGCGAGTTAAAATATTCGGAAATCCTGATGCGACGGTTTCCATCCCTTCATCATATCAGAATGTTGGAGATCGGAGCTGGAACAGGAGGTAATATATTTATATTCAAGCAGATGGGTCTGAGTTGGGATCAAATCATTGTCAATGAACTGCTGCCCGGAAGAATTGCCTGCCTGAAAGCGGATTTCCCATCGCTGATGGTGCTTGAAGGGGATGCGGCAAGCCTGGATCTCGGTACGGGAGGTGCCTTTGACATCGTACTGCAGTCCACAGTGTTTACCTCCATACTCGATAAGGCCTTCAAAATGAAACTTGCCCGCAATGTGTGGTCAGTGGTCAGGCCCGGCGGTATCGTCCTCTGGTATGATTTTATATATGATAACCCGGCCAACCCGGATGTGAAAGGTATTGGGAGAAAGGAGATCGCTGGCTTATTCAGGGAGGCAGCTGATATCAGGTTTCACAAAGTGACACTTGCACCACCAATCGGAAGGCGGATAGGACGCTTATATCCCTTTCTGAATTTCCCTTTTTTGCGAACGCACCTGATCGCGGAAATAGAAAAGTAAGCTACTGCAACATCAGCCAGGATCTCGAGGAATGGCTTCCTGAGATGAGCTGGAGCAGGTAGGGCCCTTTTGGCAGGTCGGACAGATCGGCCTGCCATGCGGATGATCCGCTGCTGATGCGTATTTCATTGACAAGCATTCCCTGGGCGTTGAACACCCTGAGAAGGACATCTGTGGATGCCTGCATTTGTTTGCTGAGCATGAACCGTCCGGAAGATGGATTGGGATACACCAGCAGCGTGTTTTCCGGCACTTCTTCCACCGAAAAACAGGAAGCGAAAACAATGCGTACTGAGTCCAGATTCCAGCAACCTTCAGGGGTCAGGATGTCCACATAGATCTTCTTTTCTCCGATACCGGTTCCGGTAGAATCCACCGTCAGGAACTGGGAGTTGCCTCCGGAACTCCAGGTGTAGCTTGAACCCGGATTTCCGGCATCAAGGGTGATGGTGTGGTTGCAGCAAATGGTTGTGTCTGTGGGGAAATTGCCCTGAGGCGGAGCAAGTACCCTGATGTAGCCGGATTTGGTAATGGTATGACTTGAACTGCCGTTTGACACCGTAAGTGTCACATTGTACAGTCCGGGATTGGCATAAAAGACAGTCGGGTTCTGCTGATTTGAGGATGAAGGATTTCCGCCCGGAAACTGCCAGTTCCAGCTTGTCAGGCTGCCCATGCTCAGATCCCAGAACTGCACATTGGCGGAATTGCAATAAGCCGTAACGCTGGCCATGAACTCAGCAGTAGGTGCGTTAGCAGGTGCGATATTCACAACTGCAGCCTGGTTGTTGTTGAAGGTGCCGTTTCCTGAGTTGAGGTTACTTACATAGAAATAACCATTGTTCCATCCGCTCCATCCCCAGTTGAAGTGAAAATAGTTAGTCCCTTGGTATCCGTCACATACAAAAGCATGGCCGTAGGAAGGATCCTGGCCGCTGTAAACAACCGGCCTGTGACTGTCGAGGTTTGTTCTGAGAAGGTTTTCCCAATCGCTTACCGAGTACCACAGTTTCTGCACGTATTGTGTATTGGAAGAATAACCGAAATAGTTTATCAGGGCATTGCGCACATCCTGGGTATATGCTCCCGAACCACTGGGTCCGTAATTCATATCGACGCTGATCCCGCAATGATAAAGCAGCGTGGCTACAGCGTTATTATGGCTCCATAAGGTATTGGGCATGGATGACCACTGGTAGGAGGTGCTTCCGAAATTTGCCGAAAGGGTGCCATAGGTCGGGTGTACATAGGTGTGCGACCCGGAGCCCTGGGCCGGAAAATTATGATATTTCATGACCATGCCCATGGCTGTGGCCACGCAGCCTGCCCAGGCACGGTTGCAGTCCCCCCCGGTTGCAACCGGGCAAAGTGCATTATAGTAACAACCCTGGTCCCAGTTGGTGGTAAGCAGGGGATTGACCGCCATCAGGTCTTTTGAAGGAGAAAAGGCGGGGGATGTGTAATACTCCCATTGGGCCTGGCTTTCTGCATCTGGCGGAAGCGCGAGATCCCGGATCTCCTGAATCTGGCCTGCATAATTGCCGATCCAGTCTTCAATTACCGCCGGCATGGCATCGGTTCTGAAACTCCCTTCAAATGAATATCCTGCTACGGGAACACTCCCTTCTTCTGCAGCCACAATCACGAATCCCATTCCTTCATTGATGTTGAACACATAAAGCAAAGCCTGGCCGGGCTCCCCGATCACCTGCTGCGATGTGATACTAAAGGTTGTGTTATCAGTCTTGTGAAAAGAACAATATCTTTCGGAATAAAAATTCAGGGCAACTTTCTTTGCGGTTGAAAGCGGGACGATACCGGCTGATGCGATGAATGTAATGACCAGCAGGGATGCCAGCATGGCATATCTCTTCATATATTGCAGGTGATTTGGGTTAAACGCCTGCAAAGGTAGAAAGAAATCTTTTATGTCCGGCAAACCTCCGGATCTCCTAATTTCCTGATTTCTGCTTGTTGGGGGCTTCAAGCCCGTAATTCTTCAGACGATCTTCGCGTTTCAGCAGGTAACCCAGAAAAATGGCACATATACCCAGGCCGGCAAACACCAGCATCGGATAGGTATAATCGTAAACTGCCGTTGTATCTCCGCCCCTTATTCGCTCAGAAATACCGGGATTGACCGCTTCCAGGATTTTTCCGATAAGCCAGGGGAAAAACATCAGCCCGATATTCTGAATCCAGAATACCAGGGCATAGGCTGAACCAAGGTACCTTTCCTCCACTATTTTCGGAACAGAAGGCCACATGGAAGCGGGAACCAGGGAGAAAGCAACCCCCAGTACCATCACCGCGATAATCGCAACGGCCATGTTGATGGGTACTATGGCAAAGGTCAGATGAGCCAGGGTGAGCAGAACTGCTCCCAAAATCATGATGGAAGCGCCTTTTCCCTTGTTATCCAGGTAGTTGCCGATAATAGGGGTCAGGATGATTGTCCCCACCGGCAACAGTCCTGAGATCCAGCCTCCCGTATCCGGACTGACGCCCAACTTATGCTGCATCATGTTCACCGCATATTTCAGGAAAGGGAACACCCCGGAGTAAAAAAGGACACAAAGCAGCGAGATTAGAAGAAATCCCTTGTTGGTAATTATTTTGGCAAGATCACGGACATGAAACTCCTCTGTCGGGTCGGCACCGGCATTTATTTCACCGGTTTGTCTGTCAAGCTTCCTGTCGAAAAAGGTGTAAACCAGGAAAGTCAGGAAACCGATACAAAGCAGCGCGAGTCCGAAATAAACCGGATTCAGTACATTCCCCTGCAGGACACCGTCAACTTCTCTGGCACCGGCCAGCTTGGCAGAGAAAAAGAAAGCAACGGATGCACCCAGTCGCGCTGTGGCTAACTGCATCCCCATCGCTAATGCTAACTCCTTTCCTTTGAACCACTTGACAACTGTCCTCGAGGTAGTGATCCCGGCCATTTCGACGCCAATGCCAAACATCCCGTATCCGATGGAAGCCAGTTTGGCTGTGGCCGGCATGGAAGTCCAGAATGAATTGAAGAAATCGTATCCGAATCCCCCGTTGCTGAAATATGGCGTCAGGGCGTAACACTTGATCAATCCGCCGGCAAACATGACCCCGGCGGCGGTAAGTCCCGTGAAACGGATACCCATCTTGTCCAGGATGATCCCGGAAATGATCAGAAAACCCAGTACGTTCAGCATGTACTCCGAACCTGAGAAAAAGCCGTAATTACTCGGTGTCCATTGGTAGTCCTTTTCGAGAAGCGATTGCAGCGGTGCGATCATATCCACAAAGTAGTAAGCTGCCAGCATCGTGAGTGATACCAGAACAAGCGCTGTCCAGCGCATTGATTTTGAGTCGCTTAAGACCCGGGTAATGCGTTCTGTCATGATGAAGAATTTTAGGGATTAGGAATTGCAAGCGCAAAGCTAACACAGTTTGGATTAACTTTACCGCTGGGTTAAAATTATCTCCGATGCAGCTGTTATTGGTGACTGCCACTCAGTTAGAGATGGATGCCGTGATATCCGGATGCCCTGAACCTTCTGGGCTGAAAATGCAGCATCTGGTTACAGGACCCGGGATCATGGCTGCTGCTTTCAGTCTCGGCGGGTATTTCAGCATGCACCGGCCGGATCTCGCCATCCAGTTCGGTATTGCAGGAAGTTATTCGGAGAATCTTGCACCGGCCTGCCTTGTGAATGTGGAGCAGGAAATTCTGGCTGATTTCGGTGCAGAAGACGGGGAAAACTTTCTTACGGCATTTGAGGCCGGCATCCTCGGACCGGATGATAAACCTTTTCTCCAGGGTAAGTTATTGAATCCGTGGCTTGGTTCCATTTCGCTTCCGGAAGCCCTCCCTCTGGTGAAAGCATTGACAGTCAATAAAGTGCATGGGAACGAACGGAGCATCGAGCAAACCCGGGAACGTTTCCGGCCTGATATTGAAAGCATGGAAGGGGCAGCCTTCTTTTATGCCTGTCTGCTTTCAGGTATCCCGTTTTTGCAAATCCGTGCCATTTCAAACCGGGTCGAAAAGCGAAACCGGGATTCATGGCAGGTGGAACCTGCCCTTGTAAAGATCACGCGCTTTGCCCGTGCGCTGTTTAACAGTGAACCTGCTGTACGGCAAAGATTGTTCCCTTAGGCTGCCAAATCCTCTCTGTGATGAATGATACGGTTTATTATCAACCCCTGAGTCTCGGATTCTCACCCTGTCCGAACGACACTTATATCTTTGGCGCCCTGGCCACGGGCCTGATTGAAACGGCCGGACTGACTTTCGAGCTCACCATTGCGGATGTGGAGGAGTTGAATCAACTGGCGCTGGCTAAGAAGATAGACATCACCAAGGTCAGCTTCGGGGCTTTTCTTCATCTCTGCAAAGATTTTGTTTTGCTGAACACTGGAGCGGCTCTGGGTATGGGTGTGGGACCGTTGCTGGTAGCCAGGGAGCATATCCCTGCTTCCCGTTACGCAGCCCTGACAGTGGCGGTTCCGGGCCTGTCCACTACCGCAAATCTTTTACTCGGATATGCATTTCCGGAAATTAAAAACCGTCGGCCGGTCGTATTTTCCCGGATTGAAGATGCAGTTCTGGCGGGAAGTGTTGATGCAGGGGTCATTATCCATGAAAGCCGTTTCACCTATGAGCAGAAAGGCCTGGTGAAACTGGCCGATCTGGGAGCTGTCTGGGAGGAAGGTACCGGAGGCCCCGTACCCCTCGGGGGTATCGTGGCCAGACGTACACTTCCGCCGGATGTTATCGCTGAAGCAGAAGACCTGATCCGCTCCAGCCTCTCATTTGCAGGACAAAACCTGGAAGCGGTAAGGCCATTCATAAAAAGCCATGCCCAGGAGACTGCAGAAGAGGTGATCCAAAGCCATATTGCGCTTTACGTAAACGAATTCACTTCAGAACTCGGCGAAGCCGGCAGAAAAGCGGTGACAACCATGCTGCAGTATGGGGTGCTGTCGGGATTGATTGCGGACTTGCCGCCGGATCTTTTTGCGGGAGGATGAACCGCAGGGGAAAACACTAACGGCCTGTGGTCAGGGAAAGGTAGTTTTTCATGATTCCTGCCGCCTTGTGCAGGTAAACATCTTTCTTCAGATTGTTGATCCAGGCATCTGCCCGGGCAGTTGCTGCTGAATCGGCATGCAGTTTGGGCAGATCGGTGTCCGGGTACCTTATTCCCAGGCCGGTGGTGTCTTTGCCGATGCGTTCAAAACGTTTGGCTTCAGCCTGGCGTTCCTGCTGCATTTTCCTGTATTTTTCGAGGTTCAGGGGGTAGATGCTTTCATCCCGCATCGTCTTTAACCTTTTGGCATTTTGAGTGATCAGCTGAAAGACGGTATCTTTTTCCAGCTGTTGCTTTTCCATTTGTTTCAGAAGGTTAAGCGGCGGAGCCTGCTGCCATTTTTGATAACGTACCGGTTCAATGCTCGACCATGCCATGGGGTATTCTGCTTCCCGTTCTCCCCGGTCGATGAATGAATAGGCATCCGGCAGGTCGATATCCGGTGTCACTCCTTTCAGCTGGGTCGAACCTCCGTTGACACGGTAAAACTTCTGAATGGTCACTTTCAGGGATCCAAGCGGCAACAGAGAAGGATCAGGTCTGGCAAGGGTTCTGTCAAGCTCCACGAACCGTTGCACGGTACCCTTTCCGAATGTGGAAGGGGTTCCGACAACAACCGCCCGTCCGTAATCCTGCATGGCTGCGGTGAAAATTTCTGAAGCAGAGGCGCTGTAGGTATTTACCATGATCAGCAAAGGCCCGTCAAACTGGACTTTTGGATCTTTGTCCTCATAAACGTAAGGCGGCCCGAATCTCGCCTTAACCTGCACCACCGGACCTTCTTCAATAAACAGGCCGGCTATGTCCACGGCGTCCTGCAAGGACCCGCCTCCGTCATTTCTCAGATCGAAGATCAGTGATTCCACTTTCTCAGCCTGCAGCTTCTCAATTTCCTTCTTTACATCGGTGAATGCCCTTTTTCCCGTACCGTTGGTGAAATCGGCATAGAAAGAAGGCAGGTAGATGTAACCGATCTTTGCATTGGTTCCCGGAACGGTCAGTATGGCTGATTTGGCAAAGGTCTCTTCGAGTATGACTATGTCGCGGATAATAGGTATCTGCAGGATGCTTGCATCCGGTTTCTTAACCGTAAGGGTAACTTTGGTGCCTTTCTTCCCTCTGACCAGCTTCACCGCGTCATCGAGGCGCATATCTACTATATCGACGGCTTCTTCATCTCCCTGGGCAACCTTCAGGATCAGGTCACCTTCTTTCAACTGACCCTGCTTCCATGAGGGACTGCCCGGCACTATCCCGGCAACCCGGATATAACCGTCCTTTTCCTGGAGAGTGGCTCCGATCCCTTCCAATTGTCCCGACATCTGGATGTCAAAATTCTCCTTGTCCTTTGGAGGGAAATATCCGGTATGGGGATCATATACATTCACAATGCAGTTCAGGTAAAAGGCCAGCCGGTCTTCCCGCCTGTCCTGCCTGATCCGCCTGAAATAATCATCATAACGTTTCTTCACCTTTTCCCTGGACTCTTTCTCAATCGCTTCCAGGTTTTTGATTTCCACCACCGTGTCCTTTTCTTTTTCCATCCTTTCCTGGGAACTCAGTTGTTCATCTATCCTGTTAAGAACTTCAAACTTGAGGATTTTCCGCCATTCTTCCTTCAGGGCCTGTGCATCCTTTGCAAAGTCCTTTTTTTCGGGATCTGTTTCCAGGCTTTCGTTTACACTGAAATCGAAGGGCTGGTCGAGGATTTCCCTGTAATATTGTTCTGCCTCGTTGATCCGTTTGTCAAGGATTGCGATTGAGAGATCAAAAAAGCCAAAACTGCTGCCTTTCACTTCATCATCGATCAGGGTTTCGTATTTTTTCAGCAGTTTTTCATCTTCCTTAAGAAGGAAGCGTTTGTTGATATCCAGTCTTTTAATGTACAGTGAATAGGCTTTTTTCGAGAAATGGTCGTCGATGGCCAGGGGTTGGTAGTGCCCGGCATTCAGGTTTTCGATGATCACTTTGATCAGGGTCTCGTCCTTCACCAGGGAGTTATCTCCCGGAATAAAGGAGCAAAGGACAAGCAGGGGTATGATCAGGGCGGATGTTTTCAAGAGGATGGATTTCATAATCTGTTGAAAAAATGATTAACGCGGATATGATCCGGTCTGCGGAAAGATCAAATTCAGTGCCAGATGCCGGATCAGACGTCTATATTGGCATATTTTGCATTCTTTTCAATGAATTCCCTGCGGGGAGGGACTTCGTCGCCCATCAGCATGGAAAAGATCCGGTCGGCTTCGGTTCCGTTTTCGATGGTTACCTGACGCAGGGTGCGGAATTCGGGATCCATCGTGGTACTCCAGAGCTGTTCTGCGTTCATTTCTCCAAGACCTTTGTAACGCTGAATGTGCACGCTGGACTCGTTTCCGTTGGGAGCAAGTTCTTTCACGATGAGTACCCTTTCCTCCTCCGACCAGCAGTATCTTTCTTCCTGACCTTTCTTGATAAGGTAAAGGGGAGGCGTGGCGATGTAAACATATCCGTTCTCGATGAGTTCTTTCATGTAACGGAAGAAGAAGGTGAGGATCAGGGTTGCGATATGGCTTCCGTCCACGTCGGCATCCGTCATGATGATAATCTTGTGGTAACGGAGTTTATCCAGGTTGAGGGCTTTGGAGTCCTCCTCCGTACCGATGCTCACACCGAGGGCCTGGAAGATGTTCTTGATTTCTTCGGAGTCAAAGATCTTATGCTGCATGGCTTTTTCCACATTCAGGATCTTACCCCTGAGAGGAAGGATGGCCTGGAATTTCCGGTCGCGGCCCTGTTTGGCTGTACCACCTGCAGAGTCTCCCTCCACCAGGTAGATCTCGCAACGTGCCGGATCGCGTTCGGAACAGTCGGCCAGTTTCCCGGGAAGCCCTGAACCGTTGAGAGCGCCTTTACGTTGAACCAGTTCCCTTGCCTTGCGTGCGGCATGCCTGGCCGTTGCAGCCAGGATGACTTTGTTCACGATCGTTCTGGCTTCCCTCGGGTTCTCTTCGAGATAATTGAAAAGCATCTCGCTTACCTGCTGGTCAACGGCACCCATCACCTCCGAGTTCCCGAGCTTGGTCTTGGTCTGCCCTTCGAACTGGGGTTCCTGTACTTTCACCGAAATAATGGCTGTCAGGCCTTCACGGAAATCATCGCCGTTGATCTCGAATTTGAGTTTGGCAAGCATGCCCGACTTCTCAGCATAGCTCTTCAGCGTTCTGGTCAGTCCGCGCCTGAATCCGGCCAGGTGGGTACCCCCTTCATGGGTGTTGATATTGTTAACGTAGGAATGGATGTTCTCTGAAAAAGAAGTGTTGTATTGCATGGATATTTCCACCGGGATGTTATTCTTCTCTCCTTCCATATAAATGGGATCGGGGATTAGTTTCTCGCGGTTGGCGTCCAGGTAACTGATGAAATCTTTCAGACCGTTCTCCGAGTAAAATGTTTCATGCAGGTAATTTCCGTGTTCATCAGTTTCTCTTTCGTCATATATAGAAAGCCGGATGCCTTTGTTCAGGAAAGCAAGCTCACGCAGACGGGAACTCAGGATATCAAGGCTGAAATGCGTGACGTTGAATATGCTTTGGTCGGGAATGAAGTGGATTTTAGTGCCGGTCGACTGGGTAATCCCGATTTCCGCTACGTCTGCCTTCGGCTTTCCAAAGGCGTATTCCTGCATAAAGACTTTCCCGTCACGGTACACTTCGGCCCTGAGGTAAGAAGAAAGGGCGTTGACGCAGGAAACCCCGACACCGTGCAACCCACCCGAAACTTTATAGGACCCTTTGTCGAATTTTCCGCCGGCATGAAGCACGGTCATCACTACTTCGAGGGCTGACTTTTGTTCTTTTTCATGAAAATCGGTGGGAATGCCCCTGCCGTTGTCTACAACGGTAATGGAATTATCCGGGTGTATCCTGGCCTCTATTTCCGTGCAATACCCTGCAAGTGCTTCGTCAATTGAGTTGTCAATTACTTCATAAACAAGGTGGTGTAATCCCCTTTCACTGATATCTCCAATATACATGGCCGGCCTTTTCCTGACAGCCTCAAGCCCTTCAAGCACCTGAATGTTTTCTGCAGTATAATTGCCGTTCCCGTTCCCATTTCCATTGCCATGTAACCCATTCGTTAATTCACTCATAATCAATCATTTACATATTTAATTCACCTATACAAAGGTAGGATTTTTTTTCATTCGGAAAACCTTCGGCAGCAAGAAAATAACGGTTTTTTTCAACAATCCGTACGAGACGGTTGGAGTTTTGTCAGAATATTGTTTTTCAATATCTTAGAATGAGAAGCTCAGGCCTGCCATGGCGTTCAGCTTATGGGCTGGATAATTATTCCAGTAATAGTACTGGATATTGGCCAGGTTATTAAGCCGGATGAAAGCGCCGATCTGTTCTGAGTAACGGTACGCAATGCCCAGGTTCAGATCCAGCCGGTCGCGGAGATAGTTTGGTTCGATAGCTCCGCCCGGCCCGTATTGTATGGCATACATGCGGTCATAGTATATCAGGGAAGCGTCGAACAGCAGTTTGTTCCTGATGTTGTATGCCAGGTTAAGGCTCATATTGTAATCCGAGATATGCCAGGGCAGCACATCTGAGGTGAAGTACTGGTGCATGTAAATCCGGTAAGCCAAACGGAATCGCTCGCTGTAATGCCAGGCCAGCTCTGAAGTCAGCTTGAAAACATCGCAGTTGTCGTCGTAAAGCAGGGTGAACTTATTATTCAGGGAGTCAGTGAAATCATTTACGTAGAAGTACTGGTTCTCAACCTGGGAGCGGGATAATTCCATGAACAGGTCGAACAGGTCAAACAGGTTTGCGTTGAAGCCGCCGAAGACATTGATTTTGGTGTTTTTAAAGCTCAGGGGTATTCCGGGGTCGACAAAAGGGTTTTCTTCCGTCAGCATCCGGTAGCTGTTCCTTTCCAGCTTCCCGTTCAGCCCGAAATACACTGTCAGCCTTTCAGGCAGGACCTTTGCCCTGACTTCGACATCCGGATACAGGTGCAGGTAAGCCGTGGAGTCGGCTTCTATGGAGGTATTGAATCCGGCCCTGACCTGTAACGCATTCCGTTTTGCTGACAGGAAGGGTTTGAGGGCGATGATGGCCCGGCCTGATGCAGGACGGGACGCTGCTTTATCGTTGAAATAATCGATTGCCGTGTGCATACCCCAACGCTGGCTTTTGGAGATTTTCAGAAGCTGATCGCTGCGTTCGATACCTCCGCCAATGGCCAGATGCATCTCGTTGCTTTTATATTTATCGGTTAAAAAAGCTGCGTTCAGGTTTGCCGCGTAGGCCAGCCGGGAGGAATCCGGACTGGCTGAGGCGATGCCCGTGTTCAGGTATCCGAGTACGAAACGCTGTCTGATGGCATCCCTGCCGGGAGCCGGATCAAAATCTTCGGGCCTGTATCCGTAGAAATGTACCACCTTGCGTTCAAATCCTCCGTCGGCATGGAGGTTGCTTTTCTTCTCACTGAATTTTTTGGCGAAAAAGCTGAGTTTGTTCTCACTGTACCCGGGATAACCGTATCCGCTGATCTTGCCGCTGCTGGAAAGATGCTTTGCATGCACTCCGTATGCAAGGGTGCGGGAACGGGTGCTGTTGAAAAAGTAATCTGCGTAAGGGGTCATGTAGGTTCCGAATCCCAGTTTCAAGAGGTTTTCCTGAAGTTTCCTGATGGGTTCCCCTGCCATTTTGGCTGCTTCTATCGGTTCCGGTTTGTAGGTGGTCGGATAAGGTGAGGAGGCAATGGTATACCTGAATTGTGGCTTTGAAAGAACTGTGTCTTCTATCCTGGGGTTGAAACTGATTTTGTTTGCATCCGGGATCACGGGTTTGAAAGCCGCGATAACGGTGACTTCCTCTGAGTAAGGCTGCTGCTGGGCATTGCACATGGCAGGGATCAGCCAGGCGAGGAGAAGTATGGCGGATGACGGGTTTAATTTCCTGTGATTGTTCATTGCCTGTTATTTTTGTTCGATGAGGCCTTCCTGCTCAATTTTAATGGTATTCTGTTCCCCTTCTTTTTCAAGGGCTTTCTGGTTTTCAAGGGCTTTTTGTTTTGCTTCCTGCTGTTCAATGTCTTCGATCTGTTTCAGCTTCTCTTTTGCCAGTGCAACCAGGTCGGCACCTTCATAATTGTCGATGATGCTCTGAAGGGTTTGCCTGGCCTGAAGCCTGTTGTCAAGGTTTACGTAAACATCTGCGAGCAGGATAAAACTTCTGGCCAGCCAGTAATCATATGAAGGAAACTCATTGATGAAATCGAAGATCATCTTTTCAGCTTCTTTAGAGCTGCCTTCCAGGTGTTTTATCTCGGCCAGGCGGTAGCTGGCTTCCGCTCCCGTTATATTTTTAGCCAGCTTGTAGGTTTGTTCAAAGCAAGTGGTTGCCATGGCGGTATCTCCGGTGTTCAGGGCGGCTTTGCCCTTTGTCAGCCATGCTTCCGACATCAGCTCGGGTGAAGTCTTTTCGTTGGTGATCACTGCATCACAAGCCTTCAGGCACTCCGCAAAGCTGTTGATAAGGAAAGTGCAGCGCATGATACCGGTTTGTGCAACAAACAGATTGGCAGGTACTTCGGCCACCTGCTTCAGCATGTTGTAATGTGTCAGCGCATTGTTGTAATCCTGCCTGCTGAAGTAAATGGCGGAAATGTTCAGCAAGGCTGATTCGCTGAAGCCTGATTTGGGTTGTTGTACCACATAAAGGTAAGATTCAAGGGCTTCTTCTGCCTGGTTTCCTTTATACAGGCACTCTGCAAGGTAAAAATGGGCATTGAGCCTGAAGATCCCTTCCCTGAACTTATCCAGGTAGTTTTTAAAGCCCCGGCTGGCCGACTGGCAGTCCCTGGCCATATATTGGTTCTCGGCTGCAAGGTATGTGATCGAATCCTGTTCGGCATCCGTCACATTGGCAAAAGGCAGGTTCTTTGCGTACACGAAAAAATCGTCCACTTTGTTCATGTCCACGTAGATATTCCGGATGCTCATCAGGGCTTCCTTTGATTCAGGGGTGCCCGGATAATCGCTGACAACTTTTTGAAAGGTGGCGAGGGCCTTCTCGTTTTGGTCCTGGTTATAATAAATCAGACCGGTACGCAGCAGGGCGTCTTTAACATGCCTGCTGCCCGGGTACTTCTCCATCAGGCCCTGGAAGCTTTTTATTGCCTGTGCGTCATTTCTGAGGGCCAGCCAGGTCAGACCGAGTTCATATCTTGCCTGTGGCTGCATAGCCGATGCTGAATGGTCTGAAATTAATGATTCCAGGCTGTTCGCCTTTTCCTGGAGTTTTCCTGAGGCTCCGTATGCCAGGGCCGTCTGGTAAAGGGCATAATCCCTGTCGGAACGGTTCATTCGCGCAGCTTTTCCGTAATAGTCGATCGCCTCGGCATAGTTTCTTGTAACATAATAACAATCCCCGGTACGCAGGTAAGCGTCGTTGAGGGTTTTCTCGTCTGTCCTGTCCCTGTTTGTGAACAGCTTCCTGAATGATACGATGGCTTTCTCGTAATCTTTCAGTTTGAAATAACTGTATGCAATCACGTAGTCAGCCTGCGGATAAAGATCCAGCCCGTGCGATCCGGGTGTCAGCTGGAATTGTCTGAACTTTTCGATGGCTTTCTCATATTGCGCAATACGGTAGTCACATTCACCTTCCCAGAAAATGGCTGCAGCATGGATGCTTTTGTCGAAATTGTCCTGTGCCGCCTTACCGAAAAACTGAGCGGCATCCTGATATTTCCCGTCATTGAATTCCTCGATGCCGCGATAGTAATTCAGGCGCTGTTCATAGGGCAGCAGCCGGGCATCCTTGTTCCTGATGGTTGCAAGGGATGTGAGGGCTTCTTTATAGTTTTTCGTCGACATGTACAGGTTTACAAGGTAGGTGTTGGCCTCATCGAGCCGGCTGGATGAGGGGTATTCTGCGATATACTGTTTCAATGCTCTTACAGCCTCATTATAAGGATTATATGATAATTCATAGGATAGCTTGGCGTAATTGAAAAGCGCATCTTCCTTGATGGGGAAGTCATAGCCTTCCTTGTAAGCCGAATGAAAAGCATTCAGAGCGAATTTCTTCTGGCCGGTCTGGATATAACAGTCTCCCAGGTGGTAAAAAGCATTTTGCGAAAGGGTATCTGACGGCCCGATACAACGGTTGAAATATTCGATTGCGTTGCTGTAATCATTCACTTTATAGCTCGCATAGGCAAGCTGGTAATAATCATGGCGGGTTATGGCAGTCCTGGTTTTTTCAGTATAATGTTGCAGGTAGGATACGGCCTCCTTGTATTGCTTTGATTTAAAGTACGTTTCTCCGATCATACGGGCAATTTCCGGACCTCTCTTAACATTTGCCGTACTGAGAAGTCCGGGTGCCATTTCCATCAGTTTGTCATCTTCTCCCTCCAGATAATATATCTGTGCGATGTAAAACGGCACGATGCTTTTAAAGGTCGGATCATCGCGCAGGATTTTAAATCCTTTGAGGGCTTTCCGGTAATCCCCGGAAGTGTAAGCAATATGACTGCGGAAATAAGTTGCGGGAGGATGGTAAAGCGAATTGCTGTCCCTGATCAGGGCAAGGCTTTTATCGGCTGATTTGGGATCATTGGTTCTGAGGTAGCTGTATCCCAGTTTAAACAGGTATTCGTCGCGGTAATGGTCGCTGATTTCGGCCTTGTCTACACGGGTCAGATACTTCACTGCTTTGTGAAAGCTTCCTTTCCGGTATTCCATCATGCCAAGTTGCAGACTGGCATAGGGAATCAGGGTGGAGGCCTCCTGCTTGCCAAGGAAGGATTCTAAATCCTGGTCGGCATTGTTGTTAAACAGTTCGAATCCGCACACTGCTGCCAGGTATTCGGCTCTGGCCCTTATCGGGGAGGAGGCTTCGGGATACTGTGCTGCCACCTCCAGGAATATTTCCCTGGCCATGGCATATTTCTCTTTGTTAAAAAGTTCGAGGGCTGTCCTGAGGCTTGCTTCGGGATCCCGGTACACCATGCTGAGCTGTGACCAGGCATTCAAAGCAAATACCCACATGAACCATACCGGAAGCAGGCGTTTCAGATGGCGTTGCATATTGAAAATGATGAAATTACGTCAAAAGTACTGATAATGGTGTCGGTTGTCCGGCAATAAAGGGCTTTTTTATTAACAGGAACATGTTTGAAAGTCCGGCCATGTCGGTGATGCAGCCGTATGTGTTGTATTAAGACAAGGAAACAGGAAATGTGCGTGGCGGATGATTCCGGATTCAGCGGGTGTAATGATGTCCATCCGCATAAAATGAAAAGTGGAAAACCTTACAGTGATCATCTGCTGCATTGTGTCAGGTGTGGAAATAACGAAAGGTTGCAGGCAAATAGTATTTCCCCCGGCCTGCCTCCCCGAGAGGGGGAGGCCAGGGGAGATGAAATGCGGTCCTGTAAGCCGGGTTCTGTGGCTCCGCTGGAGCTTACGCTCCTGCGGAACATTCTGTCATTTATCTGGACGGAAGGTCACCCCGCCGTTCGTACGGCCTACCCCCCGGGATCGGGCGAGCAACCCTACATGCCCCGGTATATTTGGCCTTTCAACCCATAAGGTTTACCCCTGCCAGGTGTCACCACCGGGCAGCGTGAGCTCTTACCTCACGTTTTCACCCTTATCCCGCCAGCCTGCTGGCGGGACGGTAATTTTCTGTGGCACTCTCTGTTACGCCTTCATCTGGCATACCTTCCCGTTAGGAAGTATGGTGCTCTGTGTTGCCCGGACTTTCCTCTGCCTGCCTGGGCAGACAGCGACAGAACAGACCGCATATTGTTGATTAAGAACGAATGATAACTTCAATGGCTCCCACACCGTATTTGGCCATGGGAGCTGTTTGGTGCTGCAGACCCTCCCTGCCGTCTAACAGTTGCCTGATTTCCGATTTCAGGGTGCCATTGCCAACACCGTGAATGAAGGTGACTTTCCGGTAAGCATGCTCAATGGCACTTTCCAGACAACGCTTGAAGAAATCAAGCTGTATTCCGAGCGTCTGCCCTGCATCCAACCCTGATTCATCGTCCACCAGTTCCTCAATGTGAAGATCAACTTCCGCTTCCCTGTCACCGGTCCTGTATTTTTCGATCAATGCAGGTTCCCGGTAAATGCCAGTCTTTTCACCATGCTTCCCGGCCGTTTCTTCTCTGCCATCCTTGCCCTTGCCAATGCTTGATTGCAGGCGGGATAACCCGGCAAGCGGACTGATCAGCATTCTGGGACCGGTGAAGGGAGTTTCCACGTAATGGACCTTTTCAAGAAACCGCTTTTCTTTGATGTGAAACTGGCAACTGGCGGGTGGCAGGATCGTGTTCATGTTTTCTTTACAGAAAAGTAATTGCACGACTCCCCTGTTCCAGTCAGTAATTTCCTCACGATCAATCGTTTGGAGATACATCCGGGTCATTGGAGGGATGCTGTCGTTGTCCATCAGGGTGTATGTACCATCCGTTTCATGAAGGAAGTAAGTGTAAAGGACCTCGTAAGGTGTTTGGTTGATGATGAAGATATCCAGCGAGCCGGTGATCAGCCACTTCTGATCATGCGGGATGAAGGAAAGATAAACACCCGGGGGGTAATCCTTGCGGCTGCTGATCCGCTGCAAGGGTATCAGCGGATCGGCTGCAATAATGTTCTCCTCTGTACCTTTAGCTGTGCGGGGAACTATCAGTTCATCCTGAAAAAGCCTGCCTGCAGCATCCTGATTGTCAATCCTGATAAGATCACCGGTGGCGGTTGGTATTTCAAATCCTTCCTCTACCATCACACTGACCAGACTGGGACTGATGATTTTTGTCACAATCCCGCCTCCTTTTTCGTTCAGGAACTTAACTCTGTCGCCGGGTTGAAGCATGAAAGGCTGATTTGGGATGTCATCCTGGCGTTGATTTAAATCAACGCCAGGATGACATCCCGATTATTGCACGACCAGTCGGACTGGGTATAAACTATTTGAAATCAATACATTTGCCAGGTATATGCCTGCAGAAAAAGCAGACATGTCTATCGATAACAGACTGGTTCCCGGACCATAGGTCCTGCTTTCCTGTGAAACCACCGGCCTGCCGGTCAGATCATACACAACCAGCCCCACTTGTTCGCTGTTTCCCAGACTGATTTCAATATGCGTCACCCCAGTGAAAGGGTTCGGGAAACTCTTGCTGACACGATGCTGGGAGACCGGGCCTTCATCAATCCCCATCAGTTCCGTCTTGGATATCTTGAACCCATGGACATACTTAAACTGAACCGGATCGGCCGTGTTAAGTACATTCATATCCTGGTAAACGAAAGGAACAGAATAGTCTGTGGCATCTTCCAGCACATAATTCGACATGGCTGCCATGTATGCCTGGGCATAGGCAAGGGTAAACTTGGTTACATTCTTTGTGGCAGTGTGAACGCCGTTGGCAGTATTGTATGCCTTGCAATAAATGTTGGGTGCTGTATTGTTGGTGGAACCCGGATCTTCGGTATCCGTCCAGGAGATGAACACAATCTTCCCATCGGCGCTTGTGGCAGCCTGCGGCCTGTTGTATTCTGTGGAAGGCGGCGTACTGCCTGCATATTCCACGCTGAAAGTCCTCAGGGAGTCCTGCCAGCGTGCATCCCAATCGATACCGCCGTTATCTGAATAAATGTCGAACATGGCGATGTAATTTCTGGTGGTGTAGATGTTCCATTCGCCTCCGCTCACACCTACGGCCACAGAGATATGTGGATTTCCGTCCATATCCACCACAATGTCATGCTCCCATGCTGTTGTATAGATGATGGAGTCACGCGGGGGAATGGGCGGCAGGAAGAATGCATTGATCATGGAGTCTGTCAGATAATTTTTAACGCCGGGCAAGCCATCGGGTCCCCATAATTTCACCGCGATAGGCCCGTTCCAGGTGTTTCCTCCGTCAGTTGTCTTGTAAAGAATGGGATAAAATGAACTGTCGGGTTCGAAGTTGAAATCGTGGTGGCTGATCACACTGAGATAACCAGTCATTCCATCAGGGCCAAACGCGATTTTGGTGTCAGAAATATACTTATCGCTCGGCAGGTACATTAACTCCTGTGTGTAATCAAAATCCTGGGTGGCAGGATTATACACGCCCTTTGAAAGAAGCATGGTATCTACATAGTTAATGGGGATGCCTCCGATCACTACAGGATCGGCTACCCATGTTTTGCCGCCCCTGGTGATGGTCATGGCATCCGGGACATTCTGCCGGAATCCTCCGTGCGAGGTCAGATTGTGCTGGGTATAAGGTGTAAGGGTGTCCAGCTTTCTTACGCCATGGGCATATCCGCCCCATGATTCACCGTTCGACATGTCCAGGGTCGGAATGAAATAATGAAACACAGCGTTGCCGGGTGTGGTATTCCCCGGGGGATTGAAAATCCCTCCCTGGGGGTAACGGCCTGCAGCCTGCGGATAGGGAGTTCCTGGCCCGAGAGGTTCATAACATTGTACATTGGTGTACCAGGTGGCCCCGCGATCGGTGGAAACGTCGAAGGCGATCCTTGAATTGCCGTACACCGGATCAACAGCCATCCGGTGCACAAGAGAAACGGAACTGATTTCCGGTTCTGCCCACAGATAGGTTCTGGCGCCTCCGGCCGTACCATATGCATTGCCTGCCTGTCCAAGGTCAATGATCGTGACCGCATTCGGATCCCCTCCGGCCACCTTGCTCTGTTTTGTTAAAGGGAAAAGATTTTCTTTCAGCCCGACAGGTTCATGCTGTACCTGGCTGAAAACATGCCGCACCAGTTGTTTCTGGTAGTTTTCTTTTACCCTGACTGCCTGGCTGTAAGAAGCAAGCGCCCACACTGCCAGCATCAGGAAGAGTAATGCTTTTTTCATGTTTGGATTTTTTGGTTAATACAATGATAAGGAGAATAATTGTCGGTTAAACCGGTTGCTCACTTTTATTTCCGGTAATCATCTCTTTGGTGTCGACCGGGATGAAGGAAGACCGTTGGCTGAGGTCACCTCCTTTGAAAAGCTTGCGGTAAGTAATATGTTTCTTTGCAAATGTTCCTCCAACACTCTCATGGAGGCTCCGCATTTTCAGATTGAAATCCCCGACCCATGACAATTCCAGTTCTGTAAACCATGGCCGTTTCTTCATGATCTTATCCAGGTGCCAGAATATCCCCGACTCCAGTCCCATGCGCTGAAACTGCGGTGCAACCCCCATGATGGTAATCCTCGCCCTGGTGATGGTTCTGGTTTTCAGATAATAAAAAAACTTCAGTTTACCCCAGGTATCGAGCCTGCCATGCAGCTTTTTGAAAATCTGGTTAATGTCGGGCAGCATGATAAAAAAGGCAGCGGGCTCATCATTGACATATGCAAACCAAATAAATTTCTCTTCCAGAAACACTTTCGCCTTTTTCAGACTCTGCTTAAGAAACTCCGGCTCAATCGGAGTGAAATTCTCATGGAAGACCCATGCCTGGTCATAAACGGTTTTCAAATCCCGGATATACCTGTCTGCATCCTTCAGCCTGAAATGCTCAAACCTCAGCCCGGGTTTTCTCATCACCCATTCAGCGATCTTCCAGAACCGTTCCGGGAAAGGTCTGGTCATATCCAGATGATTGGTGATCTGTTCGTAATATGGCTGAAACCCATAATCTTCAAAAAGTTTCCTGTAATATGGAAAATGGTAGTTCATCCCGATTCCAGGGTGCATAAAACCTTCTACCAGCAGTCCCCAGTAATTGTCATTTTCTCCGAAATTTACCGGGCCGTCCATGGCTTCAATCTTACGCTGTTCAAGCCAGTCTTTGCAGGCATCAAACAGCGCAAATGCGGCTTCACGATCATCAATACACTCGAAAAAACCCATGCCGCCAGTAGGCTGCTGAAAGGTAAATGCCTTGTGATGGTTTACAAAAGCAGCCACCCTCCCGCAAAGCCTGTCATGGTCGTCAAGCATTACCCAGCGTACAGCTTCGCCATGTCCGAAAAACGGGTTGGTTGCCGCATTGAATATTGCATCTATCTCGGGATCAGGGATACACACCCAGAACGGATCATCCCGGTAAAGAATCCGGGGCACTTCCAGGAAATCCCTGGCCGATTGCCGGTCATTGACTTCTATTAAACGCATAAAGCCATAATTTCCCGTCAAAGCTATGGCTTTTTCTCTATTGTACCAAGCAGATTGCCGGAAGCTTATTCAGGAATGCCCTATCTTTGCCTTTCCAAGCAATGAACCGGGCGTGAAAAGGATATATCTTCTTGTACTGAAGGCCTACCTCGGGCCATTGGTTATGACTTTCTTCATAGCCCTGTTTATCCTGCTGATGCAATTCCTGTGGAAGTATGTGGACGACCTTGTGGGAAAAGGCCTCGAATGGTATATCATTGCAGAATTGCTCTTTTACGCATCATCAACCTTTGTGCCCCTTGCACTTCCCCTTGCCATTCTGCTGTCTTCACTAATGACCTTCGGTAACCTGGGGGAACATTATGAACTGGTTGCCATGAAAGCTGCCGGGATTTCCCTGCGTCAGGTGATGAAACCCCTGGTATTGCTTTCTGTAATGATTGCCCTTGTTGCCTTCTATTTTTCCAATAACATTCTTCCCATCGCCAACCTGAAGTTTCATGCCATACTTTACGACGTCAGAGAACAGAAACTTGCCCTCAATATCAAGGAAGGCATCTTTTACGACGGCATCGACGGTTATGTCATCCGCGTGGGTAAAAAGGAAAGAGACGGGAAAACCATCAGAAATATCAAAATATATGACCATTCCCAGCGTCAGGGCAACGCAAGCCTCACCCTGGCGGAGTGGGGAACCATGGAGCTGACCCCCGATAAAAAGGTATTGATCTTCAAACTCTATAACGGGACAAATTACCAGGAACGGGTTGATCAGCGTAACTATCACATAAAGAGACAGTTCCAGAGAACCCATTTTGCTGAGAACGTGCGTCGTTTCGACCTCTCAGCCTTTTCCATGAACCGTACCAACGAAGATTTTTTCAAGAAACACTATCAGATGCTGAACCTGAAACAACTCAGGCATTTTGAAGACTCCATCAACGGCAGGATCAATCTCCGGAAGTCGGAGTTTGTCAGAACCGTTTACGGGTCCTTTTACCATTTTAATATGATGGATACCCTCGCAAAAGGTCATGCTGATACGGCTGCTGCGCTCAAACCCGGATTTCTTTCCAATTTTCCCGTTCACCGCCAGCGCGAAATCCTCGACGTGGCCATTCAGTCTGCCTCCTCTATCCGCGAAAACCTCAGGGTGCATCTCAACGACCTCGATGCCAGGAGCAAGATTCTCCATCGCTACGAAATTGAAATTCAACGGAAGTTCACCCTCTCTCTGGCATGCTTTATCCTGTTCTTTATCGGGGCTCCCCTCGGGGCCATCGTGAGAAAAGGAGGGTTCGGACTGCCCGTGGTCTTTTCCGTGGTGTTTTTTATCATCTATCATGTAATTTCCATGACAGGGGAGAAATTTTGCAGGGAAGGTGTTCTTCCGGCATACAAGGGCATGTGGATCGCTTCTGCCATTTTTCTGCCTGTCGGTATTTTTCTTACCCTGAAAGCAACCACTGATTCGCCCCTGCTCGACAGTGATAATTGGAAGAAATTGGTAAACAGGATGTTGGGCCTTTTTGCAGCACTTAAACGGAAGGTATGAGAATCCTGTTGATCTGCAATAAACCTCCTTTCCCTCCGAAAGACGGCGGTGCCCTGGCCATCCTCAGCATGGTTGAGGGATTGCTGCTTCAGGGGCACCAGCTTAAAGTGCTGGCGGCGAATGATCCGAAATTTCATGTGAGCCTGGCGGATATCCCCGCGGATTTCATTCAGAAGAGCGGACTTGAACTGATACCGGTGGATCTAAGGATCAGATACCTGAAAGCGGTTTTCCACCTGATCAGGGGAAAATCGTACCATGCGGGCAGGTTTCTTTCGGAAAGCATGGCGACACGTCTGCGGGGACTGCTCAAAGAACCCTTTGATATCGTTCAGTTTGAAACAGCATATCCGGGAGTATATCTGCCTCTGGTCAGGGAGTGCAGCGATGCCGCAGTTGTCCTCAGGGCCCATAACCTGGAACACCTGATCTGGGAACGGCTGGCGGCCGGTAAAAGTAATCCGCTGATCAGGAAAGTGCTTTCATTAATGACGAAAAGCCTGAAAGCATACGAGCTTGATTTGTTTGAAAAGGTGGACGGCATCGCTGCCATCACCCTGCAGGATGCTGCAATGATCGGCCTGAAAACCTGCAGACCTAAGATTGAAACAATTCCGTTCGGGATCAACCCGGAGCTTTATAGTGATGATATTCATTATGAAACCACTAACAGCCTGTTTCATATCGGGTCGATGGACTGGCTTCCGAACCAGGAAGGGGTGCGTTGGCTGCTTGATGCAGTTTGGCCGTTGGTTATTGCAAAGCGGCCCGGTACAAAGCTCCACCTGGCTGGGAAAAATATGCCGGACTGGCTCAGGTCGCGTAAGCAAGATGGAGTCATTATCGAGGGAGAGGTGGAAAATGCCTGGGAATTTATGAACAGACATCCAATGATGCTGGTCCCCCTGTTTTCCGGAAGCGGCGTGAGGATCAAAATCATCGAAGCCATGCTTGCGGGCCGCACCGTGATCTCAACTCCCATTGGTGCCGAAGGCATTCAGTGCAGTCACGGCCGGCATCTTTTCATTGCCGATACCGCTGCCGGTTTTGTTGATACCATATTATATTGTCTGGATCATCCCATGGAAAGAATACTGGTTGGCCAGGCAGCAAGATCATTGATAGAAAAGGATTACCGCCTCGATGTGGTGAGCACCCGCATAACCAATTTTTACAGGTTGCTGCTCGATGAAGCAGAAGCTGATTAATTTAGGGGTATGAAAATCCTGATCCTCCTTCCCCGGGTACCCTACCCACTGGAAAAAGGCGATAAACTGCGCGCTTACCACCAGTTGCGTATCCTGTCGCAAAGGCATCAGATCGCACTTTTCTGCCTAAATGATAGTAAGTTACATCCGGATGCGCTTGAACATCTGAAGGCTTATTGCACGGAAATTCATATTCATCAGCTTACCGCTGCCGGGAAAGCGTTCAATATGCTGAAAGCCTTGATTTCAGGGAAACCCCTGCAGGCAGGTTATTTTTACTCAGCAAGTGCTCACAGGGAATTAATTGAAATGATCACAGGTTTCCGGCCAGATCATCTGTACTGCCAACTCTTACGATCAGCAGCCTATCTGGTAAATGTAAATATCAGAAAAACAATTGATTATCAGGATGTCTTCAGCATCGGACTGGCCAGGCGGATGAAGCGGGCTTCCCCATTGATCCGCTGGGTGTTCAGAATGGAGTATCAAAGGATGGTCAGGTATGAGGCCGCGATGTTTGACCGCTTCGATCATTGTACCATCATTTCAGAGCCTGACAGGGAATTGATCCCGCATCCGGACAGATCCAGGATGGTAATTGTTCCCAATGGGGTGAATTTTGCCTACTTCTCACCCCAGACCCGCGCCCCGGTGTATGACCTGCTTTTCACAGGCAATATGGGATATCCGCCAAACATTGACAGTGCGGAATATCTCGTCAGAGAAATTTTACCGCTCATTCACAGAAACGATCCTTCTGTAACGGTGCTGATTGCCGGAGCCAATCCGCATACAAGGGTGAAGGCGCTTGCCGGTGACAGGGTCACGGTGGCTGGTTGGGTTCCCGATATGAGGGATTGTTATGCCCAGGCTAAGGTGTTTATTGCACCCATGCGCATCGGAACAGGCCTTCAGAATAAACTGCTCGAAGCCATGGCCATGGAATTACCCTGCATCACGAGCGATCTTGCCAATGCTGCGCTGATGGCTGCGCCCGGAGAGGAAATCCTCCTGGGGTCGGAACCCGCGTCTTATGCCGGTCTGGCACTGCAACTTCTGGAAGATCATGATTTTGCAAGGAAAATCGGACTATCCGGAAGTCGCCATGTCAGGGAGCATTTCGACTGGGAGGAGTGTACCCTTAAACTTGAAAACCTTATTACTTCAGACCAATAAATATGGCAGACGATAAAAAGATCATTTTTTCGATGATTGGGGTCAATAAGACCTTCCCTCCCCATAAACAGGTATTAAAGGATATCTACCTCTCATTTTATTACGGGGCCAAGATCGGGATCATCGGGCTGAACGGAAGCGGAAAGTCGACCTTGCTGAAGATCATCGCCGGTGTCGAGAAATCGTACCAGGGACAGGTGGTGTTTTCTCCCGGATTTTCCGTGGGATTCCTGGAACAGGAGCCACTGATGGATGAGACCAGGACCGTCAGGGAGATTGTGGAGGAAGGCGTCAGGGAGGTAGTGGATCTGCTCCGGGAATACGAAACAGTAAACAACCGTTTTTCAGAACCTCTCACCAATGATGAGATGGATCAACTGATCCAGCGCCAGGGAGAACTCACTGAACTGCTTGAGCATCATAATGCCTGGGAACTCGACAGCCGCCTTGCCCGCGCAATGGATGCCCTGCGTTGTCCGGATGAAGACAGCCTTATCGGAACCCTGAGCGGGGGCGAGAAAAGAAGGGTTGCTTTGTGCCGCTTGCTGTTGCAGGAACCCGACATCCTGCTGCTCGATGAGCCTACCAATCATCTGGATGCCGAATCTGTGCAATGGCTTGAACAACATTTGCAGCAATACAAGGGTACGGTGATTGCCGTTACCCACGACAGGTATTTCTTAGACAAAGTGGCCGGCTGGATACTGGAACTCGACCGCGGTGAAGGCATTCCCTGGCAGGGAAATTATACTTCATGGCTCGACCAGAAAACCAAACGGATGGCCATGGAGGAGAAAACTGAATCCAGACGCAGGAAAACGCTTGAACGTGAGCTTGAATGGGTCAGGATGAGTCCGAAGGCCAGGCAGGCGAAAGGCAAGGCAAGGCTGAATGCCTATGAAAAAATGATGAATGAAGACAGCAGGGAAAAGGAAGAACGCCTGGAGATCTTCATCCCGAATGGTCCACGACTTGGTAATGTTGTGATCGAAGCTCATGGCGTTAGCAAAGCCTTTGGTAACCGTTTGTTGTTTGAGAATCTTGATTTTTCCCTTCCACCAGCGGGTATAGTCGGAGTGATTGGACCGAACGGTGCAGGGAAAACGACCCTCTTCAGGATGATCATCGGTTCGGAAACAGCCGGCAATGGTACGTTTCAAACGGGTGAGACGGTGAAAATAGGCTATATTGACCAGTCGCACACTGCCATTGATCCGGAAAAAACGGTCTACCAGGTCATCTCAGGCGGACAGGATACCATCATGGTCGGTGGAAGGGCGATCAATGCCAGGGCCTATGTGGCCAGGTTCAATTTTTCGGGCGCGGATCAGGAAAAGAAATGCGGCGTCCTCTCAGGCGGTGAAAGAAACAGGTTACATCTGGCGCTTACCCTGAAAGAGGAGGCCAATGTGCTGCTACTTGATGAACCTACCAACGATATTGACGTAAATACCCTGAGGGCGCTTGAAGAAGGACTGGAGAATTTCGCCGGCTGTGCCGTCATCATCTCCCACGACCGCTGGTTCCTCGACAGGATAGCCACCCATATCCTCGCATTCGAAGGAAACTCCCAGGTGTGCTTCTTCGAAGGAGGATACTCTGATTATGAGGAAAACCGGAAGAAAAGACTCGGCGATAGAGGCCCCGCCAAAATCCGCTATAAGAAACTGGGATAGTTTGCCGGGTGATCAGGTTCAATCCGAAAGCTTATATTCAGCATGATAACACTAATCCTAACAACGTGAGTCAGAAAGCATCGAACCCAAAAGGTACGAGGGATTTCTCCCCCTCCGAAATGGCCGGCAGGAATTATATCTTCGAAACCATCCGCAACGTATTCTCCCGTTACGCATACCTTCCAATCGAAACTCCGGCCATGGAAAACCTGTCGACCCTGACCGGAAAATATGGTGAGGAAGGGGACAAGCTGCTGTTCAGGATACTGAATTCCGGCGATTACCTTGCCTCCAGCGGGAAATTCGACAGCAGGGGAAATACGGTTGAACCCCTGAACACGGCAGCTTTTACAGGCCTGATCTGTGACAAGGGGCTGCGTTACGACCTTACAGTTCCATTTGCACGTTACATTGTTCAGCACAGAGGCGATATTGTTTTCCCTTTCAAACGCTACCAGATTCAGCCGGTCTGGAGGGCTGACAGGCCTCAGAAAGGGAGGTACCGTGAATTTTACCAGTGCGATGTGGATGTGATCGGCAGTAAATCACTCCTTTATGACGCCGAACTGTTACTGATCGCATCTGAAGTGTTCAGGAACCTGAAAATCCCGGTAACCATAAAGGTGAATCACCGCCGCGTGCTTGCCGGCATCGCAGAATACCTGGGCAGACCTGAGAAATTCAGGGAGATGACAACCGCCATTGATAAATTCGAAAAGGTTGGGGCCGATGGCGTTTATCAGGAATTGAAAAAATCAGGCTTCGGCGATGAGGAGGTACGAAAACTGATTGCAATACTGGGTAAGAAAGCCGTTAACTCCCTGGATATGATTCAATGGCTGGAGTCTGAAGTGCTTTCAGGTTCAGATAACGGAACGGAAGGATTGCAGGAATTAAAAACCGTTTTCAGATATCTTGAATGTCAGTTACCTGACTCCGCATTGGTCACTGTTGAATTCGATGTGGCACTTGCCCGCGGCTTGAGCTATTATACCGGAACCATCATTGAGGTGAAGGCAAAAGGCGTGGGAATCGGAAGTATCTGCGGCGGAGGTCGCTATGATGACCTGACCGGAATCTTTGGCCTGCCGGATGTTTCCGGAACGGGAATTTCTTTTGGTGCCGACAGAATTTATGATGTTCTGACGGAATTAAAACTGTTCCCTCCCGGATTGGAAATTTCTGCCAGGGTGCTCGTGGTGAATTTCGGTAAAACGGAAGAAACATTCGCACTGAAAACAGTCAGCAGGATCAGGGATGCGGGAATTGCAGCTGAAATCTATCCCGAACCCGGCAACCTGAAAAAACAATTCTCCTATGCAGATCACAGAAAGATCCCCCTGGTACTGATCGCCGGACCCGATGAAATCGCCAGGGACCATCTTACACTGAAAAACATGAAAAGCGGGGAACAAATCCACCTGCACTCCAAAGATTTGATCTCCATCCTTCAAAAAATCGAATGAAACACCTTATCTTCGCAAACTGAAAGTTTTTCTATGTCTTTCGACTGGTTACTGCATTTTAAGATTCAAATCAACCGTGCCGGACTTTGTCCTGCCATTGTACAGGCATTTTGATGCCGCTGCCGAATCTTTATTATCATATCATGCATTAATCAATAAAAATTACTATCATGTCCATTATTATTACAGGGTCGGGTCTGACCATTGAAAATATTGTCCGCGTGGCACGCGGTTATGAAAAAGTCGAACTACATCCGGAAGCCTTGAACAGGATCAAAGCCTGCCGGCAGATGCTCGAAAAGAAGATACTTGCCGGTGAGATCATGTATGGCATTAATACCGGGATCGGGGAGTTCTCCGAAATTGTCCTGAATGAAGACCAGGTGAAGGATTTTCAGAAGTACCTGATATACAATCATGCTGCCGGGATAGGGGATCCTTTTCCCGAAGAGATTGTCCGCGCAGCCATGCTAAGCAGGGTCAATGTCCATGCACACGGAAATTCCGGTTGCCGGCCGGAAATCACCCTTACACTGATAGCCATGCTCAATGAGGGAGTCACACCATGGGTTTGTGAAAAAGGATCTGTCGGAGCCTGCGGCGACCTCAGTCCGATGTCACAGATCGCGCTGCTGATGATGGGCGAAGGCAAAGCCTATTATAAGGGTGCCCTGCTGGATGGCAAAACCGCCCTCGGACAGGCCGGTATCCCCGTTCCGGGCCTCGAAGCCAGAGACGGCCTGGCTACCATCAATGGCAGCAACGTACTTACGGGTATGGCAGCCCTGATGATCTTCGATACGAATAACTGGCTTAAACAGGCAGAAATCGCCTGTGCCATGTCGCTGGAAGCCCTGAAGGCAAACCTCAAGCCCTACAATCACAAGATATTGGAAGTGAGAGGATTCCCCGGTGGTATGCGGAGTGCTGCAGCTATCAGGAAAGTAACTGCCGGTGGCGACCTTGCCGAAGGAAGAATGAAAGTGAAAGTGCAGGATGCCTATTCCATGCGCTCCACACCTCAGGTGATCGGAGCCGCCCATGATGCCCTGGCCTGGGCCAGAATTCAGGTAGAGACCGAACTTAACGGGGTGGGTGATAACCCTATCTTTTTTGCGGAAGAAAACCTCCAGTTATCAGGAGCCAACTTTCAGGGCTCTCCGGTGGCTGTCCCCATGGATATGGTTGGGTATTGTGTTACTATGGTGAGCGTACTCTCGGAAAGACGTATGAACCGCCTGAACAATCCCGCCCTCAGTGTTGGACTGCCGCCTTTCCTTACCCGGGGTGCGGGCATGTTCTCCGGATTGATGCTCAGCCAGTACACTGCTGATATGCAGATCGTGGAACAACGCATCCTTTCGGTGCCATCCTGTATCCAGAGCATCCCTGCCGCAGCCGACCAGGAGGATTTCGTGTCGATGGGAATGAACGGAGCACTGAAAAACAGGATGATCCTCGACAATGCATACGGTATTCTTGGTATTGAGTTCATGGCAGCCGCCCAGGCTCTCGACCTGAGAGAAAAATACGATCCCCAGAAGTATGTCTTCGGAAAAGGAACACAAATCGCCCACCAGGTGATCAGAAAGCATGTAGATTACCTCGATGTGGACAGACCGCTGTACGATGACCACAACAAAATGAAAGCCCTGGTGAAGTCCTGTGAAATACTTCTCACCGTGGAAAATGCCCTTGGCAGCCTGGAGTAA
>CAZSQJ010000003.1:73785-134146 GCA_964608665.1 uncultured Bacteroidales bacterium | reverse complement strand
GGAGCACCTGGCAGAAGCGATCCAGTACCGCAGCCTGGACAAGGGCACGTGGGGGATGCTTTAACCACGGATTTCAAGGATTAACACGGATTATTTATGCTGGTTAATGAGGAAAAAACTTTTATACCGAAAGAACACAGGAATGCGAAAGATGTATTTCCAGAGTCATCGGTATAAATCTATACCGACACGGAACAGTTTTGCGAAAAAGCACGTCATAGCGGTGTACGGCTAACTCAGTCTAAACAGTTTTGCATTCGTAAACCTGCAAAGACTGAGTATAAACGATAATTGCTTCGCATTTTCGCTAAGATTCAGTATAATTCGTGCAATTCATAGACAAAATAAGCGCCAATCCCGGCCGGGAAAATTCCATAAAATAAGCCTTTAGAACTGCGCGTACAGCTTTAAATTCAGTTGTCGGGGTGTCAGATAATTGGGAATGGCATACTGCCGGTTGGTGATATCTGACACCCAGAAATAGGAAACGGTATTACTGATTTGCAACAGATTAAAGATTTCGAGGCTGATCCACATTGATTTGAAGTGGCGCAACAGGCTTTTCTGAGACACAATAGATGATTCCCCCTTGATCTGTTTGGAGAACCCGATATCCACCCTTTTATAAGGCGGGATCCTGTATGTATGCATATACCTTGGAGAGTCGGGCGGTCCAAACCGGAGTGTGGATCCGAAAACCAGATTCAGATACATTTTATAGGTCGGGTTCTGAGGCAGGTAATCCTGGAAGAAGAGGTTGAAATTTACACGCTGATCCGTTGGTCTGGGTAAAAAACCGGGCTCCACTTTCACCCCATCATCCGTATAATAATAGTCATCGAGAATATCTTCCCTTGTTTGCATGATGGATAGGCTGGCCCAGGATTCCGTTCCTTTTACGAATTCGCCGTTCACCCTGAAATCGATGCCCACGGCATAGCCTCTGGCGTTATTCCTGGCCGAATACCTGATCCTTACATTATCAACTTCGTAAGGCACCAGATTATCAAGGTATTTGTAATATACTTCCGTAACAAACTTAAAAGGCCGCTGCCAGGCAAGAAAATCCCAGTCGCTTCCGGCCACCAGCTGGTAAGATGATTGTGCTTTGAGTTTCTCATTGATATTTCCGCTTCTGTCGCGGAGTTCCCGGTAAAAGGGCGGTTGGTGGTAAACGCCACCGGAAATGCGGAAGACGATATCCTTTTGCCAATCGGGTTTATAGGAGAGCGACAATCTGGGACCGGCAAGGAACTGTCCGTTCAGATCCCAGTAGCTGCACCTGATTCCGGCTGTGAGTGTGAGGCGGGTGCTGTCGGTGAGCCACGACCAGGTATTCTGGATAAAGCAGGAGTAACGGTTGGAAGCGATCTCATTTTTAGACCGGATGACATTTTGCAGCAGCAATGAATCATAGGGCTGGATTCCCGGGATCACATATCCCACCGAATCAGCCTGATGAGGCAGGGCATATCCGGCAGAATCGAGCAGTGTCCATTCCCGCAGTTTATCATAAACATCTTCGCGCTGATATTTCACACCCCACTGGAAAAAGCGGTGTTCCCTCTCTACAGTTCCTCTTTGTTCAATATTTACAACCCTGGCATCCAATTCATTCCGTGCATGATTCAGATAACTTCCGACACCAATCGGTTCAATGGCCTTGCCAAACTCATCACTGCCCCAGTCAGTTTCCAGCCGGCTCAGGTAGTACTGCCCGAGGATGTCGAAACGTTCGGTCTCTATGGTCCGGAAGGCACTGGCAATGAATTTGAGGCTGGTTCTGGAACGGGGTCTGTAGTTCAGGCTCAGAGCCCCGAGATAGTTTTCGAAGCGGTCTTTTTCCTGACCTTCGAAGTACACCTTGAACTGATAGGCTTCCACCAGCGTTCCAAAAGCGGTTTCACGGTCCTGGGGAACGAAGTTGAAAAGATTTCTGGCATAATTACCCAGGAAGGACAATTCCAGTTTTTTATTGATATGGTAATTCAGAAATGTCTGGATATCCGTGAAGGAAGGTTTGTATTCGCCTTTGGTTTGCAAGCTGTTGAGGATATACTGATTGGTTTTTTGCCTGACGCCAAGCAGGTAATTCAGTTTTTTCCGGGCGGCAGCTCCTTCCAGGTGGAATGCGGCGCCCAGCAGGCTCATGCTTACCGATCCGGCGAAGTCAACAGGCTTTTTATAGTGAATATCAAGCACCGACGACATTTTCTCCCCGTATTTTGCATCGAAGCCACCAGCAGAAAACTGGATATTGGAGACCAGGTCGGAGTTCAGGAAACTGAGTCCTTCCTGCTGCCCGCTACGCACGAGGAAGGGCCTGTAAATCTCAATATCATTGACATATACCAGGTTTTCGTCGTAGTTTCCGCCTCTGACAGAATATTGAGCGCTGAGTTCATTATTGGAAGCAACCCCGGGCATGGTTTTGATCAGGGATTCGACGCCGCTGCCTGAAGCGCTCGGGATAATGGTTGCGGTTCTCGGGTTAATCCGGATCAGGTTTGAAGCACGGTTCACTTTGTCGTCCTTCACCTCAAAGCCATCAATTTCGGTGATAACCGGCTGCAGTGTTTTATTGACCTCTTTCCTTTCGGCCTTGTGAAAAACAAATTTCTCCTTGACCGGCAGGTATCCAAGAAAAGAAAATACGACGGTAACCTCCTGTCCAAGCGGCACTTTCAGAGAATACTGTCCTTGCTGGCTGGTTGTGGTCCCCTGGTGGGTTCCAAGAATGCTGACATTGACCAGTTGCATGGGTTTGCCTGCCGGATCGCTCACCTTACCATAGATCACGGCAACGTCCTGTGCCATGCTTCTGAAAGCCATCAGCAATAAGATCAGCGGTATGATTTTTTTAAGATGCATGCCCCTGATCATTGTCCGGATTTAAATTTCCCTTCACGCCACATTTTTATGAATTGAGCCCAGGCAAACGGATTCAGCAGGTTATTGGGCGGAACCTGGCCGACATAATACAGTTTGCTGGTTTGCCGGTCGATATAATTGCGGTAATTCATGGCACCATCCATCCTGACATGTCTGGCTCTTTCGCGGATTTCCATTCTGGCCAGGTTTTTCCGGGCGAGTTCATAGTCATCGTCGGGGATTTCAAGGTGAATGAATGCCTGCTTGAACTGCTCAACACTGGGCCAGGGGTAGATCACCGATTCACTGAGGAAGATCGTATCGGAGCTAAGCGCCTGAATCAGCGAATACCTGTTATTGGTGAGGGTATCGGGGATAGTGAAAATGCTTTGTTTGAAACCCATGGCGGTAAAAACGATCACATCCCGTTTTTTTGCGACGAAGGAGAAGTAGCCGTTAAAATCGGATGTAGTTCCCCTGTTTGCATTCCGGATGATGATATCGCAGAATGGCACTGTCTGCAAGCTGTCAGATGTAACGATCACGCCGGAGAACTGCACCAGCTCGGGATCCCTGGCAGGTTGAGCCTGGGAAAGGCTCCAGGGCAGCAGGAGTAAGACAGGAATCAGCCGGAATAACAGGATAGGGTTCATGCAGGTAAAGGGAGTAAACGAACCCGGCTGATGATTATTATACCGACACGAAACAGGTTTGCGAAAAATTGTGTCATAACGTTGTACGGTATTACTGAGTCTAAACAGCTTTGCATTCGCAAACCTGTCAAGACTGAGTATATAAACGGTCATGCCAAGCGGGATAAAACTGTTTGATTAATCCAGCAGTACCCATTAACCAATGGTTGGAAACAAGGGAAAAAGAAGGATAATTCAGGAGTTTGAAATGTGCAGGAACATTCAAATACCGTTGGAAGGCAAGCCGGTACACCGGAACACGATCAAAGGATAAAACCCTTCTCCCTTGCTTCGCGGATTGCGAGGGAGATTCCTTTCTTATTGATGTTTTTGATTCCGGCGGCGGAGACTTTCAGGGTAACCCACCTGTCTTCCTCGGGAATGAAGAAGCGTTTGGTCTGCAGGTTCACGTTGAATTTCCTTTTGGTCTTGATATTGGAATGGGAGACATGGTTCCCGACGATGGCTTTTTTTCCGGTTATTTGACAAATTCTGGCCATGGCGTAAATGCTTTAATTGGTCTCTTTCAAAAAGGAGTGCAAAGGTCGGTAGTTTTCAGATAACTTCCAAGGATTTCCGGAATTATATTTTTCAATGTGGCACATTGCGCAGCCATGTGGCACATCGGTCAGCCATGTGGCACATCGGTCAGCCATGTGGCACATCGCGCAGCCATGTGGCACATCGCGCAGCCATGTGGCACATCGCGGGATGATGTGTCACATCGGAGAAATTTCTTTCAGCAGGATTTTGCGCAACATATTGAGTGCCGTGATTGCGGCTTTGTGGATGTTTCTTCCGCGGTGCTCACCCAGAAGGAATTTTTCCGCAATTACCTCTTTATCTGTGGCTAATGCAATCCAGGTTGTACCCACGGGCTTCTGATCACTGCCACCGGAAGGACCGGCAACCCCTGAAACAGCAAGAGCAACATCGGCCTTGAGCAGTTTCCGGGCATTCACTGCCATGCCGCTTACAACCTGCTCACTGACCGCCCCATACGTCTCAATCATTTCCGGATCAATTCCCAGCATATTGATCTTCAGTTCATTTGAGTAAGCAATGATGCTCCCCGAATAATAGGCTGAACTACCCGGTACCGAGGTGATCAGATGACTGAGATATCCGCCTGTGCAGCTTTCGGCAGTAACCAAAGTCCGGCCAAGCTTCAGCAGCATCCGGCCGGTAACATCCTCCAGGGTGTCGGCATCGTACCCGAAAATCAGGTCAGAAATAACCGTCCTGAGTTGTTCAAGCTGCATGTCGATTTCTGCCTGCAGTACGGCTTTGTCACTGCCAATGCCCGACAAACGCAGTCTGACTATACCCGGCTGCGGAAGATAAGCCAGTTTGATGTGGGCGGGCAGATTTTCCTCCCAGGAGCGGATCTTTCCGGCAATAAAGGACTCCCCCACTCCCTGTGTGAGCACGGTTTTGTGAATAATCACCTGTCCACCAAACCTTTCCTTAAGCCGGGGAAGCACATGGTCTGAGATCATGGGTTTCATTTCGAACGGAACCCCAGGAAGTGACACATAGATCACGCCGTTTTTTTCGAACCACATGCCCGGGGCTGTCCCGTGCAAATTTGGCAAGGCGGTACAGGATTCCGGTATTTCGGCCTGTTCCCGGTTCAGGTTATTCACCGGCCATTGGCGAACCTCATACAGGTGTATGATGTTTCTCAGAGAAGTCTCATCAAGTACCAGCCTGGTATCAAAATACTTACATAAAGTTCTCTTGGTGATATCATCCCTGGTCGGACCAAGACCTCCTGTAATGACGATCACAGCGGCACCGGCGGCGGCCTTTCCGAGTGTTTCAAGTATGTGTTCCTGATTGTCGGAGATAACAGTATGCTGCCGCACGGTGATACCCGCCTCCGAAAGTTGCTGCCCGATCCAGGCTGCATTGGTGTTGATTACCTGACCTATCAGCAGTTCATCTCCGATGCTGATAATTTCTGCAGATGGCATTCTTTTGAGGTTGAGGGTTGAGGGTTTAGGGTTTAGGGTTGAGGGTTGAGGGAGTTAGGGGTTAGATTAACTGAACATCTCATCTTTTTCACTCTCCTAAACTTTTAAACTAAAAACCCTGACCTTAAAAGCTTCAACAACTAATACCCGAACAGCTAATCTTCGTATCACTCCCCTGAATTTTTAAACCATATCCGAAACTTAAAAGCTTCCAGCAAATTACAAGCGTTTGCAAGGCCTCAGGACATCATGGAAGAGAAGCCGAGTTCTCTGGGAATGATAGACATCACAGGGATATCGGAGCTGCGGATGATTTCCTGGGCGCTGGAACTCACGAAGTACTCAATGAGACTAAGTTCCTGCTGGGTCATGATGATAATCAGGTCGATATCGCCCTGTGCCTTGGCATAGCGCAGAATGATGGGCACCAGGCTTTTTTCTTTTCCGCTTGCCTCCACAAGTTCGGCCTGGCATTTCACCCCGGCGGCCTCAATAAAATCCCTTACCTGTTTGAGTTGCACATTTAACTGATAAACCACCGATTCGTTGTTTTTGGACCAAAGGGCCGACATTACCTTCACCGTGGCATTAAAATGCTTTGCAATTTCAATGGCTTTATTGACTTTCTGACGTGTTTCCTGGGTGAGATCAAGGGGGAGCAGGATGCTTCTGCAGCCCTTGTAAAGATGTGGGTTGTTTATGGTGATTACCGGGCAGGGAGCCGACCGGATCACGCGGGAAGTGTTGGCTCCGATGGGCGCGCGACCGCTGTTGGTATCTTCGTCCTGGCTTCTGGTCCCCATGATGATGAAGCGTGACTGAAGGATGTCGGCCACCCTGACTATCTCGCCGTGGACTTTCCCTTCGCGAACCATGATACTGACTTCCAAGCCGCTGTCTTTTTTTGCTTTTTCGGCTATCTCGCCAAGTCTTTCCTCTATTTTAAATCTTCTTTGACGAAAATCGTCCTCTGAGAAAAGTCCCCGCAGCAAACCGGGTTCCTCATAGACATACAACAAAACCAGATCAAGCCCGAGCAGGCGACCGAGGTTATATGACTGCTCCATCGCAATCAGGGAAAGGTCATTGAAATCGACGGGAATCAGAATGTTATTGGTCAGTTCACTCATCTTTGTTTACTTTTGGAGATTATTGGCTGCAAATATACTAAGTCTTGACTGGTTTGCGAATGCAAAGCTGTTTAGACTGAGTTATGCCGTACACCGTTATGACACACTTTTTCGCAAAACTGTTCCGTGTCGGTATATATACCGAAACCGAATGAGTTTGCAAAAATACCGGTTGTTTTCTGGTCGGTATGGCATATGTTCACCAGTTTGAATTACCGGGATGCAAGCCTAATTTTTATAACAAGCACGGGCGGTATATGTTTAAAAACACCCTGAATATGTCGAATCTGATTGGCGGAGCGGAACTGATTTTGAACCCCGACGGCAGCATTTACCATTTGCACCTCAGAGCGGAAGATGTGGCTGATACCGTCATTGTAGTGGGTGATGTGGGCCGCGTTAAAAGAATATCAAAGCATTTTGACACCCTGGAGGTGGAACGTCAAAATCGTGATTTTCTGACACATACGGGCCGGTACCGGGGCAGGAGGATTACCGTACTGTCGACCGGTATCGGGGCAGACAACATTGACATTGTCGTTAACGAACTGGATGCCGTAGTCAACATCGATTTATTGCACAGGACTCCAAAAGCAGAAAAGAAGACATTGCAAATTATCAGGCTTGGGACCAGCGGCGGGCTCCAGGCCGGCATACCGGTGGATGCATTTGTGGTTTCCGAGTGGGGCCTGGGCTTTGATTCACTCATCCATTTTTACGAAGCGGGAAAACGGGTTGAAGATCTCCCGATGTCGGAGGCTTTCATACGTTACATGAGGTGGCCTGAATCTTTGTCACGCCCCTATTTTGTAAAAGGATCCGAAACTTTAATGAGATTGATCGGCAAAGACCTGTACCATGGGATCACAGCCACGGCACCGGGGTTTTATGGTCCGCAGGGACGTTCCCTCCGGCTGTCTCCATTTGATACGGCATTTATCGACAAACTCACGGAATTCGAATACCAGGGCAAGCGGATCGTGAATTTTGAAATGGAAACCTCCGCCCTGTTCGGCCTTTCGCGCATGCTGGGGCACCAAGCAATTTCTGTTTGCGTTGCTGTTGCAAACCGCCCGAAAAATGAGTTCTCGAAAGACTACCAGGCTGCTGTTGATAAATTGATCAACCTTTTACTCGAAAGGCTTACTGCATAAAACAGGCTAAACCTATCTTCGAATTCTAACCATTCCGCTTGGTAACACCAGACCAGAAAGAGACCGGGGCACTGATCAGGCTGCTTGATGAACCTGACGCTGATGTGTACAACATGCTTTTCGAAAAGATCACAAGCCTGGGAAACACTGTTATTCCAATGCTTGAAGCCGCCTGGGAAAAAACGCTCAACCCCATGATTCAGATCCGGCTTGAAGAGATCATCCACCGGATACAATTCAACGATCTGAGATCTGCCCTGGCCGCATGGGGCTCTCAGGATCAACCCGACCTACTTGAGGGAGTATTGCTGATCTGCCGATATCAATATCCAGAAATTGATCATGCTGCCATGACAGTAATCATCGAACAGATCAAATGGGATATCTGGCTGGAATTAAACGACAACCTCACAGCACTGGAAACCATCCGGGTAATCAACCATGTATTGTTTACAACACATCGCTTTGGCCCGGACAAACAACAAGCCAGCAGGCTGCAACATTACTTCATTAACAACCTTCTGGAAAGCAAACGCGGCAACCCGCTCTCGCTGGGATTGCTTTACCTTATCGTTGCATCCAAACTCAATCTGCCTGTATATGGCATCAGACTTCCGGAACATTTCATACTTTGCTGGCTTGACGATCTTCGCGGCTCCGGTCGTTATGCAAGAACTGAATCAGCCAAAGTCCTTTTCTATATCAATCCATTCCGCAAAGGAACAGTTTTTGGCGCAGGGGAAATTGACGAATACCTGCTCCATCTGAAGATAGAAACCAGGGATGAATATTACCTTCCTGCCTCCGCTCCCGAAATTATTAAAACCCTAATCACCGACCTTGCCAGAGCATACCGCGAAGTTCAACTCAACGAGAAAGCCCTTGAAGTGGAATCCCTATTGGAAATAATCTGAAAACCGGGAAATTAACGTCAAGGCCTGAACACAATGCGCCAGGCAGTCAATATGATGATTTTCAGGTCGATCAGAAAACTTCGATCCTCCAGGTATTTCAGGTTCAAGGCAAGTTTTGCCGGCATAATTTCCCTCAGGTACACTTTTTCAGGATCGTCGGCCCTGCCAAGGATCTCATTCTCATCGATATATTTCAGAGAGGCAAAATCTGTGATTCCTGGCCTGATCTGCAATACGTTACGCTGATCATCAGTATAAAGTGCCACATATTTCGGCACTTCCGGACGAGGTCCCACCAGGCTCATGTCTCCCCTCAAAACATTGATCAGTTGTGGCAATTCATCAAGCTTGTACTTCCTGAGAAAACGTCCCGGCATAGTAATCCGTGGATCACGGCCGCCAACGGTTAACTGCCCCGAAGCTTCTGCACCCGCTTTCATCGTCCTGAATTTCAGCAATCTGAATTCCTTTCCATGCAATCCTATGCGGGTCTGTGAAAAAAAAACCTTGCAACCGGAAGCAAACAAGAGGAAAAAAACAATGCATACGAATATTGGTGAAAGCACCAGAAGCATGCCCAGGGAAAACGCCACATCGAAGCTCCGCTTAAGCATGGCCGGTCCGAACTTGATCAACGGCCGATATTACCGTATCTATCACCAGTTCAATCATTTGATCAGTAAGATCATAAAACACCGGCAGGCTTATTTCACAGGCATAATTGGAATAAGCAACGGGATAATCAGCGATATTGTATCCTGCATTTTTATAATATGTGAACATCGGAAGGGGCACGAAATGGACATTCACTGCCACTTCGTTGATATAGATCAACCGCAGGATGACATCCCGGTCAGACTCTGACAGGCCTGAAACCCTTAACAGATATGCATGACAGGATGAAAACCTCTCTTTGGTTTCGTATAAGGGCACTTTTGCCCAGGGACAGGCAGAAAAGGCTTCGGAATATCTTTTAAAAATATGCTTTCTTTTCGCCAGCATATCATCTTCGTAGCGTTCCAGCTCTGCAATTCCCATGGCGGCCTGGATATCGGTCATATTATATTTATACCCGGGCTCCATGATATCGTATCGCCAGTTTCCGCCTTCAAATTTGGTCATAGCATCCTTGGTCTGGCCATGCAAGGCTTTGATGGATAATTCTTTACAAACAGTATGATTGTCAAACGGAGCTGGAAGGTTGAGACACACCGCCCCTCCTTCTGCGGTGGTGAGGTTTTTCACTGCATGAAAAGAATAGACGCTGATGTCAGTCAGGCTGCCGGTCCGCCTGCCCTTATACACTGCACCAATGGAATGGGCTGCGTCAGAAAGCACGAGTATCCTGCCAAGCATTTGTTGTTCAGGTGTTTCCGCATGAAACAAGGCGGAAATTTCCGGCCCATTCACCAGATTGTTCAGCGCATCGTAATCGCAGGGCCATCCGGCGATATCCACCGGCATGATCACCTTGGTACGCCGGGTGATGGCGCGGGCAACAGCATCCACAGTGACGTTGAAGTCATCCCCGCTGTCAACGAATACGGGTCTGGCGCCACAATGCACCACCACATTGGCAGTCGCCGCGTAGGTATATGCCGGCACAATCACTTCATCTCCCGGTCCAAGTCCGTACCAGCGCAATATCAATTCCAGTCCTGCCGATGCAGAACTCACACAAAGCGTAGCCTGTTGTCCACCGTATTCGGTCAGCATTTGTTCAAAGCGGCGGACCCTGGGGCCGGTGGTAATCCAGCCCGAATGCAGGGCTTCCGTAACGGCCCGGACTGTTTTAGCATCGATGCGGGGCGGTGAAAACGGAACTTTCATGAATAGAAAACATTGATTTAAAGCACTTTACAGTCAGGGTCATGAAACCTAAGCAAACCTCAGTGATGGGCCAGGTATTGCAGTATATTGTTTTCAACCCGTGCCAATACCGCTGTCAGATCGGCATGTTGAAAGCGGTCGCCGGTAATATGTTCAAACAATTCGATATAGCGTTCCGACACCTGGTTTACAAAATCATCAGACATTTCCGGGACTTTCTGACCTTCCTTTCCCTGGAATCCTCTGTCCATCAGCCACTCCCTGACGAATTCCTTGGAAAGCTGCCGCTGGGGTTCTCCCTTACGCTGCCTGTCTCCGTAACCCTCCAGATAGAAATAGCGGGAAGAATCCGGAGTATGGATCTCATCGATCAGGGTGATGGTTCCGTCGGCCCTTTTCCCGAACTCGTATTTGGTGTCAACAAGGATCAGTCCCATGGATGAGGCAATCCTGCTTCCCCTGTCGAAGAGCTCCCGGGTGTATTTCTCCAGCACCAGGTAGTCCTGTTCATTGACCAGGCCTGTACTGATTATGTCATCGCGTGAAATATCCTCATCATGGCCAACCAGTGCTTTGGTGGTGGGTGTGATGATTGGCCGCGGGAAACGGTCATTTTCCTTCAATCCGTCAGGCATGGCGACCCCGCATAAGATACGTTTACCCGATTTATATTCGCGCCAGGCATGACCACTGAGGAAGCCACGGATCACCATTTCAACCTTAAAAGGTTCGCAGCGGTGTCCTATGGTAACCATTGGATCGGGCATAGCAATCTTCCAGTTCGGACAGACATTGGCGGTCATATCCAGGAATTTGGCTGCTATCTGATTCAATACCTGTCCTTTATATGGGATACCCCTGGGAAGCACTACATCGAAGGCTGAAATCCGGTCGGTGGTGACCATCACCAGTAAACGGTCGTCAATGTTATAGACATCCCTGACTTTGCCAACATACAGGTCCTTCTGCCCGGGCAGATTAAAAGCAGTTGAAACTATGGCATTACTTATCATATCTATTTGATTTATAATATATTACGATTTATCTACTCCGATTTCATCTCCATACGCTTTTAAAATCCTGGTGACCAGCTGGTGCCGGATCACATCACTTTCATCCAGTATGATGATGTCGATACCGGGGATATTCTTCAGGATGTTCATGGCATGTACTAATCCGGAGCTCTGATTCCTTGGGAGATCGATCTGGGTGATATCCCCTGTAACCACGAATTTGGCGGATTTCCCCATCCTGGTGAGGAACATCTTCAGCTGACCCTGGGTGGCATTCTGAGCTTCATCGAGGATCACGAAAGCATTGTCGAGTGTTCTGCCCCTCATAAAGGCCAGGGGTGCGATTTCAATGGTTCCGTCTTCGAAAAAGTTCAACAGTTTCTGATGCGGAAGCATATCCCTGAGTGCATCGTAGAGTGGCTGGAGGTAAGGATCCAGTTTATCGCGCAGGTCACCCGGCAAAAAACCAAGGTTTTCACCGGCTTCCACGGCAGGCCTGGTGAGAATGATCCGTTTCACTTCCTTGTTCTTCAATGCTCTTACGGCAAGAGCAACCGCGGTGTAAGTCTTTCCCGTGCCTGCAGGTCCGACGGCAATCACCATATCGTAGGTTTTACAGCTCTCCACCATGCGTTGCTGGTTGACTGTTCTTGCCCTGATCAGGTTTCCTTCCCTGCCGTGCACCAGGATATCTTCCCCGCCGGAAAAGGCCGGAGGGGCATATTCGTCTCCGGTACTTCCCATGATAAGCTTGATATCCGGAGGACCCAGTTTACCGAAGCGGTCGAAATGCATCAGCAGCAAATGGAATTTTTCTTCAAACTGGCGGATTTCGGATGGTTCTCCGATCAGTTTAACCATTTCACCTCTGACAATGATTTTCAAACGGGGAAAGAAGGAGCGGATCAGATCGAGGCCGGTCTCATGAACGCCGAAGATATCCACCGGATCGTAGGGACTTAAAGTGATGACCGTTTCGGACACAGATACGGATTGAATGGGTTTATTATTACTTTTGGTGTGGCAAAGGTAATCCAATTTGGGATTTACAGCTTAAACAGGCGGCATACACATGGCTATCATTACATTGTGCAGTGATTGGGGTACCAGGGATCATTATGTGGCCGTGGTAAAGGGAGTGATCCTGAAGCTGATACCCCAGGCCGTTATCGTAGACATCACCCATCAGGTGCCGCCATTCAACCTTAACTTCGCCTCTTTTATCATCAGGAATATCTATCATCAGTTTCCTCCGGGAACCATCCATATTATCGACATCAATTCCGATACCCCCCTGACCACTTCCTACCTGATCGTGGAAAAGGACCGGCAGTTTTTTATTGCCCCCGACAACGGATTGTTTTCGCTTGTTTTCGACACCAAACCTGACCGCATTGTTTCGCTTGAGGTTGATCCGGAACTTGAACGAAGCACTTTCATTGCCGGTGATCTTTTTGCACCGGTTGCCTGCAGGCTGGCGGGTGGCACGCCGAGCACCGGGCTGGGAAAGGAAAAACCCGATCTTGACACCAGGATTTCCTTCACACCTGCCGTCGACCACAACATCATCAGAGCCAAGGTCATCTTCATAGATTCCTATGAGAATGTATTTCTCAATATCACTGCCGGATTGTTTGAAAAGGTTGGCAGGGGCAGGCCGTTCACTATTTATTTCAAGACCCTTGACTTTGCCATCCAGAAAATAAGCCAGTCATATAAAGAAGTAGCCGAAGGCGAAATCCTGGCTATGTTCTCCTCAGGCGGCATGCTTGAAATAGCTATGAACAGGGGCAATGCAGCCAGCCTGCTCGGGCTCCGCCCCGATGACAGCGTCCGGATAGAATTCCGGGATTAATTGTACTTTTGTCGCGTCTTATTTCCAAACATGCTAACACTGCTCAAGAAAGAACTGAGACTCTTCCTCACTTCTCTCACCGGCTACACGGTCATTGTTGTCTTTCTGGTGACCACAGGCTTGTTTCTTTGGGTCTTCCCGCTGGAATACAACGTTTTACAGAGCGGATTTGCCAACCTCAACGGTTTGTTCATGCTTGCTCCCTTCGTTTTCCTCTTCCTGGTTCCTGCCATTACCATGCGATCTTTTGCCGAAGAGCGCAGGAACGGCACCATGGAGTTGTTGTTCACCCAGCCGGTGAGTGACCTGGAGATCATCCTTGCCAAATACCTGGCCGGCGTCATCCTGGTACTTTTCTCCCTTATCCCCAGCCTGATCTATCTTATTACGGTTTATCAATACGGCTTCCCGGCAGGGAACATCGACATGGGAGCCACCTGGGGATCCTATCTCGGCCTTTTTTTCCTGGGGGCCACCTTTGCCGCGATCGGTATCTTTGCATCCTCACTCACCGACAATCAGATCGTGGCGTTTATCGTGGCCGTTTTCCTGAGCATGATCATGTATCTCGGATTTGAGTTCATATATTCGCTGGATATCTTCGGACGCGTGGATCTGCTGATCCGCTCGCTCGGGATCAATGCCCATTACACCTCCATGAGCAGGGGGGTGATCGATACCCGCGATGTGATTTATTTCCTCAGCCTGATCAGCTTTTTCCTGCTGATCACAAAAATTTCACTGGAAAAGCGAAAATGGGAAAGTTAAGCAGGATCATAGGGCTGAAAAAAACTGAGACGGGTAACCGCCAGAAACGAAACCTGCGCCGCCAGGCCATGACTCAACTGATACTGGTCTGTATTATCCTCATCCTGGTTAACCTGATCTCCTCTTTTCTGTTTACCCGCATCGACCTGACGGCAGAAAAACGTTACACCCTCAGTCCAGCCACCCGCCAACTGCTCAGGGAACTGGACGATGTGGTTTTCTTCAGGGTATATCTCGACGGGGAGTTTCCCGCCGGGTTCAAGCGACTGCGCAATGAAACCAGGGAAATGCTGGATGAATTCCGTGCCTATTCCGACAATATTCAATACGAATTCATCAATCCTTCATCTGCGAAGAACAAGAAAGACCGGAACGATCTTTACAGGCAACTCATGGAAAAAGGGCTCACACCCACCAACCTGCAGGTCAGACAAGACGACGGCACCAGCCAGCAGATCATCTTCCCGGGAGCCATTGTCAGACATAAGGAAAAGGAACTTCCAATTCAACTTCTTTTAAATCAAATAAATACACCACCAGAAGACATCCTCAACCTCAGTGTCCAGAACCTTGAATTCAACCTGGCGAACGCCATCAGGAAAATCCACGCTCCGGGTAAACATAAGATTGCCTTCATTCAGGGACATGGTGAACTCGGGGAGGCTGAAACAGCAGATATTTTTGAGTCGCTCAAAGAGGCCTACATCCCGGAACGCGTGAGCCTAAACGCTCAACTGAACAGCCTGACCGGGCGTGACTTAAGCGACACCAACAAGGTTATTATCCACAATAAATACCGGGCCCTGATCATCGCCAGGCCGGATACAGCCTTCGACGAAAAGGACAAATTCCTGATCGATCAGTTTATCATGCGTGGTGGCAGGGTTCTTTGGCTGATAGACCCGGTTTTTGCAAGCATGGACAGTCTCCAGGCTGCGGAAGAAACCATCGGTATCAGCCTGCAGCTCAATCTCGAAGACCAGTTGTTCCGTTACGGAGTCCGGCTCAACACCAACCTGGTGATGGACCTTTCAGCCTGCCCCATTCCGGTAAAAACCGGACAAATCGGCAATCAACCACGCTTTGAGTTTTACCCGTGGTACTTCTTCCCGATGGTGATACCCCAGGCTGTCCATCCTATTGTTAACAACCTGAATGCCATTCGCTTTGAGTTCGCATCCACCTGCGACACCGTTGCTGCCGAAGGCATAAGAAAACAAATCCTGCTGACTTCTTCCCCTTACAGCAGAACCGTGAATACACCCACCCTGATCAGCCTTCAGATCCTCAGGGAGCAACCCGATGAGAAACAATACCAGGGTCCCGCACGACCGCTTGCCGTATTACTGGAAGGCCGGTTCCAGTCTCTTTATTCAAAGAGGATACCACCGGAAATAGCGGAAAATAAAGGCATCGGATTTCTGGAGTCCGGTGAACCCACCAGAATGATCGTAGTTGCCGACGGGGACGTGATCAGGAATCATACAGACCATCAGCGCGGTGTCCCGTATCCGCTCGGGTACGACAGGTATACGCGTGAAACCTTCGGGAACAAAGAGTTTATCCTCAATGCCATCGATTATCTCTGTGATGATTCCGGCCTGATCAGTGTCCGCTCCCGGGAAGTCAGGCTGCGGCCCCTTGATCACACCCGAATTCATAACGATAAGCTTAAAATCCAGCTGGCCAACACCATCCTGCCGGTCATTCTTGTCCTGGGCTTCGCCTGGTGGCAAATCGGCAGGAGAGCCCGGAAGTACACCAGGGCTGCGGTCAGGCCCGTTCAACCAGTCCTATGAAAAAAAACAGCCTCATTCTCATTATAACCCTTATCCTGGCCATTGTTGCCGCCTGGCTCATCCTAAGCCGCTCAGAAACAACCCTTAAGGACAGTGAAAAGAATTTCGCCATTCATGACACTGCCAGTGTCGTCCGCATTTTTATGGCAGACAAGACAGGAGAACAGGTAGACCTGATGCGTTCAGATTCAGGCGTTTGGACCGTGAACCGGGAATTTCCGGCCAGAACTGACGGAATCAACATCCTGCTTAAGACCATCCAAAACCTTGCAGTGGTGGAACCTGTACCGAGAAGTGCCAGAAACCTTATTATCAAACAACTGGCTTCAACCGGTGTGAAGGTAGAAATCTACCAGCATATTCATCGCATCAATATTTTCAATCGTATCAGGTTCTTTCCTGCCATCAAAAAAACCAGGGTATATTATGTTGGCAGCAATACACCCGATAACCACGGAACCTACATGATTATGGAAGGGTCGGAGACGCCATTTATCACCTATCTTCCCGGTTTCAGGGGATTTGTGGCCGTCCGCTACAGTCCGCGCCTGGCCGACTGGCGGACACACAGCATCTTCAATACGCAAATATCTGACATTCAATCAGTACAAATTGACTTCAACGAAGTACCCGGCCATTCCTGGAAAGCAGTCCGTTCCGGCGAAAGAAGCTTTTCTCTTGAAAGCGTGTACACACAAAGCCCTGTCCCGGATTATGACACCAGCCTCCTGCTGTATGTTCTGTCCGCTTTCAGCGATATCCGGTTCGAAACCATTGTAACCGGTGCAAGCAAGGAAAGAAGGGACTCCATTACCTCGACCATGCCTTTTCACAGCATCACACTTACGGATACCCGTGGTAAAACATTCGTTGCAAAGACCTTTCACAGGGAAAATCCCGGCGATGACCCGGAGATGGAAGGCGCAGCAGTTCCATGGGACAGAGACAGGATGTATGCTCTGGTGAACGATGACCGGGATTTCGTACTGGTGCAGTTTTTTGTATTTGACAATATTCTCAGGCCTTTGGATGATTTTCTTAAAATTCCGAAGGCAGGGCGATGATTTAACCTGTGTTTTCCTTACCTGACTTAGGTTTTTACAATAAAATACGCCATGGAAAAAACCAGCATATCCCCTGACCTGCGGGAATTTATGAAACCCATCCGGCAGTACAGAAAACTGGCGCTCCTGATTCTGGTGCTGGCACTTGCCTTCACCCTGGTGAAAGGTGTGCGGTCAAAAACATATTACCGCTACACCTTCTTTATCACCTGCGAACTCCCGCTGGTGGATGATGTTAGGCTCGCCGGCGACAAACTCAAGAGTATCACGGAAGTAACCTTCAGTCAGGCCGAAATGAAAGCCCTTGCGGAGAATTTCCAGCTTGCCTCCGGCCATCTGTTCGACGGACTTAAAAAACTCACTGTCAACACCGTAAGGACAGCCAGGGAGAACAACGCCAGCGAAGCGGTACTGGAAGTTTATGACACCACACAAAGCCGGGCGATCATTGCCGCCTTTGTGGATTATCTCAACCGGAACACTTATCTGAGTGAAAAACTCGACAAGGAAAGAAAGCGTTATCAGCTGCTGGCGGATGAGATCGACAAACAACTCAGGGTATTGTCAGACGGGAACAACCTGCAACAGCATCCCGAAGCATATGTCAACCTTCTCGAGAAGAAAGCGGGCATCCAGGCCAGACTCGACAAGTACGCCGGGTTTGAGATTTCCGTCCCTCCTGCCCCGGTCAGTCATGCAGCTAATCTGTCGCTGCTGCGGCAAATGATACTCGCCCTTGTCTGGGGAGGGATCCTGTCTCTGATGGTTGCTTTCCTGGCAGGCATTATGTTTCCACGCAATGATTAAGTCTGTCCTTATCCTTCTTGTAAAAAAAGACATCCTCACCTATTTCATGGGGAAGACCATTCCCGCTATTGTAAATCTGTTGATTATCATATTGGCTTTAAGATGGTTAGGAAAGGAAACCTATGGACGGTATTCACTGATTTATTATGTTGTGATCCTTGTATCCACCTTCACCTTCGGCTGGTTGCAGCAAAGCATCCTGCGATTTCTCAGTCAGTACCGCATGCACATCAGGATTGCCATCATGCGTTTCCTGCTGCTTACACTGTTTAGCTCGGTGGCCGGATCGCTGGTGATCGCCTTGCTGGGAATTCTGTATTTCCGCTTACCCATAAGCGATACATTGGTGTTAATGCTCACTCTGGTATTTTATAACCTGCTGCTTTTCAGGATGACAGTGAGTCAGGCACAGTTCAAACCCTTGCATTACGTATTCACAGAGGGCCTTTACAATATCCTGATGCTCGGGATTTTTGTTTTGCTTGTCGTTCATTTCAGGCGAAGCGACTACCTGGTTTTATTTATAGCCATGCTGGCCGGGTTGATCACAGCAAGCTGCCTTGTTCCGGGAAACCGAAAGCGGGCTATGCAGGCATGGAAATGGTCGCGGGCTTATTATCACCGGGATTTTACCCGAAAAATGTTTTCATACGGGATCATGCTTTCCATCTGGCTATCCATATCCTACACCCTGAATATTGCCAACCGCTTCTTTATCAAAGAGTTTACAAATTACGAAGCCGTCGGGATTTTTTCATCTGTCTATGACATCATTTTTAAAATCTCCGGTTTTGCCTGCATGCCGGTGCTGTTGACTTACCATCCCAGGATCACGTCTTTATGGAACGAGGGCAGGAAATACGAAGCCAGGCGGGAAGTTGGCAGGGCATTGGCAATGGAAGCCGTCATATTTATCCTGATTCTTATTGTTTTTATGGCCGTCCGCCCATGGTTATACGACAATGTCCTTCGATTGGATGAACCCGGTCTCGGCTGGATATCCTTCGCACTTATGCTTGCCGCTTTCCTCTGGCAGGCAGGTTTGTTGCTTCAGAAGGGGCTCGAACTCATGCTGAAGCTTAAAGAGCTGATTTATGCACTGCTTTTGGCGCTGGGCGTGAACACCCTGGGAAACCTGCTGCTGATCCCCTTATTCGGATACAAAGCAGCAGCCTGGGCCACACTGCTCGGTGTGATCGTTTACCTGGCACTGGTGGGAGTCTGGTCAAAACAATTTTTACGGAGGGCTTTCATCCATGCCTGAACCATTCAGCATAAGCCTGGCCATGGCCCTTTTTGTGCCGGCCACCGTTCTGATCCGCCTCCAGCAGCGCAGCTGGCTTACTCCGCCGGCTTTTTTCGCATTGTTCTGGATTATCCTTTGCGGTTTATCGGTTTTGCTGGCGCCTGATTTCTATTTTTCTGCTCCCGCCCTGCTTTTTATCCTTGGTTGTATGCTGGTTTTTTATACCGGATTTTGTTGTATTAACCATGGAAACATTCAATATCAGATAGATAACGCAGAGAAAAAAGAACTTGCCGCCAGGCTTGAACGTGCTTTTCTTTGGTTCTCCCTGCCGGCATTTATTGCCGGCATTGGTTCCGTTTTCCTCCTGCTGCGGTACTACGGGATAACAGGCATCCCCACCGGACTTGATGAGATAAGGCAACTGTCGGCACTGATGACAGAAGACCGGTACGGCGGTCTGGCACTTCCGAAATCCGTTATGGTTTTTCTTGCGATCGCCTATTGCGGGAGCCTGACAGGAGGATTTGTCTTCGGCTTTGGCAGGAACCTTCTTACCAGGACATTAAGTCTGCTACCCTTTGTTCCGGTATTGATTTTCACCCTCATATATACTGCCCGGGCACCACTGCTTTACCAAGTGGTGCTGTTTCTTTCCTCGCTGATTGTCACCAGGATGGCACTCGCCGACAAGGCACCCCGCTTGTTCACACCACGGTTTATCATCCTGGTCATGCTGGGTGCAGGAATCGTTATCTGCCTCTTTTTCATCACCCAGATGACCCGAATGGAAGCCGGTGTCAACAGGGAACAGATCACCTCTACCTTTATGCACCTGAGAAGCTGGTTTTTCGGGAATGTTTCCGGCTTTTCCGTATGGTTCGACCAGGGAAGCGGCGGCCAGACTGTTACATGGGGAAGTTACTCATTTGGTGGTATTTACGAACTTCTGGGTATAAGTTCCCGTATCCCCGGATTATACGATGTCCAGGTGAGTATCAGTCCGGGAGAAGACCACACCAATATTTATACCTTATTCCGTTTGCTGATCGATGATTTCGGCATGCTTGCCATTCCGCTGATCTTTTTCCTGCTGGGCTTACTTTCCGCAGCATTTTACAAGCAGGTGATCCGCGGCCACTGGCTGTTCATTCCCTTGCTGACAATTGTCTATACCCTGATAATGTGGTCGTTTATCGCTTCATTCCTGACGTATAACACAAACATCATGGCCTTGTTGCTGTATCTGGCGCTTTCCCTGGTAATTATCCAGACAAAACCAAAAACTGCAGCATCATGAAACCGGCTTTCCTGTTTATCATGGTTTGTTATCACAACGAAAGCGAAGTAGCCGCTTTTGTGAGGGAACAGCTCGGACTTTTTTATCTGCAATCAATTGACTATGTAATCGTTGACAATGGATCTGAGCGGCCTGAACTGCTGGCGGAGCTTTGTAACGAAGGGAAAGGCCTGCTTCATAATCCCGGAAAGAACTGCGGTTATTTCAGCGGTGCATGGGCCGGAATACAGGTTTACAGAGAAAAACGCAACCCCATTCTTCCTGAAACTGTAATCCTTTGTAATACAGACATATCTTTCGACAGAACCGATTTCCCCGAAAAGCTTCAGCAAATCCTTCAAAGCATCAGGCCGGATATCCTGGGTCCTTGCATTATCTCCAGCAGGAGGGGTGTTTACCAGAATCCCTATATCCCCCGAAGAATTCCTTTATCTAAACTACGGTTTTTTCGTGAGATTACGCGTAACTTCCTTCTGTACAATGCATTTCTTATGTGCTATTACCTGGCCGGGTTTGCCCGCAAAATAAGCAAGCGTAAGGGCCCGATCCGACAGGCTGGCACATATTATTCACTGCATGGTTCCTTCCTGGTTTTTACCTCCGGTTTCTTTGAAAAAAGTGGACACCTCGACTATGAAAACTACCTTTATGGCGAAGAGATATTTCTTGGAGAAATGGCATGTAAGCAGGGCATGAAGGTATGGTATGCCCCTGATATTCAAGTTGTTCACAGGGAACATGCCACGACGGGACTGTTTAAAAACCGCGGGCAGGTGAAGAAGCTCCATGCATCGTACATCTATCTGATCAAGCGGTTTTATTCGGGCATCCGGTCTGGCAGCAGCGGATCCAATTGACACAAATATGACACCATACGTCAGCATTATCGTACCATGCTTCAATGAAGAAAAGTACCTGCCCGGCCTGATCTCCGACATTGCCGGTCAGGATTACCCTTCTGATAAGATGGAAGTCATCTTTGCGGACGGCATGAGCCAGGACAGGACTCAGGAATTAATCTTACTCAGCACCAAAACAAACCCTCATTTCCGGCTGCTGGTCAATCCCGGAAGGTATGTCCCTTTCGCCCTGAACCTCGGTATCAGAGAGGCTTCAGGCGACATCATCGTGAGGATGGACGCCCATGCGCGTTATCCATCCAACTACATCTCACTTCTTGTCAAAAACTTAGAAGAACTTCAGGCCGACAATGTAGGGGGATGCTGGATTACAACTCCCGCTGGTCCCGGATTGATACCCCTGGCCATTGCATCCGTGATGTCTTCAGCCTTTGGTATGGGCAATGCCATGTACAGGCTGCCGGCCAGAAAAGTGATGCAGGTGGATACTGTGCCTTTCGGCTGTTACAGAAAAACAGTCTTTGATCGCATCGGATTATTTGATGAAAGCCTGATCAGGAACCAGGATGATGAATTCAATGCGAGGCTCATCCAAAACGGGGGCAGGATTTTCCTCATCCCCGGTATCCGGATCACATATTTCGCCAGGGAGACAATAGGGAAGACGATGATAATGTTTTATCAGTATGGTTTGTTCAAACCCCTGGTGAACCGCAAGCTCAGGCGACCTGCCACGCTCAGGCAGTTTATCCCCCCTGCACTGGTCATGTGCCTGTTGGCCGGATTAATCCTGTCATTGATAACCTTGCTCTTCCTGAGGCTGACAGGATTAGTGGTAGCCGTGCATTTGCTTTCCGGGCTTGCATTCAGCATTCCGGTGGTTCTCAGACACCGTAATCCCGGACTTATCATACTGATGCCTGTGCTGTTTCTGTTGATCCATCTGAGCTATGGGACAGGTTACATCCGCGGTTTATTGAAAAACCCGCTAAAGGTAAAGTCGAGCCGTTGATCCGGTGTTCCGGGGGTATGATGACATGTCAATCTACTTTTTGTTTATTTTTACACCCCTAAGCATTTCTGTTACATAGGCCATGGATCAGAGAAATCTTTTATTCAGAAAGTGGTACTATTATCTCTACCTGGCTCTGGCTTTTGCCATACCCCTCTACGACCGCCTGGTCGTTTTAATTATTGCACTGCTGTTCGTCCTGTGGGTCGCCGAAGGCAGGTTTAAGGCACGGTTCCGCATGGCCTGGCAAACCAAGGAACGTCGTATCTTACTTTCATTCAGTACTTTATATGTTGTCTATGCCCTTGGACTGTTGTATTCCGGCAACCTGGAATATGGCCTGTTCGATATGCAGGTGAAGTTATCGTTGTTGCTTTTCCCCCTTTTTCTCGCCACCAGCCCTGAAGGTTTTCTCAATCAGAAACAGGTACTGTATCTATCGTACTCATTTATTTTCAGTTGTGTAACCATTACCATCATCGCCCTGGTGCTGGCTACCCAAAATTACCTGTACAGCCACACCTTTATTGAATATTATTACGATAACCTGTCTGACTTTCAGCATCCCAGCTATTTCTCCATGAATCTGAATTTCGCCATCTCGTTGATCATCATCCTGCTGATACGCATGTGGTCCGGTTTGACGAAAGGATTCAGAACCTTCCTGATCATCCTGATCCCGTATTTTTTCACAATGGTGATCCTTTTATCATCCAAGGCCGGGATCATCAGCCTGCTGATGGTATTGCTGGTCAGTCTTGCCTCCCTGATACTGTATAAGAAAGAATATGTGATTGGTTTAATTATCCTCCTGCTTGTACCATTCTCATTTGTAGGAGCTTACTACCTCTTTCCCTCCTCTTTCTACAGGCTGACGATTGCAAAAAACTACCTGAACGGGAATACCCCACTCAACGCGGAAAGCGAAGACGGTACCAACGACCGTATCCTGGTATGGAGATCGTCGGTTGAAGTTTTCAGGGAGCATCCTGTATGCGGAGTGGGAACCGGCGATGTGAAGGACGTTTTGATGGAAAAGTACCGTGAAAACCAGATTGTCGCGGCCATGACAAAGCGGCTGAACGCACACAACCAATACCTGCAAACCCTGGTAGCGCTGGGACTGATCGGACTGATCATCCTGGTGCTGATGCTGGTGCTTCCTGCCATCAGCGCCATCCGCAAAAACAACCTGCTGTATTTCCTCTTTATCCTGCTGGTAGGGATTAATTTCCTGGGCGAATCCATGCTCGAACGCCAGGCAGGGGTGGTTTTTTACAGTTTCTTCAACACCCTTCTCCTTTACATTCATATCAGGAAACCAGCGTAAGGGGATCCTGCATTCGCGATGTGGCACATTAAAAACCATGTGGCACATGGTTTTTGATGTGCCACATGGTCTGAACTTTCCGGGCTGTTTGTTGTTAGTTATTTATAATTATTCTAAACAAAAACATAAAGCAATGAATACCAAGTATTTTAGCCTTATCGTACTTTCCTCTGTCGTAGCCGGACAGGCTTTTGCCGGAGAAGATCCCCTGTTGAACACACCTGCCGCCATGGCTAAATTCCCGGAACTGCCCTATGCTTATGATGCACTGGAACCTTATGTTGACAAAATGACCATGGAGATCCACTACAGCAGGCATCACAAAGCATATTATGACAATTTCCAGAAAGCCATTCAGGGAACGGAAATGGAAAAGATGACCATCGGCGACATTTTCCGTCAGATCAGTAAACTTCCGGCAGCCGTGCGCAACAACGGTGGTGGTTATTACAATCATGTCTTTTTCTGGCAGAACATGGCACCGGCAGCAACCACGGCAATCAGCCCCGCTTTTGAAAAAGCACTGACTGCGAAATTCGGCTCCATGGATGAATTCAGGAAGCAGTTCAGCGAGGCTGCCAAGACCAGGTTTGGCAGTGGCTGGGCCTGGTTAAACGTGGATGACAAAGGGGAACTGTTTATCTCCTCCACTCCCAACCAGGACAATCCCCTGATGGATGTGGCCGATAAAAAAGGTACCCCGATTATAGGAATCGATGTTTGGGAGCATGCCTATTACCTGAAGTATCAGAACCGCAGGCCTGACTACGTGGAAGCCTGGTGGAGCGTGATCAACTGGCAGGTGGTGGAACAGCGCTACAAGGCCGCTGTCAGAACGAAAGAATAGATTTCCGGATAATATCCGCCGCTTCCAGAACCTGATCTTCCCTGATAACCAGAGGGGGTGCAAAACGGATGATATGACGGTGTGTGGGTTTTGCCAGCAAACCGTTTTCGGCCATCTTCATGCATACATCCCAGGCCTCTTTACCGTTGTGGGGTTTGATCACCACTGCATTCAGCAAGCCTTTTCCACGAACCAGTTCAACCATGTCGCTTTGAATGGAGCGCATCTCATCTCTGAAAATCTGGCCCATATGTTCAGCATTAGCGGCCAGATTTTCATCTTTCACCACTTCCAGGGCAGTTACTGCAACCCTTGCAGCCACCGGGTTTCCTCCGAAAGTTGAACCGTGCTGTCCGGGCTTGATCAGCATCATGATATCATCATTGGCAAGCACTGCAGATACAGGATAAACACCTCCAGAGAGCGCTTTACCAAGGATCAGCACATCCGGTTTCACATCTTCATGATCGCAGCACAACAGCTTCCCTGTCCGGGCAATCCCTGTCTGTACCTCATCCGCAAGGAAGAGAACATTCCTTTTGCGGCAAAGTTCCAGGCATGCCTTCAGGTATCCGTCGGCAGGCACGTTCACCCCTGCCTCACCCTGGATAGGTTCGACGAGAAATCCGGCAACCGCGGGATCTTCCAAAGCAATTGACAATGCATCGATATCATTATATGGTATGGTAACGAAGCCGGGCGTATACGGACCATAATTGACACGGGCTTCAGGATCGGTGGAGAATGAAATGACCGTGGTGGTTCTTCCGTGAAAGTTCTGCTCACAAACGATGATTTTCGCCTCACCGGCAGGGATGCCCTTTATCTCATAACCCCAGCGCCTTGCCAGCTTCAGGGCCGTTTCAACAGCTTCAACCCCGGTATTCATCGGCAGCACGCGGTCAAAACCGAAATACTCCGTGATGTATTTCTCATAGACTCCCAAAGCATCATTGTAAAATGCCCTTGAAGTGAGCGTGAGGGTATTGGCCTGTTCCACCATTGTCCGTACGATCTTCGGATGGCAGTGACCCTGATTCACTGCAGAATAAGCCGACAGGAAATCATAATAGCGTTTCCCTTCTGCGTCCCACACATAGGGGCCTTCTCCCCTGCTGAGCACTACCGGCAATGGATGATAATTGTGTGCTCCGTACCTGTCTTCCAGTTCAATCGCCTGTTGCGATGCAATCTTTTCGAACATAAATCCTGAGTTTTAAGTGTTTGTTAATGTGGTAACAAAGGTAATCAGATTTTCCGTCCCGGCAAATTCCGTCTCATTTCCGCTTTGCCGGAAAACACTGTGGCAGCAGCCATGCAAAGCAGAAAAGCTCCCAGTGAAAGTCAACAGCAGAAGCAGATAATATTACCTGATGAACATACGGGGATCAAAAGTGAAGGGTTCAGTCATCGCAATCCCTATCCTGCCGAATTCCGGATGAAGCGGATTCAACAGAAAATTGAACTCCTTTCTCACAAGCGCTGAAGGGACTTTCAGTACCGCCCACCGCATTTCCTGAATAAAATCATCCCCGACCTTTTGAGTTGCATGGTGAAACGGAAGCTGAAACCAGTTCACAGGAAGCTCATTTTTATTTAATTCCTTTATTCCTGTATCGTCCGGCAGCAATAGACCCGTCATCATGTAATCCCCGGGAAGAATCCCCAGTGGCAGGTGCACTGCCAGCTCACACATACTCAAGGCCATGGAGCCACTTGTGTAAATCATACGCACACCCTTGCTGTTCCACCTTCCACCGTATCTACCCGCTCCCTCCCCGCTGAGGTCCCCGGCATATCTGGCAGCCGTAAGCCTGTATACCATCATGCCAGAACCCCGTGCTCAATCCGCCCTAAGGCATCCCTGACCAATTGTATCCCAAAAGAATTATCCAGAAATGACTTGGGTGTATTCCCTCCGAGTGCCACACTGGAGGAGGAAAGCCAAACCGAAAGCTTGTCTTTTGACCCAAAAACCTCCAACCCATATTTATAAAGCATGGTAAGTTCAAGAATGCGTTCAGAAGACACCGGATCAAATTGCTTTTCCTCCTTTTTATAACGCTGCATAGTCCTTTCAGAAAGATGAAGGAATTGCGTCCATTCACTCATACTGAACGGACTGTTTCCCGCAAGCTTCCGGAAGAAAAAATAAGATATCCCCCGGCGAACAGCCGAAATCAGGGAAAATACATCCCGGTCATCGGTTGACTGGTAGCTGATCATCGCTTCATTCACTTCACTGGCCATTTGTGTTTTTTTTGCAAATATACGAAATTTGTCGCATTTTTTCCGACATATTTCATGCTTTTTTTAAAAAAAAACATGATTTTCTCAAAATCTCCTGCGGACTAGCTTATGCTACTCTGCCGCTGCAGCTCCCGGGTAAACCTGGTACTGAAACCGCTTCGAAGGTGAATCCTGCAAAGGGCCCAGTCCCAGTTGGGGCCACTTTTCATCAATGGTAAGGATGGTATGATCGCTGCTGACGGTACAGTTAGGCCAGGGACGGCTGAAACCGTCCAGGTGCGGGAATTTCCGTGTACCATCGATCACAAGGACCATGGATGACACAGCAAGCTGCGATGCAGGCAGCAAAAAACAATCATAAGCCGGATCTATGTTGTTCAGTACCCGCCATACCACGGAGAAATAATCCTCCGGGTCAAGGAATTCCTCAACAAAAACCAGGAGCTTCAGACCTTCAAGTTCTCCCAGCCTGCCCATCCTGCCGGCTTCCTCATGGATCTCTCCCGGCTTAGTCTTTTTCAATGGTATTATCCTTACATACTTTTTCCAATTGTCGTTGTAACTGTTACGTTTCAGCGGAGCGGCGGTCAGATCAATCCCCAGCTTCCCGCCATATGCGAAAGTCTTGCTGGCATGATCAAGCACATCCGACGGGCCGCGCGAAAAATGGACATCACGGCCGGGATCAAAAGCCTCCATGGCTCCGTCAAGGATGGCCCGGTAATCTGACAGGCCGGGACCCGTTGCCGCATCATTCCCGCTTTCATGCTCTCCCAGCAATACCATCACCTTGTTCAGCATCATTTGTCCCGCACCCCACAGGGCATTCATCACCTTCACAGCCTGTCCGGGGTAATCCGGCCTGATCCGGGCGATCACCAGGTTGTGAAACACCCCGGCCGCCGGCATGTGCATATCCAGCAACTCGGGAACAATGGTCATTCTGATGGGATTTAAAAAGATCCTTTCCGTTGCCAGACCGAGAAACAAGTCCTCCTGAGGCGGAATGCCCACGACAGTTGCCGGGTAAACCGCATCCCTGCGGTGGGTGATGCAGGTGACATGAAAAACCGGATAAAGATCGGGCAGGGAATAAAAACCGGTATGGTCCCCGAACGGACCTTCGGTTCGCATTGCCTCCTCCGGATCTACATAGCCTTCTATCACAAAATCCGCGTCGGCAGGGACTTCAAGATCCACCGTCAGACATTTCACCATTTCCACCTTTCTTTTCCTCAGAAAACCGGCCAGCAGGTATTCATCGAGCTGGTCAGGCATGGGTGCTGTGGCCACATAAGTATACACCGGATCCCCTCCCAGGATGACAGCCACCGGCATCCGTCTGTTCAGGCGTTTGTACCCATGATAATGTCGTGCGGAGTTCTTGTGCATGTGCCAGTGCATCCCCGTACTCAGGCCGTCATACACCTGCATGCGGTACATACCGGTATTTCTTGTGCCGCTTTCAGGATCGCGGGTATGCACCACAGGCAGGGTGATAAACCGTCCCCCGTCATGCGGCCAGCACTGCAGGACGGGCAAGCTGCCCAGATCAGGCGGATCCATCACTACCTCCTGGCACGCTCCCCTTCCTTTCACCTGAACGGGAAACCAGGCCGACATCTGAGCCAGGGAAGGCAACATCTTCAGCTTGTCGAAAAGGCCTTGTCTTGGTTTCGACAGCTTTTGCAGCAGGGCCGCGATACCATCCCCCACATCATCAAGGCTCTCAACACCGAGCGCCATGCACATGCGCTTTTCAGTGCCATAGGCATTCATCAGTACCGGAAATGCACTGCCTGTGTTTTCAAATAAAACAGCCTTCCCGCCGCTTTTCACCAGACGGTCAGCAATCTCGGCCATCTCCAGCAGCGGTGAAACAAAGGCTTTCACCCTGGTCAGTTCACCAGCTGCGTCCAGAAGATCAATGAATTGCCTTAAATTTTTATATGCCATGAACCATTTAATCTTTCCCCAAAGATAGGGACAACAGCCCAAGATGATACAGTTGTGCGGATTTATCGTAATTTGCAGGCAGTTATACCGACACGGAACAGATTTGCGAAAAAGTGTGTCATAGCGGTGTACGGTATAACACAGTCTAAACAGCTTTGCATTCGCAAACCTGTCAAGACTGAGTATACAAACAATGTGGCACATGGTCGGAACAAGCATCAAACGATGGCTATCAAATTACCTCAGGAAGGCAGGATTATTGTATATTACTGATTATCTGGTATTCTGGATACAGAAATTCAGGAATTACAAGAAAAACCAGGCGTTTAAAAAGGCCAACCCTGGAGTTGTACTGCCGCCCGACTACCTGGTATATGAGTCATTTCAGCTTGACTACCGCAAGTATTATACCGACAGCATCAATACGGCCAGGTGGTTGACAGGGATTTTCAAGGCCCATACACATCTTTACAATGCCAACATCCTCGACTGGGGATGCGGGCCCGGAAGAATCATCCGGCATTTACCGGCCCTTACCGGAACCCCATGCTTCTTATACGGAACGGATGTGAATGCGCGTACCATTTCATGGTGCAGCCGCAACATACCGGGGGTACAGTTCAGTCACAACAGCCTGGGTCCGCCCCTCGACTTCAACGATCAGTTTTTCCATATTATTTACGGGATATCCATCTTCACACATCTATCCGAACCCATGCACGAGGCCTGGGCGGCTGAATTGCACCGCCTGCTGGTTCCGGGTGGCATCTGCCTGCTGACCACGCAGGGAGCGGCCTTTTTAAAAAAACTGAGCAACAACGAACAGGAAATATTCCGGGATGGCAGGCTTGTCGTAAGGGGAAACGTCAGGGAAGGACACCGCACTTTTTCTGCCTTTCAGCCGGAATCCTATATGAAAGCCCTGTTCAAGGCTTTCAGTCTGCTTGATCACCAGCAGGGAGATGCCTCGGACAGACCACAGCAGGACCTCTGGATATTCAGGAAGGCATAGCCGGGTTCTGATCCGGCAGGAAAAAGGGCGGGATTGATCAGATGAGCATTTCCTTCCTTTGAATCCTGAAAGGAAAATTGCATATTTGACGAAGAATTCCAGATTCGCCGGCGCAGATGTTCACCCATAGTCTCGTTTTTCACCTGCTCCTCACCTTTATTGTGGGGACGTCATGGATTTACCTAAGCCTTTTTGCCAGTCATAAGGCAGGCAGCAGGACAGGCGGTTTTGTGGGCGGGTTACCATCAACCGCCCTGGTTTCCGTTTTCTTTATTGCTTATACGCAGTCGCCTGAAACAGCATCGGCAGTCACCGGGATTTTTCCGGTTTCCGTAGCCATTTCGGGTTTATTCATGCTGGTGTTCGCCTCGCTTGCCCACAGGGGATTTATGATTGCCTTGCTGTCGGCGCTTTTGTTCTGGTTACTGGCAGCCTTATCAGCCTGGCGGTACCGTGTTGATCATTTTTTCATAAACCTTGGCATTTATTTCCTTGTGATAGTCCCTTCCATTTGGATCATGGAGAAAAAATTGAATATCAGGGCGATGCCGGCAGAAACAAAACTATTCAGGCCACTCAGCCTGCTGATACGTTCTGTAAGCGGAGGATTCATGATTGCAGTTGTTGTATACGCCGAAAAAAAGAGTGGACCAGATCTTGGCGGTGTTCTGGCAGCTTTTCCGGCAATGTTTATATCGGTTCTGAGCATTGCCTACCGGGAACGGGGCCCGGAATTTGCCAGGGCGATGACCAAACCTTTGATGTTCACAGGGGTAATCACAGTCCTGGTATTTGCAGCTTCTGCAAGGTATTTTTACCTGTGGACCGGCTTATGGGAAGGCACACTGCTGTCCGTCATTACTTCCGCCATGAGTGCCTATCTGACATTTCGCTATATTTTAAAGCGGATTAAATAGATCAAATTGCGGGAATGAGCCTGCATAGTCCCATGTTTCAAGGTTAACGGGCAACATTAGTTTTCTTCTGAGATCTTCAGGAAATTGTTCAGGAAAGTTTAATTTATCAATAAATCCCGCCTGATTCCCTTCGAAATTCCCGCACAGTTCCAATATCAGGAAATATACCAGGGGGCTGAGGGCTTCTCCCAGTTTATGATAAACGACCAGGGGATTGGAAGGAAGCTTGTGGTCCTTATCCACTACACAGACCGGTGGTGACTGGCCGATAACAAGTCCGCCATCGAGTGCTGCGGTGATGTGATGCACAGACCACAATCCGGTCTCAGCTTTCCTTGCATAAAGCGCTTCGTAGGGCGCCGGGCCGGCTCCCTGATGCTTCAGAAGATCAGAAGGATGAAAATTATATATCCCAAAGGGCGGATATTGAAAGGTGAATTCATCAATGATTTGTCCAAATACACAAACCAGAATTACATCCGGTTTCCATTTGTCGAGCAGGGCGTGGAATGACGGTGTTTTGATCTCACCCAGGTAAACAGGGATTCCGAATGTAAGCGCCGACTCAATAATCATTGTTTCCCCGACCGTTCTTTCCGGTAAATCCAGGTAGCTCCACACCCGCTTTTTCAATGAAATCCTGGCCAAAGGATTCAGTGGATCGTCTGTAACAAGCCCGACCAGGTTGAGCTTGTCCGGAAATTTATTTTCGATGGCCTTGAGGGTTTCAAGTACAAGATATCCGTAGTCCCAGCTCGCAAATACGGCAACCCGCATTCCGCCGGGTCTTTTGTCCGGGTTTTCGAATGGTGCAGGTTCAATCAATCCACCCCAGCGAATATCATCCTCCGCCAGGAACCTTCTTCCGTTTTTCTCATAGACAATGAGGTAGTCAATTATTTCTTCATGTTCAGGGTGATGTACCATATGTAACCAGGCTTGTCACATTGAATATACCGGGGATACCGCGGGAATGAGCGGAATAACTTGTTTTCAGGCCGGGGATTGCTTACGGGAAGCATACAGGTCGAAAGAAACCAGGATGGCTGCGAAACCCCAGAAAGGCACCGAAGCCTTATCAGAGTCAAGAAAATTGTTCAGAAAGCCGTGTATCAGATACGTAAACAAAGCCAGGACGATCAGCAGGCTCATCAGCCGGATATCTTTATCTGCGGCGCGTTTGTACACCCTGAGCCCGGTATAGATGATCAGCACCATCAGGGCGATTACACTCATCATGCCGGGGAATCCTGATTCTGACAGCGGCCCGATATACTCACTGTGGGCATTTCCCCTGTCGCCGGCATTTGTACTGATAACCGTACGTTCCTGAGAATTCTGGAAAGGGGCGTAAAGAAACTGGTATGTGCCGGGGCCCCAACCCAGTACCGGCCGTTCAGAAAACATCCTGATGGCTGATCTCCAGCGGTTGATGCGCTCCAGGTTGGAGGCATCCGTAGTGATATTGGCAATCGACTGCACATTTTCCATCAGGTCGCTGGAAGAATCCTGCTTGTTCTTTTCGAGCCGCTGGAAAATCTGATTCTGAAAAACAATAAAAACCAGCAAGATTCCAAGAAAAGCAATGGCTATGGTGCGAAACCTGATCCTGAGCAGGATGATAACAAGAATGCCTGCCGTAACCGCGAGACTTAACCAGGCAGCCCTGCTGAAACTGAAGAAAAGCCCTGTCCCCAGAATGATAAAGAACAGAAAACTCAGGAAGTGCAAGCTCCTGGTGTAATGGGTGCTGAATATCATTCCAAAGAGCACAGGGACAAACATGGCCAGAACGGCTCCATAGGCCGTATGGTCGTTGTAAAACGGAGTCACGACCCAGTGACCCGGATCTTCGGCAAAACCCCAGAGTGAATGCCTGTAAAGGGTATAAAAAACCACTCCTGCGAGCGGAATCGTATATAGCCATATAAAGCGTTTCACATTCGCCGTATTCTTAAACAACTGTGTTGCAATAAAATAGAATGGGATTACAAACCATAAGCGGGCTACGAAGAATTTAAGGGAGACCCAGGGCAATTCGCTGGTAATAGTAGTGATCAGCATCCATGCGAGATATATATATACCGCGATGCTGACGGGGTGTCTGCTTACCCTCTTATCGAAATCGTTCTCATATAGCACACGGAAAATAAAAAAAAGCAATACTCCGAAAAGCAATGGCTCCGTGGGGATACTGATCCCCAGGTTGTACTCGTAGTCACGTATGTTGATCGCCAGGGGGGTAAGAAAGGTGATAATAAGCAGCACTTTGTCAAGGGAATACACATAAAGCAGCAACAATGCCAGCACTACCGGCACAAGGAATCCCCAGTAGTGTTCCTTTACCACCAGGTAAGCATTCAGAGCGATAAAAAGGGCACTGAGAACATAGACCCAGCGAAGCTTATTTTTCTCTGCAAGTTCCACCTTCTCTGTCTGTCAGGATTGATCAGGCTTTCCGGCCTGCCGCTGGTTCTCCAGCCAGGAAATGATCATCAGGCTCAGAAAGAACGATGCCAGAACGCTCAGGCTGACGATCACCCACATCTTTGGAAAGAATTTATTATCAGAAACATACGGTTTAACAACCAGATTGGAATAGGTGTATTCCCTGTTGGCGGCCAGCAATGCTTCATCATACTTTTGCTTGAACTCGCTGTAGGCTTCTGCCTCCGATTCCGCAAGTTTGAGCAGCAGCACCAATTCTCCGCCCTTTTCAAGCATGGCAGATCTCATGGATTCCACTTCCTGCCTGTTGATCCTTGACCCGGATCCGTCGACTGTCCCGAGCATCCCCCTCAGCAGTTCCCTGCTCTGGGCCGAATAATCCATCAGGCCGTACTTCACGCCATATTCATTGATCCGGTTCTGAATGGAATCAAACATCAGCTGTTTGACTGCCAGTACCTGGTCATAATTCCTTACCACTTCCATGAATTTCATTTTGTGAAGTGAGCGGACCTTGGAATCATAGACATTCAGGATGGTGTTCACCATATCGCAGGCCGTAGCAGGAGAATGATCCACGACCTCGATCATCACTGACTCAAATTCTGTCTTTTTGATCTTCACCCGCTTGCCAAACATATACAGCAGGGTGGAATAGTAATGCTTGTCCCGGGGATCGAGACCGTAATGGCTGCCGAGCTGGTACTTTTCAATCAATGTATCGCGGATATCACTGGCATTGAGCAGTTGAATCATCTGCTCGGTTTCACTTTCATCGGAATAGGGCTGGATATTGGAAGGATAAACAACGGCAAATGACTTATACAGGGGCGTGACAAACAGCGAACTGGAGAAAAATGCAGCCAGCACCGCGGCGGCAATACAGATCACCAGCAGGTGCATTTTCCATCGGTTGATCAGTTTGAGCAGGTTCATATGGTTAAAAAAATTATTCACGTCTATATATGGAATTTCAATATTCAGTATGGGTTTACTAAGCGGAATCTTCAACCTGATTCCGGCCGTGCTTTTTTTTTTAAGTTGTGGTTGGTTTCTGCCGCAATTCCGATGTTCTCCATGCTGATGATGGCAAGAATGGTGAGGATGAGTGAGGAAAACAGGCTGACAAGTATAATCAGCCAACGGACAGGATACGATTTCTTTTCCGCCTTAAAGGCATTGTTTACGATAAATTTCTGCGGCAACACCTGCTCCGCATCTACTTTCGCCTGAGTGTACTTCGCTTTCAGCTCGCTTAACTGTTTTTTCTCATGCAACAGATCATCCCGGAGTGATACATAAGCACCGCCATAATCAGCCAGTACCGCCAACTTCTCTTCAAGCGCCTTAACTCCCCGTGTATTTCCTTTGGCGATCTCGATCGCCAGCTGCTGATTGATCATCTCAGACTGGGTCTCATAGTCATGAACACCCAGTTTCCGGAGAACGGTCATCGAATCTTCCTTGCGTTGCACATCCCTGCTGAGGGTCAGGTATTCAGATTCCACTATCCTGAATCCCTGCATCGCCCTTTCACGGATCATCTGGTTTTTGACTGTATCCACAAGGTTGGCGATGGCATTGGCAATATCGGCAGAAAGCTGGGGATCTTTGTCCAGAACAGTGATCTGAACAGCCATGTACTCTGTACGTTTGAAGGTGATATTCTTTTCGTACTCCCTGTAGAGCCTTGTATTCCGGAACTTATCGTTACTGTCTATCCCGTAATGATTCAATAAACTGAACCAATTAATCACCTTTGTACGGATCTCATTGGAATTCAGTATCTGAAGCAACTGTTCCGCCTGTTCTTCCTCTCCGATTTCCAGTATATCCTGCTTCATCCCGAAACTCTCGGAAAGAAGGGCCTTCGAAATGGAGCTGGTGCTGGTTGGGAACATGATTACCACCGACTTATATTTGGGGGTGATGAACAGCGGTGATGAAAAGAAGTAAGATGCCAGCGAAGCGATACAGGCGATCAATACCAGCAACTTTCTCCATTTAAACAGAAAAAGGAAAAAGTTCGATGAATTGAAATCAAACTGATACGACTGTTTCATCCCTTCAGCCACGTTTTTTTCCAAATTGGCCGGTAAATATAGGAAAATATTTAATAATGAAACTGCTTTTCAGAAATCTCATTCTTTCCTGAGTATCTTGAGGATCGCATTAATATGAACCAATCTCAGCATAAATGCCCAGCCCACCGAAAGGAGAAAAGCCAGGACGATACCAATCTCCCATGGAATCTGAAGCAGCCGGCTCACCCATGAAAGGATTAACACACCCCCCAAATAAAGCGCCACTTTCAGGGCAAACACCCTGTCGATACCCCAGCCAAACACCCTTGATACAAGTATAATCTGAACCAATGCGATGAAAAACTGGGTAATCAGACTCGACCAGGATGATCCCAGGGCCTGGTACTGCGGAATTAAAACCAGGTTCAGGAAGAAATTGATCAGTACGCCAAGGAATGCCAACAGGTTCATTTCCCGAAGATTGCCATTTGCGGTCAACAGGGTCCCAAACACATAGGTCAGGGAAATCGGAATAAAACACGTCATCAGCCAGCGAAACACTGCGGCACTCTCAGAAACATGCGCCACATATAGTAATTCCATCAGGTCGAATGCGTAAAAATGCGACAACACTGCAACAATCACTGATACTGTGAGCAGCAGAGAGGAAGATAACCTGACCAGTTCCCTGACATCATGCTTTTCCTTCAGCATTCTGGAAAACAAGGGCAATAACAGGACCGCAAAAAGATAGGCAATCATATTGGTAGCATCCAGAAGCCGATAGGCCGAGGCATAAATGCCTGCCTGTTCCTTGCCGGTGAGCCCGCTCAGCATCCGCTCCAGCATCACGGCATCCAGCCTGTTGTAGAATGTCATCAGCAACACAAGGATGGCAAAGGGGAAACTCCGCCTGATGATCATCAGTGAAAAGGGCCAGTTCCAGTGCATCCGCGTAAAGGCAGATTTTCTGATGACAATGACCAGTGCTGCCAGGGCTGTGATAAAATAGGCCACGGTCTGACTGTAAATGAACCATTCAATACGGAAAGCCTGGTCGGTGACCCTGCCCCACAGCAACACACTGCAAATGGCAATCATCAGCACCCTGTCAAGCACTGAAATGATGCTGTCGGTTTTAAACATCAGTAATCCCGAAATATTTGACCTCAGGTAAAGGATCAGGGAAATTAAAAACTGATTGAGTCCGAAAAACGCCAGATATTTGATCTGCAATATATTATAACCAAGAACAAGGGCCATCAGGTAGATAACCAGAAAGTAAAGGACCGCCAGCATCAGCTTTAACAGGATGATGCTGCTGAAATGCTTCTTCAGCAGATGGTTATTCTGTGCAATATTCCGGTTGTTGAAATTGGTGATGCCGAAATCAAGGATGATATTGAACAGAAAACTGAAGTTGAAAATCACGAAGTAAGTCCCGTAATCCACCGCTCCTGTCACATTCTGAACGCTCAGGTCTATGCCCAGTATCCAAACTGGTTTGATCAGAATGTTCAGGGTCAGGATCAGGCCCAGGTTGGTCAAAAACTTCCGTTGCATGGGTTCCGCTTAAGGAGTTTATCCTGAAGTCTACGGGAGAATGGTTAAAAATTAGGATATTTGCCGCAAATGTAAACTATATTGTCCTGTTTCTAAAACCATCCTTCCGACGTGAGCAAACTCCGCATCGCCGTAAACACCAGACTACTGCTTAGAGACAAGCTGGAAGGGATTGGCTGGTTCTCTTATGAAAGCCTGAAACGGATGGTGGCGGCCCATCCGGAAGTGACATTTATCTTCATTTTCGACCGCAGTCCGGATCCTTCATTCCTTTTCGGCCCCAATGTCATGGCCAGGGTGTTGAAACCCCAGGCACGCCACCCCTTACTCTTTTATATTTGGTTTAATTTTTCACTGCCGCGGCTGCTCCGAAAACTTCAACCCGACCTTTTCCTTTCTCCTGACGGTTATAACGCCCTTCCATACAAGGGGAAATCGCTGGTGGTAATCCACGACCTGAACTTTGAGCACCATCCGGCTGACCTGCCATGGCTTGTGAGAAAATACTACCGCTACTTTTTCCCGAGATTCGCAGCCAAAGCCACCCGCATTGCCACCGTTTCAGAATTCTCAAAATCAGATATCAGGCAACACTACCATATTGCACCGGAAAAAATTGATATTGTCTACGATGGTGTAAATGAGGCATTTAAGCCACTTTCTCAAGATGAACGCATCCGAACCAGGGAGCAGCTTTGCCAGGGAGATCCCTATTTTGTTTTTATCGGTTCATTGCATCCCCGCAAGAACCTGGTCATGCTTTTCAGGGCCTACGACCAGTTCAGGCGCACCAACGGCAGGCATGTCCGCCTGGTGATCGCCGGGGCAAAAAAATGGTGGACCCGCGATATACAACGTACCTACCGGCAAATGCAATATCGTGAAGACGTGATATTTACCGGTCGCCTCAGTGTTCCGGAGCTGAACAGGGTGCTGGGAGCTTCCCTCGCCCTGGTCTATGTCTCCTATTTTGAAGGCTTTGGCATTCCCCTGCTTGAAGCTTTTGCATGCCGGGTTCCCGTGATCGCTTCAGACAGAACCTCCCTGCCGGAAATTGCCGGGGACGCGGCACTCCTGGTCGATCCCTTCAGTATTGCCGAAATTGCTTCAGCCATGCACCAGGTCACTGATAACGAACAACTCCGCGAACAACTGATCGCAAAGGGAGTGGTCCGGCTGGCCAGCTTCAGCTGGGATCGCACAGCATCCCTGCTGTGGGATTCCGTAATTAAAACCATACAGCAGGATGATGATGGAACACAATCACAAACAATATAATATCCTGATCCTCGGCAGCGGAGGAAGGGAGCATGCACTGGCATGGAAAATAAGCCAGAGTCCCTTGCTTAACCGGCTGTATACGGCTCCGGGCAATGCAGGCACGGCGGCATCGGGAACCAATCTTCCAATACATGACACTGATTTTGAAGGCATCCGTCAGGCCGTCATTCAGCATCATATAGACCTTGTAGTTGTCGGGCCTGAAGCGCCACTGGTGAAAGGAATTACAGATTTTTTCAGGGAGGATCCGCAACTTTCAGATATCCCTGTCATCGGCCCCTCCGCCAGGGCAGCCATGCTGGAAGGGAGCAAGCACTTCGCCAAAAACTTCATGCACAAATACCGTATCCCCACGGCTCCTTATCAGGCATTCTCCAAAGGTCAGGAGCAGGATGCGGTGCGATTTCTTCAAACCCTCCGGCCGCCATACGTGATCAAAGCCGATGGCCTGGCCGCCGGTAAAGGCGTATTGATCTGCATGGAACAGGCTGAAGCAGAAACAGCAGTGCATGCCATGCTGGAAAAACACCAGTTTGGTACTGCAGGTGATACGGTTGTGATCGAATCTTTCCTTTCAGGTGTGGAACTGTCGGTTTTTATCCTTACCGACGGCAATCACTGGATGTTGTTACCTGAGGCAAAAGATTACAAAAGGATAGGAGAAAATGACCAGGGACCGAATACGGGAGGCATGGGCTCGCTTTCACCCGTCCCATTTGCGGATAAAGAATTCATTCACAGAATTGAAGATAAAATTATCCGTCCGACTATCCATGGATTACAGGCAGAAGGAATCCACTACAGCGGGTTTATCTTCTTCGGTCTGATGAAATGCGGAGATGAAGCCTATGTTATCGAATACAATGTCCGCCTTGGTGATCCGGAAACGGAAAGTATCATGCCCCGGATTCAGTCCGATTTGCTCGACATCCTGCTGGCCATGAGCAGGAACGAACTGGCATCCAGGTCACTCGTCATATCCCCCGAAGCATGTTGCTGCGCAATGATGGTGGCACCGGGCTATCCCGGAGATTATCCGAAAGGATTACCCATTTCCGGCCTTGACTCTGTTAGGGATGTCATCCCTTTCCATGCCGGCACCAGACGCGACGAATCCGGAAGGCTGCTCAGCAATGGCGGACGCATCCTGGGTGTTACGGCCACCGCCGGAACCCACCGGCAAGCCCTCGACAAGGTTTACAAGGCATGTAATAATATTACGTATGATGGTAAATATTACCGGACTGACCTTGGAAACGACATCCTAACATGATCATCCCATGTCAGACGAAACAATCCTTCTTTCCTTCATCGGCCTGTCATTCGCAGGGTTTGTCACCGGCCTGGTCTGGCAAAATACCGGGAATGCAAAGAAAAAATCCTTCAGGGGAAATACCGGGGCCAAATTTCTTACGGCCGTATCACTCATTGCGATGATCCTGCTGGCCGTGCTTTACAGCATTCTGTTCAATTTTTAAATCCCCGCGATGTTTATACGAATCTACCGGACAGAATCCAACCTGCAGTTCATTATGCTAATAATCAGCACTTTGCTGCTTTGGCTGCCTGCCCTGACTCATCCCCTGGACTCACCTCCTTCCCATTCCCCGCTTCCTTTTTACACATTTATCCTGTCGCTTACCGGGAACCAGGGTATCGTGAATACGATCCTTGCCATGCTGCTGGTGATGGCTGAAGGCATTCTCCTCACCCTGCTGCTCTCCCGGCATGAACTGTTCCCCAGGAACAATGCACTTCCGGCGCTGGTTTTCGTATTGCTGATGAGCTGGCATCCCGACCTGCTCTGCCTGCACCCGGTGATCCTGCAAAACCTGCTGATGCTTGCCTTCCTGCTGCTGTTCCTGAACCTCTACGAAAAACCTGATCCCTTCAAAGAAGTCTTCGGATCATCCGTCTGTCTTTCCCTCGCCAGCTTCCTGGACATCACCACCCTTGTATTCCTCCTGCTGACGTGGCTGGGATTCATGATTTACAGGTTGTTCTCGTGGAGAATCTGGATCATCAACCTGCTGGGGTTTTCCCTGCCGTGGCTGTACCTGTTTGTTTATTATTTCTGGTATGACAACTGGATTCAGGTGGCCGGGATGTTTTACACCTCCTTCTTAAGCTTTGAATGGATCAACACTTCCATCCCGGTGATCACCTGGATCGCACTGGTCATCCTTGGTTTCTTCTGTCTGTCAGCCACCCTGAGCGTGGCGGCCATGATGCAGGAAAGGGTAATCAGCATCCGGAAAAAATTCCTTTTCATGATCTGGTACCTGCTTCTCAGCATCCCTGTTTTCCTTTTTTCGGGTGATCAGAGATGGATACAGGGATCGGTCAGCATGATACCCGCAACTGCCATTCTCTCCTATTTCTTTGTCAGGCTGAAAAGGGTGTTCTGGTGGGAAGTCATCTTTACGCTGCTGGTTTGTTATATAATCTGGATCAGGATCTTTCCTGCCATATGAAAGTATTATACCTGTCATACGACGGACTGACAGATCCCCTGGGACAATCGCAGATATTACCCTACCTGTTTGCACTTTCAGGCGACGGTCACCAGATTGCCATCCTGGCCTGTGAAAAGAAAGAAAATTACAGGCTTCACCACAGCCGGATTCAGGATCTGTGCCGGCAACACGGCATTACCTGGCACTTCCTTGATTATCCGGTTTTCGGAAATCCGCTTGAATACATCCTTTTCTTCAGAAAATATACAAAGAAAGCCCGGGAGCTTACTGAAAGCTTCAGTCCGGATATCCTGCATTGCAGAAGTTATCCGGCAGGACTCGCAGCCACCATGATCAATAAAAGAACCCGGATTCCCTGGATCTTCGATATCAGGGGATTCTGGATCGATGAAAGACTGGAAGGAAAAATCTGGAATCCTGTCAATCCGCTGGTAATGACTATGATTGCCTGGCTCAGAAGGCAGGAAAGAAAAATGTTCCGCGAGTCGGATGCGGTGATTACCCTCAGCCATAAGGCTGCAGAACATATCAGGGAAAAATTTCTACCCTTTATCGCCGGTAAAGACATCACTGTAATCCCCTGTGCAACAGACTTTACCAGATTCCCTTTAAAAGATTCCGGCAGAGATCAGGCGCTTCGGCAAGCCCATGGACTTCCGCCGGAAGGAATAATCCTTACTTACCTGGGCTCCCTGGGAACATGGTATCTGCTCGATGAGATGCTTCGTTTCTTTAAAGTGCTCCATGAAAAGGAGCCAAAAGCCAGTTTTCTTTTCATCAGTCCGGACAAAGGGGATCGGATCACAACAACCGCAATCCGGCTGGGGATTACCCGGGATTGCATCTTCATCCGGAATGTCTCCCATCAGGATGTGCCTGCTTTGCTGGCCCTGTCCGACTGGGGCATCGCTTTCATCAAACCATCCTTTTCAAAAACGGCATCATCACCGGTAAAATGGGGAGAATTTCTGGCATGTGGAATACCGCTCATTGTGAATAGCGGCGTAGGAGACATTGACCAGCTTACGTGCCGGATTCAGGGTTTTCTGCCGGTCAGGGATTTCAGTCCGGAAGCCTTTCGCGAAGCTGTCGGCCGCATGGATCATGCTGTTTTCCGGGATCATGAAAAGATCAGGGCTACAGCCGCACCAAGCTTCGGTCTTCCGGAAGCAAACAGTGCCTACCGCATCGTGTACCAAAGGTGTACGTACCGGCGTGTCCTTTATATCGCTTCCCACAGGCCCGGCAGAGCACCAAACCAACGCTTCCGTTTTGAGCAGTTTTTGCCTGCAATGGAACAAAACGGTTTTAAGGCACAAATGGCCTTCCTGATCACCCTGAAGGAAGACCGCTTTCTTTACAGTCAGGGAAACTGGCTAAGCAAAGCCCGTTTTCTCTACTTCACCTGTCCGCTCAGAAGATTGCAATGCCTGAGTATTGTATCCCGTTCTGATGTGGTCATCATCGCCCGGGAGGCCCTGATGACCCGCTCGCTTTACTTTGAACGTCGTATCCGGAAAAGAGCTGCCTGCCTGGTCTATGATTTCGACGATTCCATCTGGCTACCCAACCTGTCGCAACACAACCGCTTTTTCGCCCTTCTGAAAAAGCCATCCAAAACGGCACGCATCATTGCCATGGCCGACCGTGTGACAGCAGGCAACCGCTACCTGGCAGATTACGCACTTCAGTTTAACCCGGCCGTGGACATCATCCCCACTACCGTGGACACCAGCCGGTATTCCCCCCCTGAAACAAGAAAATCCGCGGATGCTCCCCTTGTGATCGGCTGGACGGGAAGCCTGACAACCATCGATCATTTCCGTAAACTCGAACCGGTATTGGAAAAACTGAAAGACCGGTTCGCAAACCGGCTGGTTTTTAAACTGGTCGGGAGCAGTAATTATTCCAACAAGAAACTGGAAATCAAAGAAATTCCATGGTCACTGAATGATGAAAAAAACCATCTTGCCTCCTTCGATATCGGCATCATGCCACTGCCCGACAATGCCTGGACCAGGGGAAAATGCGGTTTCAAGGGATTGTTGTGCATGGCCATGGGTATCCCGGTGGTGATGTCTCCGGTAGGTGTGAACCGGGAAATCATCCGTGACGGTCAGAATGGCTTCCTTGCAGATGATCCTGAAGCCTGGGAAGAAAAACTCAGCCTGCTGATCAATGACCCGGAGTTGCGGAAACGGCTGGGAGAAGCCGGCCGATTGACAGTGGAAAAATATTATTCGACCAATGTCTGGTCTTCCGCCTTCATTCGTGTTCTGAATCAATGTCCCAGTGTCTGAAATGAACCTTCCCCGGGATATCCCGATTGCCGGCTGTGACGAAGCCGGTCGTGGCTGCCTGGCCGGACCGGTCTTTGCCGCTGCTGTCATTCTTCCACAAGGCTTCAGTCACCCGCTGGTCACTGATTCCAAATCACTCACAGAAGTCAGCAGGCTCAAAGCCCGCGATATCATTGAAAAATTTGCGGTTACCTGGTCGGTGCAGGCTGTGGGACCCGAAGAGATCGATGCGCTGAACATCCTGCAGGCCTCTATTAAAGCCATGCACCTGGCACTGGACCAGCTCATTCCCGCCCCAGACATGATCCTGGTAGACGGAAACCGTTTCCGCCCTTACAAAAACCTGCCATATCGCTGCATTATCAGGGGCGACAGCCTGGTTCCCTCCATATCGGCAGCATCTGTACTGGCAAAAACCGCGCGCGATGCATACATGACTCTACTGGCCCGGGAATTTCCAGCTTACCGTTGGCATAAAAACAAAGGCTATCCCACCCGTGAACACCTGGAAGCGCTGCTCAGGGAAGGCCCAAGCCCGCATCACCGGCAGAGTTTTCATCCAACCTTCCGGGGTTTGCTTTCTTTCCCTCCTGACAAGCCGGATTAGCCGGAGAATTACCATGGACATCTGGTAAGCCGGATCCTGGACAGGAAGGCGGGGTTCCGGTAACTGCCTGAATAAGTCTCTGCCAAAATTACTCACTGTTTACCGGCTTTGTTTTCCTCAACCAGAGTTTCTGCCCGACTGCCGGCTGACTGCCTGTCACCATCCTGTTTTTCCGGTACAAATGTTTGATTTTCATCCCGTAGTGCTGTGCAATGTCCTGCATGGTCTCCTGTTCTCTCACAGTATGATATGCACTGGCTGCCTTCCGCTTTTTTGGCTGAAGATAAACCATTTGCCCCTCCCTGATCCGTTCTCCCCTGCCCAGGTCGTTATATCTTCGGATTTGCCAGGGCATCGAACCGGTTTCACGGGCAATGCTCTCCGGACTATCCCCCTTCATAGCCACAATACATTTTATCCCATTGTTAATCAGTATCTTCCGTCCAACCGCTTTACCAAACGGGATGATTTCACCATCTGCCCTGCGATATTGAGCCGGCAGGGTATCCAGGCGTCCGGAAGGATATTCATGTGACACATGCCGTACCTCACCGTCATATTCATACAGCATGTTTTCTTCTATGATCCTGATCAGCAGTTCAGGATACTTCGGATTTGTCGCATATCCCGCCTTTTTCAGACCGTGTGCCCATGCTTTGTAATCCGAAGGCTCCAGGTCGAACAGAAATGCGTAGCGGGCCCGTGTCCTGAGAAAAACCGAATGATCTTCGAATGACTGGGATGCAGAGGGGTACTTCCTGAAACATTCATTACGCGCATCATCATCCTTTGTATAGGTCTCCCCTTCCCAGTCCCGGTGGCATTTTATCCCGAAATGGTTATTGGCCATTCTTGCAAGCTCACTGTTTCCGTTGGCCGATTCCAGTATCCCCTGCGCCAGGGTAATGCTGGCAGGAATCCCGTATTCCTGCATCTTTCTGACTGCAATGTCCTTATATCTTGTCACGTATCCGGCCACGGTGATCGTTTCCGGAACCTGTTGCCCAAAAACACCGCAATAAAAAAACAACAGCCATAAAAAGTGCCATCTCTTTCTGTGACTCATTGATAATCAAAGTGTAATTTAACAAAGAAACACATCAGTCATGAGATTTTCACCGGGATGACAGAAATTTTGTGAACACCTGCCTGTTAAATATGTAATTTAACGGGCTGAACAAAAACGCCAGTGTCCATCCTTGATAAATATTTCTCCGGACTTCCTCCGGACCAGGTTCAGTTACTTCATTCACTTAAAGGACATTACGAAGAATGGAACAGCCGGATAAACCTCATTTCCCGCAAAGACATGGCGCATTTTGAAGAGCGGCACCTGCTGTTCTCACTTGCAGTGGCCAGGCTGATCCGTTTCCGGCCGGGTAACAGCATCATTGATGTAGGCACGGGCGGAGGCTTCCCCGGTCTCCCCCTGGCCATCCTTTTCCCGGGCAGCAATTTCGTGCTGCTGGATTCCGTCTGCAAGAAGATCCATGCCGTGGAAGCCATTGGCAGTGTGCTCGGTCTTTCGAACATTACCACCCTTTGTATGCGGTCTGAACAGCACCGGGCTTCTTACGACTTCATCCTTGGCAGGGCGGTAAGTTCCCTGCCTGTTTTCATCAGCCGGACAAGGCATTTGCTCAGACCCGGAAAACAAGCTTCCCTGGAAAACGGCTACCTCTACCTTGGTGGTGGTATGTTTCATGTTCCCGGGATTCGGGCCGGAAACATCCGTGAATTCAGCCTGTCAGAGGAGTTTGACGAGCCCTACTTTGAGACCAAGAAACTGGTTTATATCAGTCATCTGGCCTTCAAAACAGCACCATCCCGGGAAAAATTGCAAAAGAATTCCAATTAACACAACCTTATTATTCATTCATTAAAACGGAGGTATTATGACAGAAAAACGAAAATTTGTCCCCTTTGTCCTCCCTGAAACCAACATGGCTGAATTCACTGCGAGAGCGGTGATCATCGGACTTATCATGTCGGTGATCCTCGGGGCGGCCAATGCCTATCTCGGGCTGAAAGCCGGCATGACCATTGCGGCGACTTACCCTGCAGCGGTCATCGGGATGGCATTGTTAAAGGTGGTAAGGGGGAGCATCCTCGAAGAAAACATTGCCCGTACCGTCGGATCCATAGGCGAATCCGTAGCTGCAGGGGCAATTTTCACCCTTCCGGCCTTTTTCATTGCCGGTTTGTGGACGGATTTCTTCACACCCGGCAATTACATCACCTCATCCCTGATCCTGATTGCAGGCGGTATCCTGGGTATCATGTTCGTGGCATTGTTGCGCAGGGTCATGGTTGATGACGTGGATCTTCCTTTCCCTGAATCGGTGGCTGCAGCAGAAATTCACAAGGCAGGTCGCGGAGGCGGAGGCGGTTCAAAGTTCCTGTTCGGTGCCATGCTCGGTGGTGGTCTGATCAAGACCCTGGGCGAACTGAAATTCTTCGCTGCCTCCTGGGAAAAGTTTATCGTATTTGCCAACCAGAAGATCACGGGAACATCACTTTCCGGCCAGGGCGGCCTGCTGCTCAGCTCTCCGGGTATCAGTCCGGCATACATGGGCGTAGGATATATCATCGGTCCAAAACTCGGTGCCCTTAATTTCAGCGGAGGGATCATTGCCTGGGGACTGCTTTCACCCATTATCCTGTATTTCATCGGACCTAACCTCGATATCGGAGCCTGGGCAGCCTTCCTGATGAGCAAAGACCCTGCCCTCCAGCTGGATGCAGCCATGCAAAAAGCCGGTGACCCCAGTTTCCAGATCACGCAGATCTGGCGGTATATCGTCAGGCCGATCGCCATCGGCGGAATGCTGATGGGAGCAGGTTTCACCCTGTTTAAAATGAGAAACAGCCTGATCGAAGGCGTGAGAAGGTCCATCAACGATGTGCGAAAGGCTGCTTCAGGTACATCCACAGCCACGTTGCGTACTGAAAAGGATCTTCCCTTTACCTGGATCATTGTCGGCATCCTTGGAGTTGCTGTACTCACTTTCATTATCGCATTTTTTATCTTCCAGTCCACCCTCATTGTGGCCATTGTTGCCGCTACGCTGCTCATTATCCTGGCCTTCTTCTTTGCGGCCGTTTCCGGTTACCTGGTCGGGATTATGGGCTCCAGCAACAATCCCATCTCCGGCCTTACTCTCACTGCACTGGTGGTCACCGCGCTGATCCTTGTGGCACTCGGTGCTTCAGGGAATGCCGACGTCGGAACCGTTTTGGGAGTAGCTGCCGTAGTTTGCGTTTCGGCAGCCGTTGCCGGAGAAATGCTTCAGGATTTGAAAGCCGGTCATATCCTTGGGGGTACACCCTGGAAAATGCAGATCGGCGACATCATCGGGGTCGTGCTTGCCGGCTCAGTCATGTTCGGTGTACTGGTCATCCTTAACCAGGGCGACATTGCACAGGGACTGAAAGAAGGCTATGAAGGTGGTTTCGGAAGCCGTAACCTCAGCGCTCCCCAGGCCAGTCTGATGGCCATGCTTTCCAAAGGAATCGTGGAAGGCCAGATGGCATGGCCGCTGATCATCGTTGGCATGCTGATGGGTTTCGGTTTTATCCTCATGCAGGTGAAAAGCCCCATGCTCGTCAGTGTCGGTATGTACCTGCCCCTCGAAACCACTTTTGCCATTTTCCTCGGCGGACTCGTGAAAGGAGTGGTGGACATGTTCAATACCTCCCGCAAACACAATGAAGCGCAAAAGGCCCGTGTGGAAAACACCGGCGTGCTGCTCGCCTCCGGTTTCATCGCAGGAGAGGCGCTGATGGGTCTTGTTTTTGCACTCTTCTACTTCACCGGCATCCCCCTGCCTGCCATTTTCTCGAGTCCATCCTTTATCGTCAGTATCATTATTCTGACCATCATCGCCGCCATCCTGATCTGGATCCCGGTCAAAAACGCAGGAAAACCAGATGAACCGGCCCCTCCGGTAGCAAGTATGTAATCAGTTTCTTCTTAATCCTTCAGGGCGTCTCCGCAAGGGACGCCCTGTTTTTTTATCTTTACGGCATCTTTACCCAAATGAAGCTGTTTAAGACCCGTACAAAGCAGGAACAATCCTCCGAGATCAATTATCTCACCCTGACGCCTTACGCAAAGGTAATGCACCGTATGACCCAGGATAATCTGGTGGAATTACTGATCCCGAGATTCAGTACTCCATTCTTTCAAAGGATATTGATGCGGGGCACGAATAAGAAACACATCCGGATCAGATTGGATTTGCAGGGATCAGAAACATGGAAACTGATCAACGGAAGCAATACCGTGTCCGATATTTGTACCGCTCTCGCAAACCGGCCCGGTTTAGGCATGAATCCTGTGGATGAAAGGGTAACCCGCTTTCTCACAAAACTTTACACTGAAAAGTATATTGGCTTTACGGAGCTCGACCGGCATTGAGCAGCTGTACCCAAACAACCTTTACCCCGGATCGCAGCCGGGGCTGTTTATATTGTATACCGGCACGGAATCATTTTACGAACAAGAACACTACGGATATGCACTGTATAACTCAGACTAAACAGCTAAGCATTCACAAACCTGTCAAGACTGAGCATACATCCTTGATTTGGTTTTTATCATAAACCGAGACCATGCCGGTATAAAACAAAAAGGGCGTCCCGCTGCGGGACGCCCTTTTTGTTTCAACCAGATGAATCTTACCTGGAGAGCACCATCATGCCTGACTTCAGATAATCTGAAGACTGACCCTTGACTTCAATCTTGTAGGTATAGATACCCGGGACAAGATTGGATCCGTCTAAGGTTACCTGATAGGTGTTGGCTGCCTGCTCAACATTGTTCACGAGGGTGGCCACAACATCTCCGAGGAGGTTGTACACCTTCAGTGTAACAGTACCGTCTTCCGGCAGGTTGTAGACGATTTCCGTCACATCCTTGAACGGGTTCGGGTAGTTGCTGATGCTGTAGCTTTCGACGGCCACTGCCAGTTTCGGATAGGTCAGGTTCACGTTCTGAATAACGGCAGCGTTCCTGTCGCCAAGTTCACTGATACCATCGAGCATCAGGGCCAGTTCATCGCCGGTTGCACCGGAGATGTTCCTGCTCCTGAGCTGCAGTGTCAGCAGCACATCCTTGTCGTTCAGTACCACTTCCTTCATTGCGTACCATGAGATTCTCAGTTCACCGTTCACGGCAGTGTAGAGGAAGTTGGCCGAAGGAGCGTTGATTACAACACCTTCCACATCTACCAGGTCTTCAGGATAGCTGAGTACGAGGGAGACGGCACCAATCTTCAGGTTTCCACTGACATGGATCGGCAGTTCGAAAGATTCATTTGATTTGATATTCTTAACACCCAGGGTGTTGAGATTTACGGTGGGAGGAGTCTTCACGTAGGGCGGAGTGTAAGAACCGTTCACATCGCCGTAGCAGAGTGCGACAAAGTCATTTGACACATTCAAGCTGGTGATGACCACGGTGTTGACCTGGAAGACCCAGTCGCCAACCGGGAAGGAGCTGATCTGGTTCACGAACCTCTTGGCAACCATCAGGGCGTCGATGGAGTTCACAACACCGTCACCATTCACATTGGCAGCAGCAACCCTCAGTCCGGTGAGCGGAGCGATGGCAGCAAAATGCTTCATGATCATGAGTGCGTCGTTGGAGTTCACACCGCCCCAGGGCTTGGTGGAAGCGGCAGCAACCTGGTAGGTTCCCGGACCATAGTTTTCGAACAGATAATTTCCGTTGGCATCAGTAACAGTTGTGGCAATCACCACATTGTTCTGCTTCAGGTTCACAGTCACATTGTTCATGACGGTTCCGGCATTGTTATCATAGGTCACCTGACCGCTGATTGAATAGACCGGGCACGGAGCCACTTCAATATCCTGTGTTGCGTAAGCAGTACATCCGTACTGGTTGGTATAGGTGTAGGTAATAGTGTAGATACCTGCAGCAACCGGGTTGAATACACCATTGGTTACATACTGGCCGCTATATACACCACCCAGGGGCTGACCACCGGTGAGGACGATCGGGTCACCACCAAGGCATGCAGGAGCAAACTGTGCAAGTGTCACAGAAGGCAGTGCATACACTGTGAGGTTCTGATCAGCCGAACCGGTACATCCGTTACCGTCGGTGTACATATAGGTAATGGTATAGGTACCTGCACCGTACAATGCCGGATTGAAGCTGACAGCCATTACGCCGTTCACATAGTAAGAACCGCCGGCAGGTGAACCGCCACCGAGTACAAACTCAGGAACGTCGAAGCATACGGAAGCAAAGGGCATGAGAGATACTGCAGGATTGGCATACACCATGATACTCTGGACAGCTGAGGCTTCGCAACCATTGCCATCGGTGTAGGTGTACATGATCTCATGAGTACCCACCCCAACCTGGGCAGCGTCGAAGTAGTCAACCTGGATGCCGTCCACATAGTATACACCACCAAGCGGTAAGCCACCGGTGAGCATGAATGCGGGTTCGCCAACGCAAACTCCTGCAAACGGATCAAGTGTAACGGTGGGCAGCGGGATGATGCTCACAATGGCACTGCCGTTCATTTCAAAGGTACAGGTCAGTGCACTCTCTGAAATGACAGTGTATTCGCCGGCTACGTTGAACAGACCGAAGCTGATCGGATTTCCGTTACCGAGCATGACAATACCCGTTGAGATACCATCGAGGAACAACTGGTAATATACACCGGTCTGCGAGCCGTTGAGACCAACAGGTACCCCGGCACCGCCTTCACAGAGACTGCCGCCACCGGTTACATCAAATTGTGCAGGAGCAGGATTCACTGTAACGACTGCCTGACCGGTACCGAAGGCACCACAGTAGGCGTCGAAGAGGCTCACAACAGCGTAAGTTGTAGTTGCTGTCGGGCAAACCAGGGTATCCCAGTTGAAGGCATTGATGCTGTGTACCACAACGGTGTCCGGACCATTTGAGAACCAGATCTCAAACGGAGGAGTACCGGTCAGTGCTACGTTAATGGGTGCACACTGGCCTTCACATATGGAAGTGGTACCCGTAATCACTGCAGTGGGTTGCGGGATAATGGTAACCACCACCGTTCCGTTCATCTGGACAGTGCATCCGGTACTGAGGTTGGTAGCAATCACGGTGTAATTGCCACCCAGGAAGATTTCCCAGCTCAATGCAAGGCCGGTACCCAGTTTCGGAGCGCCGACAAACAGGTTGCCGTTGCGTACCAGCTGATAGCTGACACCCTGCTCAGAGCAGTACAGCAAGGCCGTAACTGAACATCCGATGCAGCAGGTGTCACCGCCGATCAGTTCACATACCTGCGGCAGCGGCAGCACCGTTACCTGCAGTGAATAGCTGTTGGTACAGAAGTTTCCGCTGGTGTAGCTGTACGTAATGGTATACGGTCCGCCGACACCTGCAGCAGCAGGAGAGAATACATCACCTGTGATACCAGGACCTGAGAAGACACCTCCTGCAGGATATCCGACAAGCTGTACATCCGGATTATTCACACAGTATGCCGAGGCAAGGCCGGTGAAATAAACATCAGGAAGTGCGATCACACTGGTGGTCTGGCTGCTTGCATTCGTACAACCGTTAGCATCGGTATACACATAGGTAATGGTATAGGGTCCGCCAATACCTGCAGCGGCAGGACTGAACAGGGCGGTACCATCGCCGAGATCTGTGATACCCGGGCCGACAAAATATCCGTAAGGTGCATGGTTACCCACAAGCAATGCAGGCTGTGCATCGATGCAGTATCCGCCTTCGAGTCCGCTGAAGCTGACATCGGGCAGCGGGTTCACCACGATGGGTGCACTTGCATAACCCTGGCAACCAAAGATATCAGTATAAGTATAGGTGATCACATGGCTTCCGGCACCGGCAACGGCAGGATCAAACCAGCCATTGTCCACGCCAACACCACTGTAAACACCACCTGAAGGCATACCTGTGGTCAATTCGAAGGCAGGAACATCGATACAAACAGGATCGAAAGGTCCGACTTCCACGCCAGGAAGCTGGGTAACGGTAATCACGGCAGAGCCAGTGGTCTGGTTGTTGTAGCAACCGTAAACATCGCTTACCCATGCCAGGGTGTACACACTGGTAACGGTCGGATTGACAGTAAGTACATAGGGATTGTCAGTAATGTTATCGTAAGTAACGGTAGATCCGTTGGCAGTCAAACCAAAGCTGAACGGAGCGGTACCAGTGGTGAAGGTGATCGTCAGATCAGCCGAACCGCCGGCACAGATCGAAGCATTGCCGCTGATATTGGCCTGGGCAGTCGGATAGAGGACAACCTCGGCACTGCCTGTCATCCACTTCCAGCAACCGGTGCTGATATTCACAGCCTTGATGGTATAAATACCGGCCACGGTGGCATAGTCGTAGCAGAAGGGCTGGCCTGTGCCATTCCTGTATATACCGCTCGGCAGGTTATTAATATAGAGTTCATAGCGGATACCAACCTGGGAACCGTCGAGGCAGACAAAGACATGGGTACAGCCGATGCAGCATGCACCACCGCCGGTCACGTTGAATGACTGGGGTAAGGGGTTGATGGTAATGATGGCAACACCGTTCATTGTCCTTGAACAACCGTCGCTCTGGTTGGTGGCCACAACTGTGTAGTTACCGGCAACGGTCTGCGGGCCGAAGCTGAGCGGATTACCGGTACCGTTGAACTGTCCGACATTCACACCGTTCACAAACAGGGTGTAGATCACACCTGCCTGAGAACCGCTGAGGCCGACCACAACACCACTTCCTCCTTCACAGAAGGCACCTCCACCGGTTACCACGTAAGGTACGGGAGAGTTCACCGTGATCACGGCGCTTCCGGTACCACTGTTCTGACAGTAGGCATCAACCACGCTGGTCACAACATAGGTACGGGTGGAAGTCGGGTTCACAAGGCTGTCGAATGCAGCCACATAGCTGGTATGGGCAACAGAGTTGATACCGTCGCTGATGATAAAGGTCCAGGGAGCGGTACCTGTCAGATCCACATGGATATTGGCAGCATCACCGTAACAAATTGTGGCATCCACGCCAATGGTGGCAGTGGGCAGCGGTTGTACGCTGATCTGTGCATATCCGTTCATCGTCCTGGTACATGTGGTAACCGGGTCGAAGACCAGGATGCTGTATGTTCCCGGTGTAAGCAGGTTACAGAAGGCAAGCGGTGAACCGGTGCCAATGATTGTGGTACCGGTATACAAGCCGCCAAGCAGCAGTTTGTATTCCTTACCCAACTGCGAACCACTCAGGTACACACAAAGTCCGTCTCCACCCTGGCAGTATGAACCGCCACCAGAAACCTCATAACCTTCAAGGCCCGGATCAGGTAACACGATGGCCTGACCATTCATGGTGCTGGTACAACCGGTTACAGGATTCACAGCCTGTACCCAGTAAACACCTGCTGCCTGAGGACCGAAGGTGATAGGACCACCGGTACCGACAACAGTGTTCAGCTGATAACCATTCTGGTGCAGGGTATACTCGATACCAAGCTGAGAACCGTTGAGTCCGATATAGACTCCGATACCACTGCAGTAATAACCGCCACCAGTCACCGTGTACTTGTTGGGCAGCGGGTTCACTGTCACAACAGCGGAGTTGCCGATATTGTAACATACCCTGTCAGACACCAGCAGGATGGTGTAGGTTGTGGTAACAGTAGGAGCAAGGATATGCGGTCCGTTACCAGGAATATAAGTATAGGGCGTACTTGTGATATGAATGGTATCCTTGTGGACACCGTCGGTAATGATCACATCCCAGTAGGTATCACCTGTGAGCACGATCTGCATTTCTGCGGTTTCTCCGAAGCAGATCTCATCACCAGTGATCACGGCTGAAGGCGGAGCCTGTTCAATGATTTCAACTTCGCCGTACATCCAGATGCTACATCCCGTAGCAGTATTGATTGCAAAAACAGTGTAGAAGCCGGCATCTTCAATGTAACCGAAATTCAGCGCAGCGCCAGTTCCGGGCAGCACAATGCCTGTAGCAACACCATTCCTGTAGAGTTCGTAGTTCACTCCAAGCTGTGAGCAGCTAAGCTCGATCTCCGGAGGAATACAACCGAAACAGAACACATTGGGTTCGGTAACAGTAACTTCACATACTTCAGGTAAAGGATTCACTACGACAGTAGTAACGCAGGAACTCATACACTGGTTGGCATCGTATACCACCACGTTGTAGTCACCGGCGTTAACCAGCTGAGCATTGCTGATGGAAGGATTCTGATCCATGGAACTGAATCCGTCCGGGCCTGTCCAATAGTAGGAGAAGGGACCATTACCGGTAGCTTCTGCCGTGAGGCTGATGGTCTGTCCCACACATACCGGGCTGTTGGAACCGCAGGTTACAACTGGCAGCGGATGGATAATCACCTCAACAGTGAATGTATTGCTGCACTGGTTCATATCCACAATGGTAGCCGTATAGATTCCGGCAGCAGCAAGTGTGGCAGGATTGATCATCACCGGGTTACCGGTGGCAGTGAATCCGTTCGGGCCGGTCCATTCGTAGCTTACATACTGGTTGCTTCCAGAGAGGATCAGTTCACCACCGTCGCAGGGAGAGTTGGCGCTGAGGACAGTTTCCGGCAGCGGGTTCACCACAACCACAGTCTCGTCAAAATTGACGCAACCATGGCCGTCGGTTACCTGAACAACATACGTACCGTTGTTATCCAGTGTGCTCACCGGAATGATCGGGTTCTGATCGGCTGTTCCGAAGCCATTGGGACCGCTCCAGCTGAAGGTGAAGGGAGCGAAACCGTTTACAGCTGCGAACAGGTTGACCGGACCACCGATACAAACAGGCGTGCTGTTGGTAGCATCAACTTCCGGCAAAGGCCAGATGGTAACAGTGGCGGAGCCGGTTCCGGTATTGGTGCAGTTGTTGAAGTCAGTTACACTGACAATGGTGTAGGTAGTGGTTGTAGCCGGACAAACCGTTACAGGCCATGGCGAAGAGTAAGCGGTAACAGTGAAGTCACTGCTGCCGTCATTCAGCACCACGGTATAAGGCGGTGTTCCTGTCATGGTGAGCGTAACGTCGGCACATTCGCCGTAGCATACTGCCGGAGCGCCGGCAATGACGGCCGTCGGCAGCGGATCGATCACGATGGGGATACATCCGATCATGTTGTTTCCGCAACCGGTGTTGGGATTCATGGCAACCACACTGTAGTAACCCGGAGTTGTAATATAACCGAAGGAGATCGGAGAACCGGTTCCCATCACGGTCATTACGATTTCATCCCACTGGCAGCAGCAAGCATTCAGCAGCAGGGTGTATTCCACACCGATCTGTGAACCATTCAGGTGCAGTTCACGTCCGGGACCACCGGCACAGTAATGTCCGCCACCCTGGAGGAAGAACCACAGGGGCAGCGGGTTGATCTGTACGTGCACACTTCCGTTCATCCAGCGGCTGCAGCCGTGAACTGTAGTAGCCTTCACAACATAGTTTCCTGTAACAGGCTGAGGTCCGAAAGTAATGGCATTTCCGGTACCAACTGCAATGGCAACAGGGGTAATGTTGTTGGGTTCAAGGAAGAGTTCATAGGTAACTCCCAGTTCTGAATCATCCATGGCAACCTCCACGCCGCTTCCGGCACAGGCATTGTCGCCGTTGGGAAGTATCACGGAATAGAGTTCAGGTTCGGGGTAAACAACCAGATCCACTGAACCAACGCGTACACATCCGTTTTCTGCGCTGCTTACAGTGACATAATATGTTCCGGCGTTTGCAGGTGATACATCAGTCAGTACAGGATTGGCAATGTTGGAAGTGAATCCGTCAGGTCCGCTCCATGCATAGGTTACGCCTTCAGGATGGTAGGCATTCACGGCAAGCTGCACTGTACCATGCTGGCAAAGTTCATTCGGAGTGGCAGTGACCTCAACAATAGTCGGCAGTTCGACCACTTCAACCATTCCGTTGTAGAAATTGGCCGTAAGCAGTTCACCGCTGATCTTGCTTAACTCACAGGCACCCTGGGTTACCAGGTCGAAATCAAGATAATGCATGGTTCCTCCGGCATTCTCACCATTGAATACAAGCTCAAGGAAGGGGAAGGTACCATGGTTGGTATTGATGGTATTGATAACATCGAAGTAGGAGATCTTCACCCAGTTGCTTCCCGGTGCGGAGAACACGGACAACTGTCCGGGGATCAGCAGGGGATTCAGGTTGGCATAGCCAGTATAGGTGAAGTTGGTATTCTCAAAGTACAGTGTCAGTGAGATGGCATTGATCGAGTCAGCGTTGGTGAACACGATAGGTACATTGATCGCATTGCTGGCACATGCTGTAACATTCTGAGCATATACGTTGATGACCGGATCAATATACAGTGTGGCAACGGCAGAAAGAACGTCGTTGCACGGGCCGATGATCTTTGCCCTGTATTTGTAACGTGTCATGCTGTAGGGAGCATTGTTCACATACAGGGTATTGCTGCTGGCACCGCTGTAAACGCCACCGTCAACAATGGTTGCCCAGGTAAGGCCTCCGTCCTCAGAAACAGCCCAGCTCACACTGGTATTATCTCCTGCGGGAACAACCGTGAAGGAAGTGCTCTGACCTTCATCAATAAAGGCATCGACGGGATTCTGAGCAACTGCTGCAAGGTTGTAGTAACTGATCGTAACACTGCCGTTCATTGTGTTGGTGCAGTAGTAAGGCGGGTTCTGACGCACGCCGACAACGGTATAGACACCCGGTTCCCAATCATTGGCAACCCATGTGAAGGAAGCACCGTTCACACACGTCCTGGTAAGGCCGGTAGGTTGTCCGTTGTGATAGAGTTCGTAAAGCACACCGCACTCATTGGCATTCTGCCTGATGGTGATGGAAGTGCCCGGACAGGTGATAATGGATTGTGCGCCGGATCCGGTGTACACGAAGTACGGGAAGGGCAGCGGCAGAATGGTGATCGTGGTCGATCCTGCCATGGTGCGCTGACATCCGGTAACATCATCCACTGCAACCACGGTATAATTACCGGCCAGTGTCTGCTCAGCGAAGAAGAAAGGTCCGCTGACGCCCGGATGGGTTACTCCCGTGTTGGAACCATTGCGGTAGAGGTAATAGGTAATGCCGTAGTTTGAGTTGTCAAGACCAACTGCCACACCGGCTCCACCAGCACAGTAGCTTCCGCCACCGGTTACGTTGTAAACCAGCGGCAGCGGATCGATCACCACGGTGGCCGAACCGTTCATCAACTGGCTGCAACCAGTAGCGTTGTATTCTGCAATCACCGTATAGACACCGGTTGAAGTCTGGGGACCAAAGTCAATGGCACTGCCGGTTCCTGCATATGCAATGCCGGTGAAAGTACCATTCAGGATCAGTTTATAGGTTACACCGTCGCCAAAGGGCTGTGATCCGCTCAGGTAGATATTGACACCGTAAGGTGTCGGGTAAGCGCAATAATGTCCGTTGTTGTCAACACTGAGATCAAACACCAGCGGCAGATCGTTTACAACTACATCAATGCTGGCGCTGTTGATACAATTGTTGCCATCGGTATATTCATACGTAATGGTGTGTGTACCGATTCCTGCAACTGAAGGATTAAACATCCCTGCTGACACGCCTGCACCACTGTAAACGCCGCCCAGGGGCAGTCCGCCCGTCAGGGTGAAAGGAGTGGTATTCAGACAGAGCGGGGCAATCGGATCCAGCGTTACGGCAGGAAGCGGAAGCACGGTCACGCTTTCGACATCACTGTAATCGCAGCCGAAGCTATTGGTATAGGTATAGGTAATATCATAGGTACCAACAACTGTGGGGTCGAAGGTAGCTGTTCCGTCGCCATTGTCGGTGATACCGTTGCCGGTAAACACGCCGTTGGCATCCATGGGTGAACCCACGATGAGTACGGAAGCATCATTCTGACAGAAGGTTGTCTGCGGGATCCACATATCAACCGGAGTCATCGGGTTCACCACAACCGTCACGAAGCTGATGGCTGCGCCACAGGGGCTTACAACCCTCAGTTCGTAGGTGGTGGTGGCGGTCGGACAAACAACCAGTGTCGGGTTGGAAACAACTCCCGTGATGGGAAGATCGTTTACAAACCACTGGTAAGAAGTACCGCCCGATCCGATCAGCGTGGTGCATTCTCCTTCGCAAATGGTATCATTGGCACCGGCATGGGCAACCGGATAGATATCAGAGGTAATGGCAATGTTATCCGTGGCTGTGCAGCCATAGAAATCAGTTACGGTTACCGTGAACACCGTAGTAGTGTTCGGGGTCGGGATGACGCTCGGATTCTGTGTGGGCGATACCGCAACAAAAGGATTGGCTGACCAGCTGAATCCGAAGGGTGCAAATCCGCCGCTGACGATCTCGGCAAAGAGATTGGCGGGAGTGCCATTACAGATGTTGAAGCTGTTTCCGAGTTCGACAACGATCGGGGCATTCACCACAACCGTGTAGGTGCCGTTCACCACGCAATTGCTGACCAGGTCAGTGATCTGGACATTGTATGTGGTGGTGGCTGCCGGACTGGCAACAGGATTCTGAATGTTGGGATTGCTGAGACCGTCTGCAGGTGTCCACAGGTAGCTGTACGATCCGCTTCCGATGGTCGGTGTAAGCAAGGGGATGATCGTTGAAGCTGAAGGACAGATATTTACAGTAGAAGGTCCACCGAAGACAACATTCGGTGATGGGATCAGCGTAACATCGATGGAAGCGGTTCCTTCGCAGCCATTGTCATCCACTACCATCACATGATACGTTGTGTTCAGGCTGGGGGTAGCAACCGGGGCTGAAGGATCGGTAAGATCGAGACCGCCGGTCGGATTCCATGCATAGCTCACCACGCTGGTTCCGCTGCCCTGTACGACATTGGTCTGCAGGGTAACGCCCGTTCCGGCGCAAACCGGGTTCGGAAGGCTCGGGGTGATGGTTACCGTCGGCAGGTCATTCACGGTGATATACACTGAATCAATGGCAGTACATCCGGTAGGATCGGAAGCTGTCACATAGTACCAGGTGGAAGCCACCGGGTTGGCAAGCACAGAGGCAAAGCCATTGGGTGACATATTCGGACCGGCCCAGTTGAAGCTGTAAGGTCCTGTGGAAATATTCGGATTCACCAGGTAGGCACTCAGGATGGTGGTACCACCGAGGCAGATCTCTTCAAATTCGGTGAAGAGATTCACATCGAGGTAATCGGTAACCACAGTCACGGAACCGGTCATATCAGCTTCACAATGGGTGGGGGCAAGATCCTTGATGGCGTGTACGGTATAGGTACCATCGAGGGTAACATTCGGATAGAACCAGAATGCGGAGCCGGGACCGGCAAATTCTAATCCTGTGTACACACCGTCCTTATACAGGTAGTAAGTAACACCGACTTCAGATCCGGAGAGTCCGACAGCAATACCGCCGGTATTCACGCAATAGTGACCATTCGGGTCGTTCATCACAACATAATACGGCAGAGGCAGTACGTTCACCACAATCTCCATAGTCATGTCGGTGAAGTCGTTGACACAGCCTGTAGCATCAGAAATCTCCATCAGCGTATAGACGGTTGTCACGGCCGGGGTCAGGTCGATCGTGAACGGGCTGACCGGAATGACATCCGTATGCACGGTGGAGCCTTCCATCCAGGTCAGCGTCCAGGGTGCAGTGCCGGCAAATTCAAGTGTAATGCTGACGGTTTCACCTTCGCATATGGTGTCATTACCGGGTGCCGAAATGATATAGGGCAGCGGCATGACAACGATGTCGGAAGTGGCAAAATTGATACAGCCGTTTCCGTCGGTATAATAATAATATATGGTGTGGGTACCCACGCCTGCCAGTGCAGGATCAAACTGCGGGCTGGTGACGATACCGGGTCCGACGTAATAACCACCACCGGGTGTTCCCTGTGTCAGGTCAAACGGCAGGGCGTTAACACAAACATTGTCCAGAGGTCCGAAATCTACATCCGGAAGCGGGTACACATGCATGACTGCTGTCCTTGTATCATCACATCCCTGAATATTAACAACGGTATAGGTGATCACATGGTCACCCACGCCGGCAACAGCAGGATCGAAATATCCTCCGGATACTCCGGTGCCGCTGTATGTACCACCGGAAGGAATACCACCCGTGATCATAAAGGCAGGTTCATTGATACAAACCTCGTCATCAGCCAGAATGAAATTCATGGCCGGGAGCGGATAAACCGTCAGCGGTTTGGTAGCCGAACCGGTACAGGTATTAACTGAAAGATCAACATAAGTGTAGGTAATGTTATGAACACCCACACCGGCGATCTGCGGATAGAAGACCCCGTTGATCACACCATTGCCACTGTAGGTACCACCGGCAGGTGAACCACCCGTAAGTGTAACGGCTCCATAATCCACACAGTATCCCGGAGGACTGAAACTGGCAAGGCTAACCGAAGGCCTGGGCAGGATATTCAGGATGATAAAGTCGGAACAACTGCCGCAGGGTGACTGGATCACGCAGGTGAGTTTCACACCGTTCACAAGCGGAGTAACCCAGGGATTGGGGATATAGGGATTGCTGATGGTGGCACCGCCCGGAGGATAAACGCTCCATGAGTAGGTAAGACCGCCGGTGGCAGTCAGCTGGATGGCATCGCCCTGGCAAACGCCGATGGGGCCCTGCGGGTGAATGTCACATACCGGCCATCCGCTGTTCACTGTCAGGGTAACCTGGTCAACATCCGTAAATCCGAGGAAGTCGGTAACAGTGACAGAGTAAGTGGTGGTTGTGGTAGGTGTGGCAACCGGGTTGTAGATGGTGCCATTGCTCAGGGTAGCTACATTGTCCCACTGGTAGATGTAAGGCGGAACGCCGCCGATGGTCTGGGCATACAACTGTGTATAGGCAGTGTCGCAAACTTCTGCATCCCACTGGGCATCCACAACCAGTTCCGGGAATACATTAACGGTTGCAGAAACATACACGGTATCGGCAGGTACAAAGCTGTCCCATACCTTGGCAGTGTAAGTCGTGGTAACCGGCGGGGTGGCAATCGGTTTCTGGCAGGT
>CAZSQJ010000003.1:71652-73685 GCA_964608665.1 uncultured Bacteroidales bacterium | reverse complement strand
CCGAGTCCGTTCAACTGGTGGATCACATTCTGGTAAGCAGTACCCGGAGTGGTGCCGCTCCATACGGGAAGCCCGTTGAATGCGTAATAATTGTACCAGTTGGTGTTTTCATAAATGTTACCCACGAGATACCAGTTGGTATTGTCGGTGGTGTACATCAGCAGGGCGCCGTCCCAGTCATATTCGATCTCATACTTCACATCCATGGAGAACATGGGGTTGAGTACCTGGCTCAGGTCGAAGCAGGGGCTTTCCACCCAGCAGAAACTGTTGGCAGGATAATCGCCGGTGAGTTGGGTAACCCATGCATTGGGCATACTGGACGGACCGTCGATAAAGGTCTTGGCGGGTGTGCCGAATTCCCAGCAGTTATTCGTTCCGTAAGGATACCAGAAAGCATCGCCGGAATCGAAATTGGTGAAATAGGCACCGGGTACAGGTTGCAGATCCGGATCGGTGATCAGGATGGTCGGATAATTCCGGATGGTCTGGTTAATTTCATCATTGGCCGGGATCACATCACCGGCGAGGGTTACCTTGGCTTTGCAGAGGTATTCGCCGGGTGCTCCGAAGTTGGCCGGAGTGGTAAAGGTATAAGTCAGGGTCTGACCGGGGTTGATGAGGGTGGTGACCGCCTCATTTGTCCAGGCTGTACCATCAAAATACGACAGGGTATAATCGTTCTGCGGCTGCAGACCAAGATTCTTATAAGTAATGGTAACATTCTCTGCGGATGTCAGATCACAACCGTCTTCCGGGGCATTCCATGAAAGTACCGTCAGGTCTTTGTCATAAGGAATGACATTGACGGTATAGTCTTCCGTTTCACCCCAGGTATAGGTGCCGCAGGGCAGCACGCTGGTCGGAGAACTGGTTTCAACCAGTACGATCCTCATCCTGGTAGTACCGGCTACTGCAGTTACAGGTACATTCACCGTACCGGTAAAAGGTACCAGCGGACTCTGACTTACAGAGTACGGGCCGGCGGATAACACCACTTCTGTATTCACATCAAAACTGCCATCCTGGTTCCAGTCGATGAAAGCCCTGACACATGAACTGTATCCATAGGTGCTGTAACTACCACCCCAGACAGTAATCGGGTAAGCATTTCCGGTATAGATATCGGTGGAAATGCTTGTATAGTCAGTATAACCTGGATACTGACCGTTACTGTTGTTGTTGATGGTGTTAAAGTTCACCTGGGCGATCATTTCATATGCAGTGGAGGTTGCATTTGATGCACAGTAAATGAAATTATTGCCTGTGGTAAACGACCATACCGGGCATCCGGTAGCCGGGCCGATCAGGTTCTTGGGAACCACCTGCCAATAATACATGGTATTGGCCAGGAGCCCGCCCGGTGCAAAACTGGTACTGGTGGTGTTACCGACCAGTGTGGTGGGCGGGTTGGTAGTGCCGAGGTAAATATCATAGCTGTCCGCAACCGGTTCAGAAGTCCAGGAGAGGCTCGGATTCCTGGCAACGCCTGTGGCACCGTCGAGGGGGCTAACCAGGTTTACGCAGGTTGGAGCTACCAGTTCGTTGACACTGATGTCATCGATACTGAGACCGTAGGACAGTCCGACAGTCGGCCCTGACAATGCATTGATACCGACATAATATACTCCAGGAGTGGTAATGGCCACCGAACCGTTCAGGTTGGTATAAGCGGTCTGGCTGCTGAAGTTTTCGCGAATGGCTACCGGCATACCGGCCTTCATACCAGGTTCCGAGGGTGACATCCCGAGCCTGAGCTGGAACCTTGCCCACAGGTAGGTGGAATAGGTCCTGTAATACACCCTGATCTTGTACATACCCGGGTTCAGGTAAATACCGCCTGTATAGAACCACTCATTGATACCGCCGTAACCGAGTGTGGAACTGTTCTGGTAGAAGGCACCATATTTGGTTCCGGAATAGGCACTCGTATAGGAAGTACTTGCAATGAAGGTCTGGCAGAAGATGCCCGGGTAAGAAGCCGTCATACAGTTGGGGAACTGGTTGGCTGCAGTGATCGATTCGAAGTCCTC
>CAZSQJ010000003.1:188-71552 GCA_964608665.1 uncultured Bacteroidales bacterium | reverse complement strand
GTGAATACGGCCTGTTTCTGGTGATATACATTATTGAGTGCAGTCTGGCAGATGTTGGTATCCCTGAGGATGACCGTACCGGCGTTCATGCCGGCCACGGTTTGCTCTGTACCGACTACCATTTTAAATTCTGTCCATGTATAGTAGGAGTACTTTCTGATCCATGCTCCGATCTGGTATTCCTGTCCGGCCACCAGGTCGAGGGGAGCAGTCCACAGCCAGTCACCGTCCGGATTCGCGACTGTTCTGTACCACAATCCCCAGCGTGAACCGGTTCGCGCAGCTCCATAGGAAGTGGTCTGAATACTTGTTCTGAATCCGGGGTTGGCGCTGGTACCGAATCTTGTGGCAGCCATACACAGCGGTAAGGGTTGGGAGGTGGAAATGCTTTCGAAACCCTCAAAGTAGGGGATGGGGAATCCGACACAGGGTGTGGAGAAAGATCCGCCGAGGAAGTTACAGGAATACTCTATGCCGTCCCATGACCACACAGCCACATAGTAAGTGGTGGCAGGGCTGAGGCCGGTAATGTTCTGCGGGAAGCTGGTTCCGTTATAGACTAAGGTACCGCCGGCAAAGGAAGAGCCTGGAGCGGGAGGAACGCCGGTGGGGGTGGAGAAGACGCCACTACCATTATATACTACCACGGCATTGGTGCCGGGTGCAGGGGTCAGGTTGACCGAACCGGTATAGGGATCTACAGCAGTAAGTGCAAAATTGGTGGGAAGAGGCAGTGAAGCAGGAATGTCCATGATAAAGCGGGTGTTCGGACGGTCGGTGTAGGTTGAACCCGGAGTGGTAATCTGAGTGCAACCGTCACCGGAGGAGAGGTCAGTGTGCTGGTGTGCATTAAAGCCGGGTGCGGAGTGACAATAAACCGTAGTGTTCGACGTGTAGGAGGTGTTGTTGAAACAGATCTCCAGTGCGAGGTTGTCCATTCCGTTCCAGTAGAAGGGGGTGGTCAGGGTGAGGTACTGCCAGCCCGTTCCGGGGACGGAATAAGAACCACTGAGAACGGTGGTCCATCCTGATTCCAGAAATCCCGTGAGTGAACTCTGGGTTGTGTTCTGAAGCCGGACATTGAATCCGTTCATTACCTGTGAAGCTGCACTACTCACATTGAAACCGATCTGGTTGATGGTTCCGGCACAGGCACCGCCGGAAAACATTTCTGCAGGGGTGTACAGCATCTGTGTACGGGAGTCCATGTAGAAAGTGTAATAGGGCCAGCCCTGGGTGGTGGTCCCGTTACCGACAGTTACCGTGGTTTGAGCTTTAAGCGCAAACCCGCTCAAAACCAAGAGCGGAATTAAAAGCGTAATTACTTTTTTCATAAAACTTGGATTTTTGATAATTATTAATTGATTCAATCTTAAGCTTTCAAGAAAAGAGGCCCGCCCGGAGCCATCAATGAAGGAAGGAATGGTAAACTTTGGTGTTTCCATAGTTAAGTTCTTAATTTTCAGATACTTTTTTTACTCGTAGGGACGTTATATTGTTATTTAACCTGCAAAATAAAAACATAAACAACGATTTTACAAAAAAAATCATAAAAAAGTATCCCGCTACCCTTATGTTTTCCGCAATCGGGGTTCCGGTGCTTTCTCATCCTCTACCAATCAACATGAAAATTTTGGTATGTCAAAATCTTAAATTATTGTTAATCAGTGGTTTTAATTTATTATGTAGTTAATCTCGTTGTGAACATTTATTGCTTCTGTGCTCATTATACTTGCAAATCAGGCCGAGGGTTACACCCGGCCCCCTGCATCACTTTCTTTATCCGGCGTTACGAATCAACAAATATAAGATATTATCGCCAAAAGTAAAGTGTTTTTTTCATCACCCACCCTGCAAAATGTTAATTTTAGTTAAATACCTGATAAAGAACGATCCAACATTTCACTGTCTGGGAGTCTCCGGACAGACCACCTCATTTTGCCTGTGAAATTACGACAAAATAAAGGCATTAATCAACAGGAGGGGGAAAAATATTAATAACTTATTGTTAATAACTTAAGATTGCTACTTTTGCAGCGCACCATATTCTTAAACACACGATCATGAATGAAGAAATTTTAAAGCTGCAGCCTGCGGAAGTGTGGGCACAATTCAGGGAACTGCTGGGCATTCCCAGACCCTCCGGCAGGGAAGCGAAAGTGGCGGAGTTTGTCCGGGCTTTCGGGGAATCACTTGGACTGCATACCATTGTTGATGAGGTAGGGAATGTCATCATTCGTAAACCCGCAACCCCGGGAATGGAGAACCGCATGGGTGTTGTCCTCCAGGGTCATCTTGATATGGTACCACAGAAAAACAGCGACATCCCGCACAATTTTGAAACCGATCCCATCCGGGCCAGAATCGACGGAGAATGGGTCAAAGCCACCGACACCACCCTCGGTGCCGACAATGGCATGGGCGTGGCCGCTGCCATGGCCGTGCTGGCTTCCGGCTCCCTGCGCCACGGCCCTGTGGAAGCGCTCTTCACCGTGGACGAGGAAAGCGGCATGACCGGTGCCTTTAACCTCAAGCCCGGACTGCTCGAAGGCGATATCCTGATGAACCTGGATTCGGAAGACGAGGGAGAACTCTATGTGGGCTGTGCCGGAGGCACCAATGCAAATATCGCCATGGCATACCCCCAGGAAGCGGTACCCGCTGATTATCAAGCATTCAAACTGATAATCAAGGGATTGAAGGGCGGACACTCCGGATTAGACATCAACCTGGGCAGGGGAAATGCCAACAAACTGATCTTCCGGTATCTCAAACATGCCGCCAGGGAACACGGCCTTCGCATCGCCTCCCTCGAAGGAGGAAACCTCCGGAACGCCATACCCAGGGAAGCCTTTGCCGTTGTCGTTGTGGCCGCCACTCAGACTGAAGCCTTGAAAAAATGGGTGGAAAAATTTGCATCTGTCTATAAATCTGAACTTTCCGTAACCGAACCTGATCTGAGCTTTGGACTCGAAGCGGCAGACAGGCCGGAACTGATGATGGATGCCACCGCCCAGAAAGCCATCACCGATGCCTTGATCGCATGTCCGAACGGCGTGATCCGCATGTCGGACACCATGCCAGGACTGGTGGAAACCTCCACCAACCTCTCCATTGTAAAGATCAGTGGCGGGAAGGTAGCCATCCAGTGCCTGATGAGAAGTTCGGTGGACTCTGCCAGGGAAGATCTCGGCGAAATGATCCACAGCGCTTTCAGCCTCGCCGGTGCCGATGTGCGTTTCGACGGCAGTTATCCCGGATGGAAACCCAACCCTGCCTCTCCCATTCTGAATGTAATGAAGGAAGTGTACACTAAATACTTCGGACGTGTACCGGAGATCAAAGCCATCCATGCAGGACTGGAATGCGGACTGCTTGGCGGGGTTTACCCTCACTGGGACATGATCTCCTTCGGTCCCACCATCCGTTACCCCCACTCCCCTGATGAAAAGGTTCACATCCCGTCGGTGGTAAAATTCTGGGACTTCCTGGTCAAAACCCTCGAAAACATCCCCGAAAAAAAATAATTATCAAAAACTGTTTGTGAATCTTCATTTTTTTCTATCTTTGCACCCCTCAAATGACTGAACCATGAGTAAGCGTACCTTTCAGCCGTCGAACCGCAAAAGGAAGAACAAACACGGCTTCCGCGAAAGAATGTCTACCGCCAACGGCAGGAAAGTCCTTGCCGCCAGAAGGGCCAAAGGAAGGAAAAAACTGACCGTATCTGACGAGTATATTGCCTGACAGATTATCCATCAAACCGGAAATCTGTAAGTTATAGACTTTTTCCCGCAAAAGGAGGGCTCCGGCCCTCTTTTTTTATTACCAGCTTTGGCGTAATTTAGCCGCTCAAATCCCAATTCACATGAAGCATCCCTCATTCAAAGCCCTGATCCCCTGGGTGGCAGCCATTGTCATCTTCATGGTCATTTCCCTGGTTTATTTCAGCCCGGTGCTCGAGGGCAAACGCCTCAGCCAGGATGATATCATCCGCCACAAGGGCGTATCGAAAGAAATTGCCGATTTCAGGGAAAAATCCGGTAAGGAACCCCTCTGGACCAACGCCATGTTCGGCGGGATGCCTTCCTTTCAGACATCCACCCTTTACCCGGGAAATCTGACACGCTTTGCCGATAAAATACTGACCCTCAGTCTCCCCCACCCTGCAAACCTTGTTTTTCTGTATGCCCTGGGATTCTTTATCCTGCTGATGGTACTCCGGATCAATCCCTGGCTTGCCGTCGCCGGATCGCTGGGGTTCGCATTCTCCAGCTATTTCTTCATCATCCTTGAAGCGGGACATAATTCCAAAGCCCACGCCATCGGCTACATGGCCCCGGTTATTGCAGCTGTGATCCTCACTTACCGGGGAAAGTACCTGGCCGGTGGCATCCTGACCTGCCTCTTCCTTGCCCTGCAGATCAGTGCCAACCACCTGCAGATCACCTATTACCTGATGATGATCATCCTGCTGCTGGCCACAGGGATCCTGGTACAATCCATCCGCGATAAAACCATACCCTCCTTCCTGAAAGCATCGGGCATCCTTGTGATCGCTGCGATCATTTCCATAGGCCCGAATGTTTCCAACCTATGGACGACATATGAATACAGCCAGTACTCCATCCGCGGGAAATCGGAACTCACATCCAACCAGGAAAACAAAACCAGCGGGCTCGACAAGGATTACGCAACAGCCTGGAGCTACGGTATCAGCGAAAGCCTTACCCTGCTGATCCCCAATTTCAAGGGTGGCAGCTCCAACAGCGAACTGTCGAAAAACTCGGAAATGTACCGGGTGCTTCAAGACAACAATGTACCAAACGCCGACCAGATCATCAAAGGACTGCCCACCTACTGGGGGCCGCAACCCTTTACTTCCGGCCCGGTATATATCGGGGCTGTCCTGGTGTTCCTCTTCATCCTGGGGCTGATCCTGGTGAAAGGTACCATGAAATGGGTACTGCTGGCCGCTACCCTGCTGTCGCTATTCCTTTCATGGGGGCATCACTTTGCAGCCCTCACCGATTTCTTCCTCCATAATATACCGATGTACAACAAATTCAGGGCGGTATCCATGACCCTGGTCATTGCCGAACTGACCATTCCCCTGCTCGGCATCCTTGTCCTCGACGGGCTGATCAGGGGAGAAACCGATACACGCAAAGCCTGGCAGGCACTGAAGATCGCATTTATCGTCAGTGGCGGACTTTCCCTCTTCTTTGCCCTCTTCCCCGGATGGTTCTTCGATTTCACCTCGGCCGAAGATGCCCAGCTGAAAACATCGGGCTATCCCGACTGGTTCATCAACACCCTGGTCATCGACCGCCAGCACATGCTCAGGAACGATGCCTTCCGTTCGTTTGCATTTATCCTTCTGGCCGGCATCCTCCTCTGGGGACTGATCAGGAGTAAACTGAGGCCCACCTACGTAATCCTGGGGATAGGACTGCTGGTACTGGTTGATCTGTGGGCCGTGAACCGAAGGTATATCAACAACGACAACTTCGTCAGAAAGAGCCAGATGCAGTATCCTTACTCCCCTTCCCAGGCCGACGAGTTCATTCTCAAGGACAAGGATCCGAATTTCAGGGTACTCAACGTTACGGTCAACACCTTCAACGATGCCAGCACCTCATATTACCACAAATCCATTGGGGGATACCACGGCGCCAAACTAAGGAGATACCAGGAACTGATTGAGAACCAAATCAGCAAAAATAATCAGGCGGTACTGAACATGCTCAATACCAAGTATTTCATCCTGAAAGGAGGAGACGGTCAGCCGGTAGCACAACCCAATATGCAGGCCCTGGGGAATGCCTGGTTTGTGAAAGCAACCCAACTGGTTGCCAATGCCGACTCCGAAATGGTGGCACTGGGCAACTTCGACCCCGCCCGGACTGCCATCATTGACAAACGGTTTGAGAACCATTTGAAAGCCTTTTCCGGTGATTTCGACAGTACTGCCGTCATCAACCTGAAAAGCTACCAGCCCAACCACCTTGTCTATGAGTCGGATGCTTCGGTCACGGGTCTGGCCGTGTTTTCCGAAATCTACTACGAAAAAGGCTGGGAAGCGACCATTGACGGAAAACCCGCTCCCCATTTCAGATGCAACTACGTACTGAGGGCCATGGTAATACCGGCGGGCAAACATACCATCGAATTCCGCTTTCATCCGAAGTCCTATTTTACCGGAGAAAAGATTTCCCTGGCCTCGTCCCTGCTGCTGGTCCTTCTGGTAGCCGGCCTTCTGGCAGGAAGCCTTTACCGGCAATTCTTCAGGAAGGATGCCACATCCTGAAGTCCTGCATGAAAAAGGCCCTGATCATCACCTATTACTGGCCGCCGAGTGGCGGTGCCGGTGTACAACGCTGGCTGAAATTCGCGAAGTATCTTCCTTCATTCGGCTGGGAACCAATTATTTACACCGTATCCAACCCTGAATACCCTGAACTGGATCCGGGCCTCGGGAAGGACATCCCGCCGGGTATTACCGTGCTGAAAACCAGAATAAAGGAGCCATACCGGGCCTATAAAAAATTTATCGGCCGCGATAAGGATGAAAAAATTGCAGCCGGGTTCCTGAGTGAAAAGAAAAAACCGGGTCTGGCCGAATCCGTTGCCGTATGGATCAGGGGCAACCTATTCATTCCGGATGCCCGGAAATTCTGGATAAGACCCTCCGTCAGGTACCTGAAGCGCTTTGTCAGATCACATCCGCCCGACCTCATCATTTCCACCGGGCCGCCCCACTCCTGCCACCTGATCGCACTGGGTCTGAAACAGGCATGCGGGCTTCCCTGGCTGGCCGATTTCAGGGACCCCTGGACCGGGATCGACTTCTACAAGGACCTTCGCCTGACCCGCTATGCTGATATAAAACATAAGCGCCTGGAAAAGAAGGTACTGCAATATGCGGATGAGGTTATTATGATAAGTCCGTCACAGGAAGCCATGTTCCGCGGCATATACGACAGGAAATACCATGTGATCACCAACGGTTACGATCCAGATGATTTTCCTGCCCCTGATGCACCACCGGCAGTTGAATCTTTCAGTCTTACGCATGTGGGCAGCCTTGTCCCCTCTCGGAATCCGGCTGGACTCTGGACAGCCCTGGCTTCCCTGGCAGGTGAAGTGCCGGGCTTCAGGGAACACCTTGTGATCAGGCTGGCCGGACAGGTTGACCATACAGTGATCAGCAGCATCCGGCAGGCCGGTCTTTCGGCCAGGCTGGTGAAAACTGACTACCTGCCTCATGACAAGGCGGTTGCGATGCAACAGTCCGCCTCCGTGCTGCTTCTGCTCATCAACAATACCCCCAACGCCAAATCCATCCTGACCGGCAAGTTTTTCGAATACCTGGCGGCAGGGCGCCCCGTACTCTGCATCGGTCCGCCCGACGGGGATGCCGCGGCAGTTTTGGAACACACCCGTGCCGGACATACGGCAGACTATCAGGATATCAGCACTATCAAAGAAATTGTCCTTAATTATTACCGCTTGTGGCTGGCCGGAGCGCTTCAGACCGATGCCGGAGAGACCGGAAACTATTCGAGAAAAAACCTGACCCGGCAGCTGGCGGATATACTTAACGGGATGCCGGCCTCCCGATCACACCCCTGATATTCAGGGCATTATGTAAGTCCACCCCTTTCGCTTCCTGTTATACTGAATCTTAATGAAAATGCGAAGCTATACCGACACGGAATCATTTTGCGAAAATATCAACCATGTACATGCACGGTATAACTCAGTCTAAACAGCTATGCATTCGCAAACCTGTCAAGACTGAGTATATTTTATTTCAGATTCAGTTATACCGATGATTCTTGAAACACGTTTTTCGCATTCCTGTGTTCATTCGGTATATGACGGCCCACTGTTGACGGTTATGGCCAGTTTTCTCTGGTTGCGTGCACTCAGGATACTGGCGTTGAGTTCAAATCCCAGGAGCAGAATGATGCTGTTGAAATACATCCACAACAGCAGGATGATCAGGGTGCCGATCGAGCCATAGAGGGCATTGTAACTGGAGAAGTTACTGATATAAAAATCAAAACCCAGCGAGGTGGCCAGGGTGAGCAGGGTAGCGAGGGTGGAACCTGCCGAAAAGAAACGGAACCTGCTTTTTTTCACAGGTCCGAAGTAGTAAAGGAAGGAGAAAGTAAAGAAGAGCAGTGCGATGATCACGAGCCATTTCCCGGTTTGCAGCAGCAGGAGATAACTTTTCCCGATCAGGTGAATGTTTTCGGAAAGGAAATTCAGCAGCCAGGTTCCCGTGGTGATGAGGGTGACGGCCAGGATGGTAAGGATGGCCAGCAGGATCACCAGAAAGACCGAGATCAGCCTTTGTCGGAAGACGCTGCGGGTTTCTTTCACATGGATCGTCATATTGAACGCATCAATGATACTGTTGATACCGTTGGTGGAGAAGTAGAGGGCCATGAGGAAGCCGATGGAGAGCAGGCCTTTCCTGGGGCGGGTGAGAATATCGGTGATGGTTGATTCAATGGTAATAAAAGCATGTTCAGGGATCAGTTCCCCGAGCAGTTCCATCACCCTGGCATAGGAATCCGCAACAGGAACGTAGGGAATGATAGTAAAGAAGAACAGGATAGCGGGAAAGGTAGCCAGGAAGAAATTGAATGCGATGGAAGACGCCCTGGAGGTCACTGAGACTTTCATGATCCCCCGGAAAAAGAAAGCGGCAACCTCGTAAAGGCTCAGGCCGTCGAAGCCCGGGATGACGAGTCTTTTGGAGAGTTTCAGCACAAACACCACAGGGGGAAGGCTTAAGAGGCGACGGTTCCAGTCGGATTTCATCCTGCAGGGCTTCAGGTGGTTGCTTTCATGCTGAGGTCAAGGCTGTGGATCTGGTGGGTCAGTGCCCCGACGGAGATATAATCGACACCGCAGCGGGCGACTTCACGAATGTTTTCGAGGGTTATTCCTCCTGAGGCTTCGGTTTCAAAGCGTCCGGCGATCCTGGCAACTGCTTCCTTCAGCGCAGGCAGGCTGAAGTTGTCGAGCATGATCCGGTGAACGCCCCCGCAGGCCAGTATCTCCTCCACTTCCGCCATGCTTCGTGCTTCTATTTCGATTTTCAGATCCCTGCCGGTACGGTCAAGGTATGCATGCACCCTTGCCACGGCTGCGGCGATCCCGCCTGCAAAGTCCACGTGATTGTCCTTGATCAGGATCATGTCGTACAGGCCGTGGCGGTGGTTATCCCCTCCGCCAAGACGCACGGCTTCCTTTTCCCACAGCCGCATGTTGGGGGTGGTTTTCCTGGTATCGAGCACCTTTGCAGGCAGGCCTTCCAGTGCCTTTACATATTGCCTGGTGTGGGTGGCGATCCCGCTCATCCGCTGCATATAGTTCAGCACCAGCCTTTCAGCCTGGAGCAGCCGGATCACAGGGCCTTCCGCCAGAAAAACAATGTCTCCCGGCTTTACGGCACTGCCGTCCGGAATTAAAACTTCCATGCTGATGGTTTCGCCGGTCAGGCGGAATACTTTCCGGGCCACTTCCACCCCGGCAATGACACCCTGCTGTTTCACGAGCAGTTTCATCTTTCCGCGGCAGTCAGCGGGGATGGTAGCCAGAGAAGTATGGTCGCCGTCACCAAGGTCTTCCCTGATAGCGGCCATGATGAGTTCTTCGGCTGTCATGGCTTTGTCAGTCCGGTTCAAATTGAAGCTGTTGCAAAAGGAAACGCTCACCCGACCGCTTCATCAGGCAGTATGTCCGGAAATTTTTCCCGTTCACCGCCGTATAAGTGCCGATAAAAAACCTGGAACCGTCTTTGGAAGTTCCCTGGTGATTGGTTTTAAAGGAGGCAGGCGGATTCTTGCCGAAGAAATCCTTCAGGATGAGTTCTGCCTGCGCTTTCGAATAGGTGTTTTCATTCCCGGGCACATTCAGATCGACTGACTGTCCGAAAAAAGCCGAGAGTGCCGTCACATCGCCGGAACGGATATGGCTGACGATATCTTTCTGCACATCCGTGCCCTGACCCAGGGTCCGGGGCATTGCCACTGCCAGCCACAGTACTGCAATGGCCGGCCATATTTTAAAAACGGTTTTGGACATCATGGGCATAGATTTGATCGTTCAAAAACCAGGCCAGAAAACAACGGCCGATGACACTTCAAAGATACGCATTTTCCGTCAGGAACAGATTATTCCGCTATGATAAACTTTGCTACTTTCGTTCCGTATAAGGCAAGGGGCTTTTAACCGGCCTTCTGAACGGCGGATTTATGAAACTGCATCTGATCTTCACGGGCAAAACAGAGGAAGCCTACCTGAAGGAAGGGCTGGCTTTGTATTTGCGGCGGCTGCAGCATTATATTCCCGTTGAAACCACAGAACTGCTCCCTCCAAAGCAGGCGCCCGCAAGCAGTCCGGAACAGATTAAAAAGGCAGAAGGCCGTTACCTTTTGGCACAACTGGAGAAATCCGGGTACCTGGTTTTGCTGGACGAAGCGGGTCGTCTGATGCCTTCGCTTGCCTTCGCTGAATTCATGCAGGCCAGGATGAACCAGGGACTCAGAAATCTCAGTTTTCTGATCGGCGGGGCTTACGGCGTGACCCGGGAAGTCAGGGAAAGGTGCCATGAGGTGATATCCCTTTCTCCGATGACCTTTACCCACCAGATGAGCAGGCTGATCCTTGCAGAACAGCTTTACAGGGCTTTCACCATCCTGAAAAGGGAGCCATATCACAATATCTGAGTATGAGTGCCTGGAAAGATTTTTATTTCCTGTCAGACATTTTCCTGGTTCCGGCTTATCTTCTGGCAATATTGCTCATAGCCGGCATGATAGCGTCGCGAAAAAAGGAAACGGATCCGCTCTACCGGTATTACGTGCCGGCACTTTTCCTGAAAATAGCGGGAGGACTGCTTTTCACGGCTGTGTACACTTTTTATTACCCCGGCGGCGATTGTCATGCTTATTTCTGGAATTCCAAAGTACTGGTAAACTTGGGATTCAAGCATCCCGAACCGTTTTTTTCCATACTGGCCGGGAACACCACGCCGGAGAACAGATCGTTCTTTGACCAATCCACCGGTTTTCCGACAAAAACCATGTTTTTAAAGGGAGGTGAGAGCTTTGCCGTGGCAAGGTTTATGGTTCCTTTCAGCTTGCTGGGGCTTAAACATATGCTGCTGGCGACCATACTGCTTGATGTCTTTTCATTTTACGGCATATGGAAGTTTTTCAGAATGGTTTGCGGCTTTTACCCGGCCTACCACAGAAAGCTGGCTATTGCGGTGCTCTTCATCCCTTCCCTGCTGTTCTGGGGATCCGGTATCATGAAGGATACTTTTACACTGACTGCTGCCCTGTGGTCGGCGACTAATATTTTTTCTGTCTTTCTTTTCCGGAAGAAGATCTTTGGCAATCTCGCCATGCTGATCGTAAACATGTACATCCTTGTTTCGCTGAAACCTTACATTGCCGTGGCCCTGATACCATGCCTGGCTCTTGCGGTGGCGCACCAGCATGCGCTCAGGATAGGCAACAGGCTGCTCGGGTTGTTTTTTGCCCCTACCCTGATCATCGCGGGGATCTTCGGCGGAATTTCCATGCTTTCCCTGTTTGGTTCAATGATGGGAACCTATTCCTCCATCGAAGGTGCGCTCTCCAAAGCGCAGATCAACCAGCAGGACCTGATCCGCAGCGAACAGTACGGCACGCACAGTTTCGACATAGGCCCGTTCGACGCTTCGGTCGGAGGATTGTTCACCAAAGCCCCGCAGGCAGTAATTGCCGGACTGTTCAGGCCTTTCCTCTGGGAGGCGGGCAATGCCGTGATGCTGATCTCAGGCCTGGAGAACACCATCCTGATCCTGCTTACGATCTATGTGCTGTTTTCAGTCAGACCCCGGCAAACGATCGCGTATTTTGCATCCCAGCCTTACCTGCTCTTTGCCCTGGTATTCAGCCTGATATTTGCCTTCTCAGTCGGGTTGTCAACCGCCAATTTCGGAGCCCTGGTCCGTTACCGTATTCCCGGCATCCCCTTCTTTGCCAGCATTCTGGCGATACTGTGGGAGGCTAAAAAGGAAAGCCGCAGGCAGGAGTAGGAGTACATCTGCCGGGACAAAATACCGCATTTCAATATTTCTCATCTGTTCAGCAGTTCCGGCACACAGCACCAGATAGAGGAAGACAGCGTACACCGGGGGAGCAAGCACAGAGCCCTTCCTGAGTTGTTTTCTGCAACAGATCGTGAACGCTGCGAGCAGGCCGGCCAGGATAAGTGCGGTCCTGTATATAAACAGCAGGGAAGCCAGTTTGCGGATGATCCCCTCATTATCGGTCAGGCTCGTTTTGAATACAGCTTTTTGCAGGTTTTTCAGCGGGACTTTCACATAAAAATTCCAGGGATGATATCTGATCTGGTTTTGCCTGAGGGTATCGAAGAGGGCCTTGATTTCCCGGTTGCAGTTGGGTTCATCAAAAGGAGCCTTCCAGTATCCTTTTTTATGGCTGAAGCCGCTGCCACAATCCTGTGCAAGGGTTACGGCCCTTTCGAGCATCAGGGAGTCCTCCGGGTTCCGGTAGCTCTCCGGCGGAAAAACCACCCTTTTATTTTTGATCAGCATGGAATACTGGGGCTCCCATCCGCTTTTCACCGAAAAAACATATTGCATGAAGGCAAGCACATCAATATCCCAATTATAGAACGCTCTGAGATCCTGCGTCAGCACCAGTTTTCCGTGGTTCACCCAATTTCTCACCGGCCAGGCGGCATACAGCAAAAGCGCCGGCAGCAGGATCAACAAGGCTTTTTTGACCACGGCAATGAAACGCAGCCCGCCTGCAAACGGCAGCATGACCATGAGAGCAGCCAGTAAGAGGAATGCCTGCGGCCGGACAAGGATACCGAGTCCGAGCGACAGTCCGCACCAGACCGCGTAATACGGTTTTTCCCTGTGAACATAAAAATAAAAGGCAAGCACCGTAAGGAAAATTCCCAGGGATTCGGCGTAAACCACCGGTGTCCAAACAATGGCGAAGGGATAGCACATGTATAGCAGGAGTACGATGGAGGCGGTTCGTCTGTTTTTCCAGAGTTTCATTGCAATCAGGTAAAGCAGCCATCCGGCAAGGATATCCGTGAAAATCTGCACCCAGGCAATGATCCGGAATGCTGTTGTCCATTCCTGACCGCTCAGCAGGTAAAAAAAACCGATAAAAAACGGATAGCCCGGCATCCGTCCGAAAAAGCCGTATTCCTTACCGGGATTGACCGTATATTCACCGGTTTCCAGCAAATTCTGGAACGACCAGGCGAAAGCCCAGGTATCACCGTCCACATGGATATCCTTACGGCCGAAATAGGGTTCTGCAAGGAAGCACATAAAGATAAGCCGGAGCAGGAATCCCGCTGCCAGCAAGAGAAGGATGCTGTCAATCCTGTGAAGTCTTTTCGGTAGGAAGGTTCTCAACGGCATCCAGGTAATCTTTATAGTGAATGGCCGGGATTACCAGCCGCTGTGTATTCTGGGCAAGCACGACGAAAGTCAGGAAAAGGGTTCCGATCAAGGCCTGGAAAAGGAGGATCAGCAGGCCGGAAAGTGCGGTGGTCGCCCAGCCGGGAATGGCAAGATCGGTAAAAAACCTGAAATACAGCACAACGATGATCCCCAGGCCAAACAAGGCAGCCATGGCCAGGAAAAACAGGATCAGCCTGGCAGCCACACGGTCGAGATAAACGGAAACGGAGCGGAGCCCGTGCAGTACCAGTGCCTGTGTATTCATTCGGGACTTGCCGCAGTACCTTTGTTTTCTGTTCAGCGGAACGGTGGAGATCGGCAGGCCTGCTTTCATGATCCCGCCTGAATAATGATTCCAGATTTCTGACACATTCACTACGCCGGGCAGCAGTGAAGCAGGAATCAGGCTGAAATTCCCGAAGGAAATCCTGTGGCCGGTCAGCACCCTGAAAAACAGCTTATACCAGAAATACGCTATCCTGAAAGTGGCAGATTCCATTCGCTTTTTCCTTGAGGCGAAGACGATCCGTTTCCCGTTCTTTTCATGTTCGGCAATGATCGCGGGGATAGCGGCAGGATCATCTTCCCCGTCTGCATCCATCACAATGGTGCAATCCGCTTCTTTGTGATATTCGTGCAGCCATGATAATCCCACACTGATGGCCCGCTGATGTCCCAGGTTCCGCCTGAGTCTGAGCAGGGTAAGCGGGCATGGGAAACTGTCGCCGGGAGGCGGGATGCTTGAAGCATCATCCACTGCAAGGTAGAAGAACCGGATTCCGGGCAGGCCGGCAGCCATTTTTACAAGATCCTTCAATAAAAATGAAAAAGAATCCCAGTCGTTAAAGACGGGAGCAACAACCCATACGATTTTCACGGAAGATGAACTCATCGGTTCAGTTTAAGTTGTGCCAGGTTTTTACGCAAAATGATCACCGCCCATATCCTGTTGTACAGAAAATCGTTTTTTGCTTTACTTTCATAAAGTTTCCGCAGCGCGCTCACCCGTTCAAAATTAAGGATATTTTCATTTCTCACGCGGTTTTCATCCAAATATTCATCCAGCAGGTAATGCAGGGGGCCTTTCAGCCAGGATGAAAGCGGGACGGAGAACCCCTGTTTCGGTCTCTGAAAAAGTTCCACCGGCAAATACTGTGACAGGATGGAACGCAGGATGCTTTTGGTTTGTCCTTCGCGGGTTTTGAGTGAGGGATGAAGGTTCAGCGCCCAGCTCACGATACGGTGATCGAGCAGGGGCAGCCGGCATTCCAGGGATGCCGACATGCTGGTCCGGTCAGTCTTCACCAGCAGGTCATCCTTCAGATAGCAGCGGATATCCCAAAGCGCCTGGAGTTCCGGTGGAGTCAGCGGTCGAGGCATGGCTTCATTACAGGGCGGATATACCGGGTTCATCCTGAACTCCGGTTGCAGCAGCGCATGGGATTCTTTGGCGGTGAACAGGTATTGTTCCTGGGAGAATATATGAAGCTGTATGCCATCCGGCCGTGTTTCGGACAACATTTTGCCGGCACGTCTGTATCGTGCATTTCCGAGGCTGAGCAGGGGAGAGAGACCGGGACCGAGCAACCGCCATATGGGATTGTGAAGTCTTGCGGCCCAACGGTAAGCTCCATAGCCGTGGAACAGCTCATCCCCCCCGTCGCCGCTGAGGACCATCTTCACGTGTGCCGCGGCCAGCTGCGAAACCAGCAGGGTGGGCAGGGCAGAGGAATCTGCAAAAGGCTGGTCGAACAAATCCATGGCTTTCTCCATGGATGTCAGGGCTTCCTGCTCGCTGATGATGAGCTCGGTATGCCGGCTTCCAAGGCGGGAAGCCACTTCCCGGGCATAGCGGCTTTCATCCTTCACAGGGTCAGTGAAGCCGATGGTAAAGGTCTTCAGTTCAGAAGATATCCCTGCAGCGATGGCGGTTACCAGGCTGGAGTCAACACCCCCGCTGAGGAAAGTCCCGAAAGGTACATCGGAGACCAGCCGGTAGCGGACGGATTCCTTCAGCAGTTCATGCAGCTGATGTGCTGCTTCCACCGGGTCTTCAAGGGTCCGGGCCGTCAGCATTTTTTCCGGTTCCCAGTATGGTACTTCGAGCACGGTTAAACCATCGGTCTCAAGGTAATGGCCGGCCCTGACCTGCCTGATTTCGCTGCATACGGTAAGGGGTTCCGGAATAAAACCCATCCTCAGGTAAGCATGAACCGCTTCCCTGTCGAGATGCAGCGGCTGATCCGCAAGAAGCGCGAACAGGGTTTTCAGTTCGGATGCGAACAAAAACAACCCGCCCGATAAAACATAATACAATGGCTTAATCCCAAGTCTGTCGCGAAAAAGCGTCATCTTACCCTGATGAGTATCCACCACTGCCGCTGCAAACATGCCATTAAAGCTGCTGATGGACCGGGGTCCCGATTTTTCAAACTCTTCCAGCAACACTTCCGTATCCGAACGGGTCCGGTAATTCCCGGCTTCAGCGGCTGCGATCTCCCTGAAGTTGTATATTTCCCCGTTGTATACCACCGCATACAGTCCGGAGCGGGATAACATCGGCTGGTTCGCGGCTTCGGAAAGATCGATAATACTGAGCCGCCGGTGACCCAGACCATAGTTCCGGCCGAAATAAAAGCCTCCGGCATCGGGGCCTCGGTGCAAAAGCAAATCCACCGCCTGCCGGAACCGTTCCCGGTCCATATGCCCGCCGTGATCAATATATCCCGCTATCCCACACATTTATCAAGGATTTCCGCAAGCAGGGCACATTGCCGTTCCCTGCTGTATTGATCAATATTTGCCGGCTGTGTCCGTATCTGTGCGTTTGCAAGGTAGTCCCGGTAACAGGATTCGAGGGTTGCAACCGCTTCAGCCTCATCTCCTGCGACGATACCGGTTCCCGTTGACCGGACGATCGTTTCCATTTCGCCTTCTCCCCCAAGGTACATGAGCACCCTTCTGCGTGCAGCCATGTAGTCGAAGAGCTTGGCGTTGAGCCATGCATGGCCGGGCTTTGACAGCAGCAACAAAAGGTGTGCGGTGTGCAACAGACCGATATACGCAGGATAATCCAACCTGCCTGTGAACTGTATCTGATCCCTGCCGAAGGCCTTACACTCACGGAAACGCCTGATTACAGATGCACCGGTATCCGTTCCGATAAAAAGCATCCTGAAATCGCTGATCTTATTTTCCTCAAGCCATTTGTCGAGCACCGCCAGGAATCCTTCGAGCGGTTGCCAGGGATAAAGCTTCCCGGAATAAATGAGCGTGAAGACATCCGTTGCTGCCGGCGTTTCGGGAGGAAGATGCCCGGCATGAAACCCATTCATAATGACGGATACCGGAGGTTCTGAAGATATTTTACGCAGGTTTTCCGCATAGCATTGGGCAGGAGTGATGATATGGACAGCATTCCGGAAATATTTCCGTTCCAGCCAGAACAAAAGATAAAACTGGATGATATTCCCAAAGAAGCTGCCGTCTGTTTTTCCGCCGGTATTCCATGCATCCCTGTAATCCAGCAGATAAGGGATTTTATATTTCCGGGAGAGTTTATAAGCATACTTAAACAGGATAAAGGGTTCACCCGTGGCAAGGATGAGACCAACCGGGTTTTCATCCAGGCAGGCGGCTGCGGCACGGAAGATTTCACGCGAGGGATCGGCACACGGAAGATAAAAGCGCAGCATCGAAATAATGAAACTCAGGATACGTCTGAAAAATCTGAATTTTTTCAGACCAAATTTCAGGATCATCCTGTCGCGGAGATTCGCACTGTAAGGCACCCTGATCACGCTTCCTCCGGGATTGTTTTCCACTGTCCGGACTCTGACATTGCTGGATCTTACAAAGCCTTCAGGTTTTTCAGAATCAGGATCCCACTGCCGGGTAACGACGAGCGGGTACCAACCCGAATCATGCAGCTTGCGGTACCATGATGCAGGACGCTGTGCGCCCGCCGACCGCAAGGGAGGAAAATCATATGCCAGGATCAGTATTGTTTTCATGTCAACCCAAGCATTCGCATCAGTTTCATCAGCCTGAGGTGACGCTTCTCATGGCTGATGCGGAAATCCCTGAACAGTTGATATCTGAATGCAGGAAATTCCCTGCTGATAAAGGCATCCTGTGAAAGGACCTGACCACCGGCAGGAGTTTCGAAAACCATGACTTTATATTGTTTCTCGGCCATGGCAGCGAAACGATAAAGTGTCGTTCGCGCCGCTTTCCGGGAAAATGCCCAAAAGCCGGCCATGCCCGGATGAAGATTAAGGTCTGTATGTTGTTGAATATAGGACGACTCCAGGGTATTTACAGTATCTTCACCGGTATTATGCATTTTCCAGGGTGGCACCAGATGCACCAGCATGCTTGAAAGCAATGAGGCCATGATCAGATGGGAACCGTGAACACCCGCTGTAATGACACTGCTTCCCAGGATTCCCGCATATTCAGATTCCGTATCAGCGTTATATACTGTGCATCTCCTGTCATTAATCCATTTGGGGTATTTTACATGGTCCCTGTCTCCTATCAGGGTATATTCAATGTCGTTGGTAAAAAATTCCGAAATAAATTTTAAATAGCGGACAATATTTCTTTTCTGCAATTTTCCGCCCCACTTCCTGTATGGATCAGCACGGCATACAAAGGTTACGCGATTTCTGCCTGCCGTTAATTCTGCAAATTTTTCCAGTTTAAAAAAACTGATTAATTCCTTATTTGAAAAGTGCAAATAATACGTATTTAAAACTGCAATTTCAATATCACTGTATTGCTTGCTGAGTGTTGAAAGTATTGATTCAAGATTCCAAAGCTGCAGCAATTCCGGATAGCTTTTTTTAATTTCGATAACGGCAAATTTTTCATCCGGAATAAATACAGAAAGGGAAGGATTTGTAATTACGCAAAGATCGTAGTGTTCGCCGTATTTTCTGTATATTTCCGCAAGGTTGAACATTTTCAGCAGTGCATGTCCGTAACACTGATCCAGCAGGTTAATGACTATACATCCGGAATGCATAGGCTGATAAGGTTTCCAGAGAATATCAGCAGTTGCGGGATTTTGGACATGACGGATTTCGTCAAATAAAATCCTGTTAAAGAAATTTAATTTACCGGTCACTATTTCGCCGGTTTCTTTATTAAAAGCAAGGGGATATGCGGCCGCATGATTATCGGCAGGCAGTAAAGTCAATGTCCCGTCCGCTTCAAGAGAAAAGACATATGCCGACCACATCCTGACTGTTTCAGGGCGGTAGCTGCAACATTCCGATAACAGGCGGGGTTCAGTCATGGGGGCCAGGGTTGCTGTCAGACACGAAGATCATCCCGCTGGTATGGTATTGGATTCTGTCTGTGCGGTACTGCATGCTGATTTTTTCGATGAGGCACAGGACTTTCAGGCAACATCTGAGGCTGCAGCGGAGTTTTCCGTAGATCCAGTTGGCATAGGAAGGGATACGCATTACCTGCTTTGATTTCACGCAGGTAAATCCAGCGGATCTGAACAGGCTGATATATTCTTCACGGGTTCTGTGAATATGGATATCAGACAGGACGAGCCGCGACTGCCTGGTTTGTTCCAGGATCACGACTTTCCCTCCGGGTTTGAGTAGCCGTGCAAATTGCCTGAGCAGGGTTTCAAGTTCCTGATCGCCGATATGCTGGAGCACCCAGACACTGAATATTTTATCGAAGCAAGCCCGGGCATCAGGCAGGGATGCCTCAATGGGATGACTGAAGGAGAGGTTTGGCTGTGCACCATATTTTTCTCTGGCAACCCTGATCATTTCGCTGCTGGGGTCGAATCCCGCAACGCTACGGGCTTTTTTTGCCACATGATGCGACAGGCGTCCCATACCGCACCCAAAATCGAGGATATCGTCCTTCTTACCGGCTTGCAGCAGGCTCATCAGGCTTTGTCTGGTCATTTCATTGCGCAGAAGGTTTAAGCGTCCGATCTCTTCAGAAGTTCCTGCATCAAGGACAGCATTCATATTTCCGTGAACCGATGCCCTCCTGTCGAATTCCGCGATCACCTTTTGCCTGTCAATCTGGTCAGTTGATTCCATATGTTGGTTGAAACGGGCTTAAAGATATGGGTTTTCCTGAAATTGACCGTCTCGCTTGTACCAAACCTTCTTTTAAAGGGGCTGATACCCGAGGCGAATTTGTCGTTTCCGGCCTCGTCGGCCGACACTTGTCCGAGGTAATACCGGTGGAAGCCTTCCTGCCTCAGCAAGCAGGCCACCCTCCAGTGCAGGTAATGGGCTGCTCCTGCTTTGTTACCTGCACTTCCTCCGAAAGCGTAGGTAGCAGCAGTGCCGAAGTTTGTCACACAAGCGGCCGACAAGGGTTCCGATCTGTCAGAAACCACAAAGATCCTGGCCATCCCGCCGGCTGCCAGACAGCGGTATGCATGGCTCACAAAGCCGGGGTTGGGCTGTTGTTGCGGATGTGTCCGGTAGGACGCTCCAAGCAAACGGTTCAGCAAGCCGTCATCACCATCATCCGTGAAGACCAGCCCGCCTTTTTCCGCCTTTCTGATCTGTCGCTGATGATGTTCATGAAGCCCCTTCCACAATGCTGCTTCATCCTTCCTGAGATCTATCCATGCATTTCCAAACCGGAAGGTTTCGATGGTTTTTGAACCGGCCGGGGCCATCAGCAGGCCGGGATCATCGTAATAACCATATGACCGGAAGAACATGGGCTTTTGTTTATGCAGCATGGCTTCAGTAGCCGTGTTCAAAGCTGCAGTGATATCGCCCCGCCACTCACCGGCAGAGACAATTGCCTCACCCGCCTGCAGGACGTACCCGCCGAAGGGCTTCAGCAACAAACGGAAGCGGTGCGGTTGATACACATAATGTTTCACTCCGCCAAGCAGGACATCATCCCTCCAAATCCCGAGGTAAACGGGAAGCTGGCCGAAAAAAGCCTGTACCTGGTCAAAGAAGGTACTCTGATGAAGATTTGAACAGGCGAGGCAGCATGCGTTCCAGGCGGCAGAATCCGCCGGATTGCCTTCATTCTCACGAAATATATATTTCCCGTTCATTGTCTGCAACTGATAAGGGTTTTAACCTCCTTTCCGCAATGGAAAAGGGCATCGGCGATACTGAGCCCGGGATAAAACTCCTGTCCTCCCCTCCGGTAAGGCGGGTGGTTGAAATCCATATACCGAAGGGCAATCCCGGCCTCCTCAAACAATGATTCATCCTGGTACTTCCTGGCTCCTGCACCCGAAAGGTAGCTTCCGGCTCCCAGTTTGCGGCAGATGGCGATAATTTTATCATTCCGGTGATATCCTTCAAGGCCGAGCGATGAAGAAAGGATAAAGGACGCAGGGATTTCAAGCCATTCGCAGATGAGTCTGATGAGCGCGGTATTCAGCACTGACAGCGCATGTTCCTCCTTTTCAAGCACTGGCTGAAGGAGTGCATAGATCTCATTGAAATACGGGGTTTTAGCGTAAGAATGTTCCAGAGCGCGGAGATGTTTCTTTTTCCACCTGTTATCGTCAACGATCATGGTATCGCAAACCGGAAGCTGGGTTCCGCCGTGTTTCACCGGGACCGTAATCCAGAAAGGACCGTTGGCTCCGGCGATCCTGGCCCTGCTGGTGAGGGAACGTGCATTTCCCTGCTGGAAAGGCACATCATCGAGCAGCACAAAGCAGTCGCAATGACATATCTTATGGAAATATCCGAGCCAGGGCAGGTAATTCGGCTGATGGATGGCGAGTGTGATCATCGCGTTCTGAATTGCCGGTACAATCCCGTCAGTTTCTCTTTCTCATTAGCCCAGTTCAGGTCTTGCCTGGCATGCCGCAGGGGTTCCATATAATATTCATAATTATCCAGAATATGGCTGAGGCCCCTGGCATAATCCCCGGGCCTGTCAGGATCAACACACAGGCCGACCCGGTATGTCTCCACGATTGCCCTGTACTCAGGCTGGGCAGTTGCCAGCACCGGTATTCCCGACATAATATATTCGAAAAGCTTGTTATCCAGCGCATACCAGTAAGACAGGTCTTTTTTGTTCCAGGTCGGAACCAGGCCCACATCACAGGATGCCAGGGCATCTCCGATCGCTTCGGGTTCCAGTTTCGGATGAAAGAACACATGCCGGTACCCCTGTGACCGGACCCAATGCTGCAGATCAGCTTTGCCGCCCTGTTCACCTGCAATGATGAGCAGTGCAATGTGCGCCATTCCGTCTGTTTCGCGGATCACCTGCTCCAGGTTAAGGGTTTTCATATAGACTGCAGAGCCGATAAATACCAGTATCCTGCAGTCCGGATCCAGTCCGTACAAAGACCGGAAATAATCCGGCCGCGGAGTATAATCCTGCAAGGCAGGGGTATTGCGGAGCACGACCGGATGATGCCGTTTCCCGAAATAACGAAATAAAATTTCCGCAATTCCGGCGTTCACGGTAATAAAAGCGTCGGCGAAGCGCGCATTTCTTTTTTCCCTGATAACCTGCAGTTTTCTGACCGCCCATGATTTCAGAAACAGGAACGGATCGTTGAACCGGCTGAGATTTAAAGGCCATGCATGGAAAAGTTCGTGAGAATCATAAACCAGGATGAGTCCGGGATTTCTTTTTTTCAGCATTTTCCCCAGTTGCAGCATATGCTGGTCGTGACAATGTACCACAGCAGGCGTATTTTCCAGGATAACAGGACAATAGCGACCCAGCCGCCGGGTCTTCTTCATGTCATAGATATCATTCCCGAAGATTCTGATAATCCGGTATTTACCGGGAGTTTCCTGCAATGGTAAACGACTGTCCTTTACACAGTAAACAAGAACTTCCCAGCCTTCTTCCGCGAGGGTTTCCACTTCCCTGAGCACCCGGCGGTCGTTGGTAAAAGGATTATCGAGCAGGACAGCAACGGTCATATGCAGATTTGTTAAATCAACCAGCGGATCACCTCAAAGGCTTCCGCATATTTTGTTCCGGCCTGTGTGCCTCTGGTATAGGCCAGCGAGCGGATGAATTCCGCCGAGTAATAATGCCTGAAAGCCTGTGATTGATATGAGAGGATGGCTTCTGTTTTTTTCAGGATATGTCTTTCCTCCACGGCGCTGAAACAGGAGGTGGTCATCACTGTGGTGTTCCAGGGCAGTTCATACCCCAGCAGGCGGTTATACTTGAATGCTCTCAGGCTCTCGGAATGAATAACGACATGGTCCTGATGGATATCGGTTGAAGCCGGGGTCAGCACCAGCGATGGCTGATATTCCCTGGCCAGTTTTACCATATCATCCAGGATTTCCTGACGTTTGGAGGAAAAAACCCTTACCTCATAGTCGAAAAGCAGCAAATCTTTGATTCCCATGAGGTTCGTAGCCTGTTGTACTTCCTTCACCAGGATATCGGACGGAAATCCTTCAGGAACTACGGAACGGCATGAAGAGAATGCAGCATAAATCAGGCGGTATCCCTGTTCTATCCATTTGGCCATGGAAGCACCGCATCCGAATTCACCATCGTCGGTATGCGGCGCCAGTACCAGGATATTCTTTGATTCAGGTTCCATCATTGAATTGCAAGAATTTGGTTTTTGAATACAGTAAGAAAACTATAGAGATTCCAGTAATGCCAGTCTTTCCCCGGGCCGCGCTTTTTAAGGAGCTGCATTTTCTCAAGACCACTGCAGGCTTCTGTGATCATGACCTTCACCTGAGGACGGGCAAGCCATTTTCCGGCCGGGGGTTCATATCCGAGTTTATCAGGCCGCCAGCAGATTTCCCGGGGGAGGAACTCCTGCGTGGCAAGCCGCAATATCCATTTTGACCAGCCCTGGTGTAATTTAAGGTCAGCCGGAAGGGTAAACACATATTCAACCAGTTCGTGGTACAGGAAAGGCAGGCGGACTTCCCTGGCAAAGGCCATGGCATTGCGGTCGGCCAGTTTGAGCAGTTTCCCGAGTCCGTAAACCGTGGTTGCATAATGCAGGGTTTCGTTCAGGCTGCGAAAAGAAGAGAAGGGTGGCGGCAAAGTGGCATAATTTCCTGCAAAATCAGGATGAAGATCCCGGAGATAATCAGGTGTGGTAAATCTGCGCCTGATCCGGCCGAATGATCTGAGTATCCCGGGTATTTCAGCTTCAAGCCTGAATTTCAGTCCGGTTTGAAAGACATCCGGGTGGCGGCGGAGGAATGCTGTTTTTTCTTCCCTGAACTGATGTTTATTCCTGTGGTAGCATTCCGTCAGGTAAGGTCTGAAATAATGGAGATAGCCGGCAAAGACCTCATCCGCTCCCTGGCCGTCGAGTAAAACGGTAACCTTCTTTGAGGCGGCGAGTTTCATCACTTCCCACTGGGCGACAGGACTGGGACCTCCCATGGGTTCTTCCTGGTACCACATCATCTTATCGAGATCCCTGGTAAAGCTATCGACATTGACCCAGGTATCATAAGCCTGTATGCCGAGTTGTTTTGTGAGCAGCGCGATATACCTGCCTTCATCCTTAAGGGGATCGTCGAAGCGGGCTGAGAAGCAGGACTGGTTTGCGGATCCTTTTCCCAGCAGGTCATCGATCACGCTTACGATGGAGGAGGAATCGATGCCGCCCGACAGGCTCGACCCCACGGGTACATCAGCTCTGAGCCTTCTTTTGACGGACTCCGTCAACAATTCCCTGATCCGTGCTGCAGCAGCCCCGGAGGTAATGCCGGGGTCAGGCCTGCATTCCAGTTGCCACCATTTTCTTACAGTGAGATTACCGTTACCGTCGACACACAGCCAATGGGCAGCCGGCAGGGAAAACACCCCTTCGAAAAAGGTTTCCGATTTATCGTAAGGATTTTCGACCACCCCGTAAGCGAGGTAATAGTAAATCATGCGCAGGTTCTCCTGAAAGGGCTGACCGGCCGCAAAAAGGGCTTTGGTTTCGGAAGCAAACATCAAAGCGCCGGGTTCGGGAACACAGTAATAAAACGGTTTCTCCCCAAACCTGTCCCTGGCGCAAAAGAGCCGCTTTTCCAGACGGTCGTAAATAGCAAAAGCAAACATACCGTCAAGGTGGGAAAGGCAATCTTCCCCATAAGCGGCATACATGGCCAGGAGCACTTCGGTATCGGAGGCTGTTTGAAAGCGGAAACCTTTCTTTTCGAGTTTCTCACGCAGCTCCGGATAGTTGTATATTTCCCCGTTAAGGGTTATGGTGAAGCGATCCAGAAATTGCATGGGTTGGGCAGCGGCTTCAGAAAGGTCGATCACGGCCAGCCTTCTGTGGCCAAGAGCCACACGCTGATCGTCACTGTACCAGTGTCCTTCCCCGTCCGGGCCCCTGTGTGCAAGAACCCCCGTCATCTTTTCCAGACGCGTCTGCAGCATGGCCTGCCCGCCATTTCCAATGATTCCAGCTATTCCGCACATGCCGTTGTATCCTTACTAAAAGCGAAGCTCCTGAATACCTCATACGAGGCATCCAGGGAATAGTTCTCCTCCATCATTTTTCTGCCGTTCCTCCCCAGCTGTTCCCTGAGTTCACGGTCATCCAGCAGCCTGATTATCTGATTACGCCATGCTGCCGGATCGTCCGCTATCAACAGTTCCTTCCCGTCAGTGACCTCCGGAGGCAGTCCGAAGGGTACCCCGATCATGGGCAGGCCGGTGGCCAGGTAATCCATCACTTTCATGGCTGATTTTCCTCTGGCCACCACGGTATTGTATTCCGGGTACAAACCGATATCGGCCGACTGAAGTAACTGAAAGAACGTTACAGCATTCCAGGGGTGATGCTCAATGGTGAGGCCTTCGCAACTAACCGGCTGCTGGCTGATGATCACCAGGATGAGGGGACGGCTTCCGGCAATTCCGGCCAGCACCGGCAGAAAGCCAGCCAGGTTTTTCAGGTTATGCGGAAGACCGGTCCAAACCAGGCGTGCGGGTTTATGCAGGGAATAATCATCCTTCAGACAGTACCGTTCCAGGTTCACGGCAATCTTCCACATGATTCTCCTTCCTGTGAACCGGGAAAACCAGGAGTCGATAAATCCGTTTGACAGGGAAAGCTGATCTGCAAAACGGATGGTTCTTGTCACCAGTACCTCCTGACGGTCGAAGACTGCGTCCCAGAAGTCAATGGTGATATGGCTGTTAAGCTTTCTCAGCAGTGCTTCCAGATGCGGAGTCCGCAGGTCGAAATATACCGGGAACAATCCCCTCTGAATGAAGGCAGCCCGGTACTTCCCTGCAGACATCACCTGGCGGAGGCGTTTCCAGTAAAGGCGCAGGTAAAACCGGTATCTGGTCCGCTCCCCTGCCGCCAGCATCTTTCGTGCATATTCATCGGTATATGTGGTGCAAATGCTGAATGTCCTGCCTTCCCGCTCCAGGTATGGGATATACTCCTCAAACCTCCTGACGTATCCGTCGGAACCGGCAAATGCGTAAGGAAAAAGAATCAGATCTTTCCTGTTCCGGCACGGCGGGAACAAGGGCACGATCAAACGCAGCAATCCCGTAATGGCAAAGCTGATATTGAGCAGTACAATAAAGCACAGATACCAGAGTTTAGCGTGTAAGCGATGAAAAGCCGGTGCCATAGATGTGCCACATGGATGATTTCGTGCAAATCGCGGGTAAAAATAGCCGATTATTCAGTATTTTTGTCAAAATCGCCGAACATGAACAGAATCGCTGTATTTCCAGGCACTTTCGACCCGGTGACCAGGGGTCATGAAGCCATCGTAAGGAAGGGCCTGCTGTTATTCGATCAGATTCTGGTAGCCATCGGGGAAAACAGCACCAAATCCGCTTACTTCCCTCTGGAAAAAAGACTGCAGTGGCTCAGCCAGGTATTCAGCGACAGTCCCGCTGTCAAGATCGAAACCTATACAGGGCTTACCGTTGATTACTGCAGGGAACGGAGAGCCTCGTTCATCATCAGGGGATTACGGTCTGCCCAGGATTTCGAATATGAGAGACATATCGGTCTGACCAACCGTATGCTGCAACCTTCCGTAGAAACCGTGTTTTTCCTGGCAGCACCGGAACACATCGCCATTAACGCCACCCTTGTGAGGGAGATCATCAGGAACGGGGGCGATCCTTCCGCCTTTATCCCCAAAGGACTTACACTCAAATAACCAGGGAATTGCATGATCATCTATAAAGTCCTGATCAGAAGACTGTTAACAGCCCTGATGATTCCGGCCTTCACCGGCCTCATCGCACAGACCACCGTCATTGAAGGACATTCAAATATATTCCGCGACAGGATCATCAGATTAAGTGCATCCGAAGACCTGTTGACGCGCCGTGAAGTGATCATTGCCGCAGCCCTCATCGACAATAAGGGTTCCTTCAACATGCAGGCTGAACTGCGCGACACCCAGCAAGTCTGCCTGTCGATCGGCCTGCGGAGGTTTTACTTCATCGCCATACCCGGCATGCATTATCATTGCCAGGTCGGGGATGACAGCCTCAACCGGGATGATGCCATCCTTCCCGCCACAGCGCAGGTGCTCCCTGTAACCTTTACCAGCCTGCCAGACCGGGATCCCAACAGCTTCATCCTTGCCTTCGACAGTATGTATTCCGCTTTCCTGGCAAAACATGCAGGCACGCTTATCAGCTCCAGGGCAAAGGGTCTGTTCGACAGCATCAGTGCTGTGTCGGAGGGCAGGTTTAATGCCGGTAAAACTGATTTTACGGGAAATTATATGTATTATATGATGGCAGGGCTGGAGGGGATGGTACATCGCTGGCCGGATGCGGTGATCTTTGACAGATACCTTAAAAACAGACCGGTTCTTTACAACAACCCGGCTTACATGGAATTCTTCAGTGATTTCTTCTCCTCGTATCTCAGCCAGAAAACTGCCAGTCTGAAGCCCGGAGACCTTCTTGTCCCCGTCAATGAGTTGAAAAGCCTGGCTGCCCTCACCGACAGCCTTGGCAAAGACAGCCTGCTCAGAAACGAAAGGATCAGGGAACTGGTTCTTATCATGGGATTGGGAGCATTCTATCACGATCCCGCTTACAATCAGGAAAACGTACGCTACCTGCTCAACCGGATACACCAGGTAAGCAAGTTTCCCGAACACCGCGTGATGGCAGGGAATATGCTTCATAAACTGACCCAACTGTCGAAGGGCACGGCAGCCCCGGTGTTTTCCCTGACCGATCAGGCCGGCACCGAGATCAGCTTGTCGGACTACCCGGGCAAGTGGATTTACCTCGGGTTCTTCACCACCTGGTGCGAATCCTGCCTGGCAGAACTGAAGGCTGGAAGTCATTACCTCGACAAATACGGGGAAAAACTCGTGATCCTGAATGTTTGCTGCGATGAGAACGAAGCCGTATACCACAATTTTATCCGTACCCACAAATTCATCCGCTGGCCTGTCATGTTCCTTGCAGATTCTTTCGAAATCGTCCACGACTACCAGGCATACAGCTATCCCTTGTATGTACTGATCGATCCGGAAGGGAAGATATACCAGTACCCGGCCCTGCAGGCCGGAACCCGGATCACCTCAGTATTCGACTATATTCTGAATCACTGAGCCTGCTGCCTGAAAAATGTGAAGTGCACTTTTCCGTACCTGCGGGTTTCTGAAAAGCCGGGAATGGCTGAAAAATCCTGCTTTTTTCCGTGTTCCAGTATCAGGAAGCCCCCCGGGCTAAGCCATTCTCCGCCGAGGATAAGCCCCGGCAGCAGGCTGATTTCCTTCATTTCATAAGGCGGATCGGCAAAAATGATATCAAACGGAAGGATGGCGTGTTTCAGGAAAACGAACACATCGGCCCTGACAGCCCTGAGGTTTGAAAAGCCGAGCGCCGCCGCTGTTTCACGTATGTAGTTGTGACACCTGGCATGCGATTCCACTGTTACCACTTCCTTTGCACCCCTCGAGGCAAACTCCAGGCTGATATTACCAGTTCCCGCGAAGAGATCCAGAACACGAACCTCCTCAAAATCAACATAATTCCACAGGATATTGAAAAGGCTCTCCTTGGCCATGTCAGTGGTTGGCCTGACCGGAAGTCCTGCAGGGGGATACAACCTTTTCCCCCGGTGCGATCCAAGGATGATTCTCATATCACCATGCTTAGCAGTTGAAACCAGTCTGCAGTCCGGACACCCTTGAACAGGCTGATATTTCTCCCTGGAAAAATCCGGTCGGCCTGGTTAACGACCGGAAAATAATTCCGGAACAACGAAAGCAGCGAAGACTCATCGCTTTCATTGCAGACGACCTCCACTTCCGTTTCCGCAGGCTTCATTCCGGATTGTTCAGTCAGCAGAAGGAGCCAGTAAAGGCAGTCTTCAGGCGACTGTGCACCATAGGTATTAAAAGCAGCGGGTTTACCGTCATGTATCAGCAATATCTTCACACGGCCCGGAAAACGCAGCATGATTCCACGGTCACCCGCTGTAACCGCTGCTTTTCCTTTGCCATGCGTGGCATTGATCCAGTGAAAATCCTCGTGTACGAGGGTATGATCGAGAAAATGCGTCCTGAACTGCTGATTCCAGCTCCATGGCAAGGTAAAAACAGCATACACAGGTGCATGTGTCAGTTTTTCGGCTGCAAGGGTTTCTCCATCACCCGGCATCAGGCTCAGGGCTGTGAGTTTCTCACGCATGAAGCTGTCGTACAATGGTTCGGGAACCAGGCTAATGCCGCTGCCGGGGACCAGTGCGGTCACCGGAACGCTTGTATTGGTGAACCAGGGATGCGATGATTGCAGGAAACGGATCAGATCCCTGATTACATCATCGCTGCTGAGATCCAGGTCATGTGCTGCATCCGACACCTGGAATGCCAGAGGTTTTCTGTCCTCCTTCCCCATCCACAACATCGCCATGCCGTGAGGGAAAAAATGCACTGCAAGCCTGTGGAGGGCAGGATCAGGCACCAGCTTGTCAAGTGTTTTGACCCGGAGATTCAAGCGCTGTTTTAAATCCATTCCTGTAGTTTTTCAGCTTTCATACTCAAACAGGCACCGGCAAACTGCAATGCGGCAAAAAAGGTTTGCAGTCCGGAATACCACACAAAAATAACACAATTGACAGGTCAGGTAGCCTCAATCGCTTATTTTTGCCCTTTTTATTGCCAATGGAGCTTTACACGCTGTTTCTTATCTCGCTGGGACTGTGTTTCGACACATTTGCCGTTTCGGTCAGCAGCGGAATTGCGCGTTCATCACTCACTTTCATCCAGGCAGTCAGGATTGCCCTGATTCTCGCGATTTTCCAGGCCCTGATGCCGGCACTGGGATGGCTGATCGGAAGAGAAATCGCGATCCTCATCCGGGAAGCCGACCACTGGGTGGCTTTCGGCCTGTTGTTTTTGCTGGGGATGAAAATGATCGTGGAGGGATTGAAACATCCGGAACAGAAGAGAAACTCCAATCCATTGGATATCAGGGTGCAACTGATGCTGGCAATAGCCACCAGCATCGATGCCCTGATGGTGGGTATCAGCTTCGGAACCCTGGATGTTCACATTGTGACGGCATCTGCCATGATCGGAGGACTAACCTTCCTGGTGAGCATGATTGGGATACTTTTCGGGAAAAAAACCGGAAAAACCTTCGGTCCGCGAATGGAAATTGCCGGCGGGCTCATCCTTATCCTGATCGGCGTAAAAATCGTGGTTGAACACCTGACAACCTCAGGCTTCTAATTTCCGCATATCCACTTCAGTCGTGTAAGCTTACCGCCATACCTGATCAGGACGAAATACAATCCCGGGGAAAACTGCCTGCTGTCCAGGCGGCAGCATGCTGTTCCTCTGATAAGCCCCTCCAATCCGGTGGAAAGCAGGATTTGTCCCTGCATATCACACACCGTGAGGCTGACCTTTCCGGGACAATCCGACAATGGGACCAGTTGTGAAAAACCATCCGACGGATTAGGCAACAGCATAAAAGCATTGCCGGTTTGCATCCCTGCCGGGGAAATCCCCGGTACTGTCAGGTATTTGTCCCTTGCCTGTTGCAATGCTGCGGAAAGACCGGGCCGGTGAGGAGCAGCCAGCATTGCGAAGGCAAGTTTCAGGGAATCCGCTGGTTGCAGGTAGAAGGGTCCGTAACTGACCATCGCAGCCACATTATTGCCGTTCTGGGCAGCACCGGCGAGGAAACGATTGGTTTTCAATGCGGCATATTTCTCCTGACTGGTAAACCCGTCCATGATGCAGATACTGCCGTCCTGTCCGTCCATATCAAAGGCATAATGCTTCACGGGTTCCGGGCTCAGGGCGGCAATCCCGACAAATGGTCCGTTTTTCAGCGAATATGTCACACTCATGTTTCCTGCAGTATCCCAGAGAACCCTGTCATAGGCGCCAGAGAATGGATCAATATCCCAGTCCGAAAACAAACCGGCAAAGAGATTTGGCAGATCCTGCAATCCCAGGTTCCGGATCATGATTTCATATACCACAAAACCGGCATTCGGTTCTCCATCCCACAGGAGGGTCCTTTGTTCCACCTCCACATTCAGCCTGTTCAATCCGGCCGGGTCATCATTGAAAACGCAATGCCATTCCCGGTCGGCCTGCAGGGGAGAAGACAGCGGAGCCTGCGGCAGCACACTGTGGAAATCCGTATCATATCCGGTGGCAGTGGCATTGATGCCGGCATCCGACACCCTTGTATAGCTGTTCCCGATCATAAAAGTCCCGGAAAACAAAACTGACAGATCACTCCAATAGCAAAAACCCAGGCCCTGTGCATGGTAGTTATCCTGATAACCCATGCGGCCCCTGCTGGTAATGGTGGTTTTAATATGGCTGGTGGTCACATCCAAATAATCCTTATTCACGGGCAATTCCAGATACTGGATCGCATGATAATGCTCTGACCGGAATTCGAGCCTGAATGTCAGGACAGTATTCAGGGGGAGTGAAGGTTGCAGCAGGAAGCGGAATGGATTTCCCTGGTTTTCGAAGCTTGTAAGGGTGGGAAGGGAGGCGATCAGCAAGACGGAATCAAGCATCCCGGTGTGAGGGGACAAAGCCCTGCAAATCACGGTGATACTATCAGCGGAATGAAGGTAATTAAAGAATGTAGCACGCAGGCTGACGGTATCTCCCGCGGTGAAGACCGAATCGTTCATGTCGGTGAAAACCGGTTCAAGAGCCCTGACGGAAGGGCTGGAGGTATCGGACAAAGCCCTGAGGAGATTGATCCTGCCTGAACCGAGCATTCCTTCAAAACCTGCGTTGGCCGGGAGGGTATCGATCACATCGGCTGTAACTCTCAGCAGTTCAGCTGTTTGCAAAGCCGTGTACTGCGGGTGATATGCGCGCACCAGGGCAGCGGCGCCGCTGGTGACGGCAGCGGCCATAGATGTTCCGGACAGCGTCTTATAAAAATATGGATAATCCCATGTATTGAAAATGTCTTTTCCGGGAGCGCATACGTCGACGTGTATTCCATAGCTGCTTGCGTAACTTTGGGAGAGGTACATCCTTTCATCGGCCGGACCGCTTGCCCCCACACTCAGGACATGATCATAGGAAGCAGGATAGAAGGGCACATCGCTGTTGGAGTTCCCGCATGCGGCCACCACCAGGGCATCCCTGTTGAAGGTGGCATAATCTACAATATCCTGCCCATACCGGCCTTTTGAAAAAGGATCGCCCCAGGAACAGTTGATGACTTTGCAACCATGGTCGGCGGCATATACGATCCCTTCGTATGTCATTGTCCAGTAATCATTTACATCATTCACCCGGACAGGAAGGAAGCGGCAGCGGAATGAAGTTCCTGCCACGCCTTTGCCATTGTTGGTGGTTGCCGCCGCAATCCCGCACATGTGCACCCCATGTGACACATTGCCTCCACCGGGAAGCACCTGGGGATCGCAGTCCATTTCACCCAGGTCCCATCCGTAAAAGTTGTCGGTAAAGCCGTCGTTGTCGTTGTCAAATCCGTCGACCGGATCATTGTAATTATAGGCCAGGTTGTCCTGCAGATCTTCATGATCCAGGTCGGTTCCGGAATCCACGATCCCAACGACCACGCCGCTGTCTCCTTCGCAAAGATCCCAGGCTTCATAAGCCCTGATCCTGCCGAGGTAGTACTGTGATCCGAGCTTTTCATCATCCGGGATGAACAGAGCCCCGGGCAGGGGAGCAGTTTCGACATATTCGAACATGCCGGTAGCCATCAGCCTGCTGATCAGCAAAGGCAAAGCCCTGTTGTGCCCGGCTTCAAGCCGGAAGAAGCGGCTGAGATCGACCAGGCGGGGCTGGCGTTTCAAATCCGCTGCATCGGGTGGTTTATGAAAAGGAAACATCCTGGAACAGCGCATACCAGCCGTTACAGGGACCAGTTGCGAAAGGCCATTAGTGCGGCTGACATTCATGGCTATCGTTTCGGTATGGGAATCTTTGGCTTTTAAAACCAGGCACCTGCCCTGACTGTCAGTTTCAATACCTTCCCGCGCTTCCTGTGCGGGCATGGTTACCGGAATACAAAGCAGCATCGCGGCAGTGATGCAGTTTAAAAGCAGCTTTTTCATTGCCCTGTTCAATGGAGCGAAGGTATAAAATCAGGCGGTATTATCTGCATGGTAACTTCCGTAAGATGATGAATCTTCTTTGCATGCCCTTTTATGTCAGTCCTGGCTACACTCAAAGCTGCATCGTTTCAACCCAGCGCTTCAAAGAGCGGAATTTCCGGTGCGACTGAGAGTTTTCCGGTTTCAAAACTGACGTGGAACACATAATGATCCATGCCGTTGGTCACCAGCAGGAATGATACCCTGAACACCAGGTTATACCTGGCGATCTGTTCGAACACCGGCTGTGTCAGGGAAACTTCAGGGGCCTTGCATTCCACCAGCAGTGCGGGACGGTGCAAGCTGTTATATACCAGGATGTCTGCCCGTTTTGCCATTCTGTTCAATACGAGGCTTTTCTCCACACAGATCAAGCCTGCCGGATAATGCAGGTGATCTGTCAGATAGGCGAGGGTATGCTGGCGGACCCACTCTTCGCGGGTAAGTGCCACATATTTTTTCCGGAAAGGGTCAAAGATGGTGGGCAGGTTGCCACTCCGGCCGAAACGGAAGACAGCCGGCGGAAAATTCAGCAGCGGCAGCCCGTATTGTTGCGCAGCATTATCCTCTGGCATGTTTCTTTTCCGGATACAGGAGTGAAAACAAGACAGCCATCGCAAATGAGATGATAAAGCTGCCAAAAATTTCGGAAATACGGGTGGATGGATACACAAATTCCTTCCATAGGACCGCACCCAGAGAACCGGCAATCAGGGAGGCAAAGACCCCGGCTCTGGAGAATCGTTTCCAGAAGAGCATCAGCAACAGGGCCGGTCCGAAAGCGGCACCAATTCCGGCCCAGGAGTATGACACCAGACGAAAGATCGTATCAGGCATCAGGAAAACCAGGATAAACGCCACCATGCCCACACCAAGGGTCAGCATTTTGTTGATCCTGATCATTTTCCTGTCGGTCTTAATCTTTTTACTTACCGGGCGGTAGATGTCCTCGCTCATGGCTGACGAACAGATGATCAGTTCGGAGGATGCAGTGGACATCATGGCTGACACCACGCCCGACAACAAAATCCCGGCGAGGAGCGGGTTTACCAGCACCATGGTAAGGGCGGGCAGGATCTGTTCGGCATCTTTCATACTTTCAGTCAGTGCGGGTATCTGCCCCGAATGTACGATCACACGGCCGGCAATGCCAATCAGGATGGCGCCGCAGTATGCTACCACAGTCCAGATGGCTGCAACCCAGATGGCCCGCTTCACATCAGCCTGGTTTTTAAGGGCCATCATCCTGGAAAGAAGCTGAGGCTGACCCGTATAGCCGAAAGCCCAGCAAAGTCCGTTGATGATGGCAAGCCCCAGGGTTCCCCCGGCCATGGCATGGGTGACGGATCCGTATCCCTCGTCGATAGCGTGCATACCAGCCACAAAATCAATATGATGGGTAGCCATAAAAAAAAGCAGCAGCACAGGCAGAACGATCAGGGTAAAGATCATCAGAACGGACTGGAAAACGTCTGTGGCAACCACGGCCATAAAGCCACCGAAAGAAGTATAGATGATTACGACGAGGGAACCGATGATCATTCCCCATACCGGACCGAGCCCGAAAGTCTTTTCGAATACGGCCCCGGCCCCTTTGAACTGGGCTGCGATATAGAATAGAAAAAAGAAAATGACGATCACAGCCGACAGTATCCCGATCGGTCTGGCTGTCCCGGGAAAACGCCTTGCCAGCAGGCTGGGAATGGTCAGTGCGCCAGTGCGTTCCGACTCCGACCGAAGCCTTCCCGACATCACGATCCAAATGAACAGGATGCCTGCCACACAGCCGATCGCAACCCAGATGCTTTCCAAACCGATCAGGTAAGCTTCGCCGGTAAGCCCCAGCAACAACCAGGCCGACTCTCCGGTGGAACGTTCCGACAAGGCAAGCGCCGTTCCCGAGAGTTTTCTGCCCCCGAGGATGAAATCATCATTCGTTTTTGAACGCATCGCCGACCAGACAGCCAGTCCAATGACCACAGCCAGGTACAGTATAAAAATGAACATCATCATGGTCCGGAATTTAACAAGCCAAACCTAATGAATTTTTACCATTGCCGGCTGTTAAATTTAAGATTTCGGGATGCTGATCTCATGGAGCCGGCATTACCCGGGTAATGTTTTGCGGCGGTATCCGAGGATGAGAAGTCCGAAAAGGGCAGCCAGCACGCTGGCTGTTACGATCGCCATCTTGGACTGGTTTACAAACAGCGGGTCGTTAAAGGCCAGAAAGGTGATGAAGATGGACATCGTAAAGCCGATGCCGGCCATGAAACCCATGCCGGTGATATCTCTCCAGGAGATATTTTCCGGCAGGGCAGCCAGGCCGCTTCTCGTGGTAAGCATCGTGAACAGCAGGATTCCCAGTGGTTTTCCAATCAACAAACCGAGGATGATCCCTATCCCGAGGGTACTATCCCTGAGTTCATCAAAGCCTCCTTCAAGGATGATGGCAGTATTCGCCAAAGCAAACAGGGGCATGATGACAAAATTAACCGGTTTGTGCAACAGGTGTTCCAGCCGTTCAACAGGGGAATGCTTCCGGCCCGGCAGGGTGCACGGAATACTCAGGGCAAGCAGTACCCCGGCAATGGTGGCATGTATCCCCGATTCATGTACGGCGAACCATAAGAACAGGCCACCCACGATGTAGGGAGCCATGTGCCTGACTTTAAAATAGTTAAATCCAAAAAGCACCAGGAGAAGCACCAGGGAGATCCATATCCAGGTAAACTGCAGACCCGCTGTGTAAAAAACGGCGATCACCAGGATGGCACCAAGGTCATCGATCACGGCGATGGCAGTCAGCAACACTTTCAGTGCCAGAGGAACCCGCTTGCCGAGCAATGACAATAGTCCCAGGGAAAAGGCGATATCTGTGGCCATCGGGATACCCCAGCCTGATGCGCTTGGTTTTCCCATGTTAAAAGAGAAGAAAATCAATGCAGGGATCAGCATCCCTCCCAAAGCAGCGATGGCCGGAAGGATGGCCCTGTCAAAAGACGAAAGCTCCCCTTTGGTCAGCTCCCGCTTTATTTCCAACCCGATCAGGAAGAAAAACACACTCATCAGTCCGTCGTTGATCCAGCCCAGCACGGATAATTTCAGATGAAACTCCGACAGGGAAAGGTGCAGGGGAAAATTCAGGACAGCAAACATCCCTTCCTGCCAGGGAGAGTTGGCGAGGCCCATGCTGATGGCAGCACAAACGATGAGTAAAAAGCCAAGTGCACTTTGCCCTGAAATGAATTCCCGGAACATTTCTGTCAGGGGATACGCGATTCTTTCTTTAATCATGTTTAAAACCATCTTTCCGTAATTTAGTGTTTCCTGCCAAAAATGCGATTCAGCCAGCGGTGAAAGGCATGAATGGAAGTGACAGGGGGATAATGCATCAGGATACACTCGCTGGCGATCACCTTGATCTGCTGTTCATTGCAATAATCCAGAGCCTCCCTGCTCTCTGACTTTTGCTGTATCCAGAGATATTCAATGCCGCGCTGTTTGCACTCTCTGGCAATTGTAAGTGTTTCCGCAGCGGGTACCATCGAAAGCACCCCCCTGACGGGAAAAGGGATTTCACTGATACTTTGATAACAAACTTCTCCGTCGATGGTTTGCATTTTCGGATTGACAGGGTAAAGCGTCCAGCCTTTTTTCCTGAGTGAACGGTATGCCACGGCCCCGAAACGTTTGGGATCGGAGGAAACACCTGCAAACGCCACGGCAGGCAGGCTGATAAATGTTGCGATCAGATCATTTTTGTTGTTCATGACTTTCACGATATTGATTAAGAAAGTGATTCCACAAGGGATCTTCCGGAGGATCGGCTTTGACCATGACAACTTCATGGCTCACCGGATGGATGAAATAAACGGACCGGGCATGCAGATGGACAGAACCATCGGGATTGCTCCTGGGATATCCGTATTTCAGATCGCCCCTGACCGGAGAACCGATGGCAGCCAGTTGCGCCCTGATCTGGTGGTGGCGCCCTGTCCTCAGGTCGATCTCCAGCAGGAAATACCTGTCGGAACTGAATATCACCCGGTATTCAAGCAAAGCGAGCCGGCTGTCCTTCACCTCTTTGTCATAAACAAACGAACGGTTTTGCTCCTGGTTTCTGTAAAGATAATGAGACAAGGTTCCGCTGGCAGGATCAGGGCATGTGCCGACCACCGCCCAATAGATCTTTTTCATCTGCCGGTCCCTGACCAGATTGTTCATGCGGGCCAGCCCTTTACTGGTGCGTGCAAAGACCACCGCCCCGCTTACCGGCCTGTCGAGCCGGTGTACAACTCCCAGAAAAACATCACCAGGTTTATGGTATTTCTCCTTCAGGTATTCTTTAAGCTCATCGCTCATGGGGCGGTCACCCGTCTGATCGCCCTGTACAATCTCGGATGGCAGTTTGTTGACGATAAGCAGGTGATTGTCCTCGTATAGGATCCTACGGCTGATATCAGTATTGTTCCCTTTCATTCGGGAAATCAAGCGATTTTATATCTTTAATATATTGAATGACAGACCCTTTAATCTCCTCACTCAGATTATGATACCTTCGTAGAAAGCGGGGCGAAAAGGCGGTGTTCATCCCAAGCATGTCATGCAAAACCAGAACCTGGCCGTCTACATCCCTGCCTGCCCCGATACCAATGATGGGAATCCGGACATCTTTGGCCACTGCCGCACCCAACTGGGCGGGTATCTTTTCAAGGACGATGGCAAAACAACCTGCTTTTTCGAGCAGCCGGGCATCTTCCATCAGTTTTTGGGCTTCCTGCTCGGTGGTGGCTCTTACCACATAGGTTCCGAATTTATGGATGGACTGGGGTGTAAGCCCGAGATGCCCCATGACCGGGATCCCTGCCGACAGAATCCGGTCGACTGATTCCAGTACTTCGCTTCCTCCTTCCATTTTCACAGCATCGGCCCCCGATTCTTTCATGATCCGGATGGCCGAGTTCAGGGCTTCCTTCGAATTACCCTGGTAAGTTCCGAAAGGCAGGTCAACAACCACCAGCGCCCGTTTCACGCCTCTGACCACCGATGAGGCATGGTAGATCATCTCGTTCAGGGTTATCGGAAGGGTGGTGCGGTGTCCGGCCATCACATTGGAAGCCGAGTCACCCACAAGGATGATCTCAATGCCGGTTTCATCGAGCAAAACCGCGAAAGAATAGTCGTAAGCGGTGAGCATGGCAATTTTTTCCCCACGCTGCTTCATCGCCTGGATGACATGTGTTGTAACTTTGGCGGGCAATAACTTTGAAGACATATTTTTTTTTGACAAAGGTATGGTTTTATCCGTGTAAGCTCCGACAAAAACCTTTCCTGCTTGTTATCCTGCCAGATGAAGCTCCCCGCACCCATCCATATCCTCCTTCTGATGTTGCCGGCAATGCTGCTTCAGGAACCGGCGGAAGCGCAGTTCTTCGATACCGGACAGGATCCTGCCTCCGTGAAGTGGAAACACATACGCACCGACACGTTCAGCCTGATCTGCCCACATGACTTCAGCCAGGCCGGCAGATTGGCGGATTTGCTCCATTACAGCCTGCCGCTGATCAGCAAAGATTATGAGCCCGGTCGTTTAAAAAGGCTTCCTGTGATTGTTCACAGCCGTGCCGCCATTTCCAACGGCCTGGTCAGCCTGGCTCCCCGTCGGTTGGAAATTTACCCGGTAAGTCCCCAGGACGTTTATGCCCAGGACTGGCTGGAACAGCTGGCCCTGCATGAGCTAAGGCACAACATACAACTGGATTTCCTGAGGAAGGATATGCTGGGCTTCCTCAGCCGGTTTTTCGGAGACCAGGTCATTGCAGCGGCTACCGGTCTGTATGTCCCTTCCTGGTTCATGGAGGGAGACGCTGTACTGGCCGAAACCCGCTTCAGCCGGAGCGGCAGGGGAAGATCGCCCGCATTTGAGATGGAACTCCGGGCACAGGTTCTCGAAAAGGGTCCCTGGTCCTATGACAAGGCCGTCTTCGGTTCATACCGTGACTTTGTGCCTGACAAATATTGCCTTGGTTATCATATTATGGGAGTTCATGCCGCGAAGCGGGGAATGACATTCTGGCGGGAAGGCCTCGCGGCCGTGAGTCGTAATCCATTAATTCCAAATCCTTTCAACCGGAAGCTTCAACGGCTCGCCGGCCATGGATTCAGCGGCCTTTACACCGCCGCCATCCAGGAACTTGACAGTGCCTGGCGCACGGAACACGTCCATGTGCCACATGAAGAAACTGAGGAAAGCTATGTGAATTACCGCTTTCCCGAATTGCGTGAAAACGGAACCGTCATCGCCTTCCGAACCGGTCCGGATGACATCCCGCGTATCGTAAGTACCGATACCTCCGGTAAAGAGCGGGTGATCCATACACCCGGACAAGTCATTCCCGACAGGGTCTCCTATGGCGGCGGCCTTGCATGCTGGGTTGAACTGATCCCTGATCCGAGATGGGAGAACAGATCATACACATCCGTGTGCATCCTGGAACTGGAATCGGGCAAACTGCACAGATCAAAAGGAAAAAACAGGTGGTTTGCACCCGCGCTCAGCCGGGACGGAACCAGGCTGGCGGTTGTGGAAGCCGGAACAGACGGAAACTCCGCCATCCTGATCCTCCGGACTGCAGATTTTCAGCTTATCAAGCGCATCCCGGCACCCTCCAACTGCACCTTTATCAAACCAAACCTGCATGATTCCGGGAACAAACTGATCGCCATCATCCTGTCAGTCAAGGGCAAGGCACTGGCTGAAATCGATGTTGCCTCGGGAGCGATACGTTATATAACCGCTTTTGAACACACTGAGCTGGATTATCCCTGTTACCTGGGCGAAAAGATATGTTTCATCGCAGGCTACGATGCGGTGAATAAGCTGTACTGCCTCGACAGCGAAAATGATCAGCTGAAACTGCTGTACGGGGGCCCCTACGGTGTTTCTGACCCCTCCCATGCCCCCGGCGGGAAAGTGATCCTTGCAACATACGGGCCCGGCGGATACCGGCCTTTAGTGCTCAATCTGCCGGAAGGAACAACCGTAAACAGTGAAAATCCTGTCAGACACAACTACCTGATTAAGAGGCTGCAGCAAGCCGGCATGATGCATCCCATTGATTTTCCGGAGTTCACCATGGAACGGCCGGCAATGAAATACAGAAAAGGGAAGCAGCTGTTCCGGTTCCACAGTTGGTCGCCCCTGTACGTGGATATCGACAATACAGGCCTTTACCCGGGTTTCAGCCTGTTCTCCCAGAACCTGCTGAATACCATGTTTCTGTCGGCAGGCTACCGTTTTGATCCCGGGGAAGGTCAAGGCAGGGTGATCACCAAAGCCGGTTACAGGGGGCTTTATCCCGTTCTGGACGCCGCATGGGAAGAAGGGAACAGAACCGGGTATTACAGTCTTCAGGGGAACATTCATCCGTTCACATACAGGGAAAGGGAAATCACCACCGGGATCAGCCTTCCCCTCAACCTGACAAGAGGAAAGTTCCTGAGCGGGCTCATACCTTCCGTCAGAAATATCCACACAAGTCTGAAACCTTCGGATGACAGCCCGCACGGACTTGTTCTTAAGGGATTGAACAGCCTTGAATACAGCTTCTCCGCCTGGCGTCTCCTCAGATACAGTGCAAGGGACATGGGGCCCAGGCTGGGTCAGTCGGTAATTTTCCAATACAGGCACAGTTACCCGGGAGAGGAAGATCCTTCAGCCATCCTTGCGGTACAGGCGAACATCTACCTGCCGGGTCTTTTCAGACATCATAACATACGGGCCTCGGGTGGATTCCAGCAGCGTGAGGAAGCGGTAACATACCGCTTTGCCGACCTGGTGACGGTTCCCGGATTCAGCGGCCGCAGCGGAAAGCAAACCTTCACGGCATCCCTTGCCTATGCATTGCCGCTCTGGTGCCCCGATTACAGCCTGCCCGGATTGCTCTACCTGAAGCGCGTGAGCACTGCCATTTACGGATATGTACTCCAACAGTTCAGGTCCGGAAACCAGGCCGATCCCTTTGTTTCAAGCGGGGCCGACCTGCTCTTCGACCTGCACCTGTTCCGCTTTTTTGCCCCCCTGAAACTCGGAATACGCAGTTATTACAGCCATCCTGCAGGAAAGATGTCCACTGTTTTCATTTACAGGATTGACCTGACCTCCTACTGAGCGCTTTCCGGTTTCATTCCTGCCGGATTTGCGTAAAATGGAAAGCTTGTGTAGGTTTGTACCAAGAAACCATTTGCCTATGAATTTCCTGATCCGGCTGATCGTATCCTCACTGGCCGTAATCATCACCTCCTACCTTTTACCCGGGGTGCATATCGACGGTCCGCTGACAGCCATCATTGTGGCTGCCGTACTGGCCTTGCTGAATATTTTCCTTAAACCGGTGGTGATCCTGCTCACCATCCCCATCACTTTTTTTACCCTGGGACTTTTCCTGCTGGTAATCAACGTCTTTATGATTTATCTGGTTACCCGTATGGTTCCCGGATTCAGCGTTGACGGATTTTGGTGGGCCCTTGCATTCAGCATTATCCTTTCACTGATCACAGGAATGCTTGACAAGTTAAACGAAAAATTTACCTTCTGAGCCATGAAACCGAGGAGTATCAACAACCAGACAGAAATTGAAGCAATTATCAGGAAATGTGAAGTTTGTCATATTGCCATGGTGGATCATGAAGGCATGCCCTACCTGGTACCGATGAACTTCGGGTACCGCGACGGCACGGTTTATCTTCACTCATCCTGTGAAGGCAGGAAAATGGAAATTCTCAGGAATAATCCGCAGGTATGTATCGGGTTCAGCACGGATTATGTACTCCGCCACCAGCATCCGGAGGTTGCGTGCAGTTACAGCATGAAATACCGCAGCCTGCTGATGGCCGGCACGGTTGAATGGATCACCGGGCCGGAAGAAAAGACCGCTGCCATGAATATCATCATGCAGCAGTATACCGGCCGGGATTTTCAGTACAACATGCCCGCCATCCGTGAGGTATGTGTGTTCAGGCTGGTTCCCCGCGAGATAAGCGGAAGGGCTTACGGCTACTGATAAACCACATTGTCACTATCCGAAGGAGAAAGCCTGTCAGGCTGCCGAACAGCATCCCCGCAATTACATCCCCGGGGTAGTGTACTCCCAGATATATCCTTGAATAGGAAACAGTTGCGGCCCATGCAATCAGGCCCCATGCAAGCCAGGGGTAAGGTCTGATGTAAAAACCAAACAGGAATACAGCCAGGCTGAACGTATTGGTGGCATGCGATGAAACGAAACCGTACTTTCCGCCGCATTCCCCGTTCACCAAATGAAGCAGGGGCTGAAGGGCCGGTTCATGACAGGGTCTGAGGCGCTGTACCTGGTTCTTGAATAAATGAACCGAAAGCTGGTCCCCGATGGTGATCATCAGTGCAGCTCCGAGCAGTATCCACCAGGTTTTGTTTCCATACGTCCTGAATACCAGATAGATCAGCAGCAGGTAAAGCGGAATCCACACCGGTTTATTGCTGAACCAGTACATCAGGAAATCACAGCATTGGTTATGGCAGCCGTTGATTTCAAGCAGCAGTTGCGTATCAATCTCTTTCAGGTATTGCAATACTTCCGTCATGCGGTCAGTTCCGGATCATTCCGGCAGTGGCTGGTTGAGGGCTTTCCAAAGCAGGTCTTTCAATTCCGTAATGCCTTTCCCTGTATGGGATGAAATAAACACAGCCGGAATGCGGGGGGGCAGTTCCTTTTTCATTGCCGCCACCAACTCATCATCCAGCAGGTCTGCCTTGGTCACGGCAAGCACCCTGGATTTGTCAAGCAATTCCGGGTTATAGGATTTCAGCTCGTTCAGCAGAATGGCATATTCCTTTCGGATGTTTGCCGTATCAGCCGGGATCATAAAGAGCAGCGCGGCATTGCGTTCAATATGCCTGAGGAAGCGCAACCCCAGTCCTTTCCCTTCGTGAGCGCCTTCGATAATACCTGGAATATCGGCCATAACAAATGACCGGTCATCCCTGTAGGCCACGATGCCCAGATTTGGACGCAGGGTGGTGAATGGATAGTCAGCAATCTGTGGTTTTGCCGCAGAAACAACTGAAAGCAGGGTCGATTTCCCGGCATTTGGGAAGCCTACCAGTCCGACATCTGCCAGTATCTTCAGTTCCAGTATCTTCCACCCTTCAAGTCCCGCTTCCCCGGGTTGTGCAAATCGGGGTGTCTGCATGGTGGATGACTTGAAATGATCGTTTCCCATACCGCCGCGGCCACCGGACATCCAGATCCGGCTTTCTCCGTCTGCTGTGATTTCACATTCAACTTCGCCGCTTTCAGCATCCCTGGCGACGGTTCCCAGGGGGACTTCCACAACCACATCTTTGCCGTCGGCACCTGTCATCAGGTTACCGCCTCCGGGAATGCCGTCACCTGCCAGCAGGTGTTTGGTGTAGCGCAAATGAAGTAAAGTCCACAGCTGGGCATTCCCTTTCAGAATGATATGTCCGCCACGACCTCCGTTACCACCGTCGGGACCGCCTCTGGGATTGGCTCTCGTTCTTGCAAAATGCACCGAGCCTGCCCCTCCTTTCCCGGAATGGCAGAAAACCCTGATATAATCAACAAAATTTGAGGAAGCCATAATACGGATCAGGGGTGAAACTGCGCGATCTCCCTGTACAACATTTCAGAGATGTGGTCGATTGTCCCGACCCCGTGGATGGTCACCAGTTTTCCCTGGTTTTTAAAATAATGAAGCAGGGGTTCGGTCTGGTTGTGATAGGTTTCCAGTCTTTTGCGGATCACCTCCGGTTTGTCGTCGCTGCGTCCCTGATCCTCTGCCCTTTTAACCAGGCGGTTGACGAGTTCATCCTCATTCACCTCGAGCTCCAGCACCAGGTTGATCATCAGCTTTTCTTTGGCCAGCATCAGGTCCAGTTCTTCTGCCTGAAACAGGGTCCTGGGAAATCCGTCAAACACAAAACCATTCACATAACGGTTCTCATCCACGACCTTCCTGAGAATGTTCACCAGTATTTCGTCCGGCACCAGCATTCCCTTATCCATGTAATCCCGTGCCAGCTTACCGCAGAGGCTTTCCCTCCGGACTTCTTCCCTGAGGATATCGCCGGTGGAGATGTGTTTCAACTGGAACCGCTGTGCAATTCTCAGGGATTGTGTTCCCTTACCTGCCCCGGGAGGGCCGAACATAACTAAATTGAACATACAATGTATTATTCTGAACCCAACTGATAAATATCAGGCAGGTTCCTTCCATATCCGTTGTAATCCAGCCCGTATCCTATGATGAAATCATTCGGTATTTCGAAACCGGTATAATCAAGCTTATAACGTTCACGGAACGCCAAAGGTTTAAATAACAGGGCGGCAATTCTGAGATCGGCCGGAACCTGTTCCAAAATCTGTTCCCTGAGTTTGGCCAGGGTAAGGCCGGTATCCACGATATCCTCAATGATCACCACATTCCTTCCCCTGAGGTCTTCTTTCAGACCGATGAGATGATGCACCTGGGAAGAGGTTGTTGTACCGATATAGGAAGCCAGCTTTACAAAAGAGATTTCACAGGGGAAATTCATCCTTTTGAACAAATCTGCGGCAAACATGAATGCACCGTTCAGTATCACGAGGAAAACCGGGTTTTTGTCACGGAAGTCTTCTTCGATCAGCACTGCCATCCTGTCAACGGCTTTAGCGATCTCCGCAGCACCCAGATAAGGTTTAAAATTCTTGTCGCATACTCTGATCATGCCCATGTTTGGCCTTATTTCTGCAAACATATGAAAATTCGGGCTGAATTGTATGCAGAAGCATGAATATTTTTCCGGGAAAACGCCAGGAAGGTTGCTGACCGGAGAAAAAAGCTATTTTTGCGTAAAAATCAGCCGCAGTTTCAATGAGACCTATTGTCAGCATCATTATGGGCAGCACTTCCGACCTGGGTGTGATGGAAGAGGCCGCCAAACTTCTCAACGAACTTGAGATTCCTTTCGAGATCAACGCGCTTTCGGCACACAGGACCCCTGAAAAGGTAGCGGCTTTTGCCACCGGGGCGTATGAAAGAGGCATACGCGTGATCATCGCCGGTGCCGGCGGAGCAGCGCACCTGCCTGGCGTGGTGGCCAGCATGACAGCACTTCCCGTGATCGGTGTACCCATCAATGCTTCCAACAGCATCGACGGATGGGATTCGCTGCTTTCCATCCTGCAGATGCCTCCGGGTATCCCCGTAGCCACCGTGGGTGTGGATGCTGCCAGAAATGCAGCCATCCTCGCCCTGCAAATGCTCGGTACCGGAGATGAAGCCATTTACGGCAAACTGATCGCCTTTAAAGAGGGACTGAAGAAGAAAATCATCCAGGCAAACGAGGAACTCAGCGGAAAAGCCCGGTATCCTTTCAGGGTAGGCTGATCATTTTTTCCGGATGATCATCAGGCCGTCCCGGATGGGAAGCAACAACTGCGATACCCTTTCATCCTCCCTGACCATGGCGTTGAAACGCTGAATCCCGCCGGTTTCCTTGTCCGGGGGCTTTCCTTGTTCAAACACCTTTCCTCCCCATAACACATTGTCTGCCAGAATGAAACCGCCGGCTCTGACCAGATCAAAGACCAGGTTGTAGTAATCCGGGTACTGTTCTTTATCGCCATCAATGAAAACCAGGTCGTACGGGCCCTGCAGCTTACCGCTCCTGATCAGATCCCTGGCATCTCCGGTGTGAAGCAAAATCCGGCTTTCCATTCCGGCATCCCTGATGTTACCCCTTATCACATCCTCCAGCTCGAGGTTCACCTCCACAGTATCCACCACACCCCCTTCCTGCAGTCCATGAGCCAGGCAGATGGCAGAATAGGCCGTAAAACAACCCAGCTCAAGTACACGTTCCGGCTGTATCATCTGAGAGATCATCCGGAGCAGCAGCCCCTGCAGATGCCCCGATATCATGCGCGGGAAAGGCTGGTGCAGGTGGGTACTCCTGCAGACAGCGTGCAGTACCGGATCTTCAGGCGTGGAATAGGCCTCACAATATGCTTCCGTAAGATTTTCCATGTCCAATATTCAATTCATTCAGGTTACTCAGCGCATCACCGCAGCCTTCCGGCCAACTCAGCGCGAAAGGTACACCAGGGATGACATCCCGGCAGGATCAAGTACCTCGTTGGCTACGTCCATCAGATCGGCAGGGGTGATCCTGTCAATCTTTCCGATCAGTTCCGCAATGGTATCAACCCTGTCATATACCAGGTAAGTCTTGCCGGTACTGATCATCTGGTTAAGATTGGAGTCCATGCCGATGGCAATCTGGCCCTTAAACTGCTCCCTGGCTTTGTGAAACTGCATCGGCCCGGTCCTTTTCTCACGCAACTTCCTGAATTCAAGATGCATAATATCAAGACAGGGATTCAGATGTTCATGATCGGTACCGATATAAACCATAAATGCACCTGTTTCACGGAAGGGAGCGTAGCCTGCTTCGACCTGGTAGGCATGGCCGTATTTTTCACGAATGGCCATATTCAGACGCGACGACATGGCAGTCCCCCCCAGCAGGTTAACCAGAAGGGAAAAGGCCAGCCGCCGGTAATCATTGTGATTGTATGCAAGATTGCCGCTGATGCTGTGTGTCTGAAATGTCCTTTTCTTAACGGATTTATGAAACGTCCGGTATGATGCTGGCTGGAAATCAGGCTGTACGGCAGCCTGCGACTGTCTCGCTCCGCCCTGGTGGGAGGCAAAGTACTTTCCGGCAAGCATCCACAAATCCCTGCCCGAAATATTGCCCACCGAACTGATCACCATATTCGCCGGTATATACAGGCGTTTCACAAAATCCCGCATTTTGTCAAGCTCGAACGACATGACTGATTTCCGTGTTCCCAGGATATTCCTGCCGAGCGGATGCCCGGGAAAAAGCATTGATTCAAACTCCTCGTAAATCATCTCATAGGGATTGTCCCTGTATGCGTTGATCTCGTCGAGCACAATGGTTTTTTCTTTCCTGATCTCCTTTTCAGGGAAAGAAGGGTTGAAGAGGATGTCGGCAAACAATTCAAGCGCCCTGCCATAGTATGGTTGCAGGAAGGAAGCATAGAAACAGGTTTCTTCCCTGGCCGTATATGCATTCAGATCGCCTCCGACATCTTCCAGCCTTGCATTGATATGAAAGGCTTTGCGTTTATGCGTCCCTTTGAATATCCCGTGTTCGGTGAAATGTGCAAGACCGTGTTCCTGTTTCAACTCATGGCGGGTGCCTGCCGCAATCATGACACCCAGATGGCTGACCAGTCCGGGAACCCGGCGGTGCACCATTCGTAATCCGTTCGATAACCGGAAAAAACTGGTTTCCTCCCCTGCTTCCATGTGCACAAACCTACAAATATTTTCAGTCCCGGGGATGCGTTGATGCAAACGCCCGGCAGGAATCGCACCCTGGGTTAAACTCCGGACAGGTGTCAGGTTTCGGAAGAAATCAATAGCTTTGCATCCCGATCCGTGTTTATGTCTATCGAGGTACAGTCTGTTTCCAAAAGTTTCGGCGCCCAAAAAGCGCTCGATGAAGTCAGCTTCCGCATTTCCGGAGGAGAAGTGGTGGGTTTTCTGGGTCCCAATGGTGCCGGTAAAACCACAATGATGAAGATCCTCACCTGTTTTATGCCCCCCGGCTCGGGCCGGGCATCCGTGCTCGGTTTCGATGTGATGGAACAAAGCATGGAAGTCAGGAAAAGGGTCGGATATCTTCCCGAAACCAATCCATTGTACCCCGAGTTGTATGTCAGGGAATACCTTTCTTTTGTTGCTGGCATCCACAAACTCGATAACCGCAGGCGCAGGATTGAAGAAGTGATAGGGCTGACGGGACTCGGAAAGGAACAATATAAAAAAATCGGTGCATTGTCGAAAGGGTACCGTCAAAGGACCGGACTTGCCCAGGTACTGCTTCATGATCCTGAAGTGCTAATCCTGGATGAACCAACCTCCGGACTGGATCCCAACCAGCTGCTTGAGATCCGCAACCTGATCTCGGACGTGGGCAGGGAAAAGACCGTGATGCTCAGCACCCACATCATGCAGGAGGTGGAAGCCGTCTGCGACAGGGTTATCATCATAGACAGGGGAAAAATCGTGGCGGATGCCCCTACCCCGGAACTGGGAAGGATGTCGTTCAACCGCCGGGTGATCCTGCTGGAACTCGACCGGCAGGTACAGGCGGATCAACTGCTGGTCATAAAGGGAATCAGCCGGGTGGAGGATCTTGGCAGTTTAAAATGGAAACTGGAAGCTGAGGCCGTTTCCGACATCAGGCCGGAACTGTTTGCCTTTGCCGTTTCAAATGGCCTTACCATCCTGTCGCTCAGCCAGGAAGCACACAGTCTGGAGGAAGTTTTCCGCCGCCTGACCGGGAATAAGCCATCCGGTTGATTTGGTCTCCGGGAATTTCTCTACCTTTGCAAATTATTTTTTAACCAACAAACATAATTATCAATGGCATATTATTTCACTTCCGAAAGTGTTTCAGAAGGCCATCCCGACAAGGTAGCCGATCAGATATCCGACGCCCTGCTTGATGAATTCCTGCGATGGGACGCCGACAGCAAAGTAGCCTGCGAAACCCTCGTAACCACCGGCCTTGTGGTTTGCAGCGGAGAAGTTAAAACTGAAGGATGGGTCGATATCCAGGATATCGTCCGTCGGACCCTCCGGAAAATAGGCTATACCAGGGCCGAATACCAGTTCGAAGCCGAATCCTGCGGAGTGATCTCCACCATTCACGAACAATCCAAAGATATCAACCAGGGAGTTGAGAGGGAAAAGCCACAAATGCAGGGAGCCGGCGACCAGGGAATGATGTTCGGCTATGCACATCACGAGATGGCCAATCTTGCACCGCTGCCCATAGAGATCGCACACCGGCTGATGCAGGACCTTGCTGCCATCAGGCACGAGGGCAAAGTGATGAAATACCTGCGCCCTGATTCCAAATCCCAGGTAACCATCAGGTACAGCGATGACGGTAAGGCTGAATGTATCGACACCATCGTGGTAAGCACCCAGCACGACGATTTCGTACCGGCCGGCGGAAAAACGGCAGAGGATTTCAAGGCAGCAGAAAAGGAAATGCAGGATACCATTCGTGAAGATATCATTAAGTACCTCATACCCAGGGTAAAGAAAGGACTGAAAAAAGAACAGCAGAAGCTTTTCACCGACAAGATGCGTTTGCTTGTGAACCCCACGGGCAAATTCGTGATCGGCGGACCACACGGAGATACCGGTCTCACAGGAAGAAAGATCATCGTTGACACTTACGGGGGCAGAGGCGCTCACGGTGGCGGGGCATTCTCAGGGAAAGACGCATCCAAGGTTGACCGTTCCGCAGCCTATGCCATGAGGCACATTGCCAAAAACCTCGTGGCAGCCGGCATCGCATCCGAAGTACTTGTTCAGGTGGCCTACGCCATTGGCGTTGCAGAACCGGTCGGACTTTACGTAAACACCTTCGGAAGTTGCAAACTGAAAGACAAAAAAGGAAAAACCATCACAGACGGAGCCATCGCAGAGAAGATCAGACACATTTTCGATCTTCGCCCCTATGCCATCATCCAGCGCTTCGGCCTGAAAAACCCCATCTTCCTGCCGACCGCAAGCTACGGACATTTCGGCAGGGATCCCTATACCGAAGAGGTGGCTGTGTATTACCCCGTTAAAGGAGCTGCAAAAATCACCGATAACGGCCGTACAAAATACCTGAAAAAGGTGGATTTCTTCGCCTGGGAAAAAACCGATTATGTGGACATCCTGAAAAAGGAATTCGGAATCTGATCACAGTTCATCGGATCACCAGCCTGCCACGCTGCAAATCCTTCCCTTCACTCCTCAGCCGGTACAGATACATTCCAGGGTCAAAAGAATGAATATCAACAATTTGCATACCACCTGGATTCATTATTGCCTCATGCACCAATCTTCCGTGAAGGTCGAAAACACTGAAATACAAGGCATCCCCGGGTTCCATTCCGGTCAGATCAACACATACCTGATCTGTTGCGGGGTTCGGATAAACTGAAAGCTGATTGCTTTTACCGGCCGTTGGACCGGTGATACCAACGGTACCGGCATTGAACCATATTTCCACTGCAACGGAATCATTGGAATTCTGACTGTCGTAAAACACATACATGATCTTGGTGATGCCGTGTATCCCCAAGGCGTCGTAATCCCCGCTGAAATGAGTGAAATCCGTTGAATTGGCGGGTATGGTCAGGGGTGTGGGTGAAACATAAACATCAGGAGGATAACACTGTATCCAGCAAAAATAGTTGATGGTGTTCGGGACTTCATATTTTACGATCTTTTTCACCATCACATCCATATCGGCGGAGGTATTGTTCGTAACATAAGCATAGGCTGTAATCACCAGACCTGCATCGCCGGATACCATGACAATCTGACCGTTGGTGATGCTTCCATTGGCATTCGACAGGCTGAGACTCTGGGAGGAGAGACTTAAAACACTGATAAAGAACACACTGATAAGTAAGAGTAATTTTTTCATAGATATGATGAATTAAGCATACAAAGGTATTGAACTTTTCCTTTATCAACAAGCAGCATTTCATAACTTATCATGCAATGACGGCTGAAAACGGGTAAAAGGTTTGTACTTTCGAAAATTGTTTTACATTTGCTTTCCGGGAACCTGATAAACTGCCGGCTATGAAACACAGCCTGATTGCGGCCTGTTTGATCTGTTCCCTGCAGTTCTGTGCACTGGCGCAGTCCGGCAGGGTTTTACTGGTGGAAACCTTCACCAATGCTTCCTGCCTTTCATGCGCCGTGCAGAATCCCGGCCTTCAAAGCCTGCTGTCGGATTATGCCGGCAGGGTTGTTACCCTGAATTACCATGTCGGGTGGCCTGCAGAGGATCCGTTTTACGGCCACAGTGCCGCTGATGTGAATGCCAGAGTGCAGTTTTACCGGATCACAGGCATTCCGTACGGCGAAATGAACGGCTTACCCCTGACCGGTGCCCATTACCAGGGTGCCCCGGTGAACCTGAAAGCAGAAATGATCGAAAAAGTGCTTGCCATGCCGTCGCCCATGCAAATCAGGCTTGACCACAAACTTTCTGTTGGCGGCGACAGCCTCCTTATCAAAATGAATATCCGGGCACTGGAAACGCTGACCGGAGACCTGGCTGTTTTCGTGGCAGTAGTCGAAAATTCTGTGCAATATGAACTTCCGCCGGGAACCAACGGTGAGAAAAGCTTCAGTCATGTCCTGAAAAAAATGCTGCCTGATCCTCAGGGATTACCCCTTCCCCGCAATCTGAACAAGGACGAGCGACTCTCCTTCGACTTTTACTGGTCGCCGCAGCACCTGAATGACCCGCGCCAGCTCTGCGTGGTGGCCTGGGTGCAGGACCGGCAGACCAAAATGGTACACCAGGCCGCCTGGAGCCCGCCGAAAGGTCCAGACCTGCTGAATGCCGCCATCCTGAAAATAGACAAACCGGGAAAACAACACTGTGACAACAACCTTGCCCCTGTGGTCAGTATCGCTAACCTCGGCGGTATTCCGCTGAAGTCGCTTAATATTTACTATTCCGTAAACGGCAGCCCAACCCGTTCCTTTGAATGGAACGGCCACCTCGCCTTTCTTGAAAGCACATCCGTCAGCCTGCCAAAGGTGAAATTCGACCTTCATTCCACAAGAAATACACTCACCGTTTGGTGCGGACAACCCAACGACATGGCAGACGCAGTGCCTGAAGATGACGCCATGGTGATGCATTTCGACGCAGGTTACACCATCGGACCCCAGCTTACCATCGACCTGTTCACCGATGCCTACCCGGGCGAAACCGGCTGGAAAATCATCGGCAGTTCCGGCAGTATCATCGCCCAGGGAGGCCCTTATGCAGGTGCCCATACCCTTTACTCCCACGACATCACACTGCCGGATGAAACCTGCTACGACCTGGTGTTTTACGACAATGCCGGCGACGGTATACAAGGAAAATACGGCAAAGGAAGCATTCAGATTAAAGACCAAAGTAAACGCGTGTTCTGGGAAGGAGGAACCTTCGAAAAAGAAGTAAGCATACCGGTAAAAGTCGATATGAGCCTGGGAACCAAAGAACAGGAAATCATCGGCGACTTCCAGGTCTTTCCAAATCCCTTCGACAATACAGCTACCATAAGCCTGTATCTGCCAACAGATCAAAACATTACGCTCAGGGTCCTGAATGAAGTCGGCCAGACGGTATACTTTATGGACAAAGTCCTCTTTACAGCCGGAAGCCATACCATCGACCTGAACGGGGAAACATGGGTTCCGGGTATTTATTTTATTAAACTTTTCACCGGTAACACCCTGCTTACCAAGAAACTCAGCCTTACCAAGTAACAACGTATGCCCAAAAGGAAATAACAGGGGCAACAATTCCGTCCCGGGTTTGTCTTTAACCAGGTATAATTATATTATCATCTAAATAGCTAAATATGAAACGTCTCACCTTGTCGTTGCTGGCCGCACTGACCTTCACTGCGGCTGTTCAGGCACAGCAGCAAGCCCAGCGCCTGGTACTGGCCGAAGAGTTCACCAATGCAAGCTGTCCGCCCTGTGCAGCGCAAAATCCAGCATTTGATGCCCTGCTGGCCGCCAATGCATCCAAAATCACATCCGTAAAATACCATACAAACTGGCCCGGAACCGATCCCATGAATGCCCAGAATCCACAGGATGCAGCTGGCAGGGTTACCTATTACGGCGTAACCGGTGTACCCTACTGCAGGTTGGACGGAGCGGTCGTAAACGGATCCTCTTATTCCGGAGCCCCCTCCAACCTTACCCAGGCTAAGATTGATGCCACCTGGGCTGTGCCTTCACCATATGAAATGCAGCTATACCATTATATTCCGCCTTCAAACGACAGCGTTCACCTGAGCCTGCTGATCCATGCCCTGAGTGCCGATGCAGGCAGCCTGGTGGCCCACCTGGCGGTGATCGAAAAACATATCCACTATAACTCCGCTCCCGGTTCTAACGGTGAAAAAGACTTCTATAACGTCATGAAGAAGTTGCTTCCTGGAAAGAACGGGTCCGTCCTTCCGGCCACATGGAATGCCGGAGACTATCTTGTTCTGGATTTCGCCTGGGCTTTCGCCAATGTGTATAACCCGGCCGAAATCGCAGCCGTTGCATTCATACAGAATAATGCCGATAAAAACGTCCGCCAGGCCGTCAACAGTTCCGCTACGCCGCTGACACCCGTATATGCTACGGATGCAGCCATCATCAGGGTGGAAGATGTCCCGCTCAATACCTGTTCCATGTACCTGAACCCAGTGGTCACCATCCGTAACAATGGCAGCCAGCCTCTTACAAGCCTCAATATCAGGTATTCCGTGAACGGCGAACCAGCACAGACCTATGTATGGACCGGTAATCTTGCATCATGGGAGAAAGCAAAAATCAGCATCCCGGAGTTCATGTTCGCCCTGGCAGACCAGAATTCCCTCGTGATCACGGCCGAAGATCCCAACGGACAGGCAGATGAATACAACAAAAACAACAGTGTTACGGTAAGTTTCCCAAAAGCGCCGGCAGTATACCGTAAGATGCAGCTCAGCCTGAAGACCGACAACAACCCCCAGGAAACGACCTGGGAGATCAGGGATGAGAACGGTGGACTGGTGACCGCTTCCGGTGTGATCACCCAGGCCAATACCCTGCTGAACTTCCCGATAATGATTCCCACGGGCGGATGTTACACCTTTACCGTGTTTGACGCCGGCAACAACGGCCTTTGCTGCATGCAGGGATACGGATACTACCAGTTGCTGGATTCCACAGGCGCCCTGATTGGGGAAGGCGACCAGTTCGGCAGCCGTGTAACGCACGCGTTCAGTATCCATAGTGCAGCCGGAATGGAAGAATCCGTTGCATACGGTCCGGAAATCTATCCCAATCCCGTTGATGAATCACTCCGGCTGAGGTTCAGAAAAACCGACGCCGCTGATTTCAGGGTGCGTATCCTCACGGCAAGCGGAATGGAGGTTTACGAAAGGACTTTCACCGGACTCAGGCCCGGCATGCAGGAACTGGATATATCCACCGCCATGCTGAGTCCCGGGGTGTATTTCCTCGAAGCGGGAAAAAACCACAGGAATAAGATCGTTAAGATAAAACGGTAGCTGAAAACCGGAATTAGCCGGAACAATCAGAACAATCCTTCGATCAGGTCATCCGCCACTTTTGCCGGAAGTGTCACTTTCAGCAGGGGTTGTGCTTCCATGGCTTTGCGGATGGCGAAATCCGCATTCGGGTTTCTTGCCCAGCTTCTGCGTGCGATACCGTTGTTGACATCCCAGAAGAGCATGTTCTGCAGGCGTCTTGAGGCATCGTTGCTGCCGTCAAGCAGCATGCCGAAGCCGCCGTTGATCACCTCTCCCCAGCCGACACCGCCGCCATTGTGCAGGGATACCCATGTGGCGCCGCGGAAAGCATCCCCGATCACATTCTGAACAGCCATGTCGGCCGTAAAACGCGATCCGTCGTATATGTTGGCAGTTTCCCGGTAAGGAGAATCGGTGCCCGAAACATCGTGATGGTCACGACCCAACACCACAGGGGCGGAAATCTGCCCGTCGGCAATGGCCCGGTTAAAAGCTTCGGCAATCCGTATCCTGCCCTCACTGTCGGCATACAGTATCCTTGCCTGGGAACCCACCACCAGCCTGTTGTCGCCGGCAGCCCTGATCCACTGAAGGTTGTCTTCCAGCTGCTGCCTGATCTCCTGCGGGGCCTGCAGGCTCATCTGGTAAAGGGTTTCCGCAGCGATGCGGTCGGTAACCTGAAGATCCTCAGCCCGGCCGGACGTGCATACCCAGCGGAAAGGCCCGAAACCAAAGTCAAAACACATGGGCCCCATGATATCTTCAACATAGGAAGGATAAATAAAGCTGCCGTCGGCACGGAAGATATCAGCCCCGGCCCTCCCGGCTTCCAGCAGAAATGCATTGCCATAATCCCAGAAGTACATACCGCGCGCCGTCATCGTTTTGATGGCATTCACCTGGCGGATCAGCGATGCTTTCACCTGCTGCCTGAATCCTTCGGGATCGGAAGCCATCATGCGGTTCGACTCCTCAAAGCTGAGCCCTGCGGGGTAATAGCCCCCTGCATAGGGATTATGAAGGGAGGTCTGGTCGGATCCCAGTTCAATATTAACCCCCGAAGCAGCCAGTTTTTCCCACAAATCCACGATATTCCCCCGGTATGCCAGCGAAACGGCTTCTTTTGCCTGCCGGGCCTTTTCGATTCGCATGAGCAAGGCACCGGTCTCATCATAAACCTCATCCACCCAGCCCTGGCTGTGCCTGGTAGTGATCACGCGGGGATTGATCTCCGCGATCACACCGATGGCACCTGCAATCACCGCAGCCTTGGCCTGGGCGCCGCTCATGCCGCCAAGTCCGGAGGAAACGAACACCTTGCCGGCCAGGTCGCCGTGGCCATGCATGCGTCCGGCATTGAGCACTGTGATGGTGGTACCGTGAACGATACCCTGCGGACCAATGTACATATACGACCCGGCCGTCATCTGGCCGTACTGCGTCACCCCCAGGGCATTGTACCGCTCCCAGTCGTCGGGCCGGGAATAATTCGGGATCATCATGCCATTGGTCACCACCACCCGCGGGGCTTCCGGATGCGATGGAAACAGCCCGAGCGGATGACCGGAATACATGACCAGGGTTTGCTCATCTGTCATCTCCGCAAGATATTTCATACAGAGCAGGTACTGCGCCCAGTTCTGGAACACGGCACCGTTGCCCCCGTACGTGATCAACTCATGCGGATGCTGGGCAACCTGCGGATCAAGATTGTTGGAAAGCATCAGCATGATGGCGGCAGCATGCCGGGAACGATGCGGATACGCTTCTATCGGCCTGGCATAAACAGGATAATCAGGCCGGAAACGGTACATATAGATCCTGCCAAAGTCATGCAGCTCCTGCAGGAATTCAGGAGCCAGCATGGCATGGTGGCGCGGAGGGAAATACCTGAGGGCATTGCGTAACGCCAGTTTCTTTTCCTCCCTGCTCAGGATGTCCTTCCGCCTGGGAGCATGATTCACCGTGTCATCCCATGCTTTCTTTTCAGGAAGGGATTCGGGAATCCCCGCAAGGACAGCCTTTTGAAAGTCGTTAAGGTTCATTTCAAATTCACAGTGATTCTCATTCCCCGGATACAGGCCTTACCACCCCTCTTCCCGGGTTCAACCGTAATGTACTGTTTGTAATCTGTCATGGTTCCAATATCACGCTGCTACTCTATCTCAATCACCAGTATTTTGGATGTTTCCCAGAATTTTGCCGGATTGGTGATCACCAGCTTGTCCACCTTTTTGGGACCACCTTCGAAACGGTAGCTGTCGCCGGCATGGGTGGTGATCATTTTTGCCTTTTTGCAGTTCAGGGCAAGCTCCGGAAACTTCGTGACATCGATCCTGGTCAGGTAGGAATGGTCGAAATCTGATCCCAGCTTCTTGTCCTTGCCAATGCCGATAAAACCGCCGGTCTTGGTGATGATCCCCTTTTCCCGCAATTCCTTTGAGGTGCCGTAAACATACCAGGCAGTGTTCAGTTCAGAGATCTTGGACTGGATGATATCATCCTTGACACGGCCTTCCGCCGTAAGGGTGTCGACCCTTGCATTGAGCTCCTCCACCTTGAAATTCATCTTCACCAGTTCTTCTTTCAGGTTATTGATCTCACCCTCCTTTTCCCCTATCTGCCGGGTCATTCTTTCCACCACCTTCTCAAATTCGGCGATTTTAAGATTGGCGTCCTTCAGTTTCTTGTTCAAATGGGCAATGGCCCTTTTGTTCTTGATCATGAGTTCGTTGATCACCTGGATATCTTCGTTGATCCTGTCCCTCACGTTGCTTCCCATTTCGGGATTGTCCTTGGCGTTCTGTGAGATCACCGACTGCTTTGCCTTGATCAGGTCAAGATTGTCTTCTATCTCATTGAAAGCCTGGAAAAGAAGCAGGATGGTAGAATCTTTTTTCAGGGTTTCGGCCGCGAGACGCTTGTTGTCTTCCTGCAAACCCTCAATCTCCTTTTGCTTGCATCCCCATGTGACAGCAAGCAGGAATGCCATGATGATAGTGAAGTGCCTGGTTTTCATATGCAATATTTTTTGTTTAAATTTTCTCCTGTGCGTTTTTCAGGATCTGGTAGAGGAATTCCCGGGCCCTGAACAGCTGGGCCTTCACCGTACCGAGCGGCAGGTTGAGTTCGGTGGCGATTTCCTCATAGGAAAGCTCCTGGAAATACCTCATTTCCACCAGTTTCCGGTAATGCGGCTTGAGTTTCTCCACCACCTGCCGCATCAGCTTGATCTTCTGCTTTTTGATAATGCTTTCCTCCGGATCGGGACCGGAGGAAGGCAGCTTGCTGGCCATGTCCTCCCCGTCATCTTCATAGTTCAGGGACTGGTCAAGGGAAAAGGTATTCTTTTTCCGTTTCCTGATGAAATCGATGCAGTTGTTGGAAGCGATCTTGAACAACCAGGTACTGAAGGCAAACTCAGGCGTATACTGATGCAGGTTCTTGAAAGCCTTTCCGAAGGCTTCGATGGTCAGATCATCGGCATCCGTGGGATCGTTCGTCATCTTCAACAGCATGAAATAGAGCGAATCCCTGTAATGATGCATCAGCTCGGCATAAGCACCCTGATCTCCGTTGTTCAATGCCAGTTGCACCAGTTTATAATCGCGGATTGCTTTTTCAGTAAGGTGGGAGATCACTTCCATCGCTGCTCTTTAAAGATATACGCTGATAATGAGACCAGAGGGTTGAAAAACAGGAAGAACAGTTCAAATACAGGCAAATATACTAATAAATTCCGCTCTTCAAGACGAATCATGCACTTTTTAAACAGGAAAAGGGCCGACAACATCCTGAGCAGGAAAAGAGAAAGCAGGAGGTAGACATTAAAGTTACTGATAATCAAACCAATGAAAAGACCATAAAACAGGAGCAGGCTCAGGTAATAAACCGACAGTAAGAATTTATGTTTTTTCTTATAAAGGCGTCCGGTACCAAAATGTCTTCTTTTCTGGTAAAACCATCCGGAGAAAGTATTTTTGGCAGTGGAAACCGTATGACTTTCCGGCATGACGGCTACCCGGGTATTGCTTTTTTTGGCCACCTGGTTCACAAAGAGGTCGTCGTCACCCGAAGGAACCCTGTAATGGGAAACAAAGCCGCCGGCCTTGTAAAAGAGAGACTTTTTGTAGGCAATGTTGCGTCCCACTCCCATATAAGGCATTCCTGACAAGGCATACGACAGATACTGCATGGCAACATACACTGTGTCGAAGCGGATCAGACGGTTCAGCATGCCCCTGCCCGCTTCATAGCGGCCATATCCGAGCACCAGATCGGTATTCCCGCTGAAACAGGACTGCATTTCCCTGATCCAGTAAGGTGAGTTGGGCCGGCAATCGGCATCGGTAAGCAGCAGGTGCTCATGAGTCGCCGATTTGATCCCGATGGAAAGGGGGAATTTCTTTCCTGTGAAGAAATTCAGATGCTGCCTGAAATGGACGACTTTCAGGTGCGGGTACTGATCGGCAAAGGATTTCAGGAGGTAATCCGTTTCATCGCCCGAAGAATCGTTCACCACCACCACTTCAAAATCATCATAAATCTGATCGAGCAACTGGGGCAGGTTCCTTTTCAGGTTGCGGTATTCGTTCCGGGCACATACCACCACCGACACCGGACGCCGTTGCGAAGGCAGCGGCTTCCGCCTGTAAAACGCGAGCCTGCTGAAGATAATCCAGAAATACAGCAACTGTACCAGGACTGACAGGGCAAAGAGCGCAAAGAGGCCGAACGCAACAGTAAGGGGGGGCAGAAAATCAGGCGTCATATCATCCGCATTCGGTTGCAGGGCGACAAAAATACTAAACTATACCGACACGGAACAGCTTTATGAAAAATGTAATGCGCAAGACAGTAATCAGCCTGAGGGCGAACAATCCGCTTGACGGTTCCGACTGCAGTTCGCTGCCGGCTTGGGGATTCGTCAATAAGCGGTATCTTTGGCAAATTTTGGTGATCCACAGCGAAGGCACATGGGTATTGAGTTCAGGCTGAAAGCAACAGACAAGGCAAGCAGGGCGCGCCTCGGAGAGATCCGCTGCGACCACGGGATCATTCCGACGCCGGTGTTTATGCCCGTCGGAACGACGGGAGCCGTCAAAGGCATCCACCTCCGCGACATGGAAGAAAGCCTGGATGCGAAGATCATCCTTGCCAATACCTATCACCTTTACCTGAGGCCCGGCACAGGGGTGATCGCATCAGCAGGCGGCCTCCACCGTTTCAGCAACTGGAAAAGACCCATGCTTACCGACAGCGGGGGTTACCAGGTGTTCTCCCTGGCGCACCGCAGAAAGATCACAGAAGAAGGTGTCCGTTTTCAATCACACATCGACGGATCACGCCACCTGTTCACCCCTGAAAACACCGTGGACATCCAACGCATCATCGGGGCCGACATCATGATGGCCCTCGACGAATGCCCACCCTACCCTGCAGAAAAAAGCTATGTTTCCCGGTCACTCGATCTGACCCTGCGATGGCTCGACCGCTGCAGCAGGCATTTTAAAGCAAATCCCCCGCTGTATGGCCACAGCCAGAGCCTGTTCCCCATCGTCCAGGGCGGTGTTTTCCCCGACCTGAGGATACGTTCGGCAGAAGCAGTGACCAGTCACCCCTCCGACGGGTATGCAATCGGCGGACTTTCGGTCGGCGAACCCGCGGCCATCATGTACGAGATCACGGAACTGGTGTGTTCCATACTACCACAGGACAAAGCCCGTTACCTGATGGGGGTGGGCACACCGGCAAACCTGCTGGAGTGTATTTCGGCCGGCATCGATATGTTCGACTGCGTGATGCCGACCCGCAACGGCAGAAACGGCATGGTATTCACCCGAAAGGGGATCATGAACATGAAAAATGAAAAGTGGAAATCGGATCACAGTCCCCTGGATGAAGACGGAAATTGTTTTGCCGGTACGGCCTATTCCCGGTCCTTTATCCGGCACCTTTTCACTGCCGGCGAAATGCTGGGCCCCATGATCGCTTCCCTGCACAACATCGCATTCTACTTCAGCCTGATGGCCGAAGCCCGCGACCATATCCTGCAGGGGGATTTCAAAGCATGGAAAGACCGGATGATCCCGCAACTCGAGCAACGCCTCTGATGAAAACAAGAGATCCACTCAAAACCCTCGACCAGTATATCATCCGGAAGTTCCTCGGAACATTCTTCTATGCCATCAGCCTGATCATCGTTATCGTGATCATCTTCGACTTCTCCGAAAAGGTGGATGATTTCATAGACAAACAGGCACCGCTGAAAGCCATTCTCTTCGATTACTACCTGAATTTCATCCCCTACTTTGTCAACCTGTTCAGTCCGCTGTTCACCTTTATCGCCGTCATATTCTTCACCGCCAAAATGGCCACCCACACCGAAATCGTGGCCATCCTCAGCAGCGGTATCAGCTTCAACCGCTTTCTCCGGCCCTACCTCATCTCTTCCGTGATCCTGGCAATCCTGTCATTCGGCCTGGCCAACTTTCTGATTCCCTACACCAACGTGAAGCTGCTCAATTTTGAGAACCGTTACGTCAAGAATCCCAAGCAGGGTACCTCCATCGACATGCATATGCAGCTCAGTCCGGGCGTATTTGTCTACATTGAAGGATACAATAAAAGAGAGGACGCCGGCTACCGTTTCACACTCGAAAAGATCAATGAAAGCGGGCTGTATTACAAGATGACAGCCGAGATCATCAAGTGGAACAAAGAAAAAGATAATTGGGAACTGACCACTTATCATATCAGGGAAATCGACGGTCTGCACGAAACGCTCAGCCGGGGAGCCAAACTGGATACGAGCCTGAATTTTACACCGTCGGATATAAAAGTTTCGGTTGAAAGCGCAAAAACCATGAAGTTCAGACAGTTACGACGCTTCATCGAACAGGAAAAAATGCGCGGTACCGAAAATGTGCTGGAATTTGAGGTGGAGAAACACAAACGCATCGCCTTCCCCTTCGCCACCATTGTGCTGACCTTCATCGGGGTCTCCCTTTCGTCGCGGAAAGTGAGGGGAGGCATCGGGCTGCATCTCGGAAGCGGCATCGCCATCAGCTTCGCCTTTATCCTTTTCATGCAGGTTTCCACCACCTTCGCCATTTACGGGAATTTGTCGCCACTGGTGGCTTCCTGGATCCCCAACCTGATTTTCGGTTTACTCGGTTTGTACCTGATCAGGCGGGCACCGAAGTAGTGAATTGTGAGTAGTGAGTAGTGAGTAGTTGCAGCCGTTGAGGAGTTTAGTGGTTGAGAAGTTTAGTTTATTCACATTCAACATCTTAAAATAAATGCAAGAAAACTGCGTCTTCGGGTCCCTGCCTGCCGGCAGGCAGGTTCGGTGTGAAATGTTTAGTAGTTGGTGGCCAGGAGGTGAGAAGTGAAAAGGCATCATACCTCATACCTCATATTTCATATCTCATATTTCGCCATCCCTTTCCGCATCCGTATCTCTTTTTTCTCATTATCTTTGCCCTATGAAAAAACTGACCTTTCTTGCAGCTTTCCTGATGCTGCTGTTACAGTCCTGCACCACGGATTTCGAAGTGAACGGTACCTGGAAACCGATCACCATTGTTTACGGTATTATCAACCAGAATGACACCCTCACCAGGATCAAGGTCAACAAGGCTTTTTTGGGGGAAGGGGATGCGCTGCAGATGGCCACGGTACAGGACAGCAATGAGTATCCCTACAAACTGGATGTGCGGATACAGGAATGGGCGAACGGTCAGCTGGTAAAGACCTTCCCTTTCGACACCATGTCTGTCTATGATAAAGCCGAAGGCCCGTTCTTCCATCCCGTCCAGACGATTTATGCTGCCAACACCCTGAACCAGTTCAGCCAGGACAGAACCTATAAATTACTGATCGACAACCCTGTAACCGGGGAGTCCTTCGCAGCTCAGACCGGACTGGTATATCCCTTCACCGTGGAAAAGCCCAAACCAACGCAATCCATCATCGATTTCGCCGAAGAGGGAAGCACTGCCGTGGAATGGCGGACAGGCAAAAACGGTCGCCGCTACCAACTGATGATCCGTTTCAATTATAAGGAATTACCGCTCAGCGGCGGAACAGACACCGTTTTTAAAAGCATGGACTGGCTCTTCCCGGCATATAAGTCCACCACCCTGAACGGGAATGAAGAAATGAACCTGAGTTATTCCAATCCCTTCTTTTACGACCTGGTAAAAGCGAGAATCCCTGCCGATCCGCAGCTTAAACGCTTTTTCGGAAAAAAAGGCCATGGCGAAAACGATTCGTGGGTGGTTGAGTTTTTCTTCTCGGTGGCTTCGGATGAATTCAGCACCTACCTCGACGTATTTGAACCTTCCACCGGCATTATCCAGGAAAAGCCCCAGTTCACCAATCTTCAAAGCGTTCCGGAAGGAAGTGCAGACGTACTCGGCATCTTTTCGAGCCGTTACCAGATCATCCGGAAATTCAAACTGGGTGATCTCACCAGGCAAAAGATCAAAACCTTCGGCCTGGGATTCTGAAAAACTGTCGTTTTGTCATTCATGCTGTCAGTGAATCCCTGACCTGCCTCCGGCGGCGGGTGTCAATTTTGCATATTGCCCGTTGCGGAACGCTTTGGCATACAGATTGACCATACAAATGCTTTCTTAACAAAAACAACATTTTAAGATCATACAGTATGGGCAAAATCATCGGAATCGATTTAGGTACAACCAACTCCTGTGTTGCCGTAATGGAAGGCAACGAACCGGTTGTCATTCCAAACAGTGAGGGCCGGAGAACCACCCCGAGCATCGTCGCTTTCACCGACAACGGAGAGCGTAAAGTCGGAGATCCCGCCAAACGGCAGGCCATCACCAACCCCACACGCACCGTGTTCTCCATCAAGCGGTTTATGGGTGAGACCTATGACAGGGTAAGCCGTGAAATCGCAAGGGTTCCGTATAAAGTTGACAAGGGTGACAACAACACCCCGCGGGTGAAGATCGGCGACAGGCTGTATTCTCCACAGGAAATCTCGGCCATGGTGCTTCAGAAGATGAAGAAGACCGCCGAGGACTATCTTGGCCAGGAAATTACCGAAGCAGTGATCACCGTACCTGCCTATTTCAGCGACTCGCAGCGCCAGGCCACCAAGGAAGCCGGAGAAATAGCCGGACTTACCGTCCGCAGGATCATCAATGAACCCACGGCAGCGGCGCTTGCATATGGGCTTGACAAAAAGCACAAAGACATTAAAGTTGCCGTTTTCGATCTCGGGGGAGGAACTTTTGATATTTCCATTCTTGAACTTGGAGACGGTGTTTTCGAGGTGAAGTCGACCAACGGAGACACCCACCTGGGAGGCGATGACTTCGACCAGACCGTCATCGACTGGCTGGCCGGGGAATTTCTCAACGAGGAAGGCATCGACCTGAGAAAAGATCCCATGGCATTGCAGCGTCTGAAAGAAGCCGCTGAAAAGGCAAAGATCGAATTGTCGAGTTCCACCTCCACGGAGATCAACCTGCCGTATATCATGCCCGTCGACGGTATTCCGAAGCACCTGGTCAAAACACTCAGCAGGGCAAAGTTTGAACAGCTGATCGACACCTATGTCAAAGCCACCATCGAGCCCTGCCGCAAAGCGCTTGCCGATGCCAATCTGAAACCCGCCGATATCGACGAGGTCATCCTTGTCGGAGGATCAACCAGGATTCCCGTCATCCAGCAGGTCGTGCAGGACTTTTTCGGCAAAACGCCCTCGAAAGGCGTTAATCCGGATGAAGTGGTGGCCGTGGGTGCCGCCATCCAGGGCGGTGTACTTACCGGCGAGGTGAAGGATGTGCTGCTGCTCGACGTCACGCCGCTTTCACTGGGCATCGAGACCCTGGGAGGCGTGATGACCCGGCTGATCGAATCCAATACCACCATCCCCACACGCAAATCGGAAGTCTTCTCCACGGCGGCCGACAGCCAGACCAGTGTCGAAATCCATGTGCTCCAGGGAGAAAGACCGATGGCCAGGGACAACAAGAGTATCGGGCGCTTCTTCCTCGACGGCATTCCACCCGCTCCAAGGGGAATCCCGCAGATCGAGGTAACCTTCGACATCGATTCGAACGGCATCCTGCATGTCACGGCCAAAGACAAAGCCACGGGCAAATCGCAGCATATCAGGATAGAAGCATCCACCGGCCTGACCGATGCAGAAATCAAAAAAATGAAGTCCGAAGCGGAAGCCAATGCCGATGTCGACAAAAAACTGAAGGAAGAAGCCGATAAGATCAACAGCGCCGACAGCATGATCTTCCAGACGGAAAAGCAGTTGAAAGAGTTTGGTGACAAGCTTCCCGCCGATAAGAAGACACCCATCGAAAGTGCCCTGGCAGCGCTGAAAGAAGCCCATAAAGACCGGAACCTTCCGGCTATCGACACTGCCCTGAACAACCTGAATGCCGCCTGGCAGGCCGCCAGTGAGGAAATGTACAAGGCATCGCAGCAGCAAGACCAGCCGCAGGACCAGCAACAAGGCACTGCCGACAATACCGGATCTGCTTCCTCATCTGAGGAGGTCACCGACGTGGACTTCGAGGAAGTGAAAGACTCCAAATAAGAAGGAGCTTCACTTCCTTTCCGCTTTTTTTCTTTCCTTTTTACGGAATTTTGTACCTTTAAGGTTTCAAACAATAAGGTTCAACCAAATTCCATTTATCATGAAGAAACTGATTATCTTTTCATTGGCGATGGCAATGTCGTTCAGCCTGGTGGCCCAGTTGCAGATCCAGACGCTCGGAACGACCTATACCGTCGATTTTGACAACACCCTGCAGGGAGTGAATACCCAGGCATTTGAATCGGCCAGCCAGCAAGCCATGTTTTCAGGGACAGCTGCAGCAGGCTCGCTCGATGAAGCCGGCTGGAGCGTTGTTTTGGACAATGCCGACACGGCTGTGATGAATGCCGCCGTGTTTCCCGGCACCGGCAATGCCGCCTTCAACACCCTGATTACCCAGGGAGTCTCCAGCACCGGCTGGGGCGCATGGAACCTGAGCGGAGACCATGCATTAGCCATGCTGCCCTCGGGTTCATGGTCAACTCCCGCCGGCCACCTGACACTGAAAATCACAAATAATTCGGGGGCATTGATAGACAACCTCTTCATCCAGTACCAGGTGGGTGCTTACAACGACCAGCCGCGTTCGAACAAGGTATTGTTCTTTTATTCCTTCGACAATGCAGATTATTTCAAAGTGCCCGATGCCAGCTTTTATTCTTCTCTTGCATCAACCTCCTCATGGGAATACGCCAATCCCCAGATCAACCTCAACGGAGTCAGCATCGTTAACGGGCAGGAGTTCTTTCTGCGCTGGGTATTCGCCGATCACGGCGGCAGCGGGTCACGGGATGAATTCTGGCTCGATGACATCCAGATCAATGCCACCGGTGGCGGAGCTCCCACGCCCGTGCAGCTTGGCCTGCTCAATTTCAATAACGGTGTGACCCCCTCGGTAAACGAAGCATTCAGCCTGAGCGTTCAATCACAGAACAGCAGCGGCGGACCAACCCCCGTTACAGCCGACCTGCCAGTGAACATCACCCTGACCAACGGCACCGGAACCCTGAGCGGCACCCTGCAGGGCACCATTCTCAGCGGAACACATACGGTGATCTTCAATGATTTGTTCTACGATATGGTGGAAAGCGGGATCACCATGCAGGCAACTGCCACCGGCCTAACACCTGCCAATATCGGTCCGGTCAGCTTCTTCCCGGCAGCCAATCATCTTGAATTCACCAACTTCCCAGCAACAGCACTGACTGGTAACAACTATATTTCCTATGTACCGACCTTTGACGTGGAAGCCCGGCGGCCCGACAATGTTCCCGATTCAAATTATACTGGTAATATCAGCCTCACAGTTTTCAGCGGGCCGGGCGCATTGCTGGGTACCGTAAGCCGGAGCGTACAATTCGGAAAGGCGGTTTTTAACGACCTGCAGTTCGACACCCCCGGCACCTATATCCTTCAGGCAGACGGCCCGGGAAGCCTGGTAACCCTTTCGGCGGAAATTAATGTCCTGGCAGGCCCGGATTTCAACGAACAACTGGTTCCGCAGTATTTCGGTTCCAAACATGCAAACTCATCCAACAACTGCCGGACACCATTTGCAATCTGTGTAGATTTCACAAACCTTCAGCCAAATACAAGCTATGATATCAGGCTGAACCTGGGACTGATCACAGAACCCGTTACGAGTTTCGGGGCCGGCAATCTCTGGAACGGAACTACTTTTTCCGGAACCAATTTTGCTAACGCTTTTACCACGGATGACAACGGGAATACCGGTATTCTATGGTTTTACATACAGCCCACCGGAAATGCCAGCCGTTTTGATGCCGGCCAGGTGCACAACATTCGTGCAGCCGTGGTTCCCAACGGCACCCAGATGCCGACCACCCCGATGTTTATCGGCTCGAAAACGCTCACCGCACTTGACATCCCTGTCACCCCCAGAACAACCACCACCGACGACGATGGTGCTTTTATCAAAGGTGTCACCTCACCGGCTTTCTCAGGGAAGATCTTCGCCATTTACAACGAAACCCAGGGCACGACCGATCCGCTGTATTGTTTCCAGGTACGGACACTTACTGCCTATTCCACCTTTGCCAATGCGGAACTCCCGGGTGAAATCGATTCCAGCTGGAGAGAACTTCCGGCCGGTATCCAGGGCGAGTTTGCAGGTGTCATTCCTATCGGTGCAAACAATGCAGACGGGGTAAAAAGGGTGGAGATCAGGAATCCCGACAACAGCATCCTGGCTTTTCAGACCGATGATGACGGTATCTGGCCCAGCGGTGCCAATGCAGGGACGGCCCAAAGAAGAGAGGTGGTGCACCTTACCATGGGGGATATTCCCATGAGTGCCACGATCACCGGTACTGTCACCTATGCCAATGCAGCCGCCACGGAGATGGATTCCACCGAGGTTTACCTGTTTGATGCCTCGAACAATGTGGTTATGACTGCCATTACTGACACCAATGGTTTTTACACCTTCAACGGTGTGCCCAACGGTCAGTACAGCATTTCTGCCGCTCCGCAAAAACTTGCCGGAGGAGGCAATGCCATCGATGCGCTGAACATTCTAAGGCACTTCGTGGGTATGATTACCCTGAACGGGATCTTTTTCACGGCCGGAGACGTAACAGGCGGTCCGACGCCCGTGGTGAACTCCGTAGATGCCCTGATGGTGCAGCAACGTTTTGTACAAATGATCAGCACCTATCCCGTGGGCGACTGGGTATCAGAGAAACTCCCGGTCACCGTTGACAACACCAGCACATTTACCGTGGATCTGAAGGTATTGTGTGCGGGTGATGTCAATGCTTCATTCACTCCCATACACTAATTGCATACGATCTGCCGGCTTCCGGCGTTTACCACAGACCCTGTCAGCCTTCCCCAAACCTGGCAGGGTCTGTGTTTGAAACAACCAACAAAAAGTGCGGAAAAATGTCGGGGAAAATTTATTACATCCTCTTTATAATACTGTTTATCAATGGCTTACACCAGGTTTTCGGCCAGGCTGATCCTCCTTTGCGGCTGGAGTTCCCGGTGAGCGACGACAGCCGGCCTTACCAGCTCGTGGCATGCGGCAATAAAGGCGTGCTGGTGTTTTATCCTGTGAGAAAAGAACCGGATAATAAAACCACCTGGTGGACATTCAGCCTGTTCGATCAGAATCTCCGCCAGGTGTATTCCAGGGAATTTCCCCTTGGCGAAGAATATGAGTACGTTTTCAACCGTTCAGGAAGTGACACATTGTTGCTGGGATTCCAGGACAGCGGAAAAAAGGGCAGTCAGAAAAAGATCACTTACTTCCTGCTTGATATCCGCCAGGGTGTGATCCGGTCTGCTGAAGCCGGGCTAAGCGAAAAGGGGACTCTGGTTGACGGATACCTGCTTTCCGGAGTTGTAATCCTTTCTTACACAGGCAAAGACGATGTATCCGGCATCCTGATCCATAAACACGGCGAAACGTCCACCAGGGAACTGATCCCGGAGCCGGGTGCAAAAAGCCTCATCCACAGCATCATCCCACAAGGGACAAAGGGAGACTTTACCCTTGTAATTGAAACATTCACTTCAAAAAAGCACTCGGTGTTCAGGCTTGCCGGGTACGACATCAACGGCACAGAGATTCACAAGACAACGGTCGACATACGGAACCCCCAGTACCTTCTAAACGCATTGTTACCTGTAGCTTTGGGAGAAAAGCAGACCCTGTTGCTGGGAGCATATTCCAACCAGGCATCCCGGACATTTGCGGAGACGGAAAACAAAGCAGGAGAATCCACGGGTTTCTTCAGCGGCCTGATGGAAGGGGAACAACTGCAGGAACCACGTTTTTACAACTTCCTTGATTTCAAGAATTTTTTCAACAAAATACGGGGTAACCAGGCCATCTTCGACAGCAGGAACATCCGGAAAGACCAGGAATTATCTTCTGATTACCGTCTTCTGATCCATGACGTGATCAGGAAAGATCATGAATACATTCTGGTGGCCGAAGCTTACTATCCGGAGTATCACACTGTAACAAACTGGACTTATGATTATTACGGTCATATGGTGCCGCATTATTATACTGTCTTCGATGGTTACCGCTACAACAACGTATTTATTTGTGCATTCGACACGAGTGGCAGGATGCTTTGGGATAACAGCATGGAGATCAGCAACATTCTGACCATGACACTGAAGCGGCGGATCAATCTGATCCTCGATGAAAAAGAGATCATCCTGGCATATCTTACCGATGGAAAAATCGGGAGCAAAGTCATTTCCAGGGATCAGACCCTGGACGGGATCGAGTATGTAAGCATCGAACTGCCGGATCCCTTTGACCGGGTGGTCAACAACAGGGAAGGGAACCTGACCCGCTGGTATGACAACTATCTGATTGCTTACGGTTACCAGGAGATCAAGAATGTCAGGCGGAATGACGGAAAGCGGGATGTGTTTTACCTGAACAAGATCGTGTTTAAATAAACCGCTTCTCCGTTGGTTTTATTCGTTCCCGTTGCTGGTCTTTTTCTTTTTGAACCAGATTCTGATTACCGGAGAGGAAGCAAGCACGATAAAACCAATCATTACATACAATTTGTAATGGATCAGTCCGGGAAAAAGATGGCCGACCAGGTATCCGAAAGCAGTCAGTGAACCGGTCCAGACAACTGAACCGAGCAGTGCGATTGCCACGAATTTTTTCCTTCCAAAAGCGGAGGCACCTGCCAGCATGGGGATGATCGCCCGGATGACCGGAAGAAATTTCCCGGTAACAAATGCCACCAACCCGTACTTCACATAAAAGTCATGGGATTTATGAAGGTAGGAAGGTTTAAAGAACCTGGATTCTTCTTTGGTAAACAACCTGGGGCCCAGCCACATTCCCTGCAGGTAACCTGTGATGTCGCCGAGAAATGCAGCCAGGGCCAGTAATGGGAAGAGTATAAAATAATGGACGTCGAGTATCAGTGATCCGCAAAGAAATCCTGCAGTAAAAAGCGTATAATCTCCACCGGGCAGGAACATTCCAATCAGGAACCCCGTCTCCATATAAATGATGACCAACAGCAGCAACAAACCTCCCATTCTGATCAGGTAGGCCGGATCAGAGAGGAATTCCCGGTAATCGGAAAGGAAAGAAAGCAGCAACAAGGATGTCAATTCTCTATTCAGGTAAAGTACAATGTCGTTTAAACAGAAGACAGGAAACGTTCAGCCTCAATCGCTGCCATACAACCCGAACCTGCGGCAGTGACCGCCTGACGGTAGTAATGGTCCTGACAGTCTCCGGCTGCAAATACGCCATCAACATTGGTACGGGTCGAGCCGGGAACAGTTTCAATATAACCATTGTCAGCCATATGAAGCTGCCCCTGGAAAATTTCGGTATTCGGGGTATGTCCGATCGCAATGAACAAGCCATGCACCGTGATTTCCTTTTGTTCCCCTGACTTCAGGTTGTTCACACGGATCCCTGTAACCCCTTTGTCATCCCCAAGCACTTCCGCAACCTGAGAATTCCAAACCATTTCAATATTGGCTGTATTGAGCACTTTATATTGCATTGCCTTTGAGGCTCTGAGTTCATCGCGTCTGTGAATCATATACACCTTCGCGCACAACTTGGCAAGATAGGTGGCTTCCTCTGCCGCAGTGTCTCCTCCGCCGACGATGGCCACATCCCTGCCACGGTAAAAGAAACCGTCGCAGGTGGCACAGGCGGATACCCCGAAACCCTGGTATTTCTTCTCAGAGTCAATTCCCAGCCATTTGGCTGAAGCGCCGGTTGCAATTATAACAGCTTCAGCTTCAATGATTTTACCATCATCGGCTTCACAGATAAAGGGGCGTTTTGAGAATTCGACCCTGGTAATGATCCCCCAGCGCACATCCGTGCCGAAACGTTCGGCCTGTTTTTTTAAGTCTTCCATCATTTCCGGTCCCTGGATTCCATCGGGATAACCCGGAAAATTTTCAACTTCGGTCGTGGTCGTAAGCTGACCGCCAGGTTGCAAACCCATATACATCACGGGTTTAAGATCGGCCCTCGCGGCATAGATGGCGGCGGTATAGCCGGCAGGACCGGATCCGATAATCAATACTCTTGTTTTTTCTATGTTTTCCATTGTTGTGATTTTTCAAGCTGCAAAGATAGTAAAAACCTGCTTCTTCAATAGTGTAGCAATTAACTGTTTAACAATACTATACGAACTTCTCAGGATTTATTGCAGCATCATTTGAAAATATACCGGATGAACACAGGAATGCGGAAAAAGTGTTTCCAGAGTCATCGGTATTAAGAATCTAAAAGAAAATTGCTGCGCATTTTCATAAAGATTCAGTATAAACTGAAAATTGTATTAATTTTGCGCCTTCAGAATCGGGGCGTGGCGCAGTTGGCTGGCGTATCCCGACCCTTTAGGGTCGGGAGGGTCGGAAGTTATACCTGCCACGCTTTTGGGGAGATCGTTCTTTTAGTTATTTTCGGGGCGTGGCGCAGTTGGCTGGCGTATCCCGACCCTTTAGGGTCGGGAGGGTC
>CAZSQJ010000003.1:0-88 GCA_964608665.1 uncultured Bacteroidales bacterium | reverse complement strand
ACGCTTTTGGGGAGATCGTTCTTTTAGTTATTTTCGGGGCGTGGCGCAGTTGGCTAGCGTACTTGCATGGGGTGCAAGGGGTCGGAAG
>CAZSQJ010000002.1:85987-148606 GCA_964608665.1 uncultured Bacteroidales bacterium | reverse complement strand
GCACCAATGCTGCGCATTGCTGCAAAGAACCAGTGAAGACTGAGTTATGCCGTACCCCGCTATGACTCACACTTTTTCGCAAACCTGTTCCGTGTCGGTATACATGAAAATTTTGTCCGCCATGAAAAGAAAAACAAGCCTTATCAGTATAATGCTATGCATATTTGTACCGGCTTTCGGGCAATTTAGCATGGAACTCAGTTTCAGTGCGCTGAACAACCTGGACTATATTCAGATTGACAGCGTGAAGATCATGAACAAAAGCCAGGGATCAGATACTGTATTGTATTATCCTGATACCCTGCTGATGTTAAACTACACTGTTGCCACAGCGGAATCTGATCCTGAAAAAAATGATCTGAGACTGATGCCGTTCTTCCCGAATCCGGTAACAGGAAAAGCGCTTATCCGGGTGTTTGTTCCGGAGCGGGGACTGGTGGATCTGACAGTCAGCAACATCACAGGTTCAACGATCTGCCGTGAAGTGTCCGTTAAGGAACGGGGTATTCACAACTTCCGGTTTGATCCGGCAGGTTCAGGCCTGTATGTGGTGCGTGTCTGCCATGACAACACCTGCCTGTCCGGAAAATTGATTCAGTCAGCAAAAGGCTTACATGGACCGAATACATTGGTATACCAAGGCATGGAAAGTGAAATCATGCCCTGGACTAAATCTGCTGATAACACTTCGGATTTTAATTACACAATTGGAGATATCCTTCTCATCATTGGCTACTCCGGTGGTCTGCAATCCGGGATTGTCCATTCTCCGACTGCTGATCATGCCTATATACTTCAGTTTGCCACTGGAATCCCCTGTCCCGGGATACCTTCAGTTTTCTATGAGAACAAGACTTACAACACCATCCAGATCTACGGACAATGCTGGCTGAAAGAAAACCTGAATGCCGGCACCATGATTTCGGGAGGACAGGACCAGACCAATAACGGTATTCTTGAAAAATACTGTCCTCAGAATGATGAAGACAGTTGTACCATCTATGGTGCTTTTTACCAATGGGATGAAATGATGCAGTACACCACACTGCAGGGCGGCCAGGGCATTTGTCCACCGGGTTTTCATGTTCCGGTGGATGAAGAATGGAACGTGCTTGCAGGTGCCGTTGACAGCCAGTACAGGATTGGTAATCCACTCTGGAACACCACCGGACCACGTGGCTTTGATGCAGGCATCAAGCTGAAAACCACAACCGGCTGGCAATCGGGTGGTAATGGAAGTAATACATTCATCTTCACCGGTATACCTGCAGGTTACCGGTCCACTTTCGGCAGTTTCGGCGGAAAAGGGCTGCAGGCCTTTTTCTGGTCTTCAGACCAAAGCGGAACCTCATCAGCCTGGGATCATTACCTTTATTACAACGGCAACGGAATATGCCGCGAAAGCTATCTTTCGAGAAAATACGGTTTGTCTGTCCGCTGCCTGAAGAATGAATAGCTGCAGTAAATAATCAGCTTACATCCGGTACATTCAAACCCTAAAAACTTTTTGTGTTTTCGGGACATCGGCGGTTATCGAAACCTAATTATACCGACACGGAACAGGTTTGCGAAAAAGTTTGTCATAGCGGTGTACGGCATAACTCAGTCTTCACTGGTTCTTTGCAGCAATGCGCAGCATTGGTGCTTAGAACCAGGAATGCCGTACACTGTAATGAAGCACGCTTATTGCACATTGCTTTACTGTGTCGGTATAAACAGTTTTGCATTCGCAAACCTGTCAAGACTGAGTATAATATGATTGCTGATGTACCGGTAATGAACAGTTCCTGAAATTTTGACTCCTGACAGTAAACGGCATTGTGCCTTCCAGTCAGCATAACATTTACAAACCCGCCGGGAACAAGTATTCCTGATTCATGAACAATAATCTGGCTGTACTGATAAAAATAACACTTATCTTTAAAAAGTACTTGTCATATGATTTTAGTATCCTTATTATTGTGACCCGGCTAATCCAGAGATCCATTTTAACATAATCACTTAAAAATCAGGTCACATGAAAAAACTTAATTGCATTTTATCCACTGCCGCCAGGTTGACGGCCGTAATCTTCCTTCTGATGAACACTATGATTTCCGGGGCATCTGCCCAACCGGCAAAGGTGTTTATCGGCAATGCTTACTGGCTGAACACCGAAGATCATGACATGGACGGATACCGGCGTTCAGGTGAACTATGGTTCGATCCGAATAACTTCACCGGCTCAGTGACCGCATATGCAAAAATTTACGGCAAACTGGCCTCCGCCACATTTTACACACTCTACAAGACCACACCGCCTTTTGTGATCAGCGGCCTTTCTTCCGCAGACCAGGTCATGGTCAGATTCGGGCTGCCATCGGCTGAAGTCCCTCACGGGATCTATGACATCATGATAGAAATATTCCAGGAAAGCAATGATGCCCTTCTTCTAACCTATGGACCGAACCAGGACGGTGATCTGAATGATGAAAAGTTTGAAAGGGTTGCCGAAGACCCAGACCCGACTATCCAGGTTTCGCATCCCAATGGCGGGGAGATTTTAGTCGCAGGCAATAATTTCATGATAGACTGGACGTATGGCATATCCGGCAATGTACGGATTGAACTGTTTAAATCCGGGGTACTGTATTCGACCATAGCCGCCAGCACCGCCTGTGACGGGACTTACATCTGGACCGTTCCCCCGACCCTGACGCCCGGAACGGATTACCAGGTGAAAATTTCCAGTTTGTCTGTACCTTCCGTGACAGATATGAGTGACAATCCCTTTACCGTCACCGTTTCAGATATTCAGGTCACCTCACCGAATGGTGGAGAAATATGGGTGAAACAGACAGCTTACGAGATCACCTGGATAGACCAGATCACAGAGAATGTGAGGATAGAACTGCTGCGAAACGGACAGGTTGCGGTAGTCATTGCCTCATCAACCCCAAGTGACGGATCATTTACCTATACACCATCAGCCGGACTTACCGATGCCACCACATACAGGATCAGGATCAGAAGTGTCAGCAATGCAGCGAATTCAGACATCTCTGACAATGATTTCACCATCAACGGTGGTGGCATACAGGTGACCTCTCCCAATGGAGGAGAGCAATGGCTGCCGGGTTCCACACACCTGATCACGTGGAATGACAATATTCCCGGTAATGTAAGAATACAACTATACAACGGAGACGCCCTCCACACTACCATTGCTTCTTCCACGCCAAGCGACGGGGAGTACTCCTGGACGATCAGCAGTTCCATGTCAGGGGAGAACTTTAAAATCAGAATCAGCAGTGTCAGCTCTTCCGGTACATTTGATCTCAGTGATACCACATTTTCGATCGGCAACTTCAATGCTCTGGAATTGATCTCCCCGAACGGAGGCGAACACTGGGCTGCCGGGGCATCCCATGACATCACCTGGAGTTGCAACATCTCCGCCAATGTCAGGATACAACTTTACAAGGGGAACGCACTGCATACCACCATCGCATCATCCACTCCATGCGACGGAAGCCATTCGTGGAGCATCCCGGCAGGCTTCGAGCTGGGGAATGACTATAAAATTAAAATCACTAGTGTTGCCAATGCCACGGTTTACGATATCAGCGAAGCCGATTTCTCGGTTGTCAGCGGAGGTCTGTCCGTTACTTCACCCAACGGCGGTGAAACCTGGCTTATTGGTACTGTCCATGATATCACCTGGACCGATGAGCTGACAGAAAATGTCAGAATACAATTGTTTAAAGGCGGTGTTCTCAACGCAACCATCGCAAGTTCAACTCCCAGCGATGGCTTATACAGCTGGACACTGCCCACATCTCTGCAACCCGGATCAGATTATACGGTTAAAATCTCCAGTGTTGCTAATACGGCAATCTACGATGAAAGCGATGCTCCATTCTCGGTCATCTTCGGCAATATCACGGTGAACTATCCCAACGGCGGTGAAACTTTCCTGAAAGGATCCACCATGAACATCAACTGGACAGATGATTTTGACGGTAATGTTTCCATCAAACTATACAAGAACGGCGTACTCCATACCACCATTGCATCCTCAACCCCCAGCGACGGACATTATGCATACAGCATTTCCAACAGCATGACCGCAGGAGGCGATTACAGGATCAGGATTTCCCACGTCTCAAGCAGTGTCACTTACGACGAGAGTAATGCAGACTTCAATATCGTGACAGGGAACATTGAAGTTGCCTACCCGAACGGTAACGAAGAATTTTTTGCTGATTCCCTTGTTACCATCCAATGGACATCCAATTTCCAAGGGAAAGTGAAAATCCAGCTTATTAAATATGTCTTCAATACCGGAACGCTGTTCGGCACTTTAGCGGATTCAACCGATAACGACGGCACCTTTGACTGGCAGTTGTCTCCGGTGCTTACAGGCAACTTTAAGATAAAGATTTCCGCCTGCGAAAACAACAATGTGAATGACATGAGCGATCAAACCTTTGAGATTTATTTCATGTCGGGCGGAAAGTTGGCTACTCAACAGACAGAAACAAGATTTGTCAACCCGGTCCGGGAATCTGTCACCTTCTTCCTTCATTCCCCTGCATCACAAGTGATGATCAATTTGTTCGACATGTCGGGCAGATGTGTATTGGAAAAAATGATGGGTGATCTGGACCAGGGAGAACAACACCTTCCTGTCGACAGACTGCCCGAAGGCCTTTATATGGTAATGCTGCGCTCAGGAAACAGTGTGCTGCTCAATGAAAAGCTGGTCATCATGAAGTAGGGTATCCGCACAAAAGCAGTGGGTGACGGGAAACTGCCTGTGCAGAATTTTCTTCTCCGCTGTTACCTTCTGCCGGCAACCACGAAGCTTCCGTGCTTCATGAAACGGCTTCCGGTCAACCGGTAATGATAAACACCGGGGGTAAAGACGGCCGGATCAACGGGGAGGGTCTCAGATGCGGATAGGATACAGTATTTTACCAGTTTGGCTTCCCGGTTGCGGATTTCGACCTTGAAAGGACCGGTTTCAGAGGATGCCAGGAACAGTTGACCGCCTGCAACAACAGGATTCGGAAAGAATCCGGCATCATGCGTGTCTTGTTCCTGCAGCGGGATGGCCGATGTACCGCTCAGCACCCTTGGATTGTCGATGTAAAGAGCATTCCCGTACCTGCCAATATTGCGGAAACTGATCACCACATCATCTTCACCAAGGAAGGCAGTAAGGTCGACCGTATCGCTCCGCCACTGGCTGAAATTCGGATAGAAGAAATTCTGGTTGTCGGGAGCCGTGGCCAGGCTGTCGCCTCCTTTGATGTACAACAAGCTGTTTGTCAGGCCGCAATCCGTGGACGCAAGAATCTGCAGGGTATCTGAATACTGTCCCCCGTATTCGGCGTAGGCCACATCAAATACCAGCTTTGCCTGCTGTGCGGTGCTCAGGTTGATGCTGAACCTCAGGTCATCGTACCCGCCCTGTGCATCATGGTTGAAGTTGTCGAACAGGCTGCTCCTTGCACTCCAACCGAATCCTCCGGCCACATTGCTTACCGTCCATGTGACATCCTGACCGGGATTGAAAACCTCCCACCCTGCCGGCGGAAAAACCCCTTCGAAGCCTTCGCTGACGGTAAAAGGCACCTGATAATTCGTGAGGTTGATGATCAGCGAATCGACATCAGACTGTCCGTTTGCATCAGTCACAGTAAGTGTGACCATGTGGTCGCCGGGCGTATTGAAGACAACTCCGGTCTTTCGCTGGTTTGACATGGCCGGAACACCGCCCTGGAACGTCCACTGCCAGGTGGCATTCAGGTGGTTCAACATACTGTAACAGTCGAAATGAAAGGTATCGGTGGCACAATGAACCACGGCAGACAGTTTATCAACCATAATTCTTGCCAGCGGTTTTGCAGGCTGTTCATACAACGGGCTTTCCCAGATTCCCTTGCCGTATGATGCCATGCGGAGCTTACCGTCCCTGTAAAAGGGCCGTATGATATTCGCGTTGATATACGTGGGAAGGCCATTGTTGAAGAACATCCAGTCGGACATGGTGTCATTCCGGTAAAAGACTGTACGCCCCGTGGCAAGATAAACCCCGCCGGGAGTGCCGCCGGTATGACTGATGGAATGGATGCTTTCGCCGTTCAGCAAGGCCGTGGTCAGGTTGGTCCAGGTCTGTCCTCCGTCGGTGGTTTTAAAAATCTTACTGCCGTTGGCGCCCTGCGGGTATGCCAGCCAGAGGATGTTTTCGTCCTCCGGACTCACTGCCAGCAGCATTTTACGGCTGTTGCCCGAAGGCTTGGCGAGCTGGGTCCAGCTTGTCCCGCCACCGGTGCTTTTCCAGAGGCTGCCGTTGTTGCCGGAAGCCGGCTGCTGGCTCAGGTACATGACATCGGGATTGCTGCCGGCGATCTCGATATACTTGACCTGTGAATTGACATTACTGCCAAACTCCTCAACCAGGCTGTAGGATACACCCCTGTCGGCCGACTTCCATAACTTGTTCTCCTTCCCCAGGAAAATGGTATTGTAGCATGCCGGGTGAAACTCCATTTCACTCGACTCGGCCGACCAGTAAGTTTCATTGGGCGACATTCCCATGCTGAAGTTCAGGATGGGATCTCCGATCTGCTGTGGAAGGATACGGCCACCGATGTCGGAGAAGTAAGTTCTCCTGTTTTCCGAAGGATGTACATAGCCGGTGGGTGCTTCTCCTCCGCCCAGGCTGAGGTAATCGCCCTGAGGATAATATTCCGTCCAGGCCAGGTTGCCGTTATGATAGAGTCCGCCCACCAGCACATCCTCATTCCAGCCGCTGCCAAAGCCCCAGTAATCCGATCCGTGAACCCCGGTGGTCTTCACCAGGTTGGTGGTTCCGAAGAAATTGTCCGACCAGTAGATGCCGCCATCGTTGGTGATCCAATACTCATTATTCATGGCCCGGAAATCCTGCATATCCACGTGCATCTGAAGCACATTGCCCTGGTAGCCGGCCTGGGCAGCAAAAGTATATCCGCCATCGTCAGAACGCCAGAGGTTGAGTCCGCCGATGAGCACATGGTCCGGGTTGTCACTGCTGACCATCAGGGCGCAGTTGTAAAAGCCCTGGTGATAAGTCCATGATGGCATACCGTAAGCGGTGTTTGGATGGGCTGACGAATAGGGTCCTCCTGCCGGCGGATTCGGCAGATACCAGGTTTCACCTCCGTCGTCGCTGCGGTACAGCCCGATAAAGCCGTAATCATTGGCCTTGGCCTCTCCGATCAGGTATGCGTATATTCTCATGGGATCAGCCGGTGTTACTGCAAGCCGGGCACCGCCGTCGTTGCGGTCGGGATCGGATGAGGCGTACCATCCCTGATCCTTCAGCGTCCATGTGGCTCCTTTGTCGGCGGAACGGTAACATTCGGCCCTGATCAGCGCCGGGTTGTTTCTGACCACGTAAAGGATATTACCGTTGGCCGGATTGGGCTTGATATCGTATGTTTTTTCAGTAAACATCAGGATAAAGCCTGCCCCCGCATCGGTACTGCGGTAAAGGCCTTTATTGGTGGCTGCAAGCACCACCTGCGGATCAGAAGGAACCATCAGTATCTCATTGACACCCAGGTCGGTCGCCTGGATGACAGCGGTCCAGCTGAGGCCTCCGTCGAGGCTGCGCCAGAGGCGGTGCTGACTGCCTGCAAACACGATACCGGGGTTGTCAGGACTCACCTCGATGGCGGTAACACCCCCGCCCATATCATATTCCATGGACACACACTGCCAGTTTTCACCGTGATCCAGGCTTTTGTACACTTCACCCGGTTCGGTACCACAGTACAGGATGTCCGGTTGAGCCGCACACTGGTCAATACAGTACACATTTGTCTGCGATCCCTTTTTCTGTCCATTGTTTCCAAGCGACTGCAAGGGTCCGAGTACCTGCCACTGCCCGCTTTTTACCGCACCGGAATCAGTAAGCCGCTTTATGTACAAGCTGTTGCCGGTATTCATCTCATCAACGGAGGGCAAAGCCGCAAATCCCTTCGCATCCGTGTACGGATCCACATTGCGTCTCCATCTTTTATAAAATTGTGTGTGGTAAGACTTTATAAAAGGATGATCGCTGAACCAGGCCCTGTAAAGGCTGTCGACCAGCCACACATTGGGTTGCGGCCCGTACATTTCCTGTGCCCATGCAGGCAGGGTGCGGATCTCTCTGTCGGAGGGACGGTACATACCTTGTCCGGAAAGCATTGCCGGCAGCAGCACGGCAGTCAGTATCAGCAAATGCCTCATGTGATGATGGGTTTTAAGCGGCAAAGGTAGTAAAACTGTGGCATCAGTTGCGACAATGGCCGGCTTGACTTCCGGCACAGGATATCGTATATTTGTATGTACATTCTTTATGTATTGATGATAAACACAGTGATTCTTGCCTGTTCGGTTTTGCTTCAGTTAACTGCGGCCTTCATTGCGCTGCGGCAGCTGTGGCGCACCGGCAGGGATATAGCATGGGTACTGATCGCCCTGGCGTTGCTGATGATGACGGCAAGGCGGCTGATTCCCTTATTCGGGATCTTTCCCGGCGATGCTTCCGTATCTGCACCCGGCATCAGCGATATCCTTGGACTGGCGGTATCTCTCCTGCTGGTTGCCGGAATGGCCAGGCTGGCCCCGATGTACACCGCCACCCGGATGTCGGAAAAGGCAGCCAGGGAGGCTGAAGAGAAATACCGGAAATTGTTCGACAATGCCGGCGATGCCATTTACCTGGTGGATATTTCCACGGAACGCATCGTTGACTGCAATGTCAGGGCAAGTGAAATGACCGGTTATTCAGCAGGGGAACTGAAAGCGATGCATTACCCTGAACTCCATCCCGCCATCGAACAAAAAACATTGCCTGCAGCATTCGAACCACCGGCCACCGGCAGTGCAGCCCGGGAAAGCATGATACGCCATCACAGGAAGAAACACGGGGGGTATGTGATCATCGAAATGCATGCGGGACTGATTGACATCAAGGGAGAATGTCTGAAACAGATCATCGTCAGGGATATCACCGAACGAAAAAGGAATGATGACAGAATCAGACTGTTTTTCCAGGCTTCGGAGAACTCCTTTGAAGCCATCTGCCTCTGCAACCTCAACCGAGAAGTGATCTATGTTAATCCCGCATTCGAAAAGCTGTTCGGTTACAGCAGGGACGAGATTACCGGCACAAAGACCAGCCGTTTTTATTCCGATGAATCTTACGAAACAGTTCAGAAAGCATTCCAGAGTGCACCGGGCGGGGGATGGATCAGTGAACTGACCGGGCAAAGAAAAGACTGCAGCTTTTTCCCGATGTCCGTGTCATCCTCAAGGATACTGAACGAGGACGGCACCATCATTGCCCGCATGTCTACCTTCAGAGACATCAGCGACACCAGGCAGGCCGAACAAAAAATGATTGCATATACCGAACAGTTGCGCTCCCTGTCGGATCACCTGACCACCGTCAGGGAGGAAGAACGGCTGATGCTTGCAAGAGAGATCCACGACGGTTTTGGATCTTCCCTGACCGGATTAAAGATGGATTTGATGTTCCTGAAGAGAAACATGATGTCATGTCGTAAAGAAACAATGAGTGAAGAAATCCTCACCCAGTTCAAATCGATGTCTGACCTGATTGACACTACCATCGGACTGATGAGAAGGTTGGTTAAGGATCTCAGACCAGAGATCCTGGATGAACTGGGCCTGGTGGAGGCAGTCAGATGGTATGCAGGGGAATTTGGAAAGAAAACCGGCATCCGTTTTCACCTTACAGTATTCCCTAAAAATCTGAAAACCGACAACAAACGCAGCATCACGCTTTTCAGGATCTTCCAGGAAATTCTCACCAACATTGCCAGGCATGCGCAGGCCACACAGGTGAACGTCTTTCTCAGGAGACAGAAAGGCTGGATCAACCTGCTGGTTCACGACAACGGCATAGGGATAGGACAGGAAGCAATTGAAAACACCCGCTCGCTGGGCATCCTTGGGATGAGGGAAAGAGCCCTGATCTTTGGCGGGCGGCTCATTATTGAAGGATTGCCCGGGAAAGGCACCACTGTAAAGGTCGAAATACCTGAAACTACCTGATAATGCGGAAAGATACATTTTACACCACAATCAGAAAAGTTTGAATTATGATTGACATCCTGATCGTTGATGACCACCGGATCGTGAGAGAAGGTCTGATCAAGATCATTCAGCACGAAACGGATATGAAAGTGACCGGACAGGCAAAGAATGCCGCCGAAGCCATGAAAATACTCGGTGCGACACCCGTGAGTGTCATTATCCTGGACATATCCCTGCCGGGCATGAGCGGCCTCGAAGCGATCAGGCGGTTCAGGAGTATCTCACCCAAGGTCCGCATCATCATGCTCAGCATGTATCCGGAGGAAAGATTTGCCATCCGGGCGCTTAAAGCCGGAGCATCCGGTTATCTCACCAAGGAAAGCGCTCCCGAAGAGCTGATTCACGCCCTAAGGGTGGTACATTCAGGGAAAAATTATATCACGGGCTTCATCGCCGAAAAAATGCTTGCCGAAATTCAGCACCCGCAGGAGAAAGCACCCCATGAAAGGTTGTCATCACGCGAATTTGAAGTAATGTGCATGATAGGTTCGGGAAAAACCATCAAGGAAATAGCGGAAGCACTCTCGCTGAGCAGCAGGACCGTCAGTACTTACCGCGCCCGCATTCTTGAGAAAATGAACTTCAGGAACAACGCCATGATCATGCACTATCTGCTCGACAACTGGCTGATAGAATAGCATACTGACAAACCTGAACATCCGGTTTTCGAAATTTCACGTTCTTCCGGTATAAAATGCAGGGTTGATCCAGGCGGACCGCTGGGGTGCCGCATCACCCGGGTTTTCATCATAGGAGCATTTCCAGACATTTTTGTAGTCTCTGCACTACAATGCCCTCAGAAAATCACTACAAAACTTTCATTGCTTTCATTACAAATTCCTAATATTCAGGATATTATCTTTACACCATTGATTTTCAGTCATTGGCGTCCATAATGGTCAGATTCATTAATACAGCATACTGATGGAATTCAAACCAAAGATCATTGCCTTTCTTTGCAACTGGTGTTCTTACACCGGAGCCGACCTTGCCGGCACTTCAAGAATGAAGTATAAACCCAATGTGCGGGCCATACGCCTGATGTGTTCGGGGCGTGTTGAACCGACCTTTGTGATCAGTGCTTTCCGTAAGGGAGCCGACGGGGTGCTCATCTGCGGGTGTCATCCCGGAGACTGCCATTACCACGAGGGGAATTATAAATGCCTCCGGAGGTACCATCTTCTTCAAAAGTACATACAACAGATGGGGATAGCATCAGCCAGGCTGAAACTGGAATGGATCAGTGCCAGTGAAGGCAAACAATACTCGGAACTGGTGAACAGCTTCTCCGAGACCATTGCAGAGATGGGCCCCTGCAGAATAAAAGACGTAATGGATGTATTAACCTAAGGCCGGGGAAGATGGAAAACAATAAACCAAAACTGAACCTGGCGGTCTACTGGGCTGCAGCCTGCGGAGGATGTTGCGTTTCCGTGCTGGATGTCCATGAAAAGCTCTTTGACGTGGTATCCAACGCCAACCTGGTGTTCTGGCCCATCGCCTTAGACATCAAATACGCCGATGTGGAAGCCATGCCCGACGGCTTCATTGATGTGACCCTTTTTAACGGTGCTGTCCGGAACACGGAGAATGAACATATGGCCAGGCTGCTGAGAAAGAAAAGCAAAGTGCTGGTTGCATATGGCAGTTGTGCACACATGGGCGGGATTCCGGGTCTTGCAAACTTCTTCAACAGGGAGGAAGTATTCAGGAGGGTGTATGATGAATGTGAATCAACGGTGAATCCGGAAAAAATCCGTCCACAGACTGAAACCAGAATACAGGAAGGCATCCTCAGCCTGCCAGGCTTTTACAATGATGTACGATCACTTGGCCAGGTAACCGATGTAGATTATCACTTACCGGGATGTCCCCCACAGACGGAACGGCTGCTGGAAGTGTTCATGGCCATCGTCAGCGGCGCAAAACTGCCGCCTCCCGGCAGCGTGATCGGTGCTTCCGGTAAAGCACAATGCGAGGAGTGTACCCGGACGAAATCGGAAAACAAACAGGTTAAAAAGTTCTTAAGGCCATGGGAAATATACGATGACGGGGTAACTTGCTTTCTTGAGCAGGGGGTGATCTGCCTTGGTCCGGCCACCAGAGCGGGCTGCGGAGTGCGGTGTGTAAAGGGGAATGCACCCTGCCGTGGTTGTTACGGCCCGCCTGAAGAAGTTAAAGATCCGGGAACCAGAATGATGTCAGCCATTTCCAGCGTGATCGATGCCAAAGAACCCGCCGAAATAGAGAAAATAGTGGAGGATGTTGTTGATCCCGCAGGTACCTTCTACCGCTTCAGCATCCCATCAGCCATGTTAAGGAGGAAAGTGTTATGAAGCAGCTCACCATCGACCCGATCACCAGGCTTGAAGGCCACGGCAAAATTGAGATATTCCTGTCGGATGAAGGAGAAGTTGAAAATGTATATTTTCAGGTACCCGAACTGAGGGGTTTTGAGAAGTTTCTCGAAGGACGCCCCGCAGAGGAGGTACCCCAGATTGTCACCAAAATCTGCGGTGTTTGTCCGGGTTGTCACCATATGGCTTCCGGCAAGGCAGTGGACATGGTTTTTGGTGTTAGTCCAGCCCCCACGGCAGTCATGATCAGGGAACTGTTTTACATGGCGCATTTTGTGCACAGCCATATCGCACATTTCTATGCACTCGCGGCACCGGATTTTGTTGTCGGTCCGACTGCCCCGAAAGCAGAACGGAATGTCCTCGGGCTCATCGCAAAAGTGGGCACTGAGATTGGGACTGAAGTTATCCGGCAGCGTCGTCTGGCACAGGAAATCCAGGCGCTGCTGGGCGGTCATCAGACCCACGTAATGCTGAACATACCCGGTGGAGTCAGGAAAGGACTCACCGAACCACAGCGTGCAGAAGTGGAGAAAACCGCACAAGGATTTGTCGAATTTGCCCGTTTTTCGCTGAAGATCTTCAGCGACCTTGTCCTGGCCAACAAAGCCAATGTTGATCTGATCGTGAACGGGCCCTATCATCTGCGGCTTTACTCTATGGGACTGGTTGACAATAACAACAAAGTAAACTTTTACGACGGCCATGTAAGGGTTGTGGATCCCGACGGTCAGGAACACTGCCGTTATGCTGCCGTTGACTACAGGGAGTATATTTCAGAAAGGGTTGAGACCTGGAGCTACCTGAAGTTTCCTTACCTCAAAAAGGTCGGATGGAATGGTTTTACCGACGGTAAGGAATCGGGTGTGTACCATGCCACGCCACTTTCGAGGCTGAATGCGGCAGAAGGAATGGCAAGCCCGCTGGCGCAGGAGGAATACGAAAAAATGTACGAAACCCTGGGTGGCAAGCCTGTACACAACACCCTGGCCATGCACTGGGCAAGGCTGGTGGAACTGCTTTACGCCTCGGAACGCTGCCTTGAACTGGCCAGGCATCCTGACATCACCGGTACAGTTCTGCGTACCCCGCTGAACGGGATTGCCGGTGAAGGGGTCGGCATTGTGGAAGCCCAGCGCGGCACCCTGACCCATCACTACTGGACCGACCAGCAGGGTATTATCCGCAAGGCCAATATCATCGTCGGCACAACAAATAACAATGCGGCAATCTGCATGTCGATCAGGAAAGCAGCTCAGGCAGTCATCCGAAAAGGAGTTACTCCCGATGAGGGCGTGCTGAACCAGGTTGAAATGGCCTTCAGGGCTTATGATCCCTGTTTCTCCTGCGCCACACACAGCCTGCCGGGCAATATGCCCATGATCGTGAACCTGAGAAACAGCAAGGGTGAACTTCTTCAGCAAATAAGAAGAGACCAGTGAACGTAATGACAGAGATGAACCAATAATATCCAATGTATGCGTACCGGAATTTTTTTCTGCCAGGTGGATGAAAACAAAAGCATCAATACGGATGCCGTGGCCAAGTATGCCTCCAACCTGCAGGGGGTGGAACTGGTCCGTATCCTCGGACTGAGGCCGAAGTTGGAAGCGGAAAGCCTTTGCGAGGTAATACGTACGAAATCCCTTGAGCGTATCATTATCGCAGGCGATATGCCGGGCTATTACAAACCGGTATTTACCAAAGCCATGGCGATGGCAGGCGGCGAGCCTGCGGAGGTCCGGCTTGCTTCTTTCAGGGAACACGGGGCCCATGGTGAACAGGCGCTTGACCGCGCCAAGGCTACTGTTGCCTGTGCAAGCATGGCGGTCCCCTTTTCTCTGGTTGCCACACCGAGGAGAAATCCGGTTCACCATGCCACCCTTGTCATTGGCGCCGGCATAGCCGGTATCCAGGCTTCGCTCGAGATAGCCAACGCCGGTAAACATGTTTACCTGGTAGAACAGACGGGTACCATCGGAGGTCACATGGCCATGTTCGACAAAACCTTTCCGACCCTGGATTGTGCGGCCTGTATCCTCACCCCTAAAATGGTGGCTGTTGGCCAGCACGACATGATCCACCTGATGACGAATTCAAAAGTGACGGAAGTCAGCGGGAAACCGGGGTCATACCGGGTTAAGATCAGGCATCGGGCACGAAGGGTGGAGGTGAACTCCTGTGTGGCATGTAACCTTTGCGCAGAGGTCTGCCCGGTGAAGGTTGAAAGTGAATTTGACTCGGGAATCTCGCTTAGAAAGGCAATCTATATTCCTTTTCCTCAGGCCGTACCCAATGCTTACCTGATCGATGAGGAAAGTTGCACCTATGTATTATCCGAAGGCCAGAAATGCGGGGTATGTGTAAAAAAATGCCCGAAAGAATGTATTAACCTCGATGAACCCGACCATGAAACCGACATAGAAGTGGGCAATATCATCATCGCCACGGGATATGAACTGCTCGATGCCGGGAAAATAGAACAATACGGTTATGGAAAATTCCCAAATGTACTCACCTCCCTGGAATTTGAACGACTCACCAACGCCAGCGGCTCAACAGGGGGCAGAATCGTAACCAAAACAAAACAGTTCAACAAGAAAACAGCTACAGACGAATGGATCTTCTCCAAAGACGGCGTTCCGCCGCGCAGCGTGGCCATCATCCACTGTGTGGGCTCCCGAAGCAATAAATACAACTCATATTGCTCCAGGGTATGCTGTATGTACTCCCTGAAATTCGCCCACCTGATCCATGAAAAAATCCCCAATGTGAGATGCTATGAATTTTATATCGACATGAGGGCTTTCGGAAAAGGCTATGAGGAATTCGCCGAACGCATCAGGCATGAAGGGACTTTCGTGGTAAGGGGCCACACCACCAAGGTGGAAATGAAACAAGGACAGCTGGTGGTGAGGGGCGAGGATATCATGAACGACAGGATCGTGGAATTCCCCGTTGACATGGTAGTACTGGCAGTTGGACTGGTTCCTTCGGCAGAAACGGAAAACCTCAGCAGAATATTGGGCATCTCAAGGGATCCCGACGGCTGGTTCTCAGAACTGGATTATAACGGCAGTCCCACCGATACGGAAAGAGGCGGAATCTATGTTGCAGGGATGTGCCAGGGACCGAAAGACATACCCGACACTGTGGCCCAGGCCTCGGCGGTTGCGGCCGGAGTGCTGAAAAGCATCACGAGCGGCAGGGGGATCGGCCATATGAACAGTGTCTCTCTCAGTGAAATAGAATCAAGAGCAAAAATTCTTCAGACAATTTAAGTAATCAATGATATGGCGATCAGGATCAACCTTGGATATATCGATGAATTGAACCGCTATGGTGCAGAAGATGTGCAACGCTGCTACCAATGCGGGGATTGTTCGACCGTCTGTGCCCATTCGGACGAAATCTTTAATTTTCCCCGAAAGTCGATGAGACGCCTGCAGATGGGACTCGAAAGAAAGATCGAGACAACCCTCGAACCCTGGCTGTGTTATTACTGTGGTCAGTGTTCCGACCAATGCCCGCGTGAGGCCGACCCCGGGGAAACGATGATGAGTCTCAGACGCTGGCTCATTGCACGTTACGACTTTACCGGTATTGCCTCGCGGTTTTTCCGGTCTTCACTCACCGAAGTGATGACTATCATTGCAGTAGGCTTACTCACCGGGCTTTTCCTTGTTATTTACGGAAAATCAAACGGAAATATCCGGGTTTACGACGGGGAAGGAGCCTTTCTTCCAAGCAGTTTCATTCACTACTTCGACCTCACACTGGGTTCTTTGCTGGCCGTTTTCCTGCTTGTCAATGCAATCAGGATGTGGCACTTTACCATGATGAAGGGGGTTAAAGTCACAATCTCTCCCTGGCTTTACTTCAAACACATCTTTACATTTCCACTTCATTTCTTTACACAAAAACGTTACGCACAATGTGAGTCAAAAAACCGGAAATTCATTTTCATGCCATGGATCACGCACCTCGGACTCATGCTCGGATATGTGACCATGCTAGTGCTGGTGATGGTGTTTATCGAAGAACTGCAGCACGGGCCGGAGATCGTTTGGCAGGTACACCTTTTTGCCTACCTGGCCAGCCTTGGACTGATCACTGGTACGATATATTTCATTCAGAGCCGGTTACGAAAAAAAACTTATGTACAGTTTAAAAAGTCTCACAGTACCGACTGGGTTTTTGTCGTCCTGTTGTTTCTGATCGTATTGACAGGAATCGTGCAGCATATTCTGCACAGGACAGAATATTATGAAGCAGCCAACATCATTTATATCCTTCACCTGATGTGTGTGGTACCGTGGCTTCTAAGGATGCCCTTCAGCAAGTGGGCTCACATGTTGTACCGCCCCCTTGCTATGTACTTCGCTGCCATTCAAAAGGATGCGATCAGGAAACACATGAAATTATCCGATAATCACATGATCACCGTCAAGTAATATCAAACCATGGAAAACTGCAGAACAGGTGTTTACATATGCATGTGTGGCACCAACATAGCCAGGGTCATCGATGTGGAAGCAGTCAGGGAATTTGTATCCGGCCTGCCCGATGTGACACTTGCAAAGACCTATAAATATATGTGTTCGAATCCCGGACAGGAAATGATTATTCAGGATATCAGGGAAAACAACCTCAACCGGGTGGTAGTGGCGGCCTGCAGCCCCTGCATGCATGAGCGCACCTTCCGTTCCGCCCTGAGAAAAGCCGGTATAAACCAATATCTGTTTGAGATGGCCAACATCAGGGAACAGTGCAGTTGGGTGCATCACAATCAACAAGATGCAACCGAAAAGGCCATGGCCCTTACCCATGCTGCCATCCGGCGGGTCGCACTCCATGAACCCCTGGAAAATATTTCCGTTGATATGTGTCCTGCCACCCTGGTAATTGGCGGAGGCATCGCCGGAATGACCGCCGCCCTCGAACTCGCCGAAGCCGGTTATCAGGTCCACCTTGTCGAAAAGCACAGCCATCTCGGCGGTAATCTCGCCAGGGTCGATCTGACGGCTCCCTATCTTTATTCAGCCCAGGATCTGGTTAATGAAAGAATTTTCAGAATAAATGATAATAATCATATATATTTACATCTGAATTCAAAAGTCATTAACCTGACAGGCTTTGTGGGAAATTATACGGCAACAATAGCAACTATCCCTGTGGAAAACGGAAGTAAGAAGGAGGAAATCAAGGTGGGTAACGTGGTTGTATGCACAGGATACAAAGAATTTGACGCCTCGCGGATCACCCATTACGGATATGGGAAGCTGCCTGATGTGATCACTTCCTTTGAACTTGAAAAAATGATCCGCTCAGGAAAGATCGAAACAAAGGAAGGGAAAACACCGAAATATCTTGCAATCATCCATTGTGTAGGAAGCCGCAGCCTGGAATTCCACGGTTATTGCAGCAGGGTGTGCTGTATGACTGCACTGAAATACGCCCATGAGGTCAAATCAGCCATACCGTCGTGCTATGTGTCTGATATATATATCGATATGCATGCATTTGGCAAAGGTCATGAGGATTTTTACCGGCGCTCTTCAGAAGCTAAAACCCTCTTTCTCATGTACAACAAAAACGAAAGACCGGTCATACGCCGCGCAGAATCTAAGGATGACTGCGGAATGCTGATCGAGGTCAACGAATGTTTGTCAGGCGAAACGATTGAAATCCCGGCAGATATTGTTGTACTGATGGTGGGTATGGAAGCAAGGGAAGATGCATCCGAAGTGGCACATCTTGTGAATATCAGCCAGGATAAAGAAGGCTGGTTCATTGAGAGCCACCCCAAACTGGAACCCGTTGCCACCACCACCGACGGTATTTTCATTGCGGGAACCTGTGTAGCCCCGAAAGACATTCCCGACACTGTTGCCCAGGCAAGGGCTACCGCTGCGAGAATACTTGCCAAGGTATCGCTCGGAAAAATTGAAGTGGATGCCCTTTATTCCGAAATCAATAGGGAAATCTGTTCAGCTTGCAGGCTGTGCAACAAACTATGCCCTTTCAGTGCCATAGAATTCAATGAGAAAGAAGGATACAGCGAAGTAATCAGCGCCCTTTGCAAGGCATGCGGCGTTTGTGTTGCAGCCTGCCCTTCATCAGCCATCAAGGGACGCCATTTCACTGATGACCAGGTACTGGCGCAACTCGACGGATTGCTGAGCCCCGTGCATTACCAGACCGAAACCGTAACTTAAACAGTTCCAATGCTAATCAAAGTTCATTCATATAACACTTCAATGCCATGAACAAAAAAATTCTTTTAATCGATGATGACGAAGATCTCCTGCGTTCATTCCAGGTGAATCTCGAAATTTACGGCTACGAGGTCGTTACTGCACCCGACAGCCGGGAAGGCATGCACATGCTTGAGAATGAAAAACCTGATTTCATCGTGCTGGATGTGATGATGAACAGCAACCTGGAAGGGTATAATTTCCTTCACCAGATCAAGGCCAGGGCAGAATGGAAACAAACCCCCGTACTGATGCTGACAGGAATGGTGGATCAACTGGGGGTCAACCTCCTGTCAGCAGTTGATGATGAGAATATGTTCCCCAATGTGCGTTTTCACGACAAACCCATTGCGCCCCTCGACCTGGTTGAAATCATTGAAGAAATGCTCCCCGGGGAGTAACACCCGCCTGAAAGGCAGACAGTAACTACTTCAGATGGATAAGAAGCTGATCCCCGCCCACCTGGTTTTCGCGAACTGGTTTATCAGAATCCGCTGGATCGCTTCATTCCTGCTGCTGCTGGCCGGTATCGGGCTCAGGTTCTTCGAACTGTTCAGCATCAACGCCGCTCCTGTGATCAGACTGTCGGTTATCCTCCTGGCAATGAACTGCATCCATCACATTATCCTGAAATGGTTACAAAACAAGGATTTTAAAAATCCTGTCAGGATCATTAAAACCTTCATCCATTTCCAGATCATCACCGACCTGGTCATGCTGACCATCCTGCTGCACTTTACGGGAGGAGTGGAAAACCCTTTGCTCATCATTTATTTTTTCCACATGATCATTTCGAGTGCCATCTTCTCATGGAAAGGCTCCTATTTTCATTCCGGACTGATCATCCTGATGTTTGGCTCGGTAGTGCTTCTGGAATGTCATGGCATTATTCCGCATCATCACCTTCAGGGATTCATTCACCCCGAGCTGTACAGGAATAGTTTATATATCTATGGTGCCGGCAGCGTGTTTATCACTGCCTCCCTGCTGCTGGTAAGCCTTACACATATGGTTGTTTCCAGATCCATTAAAATAGAGGAATCCTATGTATTTACCAATCTCGAACTTGAAAAAAAGGACAAACTGAAGAATGAGTACGTCCTGCGGCTCACCCATGATATAAAGGCTCATCTTGCAGCCATCATTTCATGCCTGGATGTGGTAAGAAACCAGTTTGGCGGCTCCCTGAACGAAAAGCAGTCCGAGTTTCTGAACCGCGCCTACCACAGAACCCATCTGCTGGTGAACTTCGTGAAAGACTTGCTGAACCTGACGAAGAAACGACTTGTACAGGAAATTGAATTCGAAGCATTCTCCCTTCCCGAAGTCATAAACAAGGTCACCTTTTCCGCCGCACTGCTGGCAAGGGATAAATCCATCGATTTCAAGGTTCATATCGACAATAATATCAGTACCATTTACGGGAACCCCTTCACCATTGAAGAACTATATACGAACATGCTGTTCAATGCACTCAAATATACCCCCCAGGGAGGCAGAATTGAGGTTATTGTAAGAAATCGCCTGGATCATGTCGTTACCGAAATATCGGACACCGGAATCGGGATCCCGCAGGATGAAATCTCCAGGATATTTGATGAGTTTTACAGAGCCAGCAACGTACCCAAAGACATCAGCACCGGATCGGGCCTGGGACTCTCCATTGTCAAGCAGATCCTCGACAGCCACAAAGGGAAAATATGGGTGCAGAGTGAACCCGGAGTCTGGACAAAATTCACTTTCACCCTTCCAAAAAAGCCGGAAACCTGAATAATCGATAATTATCGCACTGAATTACAATACCTTGTAAAGCCAAATGTCCCAACCCGCTTGGGAAACGGGTTTTACAACTGTACCAGGGTATACACAACCGTGGTGGAATAAATGGCCGCAGGCAGGGTGACAGAAACACCCAGTAAACGGTATTCAATATCCACATTAACCCTGTCACGGCGTCCTGTGAAAAACTGGGTATTTCCGGCAGTGATGGTGATAAAATTTGTACCGCCGCTGATCTGCCCCGCTGGTGGTGCCGAGGGATTGGTCCCGTTGCTTGAACGTCTGACACGCAGGGTAAACGCAGCATTCCAGAAAATATCGCTTCTGGATACATACACCTCGTACCTGCGGTTATCAGGCTGTACATTGACCGCCATCTGAATAAGGGTTCCCGTCGAATTGAATGGATTGGTGAAATCGTTCCCTGCGTCGGGAATATCGGCAGAAGATATGGACGGACTCCATCCTCCCGTAATGGAAATGGACTGGGAAAACGATTCCCTGGTAATCACCAATAAACTGCAGAGCACCAGCACATTTATGCAGAAACGCTTCTTCATGATCAATACGCTACTATTGTATAGGTAAGCTCTAACGGGCCATAGGAACCAGACCGCAGATCGCTGTAGGTTGTACAGGTCAGATTGTAAGTCAGTCTTAGACCTGAGCCCGGCCCATCACCGGTATAACAACCCCCGATGCCCGTTACCAGGTTTTTTGCGGTTGCATCAAGGTTGACCGTTCCTGAAGGGTTTCCGCAAACACCAGCCCCGCTGATGTTTACCGAACTCACTTGTACACTGAGACTGAGACCAGCAGGTAAGATGCCATTACTGATCTGGGCTACGATTTTCCTGTTCCCCGTGGCGGTGACGCAACTGGTGAAATTCAGCCAGCAGGAGGTATTCGAAGTGAATACCAGTCCGTCACCAGCCTCTGCCGGACCCGCCACGTTAAAGGTGATGTTGCCTCCCCCGGTGGTTTCGATGTCGAGCAAAGCAATCTCAGGGATGCTTACCGTAACCGTGCTGCTTGTGGTCTGACAGTGTGCATGTTCTGGGAAGATAATCAAACCCCGAACCGCAAACAGAATAACCAAACGCACTATGAATAAAAGAGATTGCCTCACCTGTAATTGATCTTTAATTCTTCCTGCTGGAAGCGGATGGTCCTTTTCTTGTCTGTAATGCCGGGTTCGATAATCACCGTTTCTCCGGCAGGCAAATTTACCTGAAATCCGGTTTTCTCAATAATCTTATCATCCGCAAGACTGGCCCGGTAAACCATTACTTCCCAGTTCCCGGGGCGGAGATTTTTAAAGCTGAAGGCTCCCTTACTGTCGGTGAGCCTTCGCTGTACTTCATCTCCCATCCGGATTTCGATCAGCAGGGCATTGTTACCGGCTGTCTCACTGAAAGGTTTCGAAGACGATCCGTTGCCATTCCTGTAGACGGCCGTTCCTGAGATTTCACCAGACCTGATCAGGCCGAAGGAAAAGCCGGTCTCCATCCCGGCCACCACTTCAAGGGAAACAGGCATCCTGATATCCGGGATCAGTCCGAAATCAAGCGAAGACCGGTCGATCAGCAACAGATAAGAACCCGGTTTCACATTCACAAAACGGTAAGTACCCTGTTTGTCGGTAACAGCGGTATGGCCGTTCAGGCGCAGGATCACACCCGCCACAGCTACACCGTCGGGTCCGGCAACTTTTCCGCTGACAGTACCGGCCGGAGTGGTACGCTTTACCGGTATGGGAAGATGCACCACATACATCATCGCAAAAACCATATTCTCCTCGTCCTTACGCTTCCTGACCAGGGTCTTCTTTCCTGTGGCCCTGATTTCATGGATCTGCCCAAAACGCCATCCAACATTGACATCCAACAGGTTACGGTCGAGATAGTACTCTTCCGGGGAATACGCGTTCTGATAACGGCCATAGAGGCTCAGACCGTTTTTTAAGGCAATATTCAATCCTCCGCCGAATATCGATTGGTTCTGCCTGCTTCCTCCATACCGGTATGAGTTGACCTGTCCGGCAAAAGCATTCAGGGAGAAAGCCTTTGAGACAGTTGCCTCAAGGTGGGTCATGGAGGAAAACAAACCTCCGCTCACCTGATCGCGGATATTGCGGGTCAGGCCGGTTTCGGCTTCCGCCCTGAGGTTCAGGAAACCCAGCTTCTGACTGAGCTGTGCCCTGAGGTTGTTTTCCCGGTAGTGAAAACCCTGCAGGGGCATGCGGTCTTTCCTTTCGGAAACACCCCCGGTTATCATCAGGTAATTACCGGCATGATAACGGTAAATCAGACCTCCCCTCAGGTAGCCGGTATAGGGAGAAATCCCTTCCAGGGTATCGAGACTGGCATTCTGGTCATCCTGATTGACGGAAAGACTGGCAGTGATACGCGAATTCACGGACAAGGACAGGGCCAGTCCTGCCATCCGGCTGTTTTTGTAATAGCCGGGATAATCCGGGCCGGCATAGGTGAAATGCGCCGAATAATCCAGCTTTTTAAACTTGCCGGAAAGCTCCGAACGGTATGCATAGCCATGTTCTGAACCCATGGCACCTCCTGAGATCTCTCCTGAGGCTTTCATTTTTCCGAAAAGGAGCACACCGCCTGAAAGCGAAACGATATTGGCGGCACGCTGTTCCGGGGCAATGTTTTTCCTGAGTCCGGCTGCCTGCAGATAGGCATCTTTTCTGAACATGTATCTGGAATAAACGGCTTGCTCATCACGGACAAAGGGAGTATAGCGTGCTTTGGAGTAAAAACCTCCCCACTGCAATCGTTCATTGCCGACGGTGATTTCAGATCCACGGCCATAGCGCGACTGAAGCGTCAGTGGCGTCAGACTGAAAGTCTTGTCACCGGCAAAAACATCCACCACCCTGTCCCTGTACCTGATATAATACTCCTCAGTCAGTCCGAGGGGAGAAATCTGGAACTGGTCAGGCCCGCGCAAACCAAACGCAATGATCTGCGGGGAGCCTGGAGACAGGGTACCGCCGCCCGTCAACTCACCCTGCCATCCGCTGCGTATTTCTCCCTGCCCGGTCTGCTTCCCAAGCAGGGCAAGTCGCCCGGTTGCGGGGATATGATAATACCTTGGTGCCTTTTTTTCCCGCAGGGGAATCACCCTGACAAAGGCTGATGCCCTGGCTTTTTTATCCGCAACATCCTGTAATCCATTGATGGTAGCCTCCAGCGTGATCACTTCATCACGGGTCCGGGGCAAATCCGGCTCTGTATGATAAACCAGGTGTATCATCACCATGGAGTCGGGCGGAAGAAGCTGAATGCTGTCCTTTAGGCTGCTCCCGCGCTTTGCTTTCAGTTTAACCGAAACCGTCCTGTTCCCCAGGTTCGAAAGCGAGAAAAAGGCATGAATGGGTTCCCCTGCCAGGACGAAAGCGGGAGCATCCAAAAGACTCAGGCCGATACCGGTTTTTTCTTTCACAGTGAGATTGCTGTTCAGACTGACAGTTTCGCCGCTTTCCCTGACAAAAAGCCGGTAGTCAAGGGAATAAGCGCCTGCTGCTGTTTTAAGGGGAATGATGACAGTAACCAGCCGAATACCTGATTCAGCAGGGGCAAGGGAGAAAACGGTATCCGGACAAATGCACTTCCAGTTTTGGGGCAGTCCGACCGAAGGAACCAGGTGCAGGGTACCGGTGCCATGGTTGCTTACACGGAAGGCGAAAGTACAGTGAGCGCCTGCATCAAGCGGAACGGAGCAGTCCCTGAGAACTTCAATCCCGACTTCCGAGGCATGGATTCGCTGGAAGGTGAGTAAAAAAGTCAGTACAATTATCGACCGGCTAATCATCCCGGATATGCAGGGTAAGATTCACGCCAAACACCTGATCGGGGGAACAACTGGCCAGACCGACCACCTTGTATTCACCTCCGGGAATTGCCGCATCGATTTCAATCCGGAATCTCAGTGATGAGCCGGGATATAAACCCTGGTCAATCGATTTGAAGGAGCCCCACTCCCTGCCCTCACGGTCGAAGAAATCGAGCTGTACAACCGGACGGACATAGCGTTCACCCGTGTTTTCCAAATCGATGTCCACATATCGTATACCTTCCTCCTTCACCAGTTCAGCCCCGAGGAATTTCAAATCAACGAGCCCTGATTCCTCGAGATGGCAAAGGATCTGAACGGCATAACGCACTTTGTTCTGTATCCTGATGCTGCCTTTTCTGACAGCAGCGGTATCCGGTTCAACCGCAGGTTCGACCATCACCACACACCAGTATGTTCCGGCTTTGCCGGGATTAGCAGGCACCCTGATCTCAAAAGGGATCAGGTATTGTTCACCCGTATTGACCCTGACCTGGTTTTCGGCCAGGTAAATCCAGGAGGCATTGGAACGATCCAGTTTCCCAGCTTCGCCGAATATCGTTTCGCCTCCCGCAGTAGTCTGATAATCAAATAATGTAAGGCGGGCAAGCGCGGTTTGAGGATCGGTATTCCCGATGATGATCATCCCGGAATATTTTTCACCCGGACGCACCGTGAAGTGATGGGAAAGCCCGTTTAACACCGTCACGGCAGCCTGCGAGAACAAGCTGCCAGTCAGGAAACCCGCAATCCCAAGCAGTCTGATCATCATCATGGCATGTTGTTTTTTTAAATACAGCAAAACCAGGGCATTCAGTGATACCCTGGTTCTGTTTCCGGAAGGAAAAATCTTAATTGTCCGTTAAGGTGTAGGTAACGGCTGTAACATCGTTATCGAAACGAAGGTTGCCGAAATTGGTGTTGTTCAGGGCAACGGAGTAAGTCAGCTGCACACCGTTTGAAGGACCGTTTACGGTATAGCAGGAGCCAATGCCGGTAACCAGATCCTGAGCGGTTGTTGTCAGTGTAAGCGCGGATCCGGCTGAAGTACCGAGGGTTCCGTATCCGGTAGGAGCGGCAGCTGCCACCTTCAGGTCAGCACCGGGATAAGCAGCATCAATTACCACGGTGATCCTCCTGGATGTGACCCCTGAGGCTTGAACAATGGAAGTGTAATTCAGCCAGAGGGTGTTGTCGGTGGTGCTGAAGTTGATGGGATCTCCTGCCTCGGTGGGAGCGGTGAAGGTCAGGGTAATGTCTTTCGATGTTCCGGTGTACTCAATGTCGATCAGCTGAACTTCCGGAATAACGATCGTTACATTGTGGGAGGCCACATCTGTGTCCTGGGCTGATGCAAACTGAGTGCCGAACACAAACACGCTGAGAGAGAGCGCGATCATAATGCCAAATCTTTTCATAAAATCAGGATTAGGTTTGTAAATTCTTTACTTAAGTTAAAAAGTTGTGCAAAGATACAACTGATTTACATAGAAATTTCAATCTTCAGTCTCACCTAACCTAAAATCTTCAACCTACATGCAATGAAACTACCTATAACGTCGACATGAACAATTAGTAATAAATTCGTTATCAACATAAAAACAATGAAAATATATATAATCACATTAACATTTTATTTACAAAAATTTAAAATCACAATGGGAAATGCGCTATATTCCGGAAAAACAGTACCAAAATTGGAACAAATCAGCAGTACCCTGATACATGATGCCGTCATTCCCGTTATCCCCTGCTGAGAAGACGGTGTTCCGGATAAAAATCCCGGGTCGTCCAGGTTCAGGTATTTACAAGCCCTTTCCCTTAACGGTCAGCTCCAGGATATTGATACCCACATCATAGCGGTATTCAACATACCTGCACCGGCCTCTGATCAGATTAATCCCGATATCGTCAGATCTTTCACCGTCTTCAAGCGGGTTGAACGGGCTGCCCATCCGCTCAAACCTCAGGATGACATCTCCGCTTTTTTCTGAATAGGACAGGTTCAGACTGGTATCCCTGACCTCCGGCATGAGTTCCAGAACTTCCTCGGCCATCAGTTGTACATTGAGTGTCAGGTCCCTGTCAAGCAGATGTTTTTCACAGAATGCCTGCATTTCCGCATGCAGGGCATACAGGTCATAGTCTTTGCTTTCAATATAAATCTGCAGGCTGCGAACCCGGTTGATAAATGCCCTGGTCTTTCCCTTAAGGGGATTATCGAAAATCTGATCCGGGCTTCCTTCCTCGTAAATACCGGCTTCATCCATATAAAACACCCTGGTGGCGGTATTTCCGGCAAATTCCATCTCATGGGTAACGATCACCATGGTCATTCCTTCCGACGACAGGCGGCGGATCACCGCCAGCACTTCGCTGACCATGGTGGGATCCAGGGCGGAGGTAGGTTCGTCGAACAGCAGGATTTCAGGATCCATCGCCAGACAACGGGCAATGGCCACACGCTGTTTCTGTCCGCCCGAAAGCTCGGCCGGATAATTATTGGCCTTTTCCGCAAGGCCGACCAGCCGCAGCAGTTCCATGGCCCGTTTTGCGGCTTCCTCCCTGCTCTTTCGCAACAAATGCACAGGTCCGAGTGTCAGGTTACCCATTACGCTGAGGTGCGACCAGAGGTTGAACGACTGGAACACCATGCCCATCCTGCGCCTCATCGCCGCGATATCGGTGGCCGGATCGGACATAGCGATCCCGTCGACCAGGATGTTCCCCGAAGTGGGACGTTCCAGCAGGTTCAGACAACGCAGGAAGGTACTCTTTCCCGATCCGGAAGGACCGATGACGGCAATCACCTCGCCTTTCCTGATTTCCGCATTGACATCATTCAGCACGGTCAGATCGCCGAATTTCTTGCATAAATGTTCAACCCTGATCATAATACCACCTCCTTTCCTGCCCTGTTGGAAATTCTTTTCGGATTCACTTTGATCTCAATATAATCCAGGCCCAGGGTCAGAAGCCAGGCTATGATGAAATACAAAACGGCTACCATGATGAGCGGGAAGAAGGCATCGAAGGTGCGGCTGCGGATAATGTCACTGGCTTTGGTCAGATCCTGCACTGCAATATAGCCCACGATGGAGGTCATTTTGATCAGCGAGATGAATTCCCCTTTATACACCGGCAGAATGGGACGGATTGCCTGCGGAAAGATGATGTGGCGAAAGGTCTGAAAAGGAGAGAAACCCATTGCCATGGCTGATTCCCTTTGTCCGTGATCTATCCCCATGATGGCCGAACGGAATATTTCTGCCACATAGGCGCCGAAATTAATCCCGAAAGCGATCACCGAAACGATCACAGGATCAATATTGACAGATGCAAATACAACATAATAGATGATCATCAGCAACACCAGCACCGGGATGCCCCGGATCAGGCTGATAAAGCCCCTGGCAGTGCTGGCAAGCCAGGTACGTTCCGACATTCGCATCAGACACACCAGGGCGCCGGTCAGCGTGCCCAGGATGGCTGCCAACACAGAGATCAGAATTGTAATCCAGAGCCCGTTCAGGATATGCAGGTAACGTTTTTCATGAATGATGTTGGTGTAAAAACTGTTGGAAATTTGCTGAAAAACAGAGCGGTCTGCCTCCTCCTTTTCTCCTGCTTCAGCGCTGTCCATTCCGGCAATATTCCTCTTATCCGCGATGATGCTCACCCCTGAAATATAATAGGGATCGGAGAAGTCGATCTGTTTTTCCCGTTCTTCCGTGATCATCATGGAACTGGTGATGATGTTGATCTTGCCGGTGGAGATGGAAGCGATCAGGCTGCCAAACTGGAGGTCGACCGGTTCATAGGCCATGCCAAGCTTCGCCGCAAAGCGTTTCGACAGTTCGATGTCGAACCCGGCAAGTTCACCCGAAGAAATAAAGGAGAAAGGCTTGCCCAGATCGCTGACGATGCCGGATCTGAGTACCCCGTTTCCACCTGGAACGGGAATGTCGGGCAGAATAACTGCATCCTGCTCCATCCACCGCTTTACCATTGCGTCATAGGTACCATCAGTCTTTATCTCCTTTAAAAACTCATTGAACTTCTCGCGCAGGGCGTCATTATCGCTGTGAAATCCGGCTGCGATGGGAACTGAAAAAACATCCCGCACCAGGATACCCAGACCCGGGTTTGTTTTGAAGATATCCGGAAGTGAAACATGGTCGTAAAACACAACATCTGTTTTGCCATTGGTCAGGCCAAAAATCAGGTCGGCCGTATTCTGATACTGCATTATCGTGGCATCAGGATACTCCCGCGACGCGTACGTATCATGAATGCTTCCCAAAAGCACCCCGATGCGTTTGTTGTGCAGATCCTGCACACCATGCATCTGAGCACCTGTCCTGTGCACATCACTGGTTCCGGCATCTTCTCCGGCCACCATCACCGCAATCCCGCTTTTATAGTATGGTTCTGAGAACAGTACCTGTTTTGCACGTTCTTCGGTAATAGACAAGCCTGCCCCGATCATATCCACTTTCCCGGCAATCAGGGCAGGAATCATGGCGCCGAATTCCATATCCGTAACCTCCAGTTTCCTGCCGAGCTTATGAGCCACATAAGAGGCAAATTCTATGTCGAAACCGACCAGCATTTTGCGGCTGTCGTAATACGACATGGGTTCCGTAACGGCGGCCGTGCCGAACCTGAAGATTGCGCCAGATTCATCAAATTGAATTTCAGGCATTTGCGCAGGATTTCCATGAGCAGGAAACCACCTGTTCTCCATGTCTGCGTATAAGCCGTTCGTCTTCAAAGAATCCAGCACGGCATCCGCCGCCAGCTTCAGGCCGGTATCCTGCAGGCGGAAGGCAAAACCGTAGTTGTCATCGAACATCAGCTCAGGAAGCACCAGCAAACCGCTGTTCTTGGCAGCGATATTTTTCAGAACCGGCAGGTCATACACGGCAGCATCCGCCTTACCGGTCTTTACGGCAATTGCACAGTCGAGCACCGTATTATAGTACTCAATCACGGCATCCGGATATTTCTTCAGAACAAACTGGTCGGCCGCCGTACCGGTGGGCACGGCAAAGGTGCTGCCGCCAACAAGCTGATCAAGATGTAGTATCTGTCGTTTTTTTTCGCTGCATCCCCCCGAAATCAAGCCAAGGATCACCATGAAAATGAAGGCTGTTTTTTGCATGTATCTCTGTTCTTTAAATATAGAAAGTCAATGCTAAAAAAGGAAAAACAAACCTACGTTTTTTTCCGAAATGATGTTTAACAAATCAAAGAAAACACTATATACATTGATAATAAGGCTATTAACTAAAGGAAACGTCGCTAAATCCGCCCCTGGCAAAAAAAGATACCGGCACAATAAACCAGATCATTATTTTCGTGTCTAAAGAACAAAACCAACCCAAAAAACATCAAGATGAAAAAAGTTACCCTGCTGCTGCTGCTCATCACAGGAATATTTTCCTTTCTGAGTGCGCAAAACATGAATTTTCACATTTTCGGGCATGTCAGCGATCCGCTTACCAACACACCCATTGTGAACCATGACGTGACCATAGCATCCGATCCTGCGGCCTCCGGCGGATTCACCTTTAATACTACGGTGCAGACCAACCTGGCAGGGAAATATTTTGTCCATTTCCCCACCCCTCCCAACCAGTTGTTGGTTTTCCACATTTCCACCACAGACTGCAACGGGCTTATCCACACCATCACCGATACCAGCGCAGGGCCGTCCATCATCGCCAACTTCAGCATTTGCGGAAGTCCACCCCAGAACTGCCAGGCCAAATTCCTGGTGCATCATGTACCCGGGAATCCCCTGGCCTTTCATTTCCAGAACATATCCCTGGGTTTTCCGGCTACTTACCTGTGGACTTTCGGTGACGGTGATTCCTCCACAGCAATAGATGCCGCACATGTCTATGCCCAGCCAGGCACTTACCAGGTCTGCCTGACCATGGTGAATAACAGCGGCTGCACCGACACCCACTGTAAGCAGATCGTGATCGCTTCGCCGCCTCCCCCACCGCCCTGCCATGCCAAATTCAACTTTCATAAATTCGGTCTTACCGTGAAATTTCACGCGCATGCCCTGGGCGGTACTCCCCCTTATACCTTTGCATGGGAATTTGGTGACGGGGATACCTCCTCCCAGAAGAAGCCGACCCATCTCTACGACACTGCGGGCATCTATACTGTGACCCTCGTCATCAGCAGTTCCGACGGATGCTCCGACACCGCAGTTAAAACCATCCATGTGACTGCTCCGAATCCCGGACCCTTTAACATGACCGGTGCGGTTGTTGCATGGAACAGTTTTGTTTTTCCTGCCAAAGTGCTGCTGATCAAAAAAGATGCGGCCACCCAGAGCCTGATCCATTTCGATTCCACCCATGTGGATTCAACGGGACATTTCCATTTCGCACAGGTACCGGCCGGTGTTTACTTCCTCAAGGCCTTCCCTGCCCCGGGGACCCTCTTCGACAGCCTCTTCATGCCAACATTCTTCCCCCACCATCCTGTCCCCTGTGCTGCTTCGGCCATCCATCTTCCGCCGCTGCATAACCCCTATATCATCCACCTGAAACACAAGCCGGTGAATCCGCCTTCTCCCCTGCAGAAAAGCCTGAACGCCGGTCTGACCGAAGAAGGGCAAAGCATTTTCTATCCCAATCCCGCCGGTCACAGCCTGAATATCCGGCTGACACAGGAAACTGATAACACCATTGAGATCCGGATGTACAACAGCCTCGGCCAGGAGGTAATCCGCGAAACCGTGGCAGGATCCGCAGGCAACCAGGAACTCAGCCTTGACGTAAGCCGTCTGAACCCGGGGATTTTCACCCTGGTGCTCGACAAGGGACAGGCAGGCAGGTCAACTCATAAGATTCTGATCGACAGATAAACTAAACCTCCCTGAATCTTTCAGCCCCGGCAATCATCAGATTTCCGGGGCTTTTTTCAGGCAGACAGACTCCTTCCGTACACCCTTCATGATCGAAAGGCCCGGTGAAGCGACGCTCAGTTTCCCAGCAACACCGATCTGCTGAAAAACACTTTCGGCCTTTCCAGCACTTTCAACCCGTTTTGTTCTGCCATGCGCAGCATTTCACCGAACGAGGCATGTGACACATGGAATTTCGGTTCAATGATGCAAAGCAGGCCACCGGGTTTCAAGACAGATTTCAATTCTCTGAATAAGCGGGGTTTATCCTTTACCTCATGGACCATGTAAAAGGCCAGCACAAAATCCACCTCCCTGTTGAGACCGATGCTTTCCTCCCCGCACAGGTGCAGGCTGATATCCGGTTCCAGTGCTGTACCCTGTATTTTTTCCCTTACGATATCCAGCATTCCCGCTTGCACATCGGCGGCAATCACTTCGCCTGAATGCCGGAGCATTTGCGCCATTTCAAGGGTGAAGAATCCCGGGCCACAGCCCAGATCCAGCACGGTCATCCCGGGCCTGATATATGGTTTCAATATTTTCCCCGGGTTCTGCAACCATCTCCTGACGGAATTATCGAGCCAGCCGGCCCTTTCAACCGGGCAAATCCGTTGTGTTTTGTCGTTGTTCATATCCCTGGTGCATTAATTATACCGTGCATGTACATGGTTGATATTTTCGCAAAATGATTCCGTGTCGGTATATTATCTGATTAAACTTATTGATTACGCTGTACGGCCGGCATGACAGACATCTGCAGTTTCCTGTCCGGGAGGGCCTTATGATCTCCGGCGGCACAACAGAAAACCGAGCGGCAGGATCATCGGCACCTTTTTACGGTATTCCAGAAAGGTCTCACCGAAATCCCTGACCAGACGTTTTTCTTCCGAAAATCTGAGAAAAAGAACGGCCAGGAAATACAGCAGCAACAATGCGGCAAGCCCGGTGATTGTATGAAGATACACCACAATTGCAGTATAGATTGACAAAGCCCCGAACACCATCGGATTTCTGCAAAATTTGTAGGGTCCGGTGGTTACGAGCTTTTTCGTCCGGGGGCAAACAGCCACCCCGAAAGCATCTGTGGGGCCGCCCTCTCCCCTGATGAGCAGATAGCGATTCGACCATGCCGCAAAAAACAGTCCGTTCAGCAACAATGCCAGGGATACTATCCACCTGAGGACATCAGCATATTGCGGGATCTGAAGCGGAATGACCGGATCAATTGCGGAAAGACCGTAGAATCCCCATGGGATCAGCACTATAAACAACACAAAACCCAGCAGGTAGCCGCTTATCCATCGCAGTGATGCTTTCATACTTGTCTGGTTTTTAATTGATTGACATTCTTCTCCGCTCCGGGTTTAGCCCTGGGCCTGATGTTTCCTTTCTGATAAAAAAATCAAGGCATAACCCCTTCTTCCGGATCAGGTAGTTATGAATGCCAAGTTCACCAAGAAAGTGAATGATTTCTTCATTCCGGTAAGATGCCCTTACGGATTCCCATATTCCCTTTTTCAGACAAATATAATACAGCAGCCCTCCTCTGCAGAAATCATAAATAAACATTGTACCTCCGGGGGTCAGCGCCTGATAGAGATTTTCAATACCGGCAAGGGGGTCGGTCCAGCGGTGCAGTGAGAAAGTGGAATAGATCACATCGAACTTTCCCAGGGACTGCACCAATGCAGTATCTTCAACAGCACCCTGAACGAAGCTGATCTTTGCCGCGCTGCCTTTTTCAAATGTATATTGTTCCGCAACCCTGATCATGCCGGTTGAACATTCCAGACCGATTATCTCTTCCGGTGTGTATTTCTCGCAAACCAGATGCGTCTGGTATCCCGGCCCCGGCCCTACTTCCAGGTACCGGCCCTGCCTGGCGATCTGATCGAATTTGGAGAAGAAGTCATGCAAATACAACCTTCCCATGACTTTCTGCATACGTAAGTAGTTCATGGTCTTTTCTTTACCATTAATCACTTGAAGATTGGTATGAGGAATTCTGCGGGCTTCCATAATCGGTGATGTTGTTTTATTGGGAATATCGTTGTACAGTGTTCAGGCTGCAAATTTGCACCCGGACACTTTCCATGACAAATGATAATCGGTAAGCGGAGGATAAATCCCGGCCAGTCCGGCAATTTGCGGGTCAGCTTCCGGCATAAAGCGGGGATGGCGCAAGGCGGGGTTTTATCTCAGGATGGCCACTTTTTTTACGATGATCCCCTGACTGCCCGACAGAACCAGGGAATACAGTCCGGATGGATATGCGGTCAGATCGATCTGTTTTGAGACCGGGACCGACGCCACCAGGCTGCCATTCGCGTCAAAGATCCTGATTCCGGAGAACATCCTTTCGATATCCTCCCCGGGGCCTCCTTCAATGTTCAGGCTGGCTGAAACCGGATTGGGGTAAAGATGAATATCCGCAGAAGGAAGGGTTTCGGGCAGGTTCACAATACTCCCGTTGTATTTCAGCACCTCTCCGCTCCAGGAGCAAACAAAACCGGTACCGGAAGGGGTAAAATCCATCCCGTAAAAATGCTGGGTGGAAGCGGCGGTCATCACCTCCCAGGTCAGTCCTCCGTCCAGCGACCGGATCACAGTGCCGGCATAGCCTGCGGCATAGATGCGGTTCCCGTCCAGGGCCCTGATGCTCTGTAGCGACTCCTGGGTAAGGGTATTAGGCAGGTAGATCCAATTTTTACCGCCGTCGGTGGTTTTATACACCTGACCGATATCCCCGCAAACAAAGCCCAGGCTGTCGTTAATAAAGCTGAAGCACCGCAGCCACCAGTTGACGGATGCTCCCGGGAAGCTCTGGGGCTGCTGCCAGGACTGGCCTCCGTTTTCAGTATAGTAGATGAAGTTCAGCCCGGCGATGAAGCCATGGTTCTTGTCGAGGAAATAAATCTCCTCTATGGCGGTAACAAAAGGCGGGGCAACCGTTGTCCAGGTCTGTCCCAGGTCATTGGTCTTATAGATGGCCCCATTATTACCGCAGACATAGCCTGTGGTACCGCTAAAGCTGATCCCGAAAAGGTGGTACCCCTGCGGAGAGACCGTATCGGCGATCCAGTTCTGGCCGCCGTCGGTGGTGCGGATCACCAGACCGTAGTTCCCGCACATCATCACCGTATCTTCTGAGAATGTCCAGATATCCTTAAACCTTGTGGCGGTATAGCCGGAGCTCTGTTGGGTCCAGTTCTGGCCTCCGTCGGTGGTTTGATGGATGTTGTAAGTGCTGCCGTTATACAGTGACGACACGGTATATCCGGTAGAGTCGTTTGCAAAGCGGATGCAGTGCAGGGTCTGGGCTGGATTGAATGCAACACAGGTCTGCCATTGCTGGGCAGGCAGCGGGGAAGATAACAGCACTACCGCCAGCAAGGCCGGCAGTATTGGATTTGAGGGAATAATGCGGAAAGGCATGACGATGATCTTTGATGAGCTGGTATTCAAAGGTAGTGAAATCATCCGCAGGAAAATGCGAAAATGAAGAGACCAGATGGGATCATTTCCGGGAAAGACTTCAAAATTACAACACGCTGCAACTAATCATCTATCAATGACATCAACGTTCACCTAACAATGTAAAAGCTCAGAAAGTAAACAACAGTTCCGGTTTGAGCGAATACACCGTTGATTCCACTCCGGCGGGCGGCTTACTGTCGAAAGTGAGGCTGTATGTTATCCCGAGGGAAAAGTGTTTCCCGGCACGATATTGCAGTGCGTTGGAGGTCAGAAGCCGGTAATCCGCCATATCCTTCAGCACCGGCTGATAATAGGTTATCGACGTAAATATGAGTTTCTTCCCCAGGCTCACGACAAGACTAAGATAATCCGAATTCCGGATATACTGTTCTCTCGGCGTTTCCTGGTATATTTCATCATCCGCCATGGCAGCAACACCCAGCCACATCTTCACCTTTTTGCCTTTTACCATATGCCAGCGCAGCCCGCCGCCCAGGAGAAAGCGTTGCTTGATCTGCAAAGCCTTGTTATACTGTATCTGCGTGAAGCATTCAAATGCGAGGGGCTTTTTAACATGTGACACATAGCGCAGGTGCAGGTATCCGTTTTCCGAGAAGGTACTGTCGCCGGTACGGTTCAGGTTGAACTCCCCGAGATAAAGGAACTGCATTTTATGGCGCAGGTGCTGTACATGACTGGTGACCGTTGTATTGAGAAAGAGTTCGTCGGATTTCGACATTTCACCCTTCAGTCCGAGAGAGCCTTCCCAGGGGAGGGAATCCTGAAAAGTTCGCATTTCCTCAACATTCAGCACCTGGGTAAAAGACGGCTGCAGGTTTGACAACAGCAGGCCGGAAAGGATGCAGCAGATGCGGCACAGCTTTGCCACATGATGATATCCACTCGTAATACCAATCATAATCAGTAATTTAAAATACAGAACACGAAATCAGGCAGCGATGTAAAGGCCCTGAAACTAATCTGTGGCGTCAGGCATATCACAGACCGGAGGACACAATCCGCTTCCGCCCGGATTGGTTTTGTAAACCAGGCTTGTGATGTCGCGCTGACCAGCATCAACCCCCTTGATCAGCATTACCGGTGCTCCCTGGTCAAGTCCGTAGTATATCCTGAAACCAGCCACACCGCTCACCGTTCGTTTGATCCCCTCCATCGCATTGTACTGATCTATGTTCAGGCTCATCCCCCTGATAACCTCTTCAGCAGGCATTGCGGTTTCAAGAAAAGCAGCCTGCATCTGAAGGGCTTCATCCTGGGTGATCTGTACCAGTCCCGAAGCCGGTTGATAGGACTGGGGTCTGGACAGATAATAGGTTACAACTGCCGTTGCAGCGACCAATACGACCAGAATAACCAGGCATCTGGCCGATAAGAAAGGCGTGGATTTGTTTTCCATGTGATTCGGATTTAATAAATTGATATCAGACAATGCGGATTGAGACATACAAATATATAATCAATGTGAGCCTAATGCAACTCTTTTTCGGAATTCCCTGTATAATCATTTCCTATGTCAGGCAAAATCCTTATCAGCCAGCTGTTTGTGTTCCTTTTTCTGTGTCCCTGCCTTTGTGCTGCGGGTCAGCTTAGCGCAGCAGGGTCAAAAAGCGGGAAGGCGCAACAAAATGCCGGCAATCAACAAAAAAAGGCAGATGTTAACCATCGTGTTGCAGCAATCATCTGCTGCGGTCGCGACTGCCATGAAGGGGAGAATGATCCGGACAGGGCCGACAGCGTGCTCAGAGAAGCCATCGCACTGGCAGAAACCACCTATGACAATGCACTGATCCTTCAGGCATACAATGCATACCTGGAGTGTATGGACCAGGGGCCCTACACCGGGAAAAGGCCGGAAATGGTTCCGAGGGTTGAAGAGCTTGCCGGCCAGGTGCATGAAGACTCCCTGTTGTGGAGGACTTTTCTGAACCTTGCCGATGTGTACAGAAGCCGGTACATGCATGAGCGTGCACTGGAATGCAGCTACAACAGCCTGAACTATGCCGAATCCTCATCCGGTACGGGGATGAAAATAAAAAGCCTGATCAGCATCGGCAAGTGCCAGGAAGGGAAAAACCAGTTGATGGAAGCTTTCCGTTCTTATCTCAATGCACTTACCCTGGCTGAAACATCGGGAGATCCGCTGCTGCTAAAAGATGTGTACAAGGCCCTGTCGCGATTCTACCACCTCAGCCGGAATTTCAACAAGGCCATTGAATACAAACTGAAAGAGGAAGAAGTGGTCAGTGGCCTGCAGGATGCCGATTCCTTGTCCAGGATGTGGATACAGTATGACCTTGAAGAAATAAGCTACAACTCCAGGCAAAGGGTCAATGAGGCCAACATCACAAAGTTGCTTCGCTTCTCTGACAGGCCTGACAGGCAGCGGCTGCGGTTTTTCACCATTTCTCTCTACCGTGCTTATCTGATCAACAGCGACCAGCCCGGCAAGCTGCGGGATCTGTATAAACTCCGCTTCCCCGGAGAACTGGAGAAGCTGGCCAGGGCCGACACATCCATGTTCCTGAGAGTAAAGGCCCTGATTTGCGAATACGAAGGAAAAGCCGACTCGGCCATGATGTATTTCCGGGAAGCCGAACGCAGCCTGGCAAAGGAAACGAACAAAACCATGAAGGCGAACTTCTACATCAGGTACGGACAGTTTCTCAACCGCAGAAAACAAAGCAGGGAAGCCCTTGAAATGTTCCACCAAGCATACGGTTACGCATCCGGGTCAGGTTACTGGACCTATGCCATCCAGTCGTGCGAGGAACTGGAGCAAGCCTACCTCTCCCTGGGAGATTACCAAAATGCGCACGAATACACCCGTAACCAGCTGATGCTGAAGGACAGCCTTGCGAACATCGCCAGGCGTGATGAGTTGCTGCTGATGGAAATCGACAATGCGTCCCGTATCCGTCAGGAGATCATGGAAAGGGAAAGAACGGAAACTGAACGGAGATACAATCTTCAATATATGGCCATCACCATTATCACCGTGGTGGTGTTTATCATGCTGATGATGCTGGCAAGCTTACGGGTACCCCGCTGGTCGATCCATCTGCTTGGTTTTGTGAGCTTTATATTACTATTTGAATTTATCATCCTGATACTGGATCAATGGATCCACCACATCACCCATGGCGAACCCTGGAAGATCCTGCTGATCAAGGTCGGGGTGATCGCCATCCTGATGCCCCTGCATCATTATGCCGAAAGAAGGGTAATCAGGTATGTACTGACAGCCAAAGGTGTCAGGTTAAGCTGGCAGGCTTTCAGGAAATTCCTGCGGGAGCTTTACCACTCAGGGGAAGCACATGCGGGTGAAGACCATAAGTGAAACACCTTTTATTAACCGGGTTCACTCACTGATTCCACCGCCCGGACTGTCGCATACCGGTGGACAAAGTCCTGAATAACTGGTGGATGTTGAGATCAGGTAGTTGGTATTATCCTTTCCGTTGGGTCCAAAACCGGACACGATCCTGACGAACTGGTTGTTGTCGTCGATGCCGAAATAAACCCTGAAACCCGCCGTACCCACCGTATGTTGCAGGATGTCGGTCATGGCATTGTACTGCTGGATATCCAGCACCAGTGCATTGACAATCCCTTCGTGAGTAACAGGAGCCGTGGTTTTGCACTTCTGGGTATATCGCTGTGCATCCTGCAGGCTAATGGTGTTCACTTCCCCCGCAGGAGCTGATTTACCTGCAGAGTAACCGATGAAATACGAAGAGACCAGCAGGGTAAACCCGGCCAGGATAAAGAACAACCTCAAGTTTCTTTGTATGGAATTCCTCATGATAAAAGAATAAAGTGACTAATAAACGGACATTTCCCTTATTAAACAAGCCTCATGGTGATAATGTTACGACAGCATATGATTTAATACCGACACGGAACAGCTGTGCGAAAAATTGGGTAATCATGGTGTACGGCATAACTCAGTCTACACAGCTTTGCATTCGCAAACCTGTCAAGACTGAGTATACAGGATACGACCATTGCGCAGCAGTCCGTCCGCTGAAGGAGTGATCACCCTGTTGAACCTGCATGGTCCGGAGGTTTTCCTTGCTTTCTCTCTCCCAGCCAGCCAGGGTTTGCCGGAAATTATCGAAAAACCGTCAACATAATGACGTTTTTTAGCTAAATTCCGTCAAAATACATTTTTTTTGTCAAAAAACTCATGGCTTATTATGTCCGTATTCTGCAGCAAACGATGGAACGGGATATCAGGCCCGGGAAGGTACTATTGCTTTACGGCTCCCGAAGGGTGGGTAAAACCGTGTTAGTGAAACAGATAGCACAGAACTTCAAAGGGACTGTCCAGATGATGAACGGTGAGGATTATGACACTGTCCGGCTGCTTGAGGAAAGAACCGTGGCAAATTACCGGCGTTTGTTCAGTTCAACCGGCCTGCTGATCCTGGATGAAGCCCACCAGATCAGTGATATTGGCAGGAAACTGAAACTGATGGTGGATGAAATACCGCATCTGTGTATCATCGCTTCGGGATCTTCCGCTTTTCACCTCTTGAACCAGACGATGGAACCATTGACGGGCAGATGCAGGCATTTTCCCATGTTCCCACTATCACAGACCGAATTTTCCAGGTATGAAACCCTGCTAGAAACCCGGCGGAATCTGGAAGACAGATTAATTTTCGGATGCTATCCCGAGATCGCCTCCATTGAGGATACAAATGAAAAAAGACGCTACCTGACTGACCTTACACATTCCTTTTTATTCAAAGATGTGCTAAGCCTTGAAGGGATCAGGAACAGCAGTAAGATAACCGACCTTTTGCGACTTGTGGCCTTCCAGACAGGTAAAGAAGTTTCCGGTGAGGAACTTGGCCGGCAGTTGGGTCTCAGCAGGAACACCGTGGAGAAATACCTTGCCATGCTCAGCAGTATCTTCCTGATATTCAAATTAACGGGGTTCAGAAGGAACCTCCGGAAAGAGATCAGCAGAAACAATAAATGGTATTTTTATGATAACGGTGTAAGGAATGTCCTTACAGGTAACTTTCAACCGCTTGCCCTGAGAACGGACAATGGTGAACTGTGGGAAAACTATCTTCTTTCCGAAAGGATCAAGAGGAGTTCATATCTGGAAGACGGCACCCGGTTCTTTTTCTGGCGCACTTATGACCAGCAGGAAATAGACGTGATCGAATCATGTGGCGACGAGCTGAAAGCCTTTGAAATCAAATGGAAAGCAAAAAAGACCAGGATTCCTGCAGCCTGGCAGCAAGCCTATCCGAATGCAACATGGGAGGTACTCACCCGGGAAAATTACCTTGACTGGATCGTATAACTTCATCGAGCAGCAAGCCCGCAGTCATTTCCCCGGTCCGAAAACCATCTCCACCCGTTTCTGAATGGCTTTCTGAACTTCTTCCCGATAGCCGTCCTTTTTTGCAGTTTTTTTCTTTTCTGCAATACCGCCCATCACTTTAAGAAAATAATCCACTTCATCTTCAGTATTGGTGATGCCGAAGCTGATCCTGGCCATGCCTGGCAGGCTGAGGCGGGGAAAAGTTTTTACGATGAGACGCTGGAAACCCTCCATGCGCGGGCTAAGGCCGTAGAGATGTTTCACCAGGATATGGGCGCAAAAACATCCTGCGCGGATACCGATACCGCCCCGGGAGGCCAGTGCTGCGGCGAGTCTGGGAGCAAGCAGGCCCTTCATGCTGAAAGGGATCACCCCTCCCTTGGCGGAAAAGTTCTTTGCATCAGGCTTACCGAGCCCGTAGACACTTACACCCGGGATTCCGGCCAGGCCTCGCAGCGCTTTTTCCGTCAGCTTCTGCTCTTCCTGCCTTATCAGGTCAAATCCGGTGCGTTCGAGCAGGAGTAATGATTTGCCCAGGGCCGCGATGCCCGCCGTGTTTTCTTCACCGGAGGCTGCAGCCGTCTTCCACGCTTCGCCGCTGCTGTCAGCCATTCCCTTCCTGACAGCCAGCACGCCGGCACCAAAGGGCGCATACACTTTATGGGCGGAAAAGACCAGGGCATCAATCCCCGCAGATTTCATGGCTATGGGCCGGTGCGCCACCATCTGAGCAGCATCAACCAGCAGTTTTGCATTGTAACGGTGTACGATCCGGCTGATCTGCTCCAGGTCATTGTAGGCACCAGTCACGTTCGATGCGCCGCACAAGGCTGCCAGCACGATCCGCTTGTTCCCGTGAAGCCGTTTTTCGTTGTAGTCTGACAAGAAAGATTCCAGCATTCCCAGATCCAGGAATCCTTCCGCATCTATCCCTGTCCTGAGTACCTCACCACCGGTCATTTCCCGCCAGGGAAGGTCGTTGGACGAATGTTCGGACAGGGAAGCCAGTACCACCGGAATACACTCCCCGCCCCATTCATGCCTGAAATGTGATGCAGCCACATTGACGGATTCAGTGGTATTTGAAAAAAAGCAGATATCATATTCCTGCAAGGGTGCTTCCAGCATCCGCGAACAAATGTTCCTGACTTCATCAATGAGGCTTTGATGCTGATCTTCAGGCAGGAAGAGTGCTTTAAGGAAGGTATCCCGCACCGCTGCAAAGCAGGGCGTGCTGGCGGCATGGTCGAAGTTGACATAGGGCATCATGCCATGTACTGCCGGGACATCCATGCGCCGGCCGATCATGGTGTTGCGCAGTTCCTGCAGCAGTTCCGCTCCACCGGCAGCCGGGGTATTGTCCTTGTAAAGGATTTCCTCAAGAACGGCCTGTTTCCCGTTTGAAATGCCCTGGTGAACGGATGCAGTGGCCCGTTTTTCCGAGAGGTAAGCGCAGAAGGCGATCACATTCATCACGGCGGGGGTTCCGGCTTCAAACCTGTCGGGGGCTTTTGCCCAGACGACCCAGTCTCTGCCGTTCAGGCGGGTGGTTCCGCCGCCTGTTTCAAAGGGTTTCCCTTGCGGCAATGCCCTTTTCTCCACGGCAAGGGCTTTTACACCAAGCTGCAGGCCGTAATCGCGGTCGGACAGCATGCGATAACTACCCGCTTTGAAGGTGTTTGCCAGCATAAGGGCTCTGCGGGGGGTGCAGAATATCACAAGATACCTGCTTTCAGGGAGATTCAGTTCCTCCAGCACCACTTTCCTTGCATGTTCGTAGAGTTTTGTGGAGACCTGAGAGTAAAACCCGCTGCCTCTGTGTACGTTGGAATAGGTTTGCAGGGCGGCGTTGATGCGGGAGAAATAATGATCCATGGCCTGTTTTTGGGGCGAAGGTACATCTAAAGACTATGAGAATACGAAAAACGGATTCCCAAAGTCATCGGTATAAAGATCTAAGCGAAAACGTCTTCACGTGCATCACGTTTCCACGCCACGTGCACCTGCGCATACGTGCACATGCTGCACAGGTGTAAACGCCTTGTACCGATGCTGATCATCGCCCAAATGTGATACAGATTCCTCTCCTCGCGTCACCCAATTAAGAATTCATGGTAATTCTGCCTGGAGATGGTTTTACAACCTGCATCGGGATATGCATTGGTGAATGTTCTTGAGAACAACTTATCAGGCACCGGCTTCCATTTGAACTCGTATGCCATCATTCCCTTACTGCGCTCTTCAACATAATCAATTTCCTGTTGCTGAGTTGTTCTCCAGAAGTAAGCAGAAAAACCTGAGTTGCTGTTAGACAATAATTTAAACCGCTCACTTACCAGGAAATTCTCCCATAGGGCCCCGACATCAGTACGATTTGCAAGCGGATGAAAATTACCAAGAATGGCATTACGGATACCATTGTCATAAAAATAGATTTTACGGCTTTTTTTCAATTCATTGCGCAGATTTCTGCTAAGTGCAGGGAGTCGGAATACCAGGTAGGCTTTCTCCAGGAGATCTATATATTTTTCTATGGTAGCTTTATCAGACTGAAGCAACAATGCCAGCTCATGATAAGATACTTCGCTCCCGGTCTGAAAAGCCAGTGCCCGTAAGATCTTCTCGAGTAATACCGGTTTTTTCAAATGTTCGAGCATTAAAAGATCTCTGTACAGAAAACTGGAACTCAGCGCCTTAAGCAATCCAGTTGCCTCTCCGGCATGGGTGACGATATCAGGATAATACCCAAAAATCAATCGTTGTTCCAGAAGGGCATTCTCCTGATACAGTCCGTGATGATCGACCATCTCGGCAAATGACATCGGATACAGGAAAAATTCATACTTCCGGCCTGTCATAGGCTCCCCGATAACCGAAGCCAGGTCCATTGCAGAAGAACCTGTTGCAATCAATTGAATATGAGGATACTGATCGTGAATAATTTTTAAAGTCAGTCCGGCATTCGTCAGGCGCTGGGCTTCGTCAATAAACAAAATACGTCTGGACCCGATGTAGGGTTCCAGTCTTCCGGAACCCGGGTTCAGAAGCAATTCCCTGACATCAGCCTCATCTGCATTCAGAAACAGGCATTGATCCCGCATGTCCTCCAATAGTTTTCCCGCCAGGGTTGTCTTGCCAACCTGTCTTGCTCCATAAATAATCACAGCCTTCCCCCTGAAAAAACACTCAGAAATCTTAGTCTCCAATGCTCGCCGGATCATGATCTTTCTTTTCATAAAGATAATAAAAAACCCCCTCCAACCACAAATTATTATAATATTTTTCGATTTCAATCACAAAATATTATATTTTAACGGTAAAGGTCGTATTGAATCTAACCTTATCCCGGCAGGATTGCGAAAGAAAAGCATTTCATGATAGTGTGAGTGCCGGTGCCGGTTTGAGAGCGAAGAAAAATCAGAGCGGACAGGCTTGTGTCTGTTCGCTTTTACATTAGCACGCGCTCTGATTTTGTACCCGGAGCGGGACTTGAACCCGCACGACCGCAATGGTCAAAGGATTTTAAGTCCTTCGTGTCTACCGTTCCACCACCCGGGCAAGTGGGTGTGGGTTTGGGGGTGGGTGTGGGTGTGGTTTGAGTGTGGTTTGAGGGTGAGGGTGAGGGTGGGTGTGGGTGTGGGTGTGAAAAAAAAGCCTCCGTAGAGGCTTTTGGTCATCTGGAGCGGAAAACGGGACTCGAACCCGCGACCCTAACCTTGGCAAGGTTATGCTCTACCAACTGAGCTACTTCCGCGAGCGGGTGTGGGGGTGGGTGCGGGGGTGGGTGTGTAAGGGGTGCAAAGGTACAAATAGATTTTTTTTAGTCAAGGAAAAATTTCAGCCTTTGAGCCTTTTTTTAATATCATTGAGCTTCATCAGGGCCTCAACCGGGGTTAATGTATTTATATCCAGATTAATAAGCATATCACGCAACTCTTCCAGCAAGGGATCGTTCAGTTGTATAAAACTCAGCTGCATCTCATCGCGCCCGGCTTTCATTTTTCTTTCCCTGTCAGAGCGTTTTCCCTGTACCTCTGATTTCTGAGTTCTGACTTCTGAATTCGCCTCATGCGACTCCTCAAGCCACCTGAGCACCTCCCCTGCCCTGCTGATAACCGAAGCCGGCATGCCGGCCATACGTGCCACATGGATACCGAAGCTGTGTTCCGTACCGCCCGGGACAATCTTTCTCAGGAAAAGTACCTTATTCCCCACTTCCCTGACACTGACATGGTAATTGCGTATCCTTTCCATGTTTTGTGCCATCTCGTTCAGTTCATGATAATGGGTGGCAAAAAGGACTTTTGGCCTGGCAAGCGGGTGATTATGAAGGTATTCGGCTATAGACCACGCGATGGAGATTCCGTCATAGGTGCTGGTTCCCCTGCCGATCTCGTCGAGTAATACGAGGCTGCGGTTGGATATATTATTCAGGATGGAGGCGGTTTCATTCATCTCCACCATGAAGGTGGACTCACCGGATGAGATGTTGTCTGATGCACCCACACGGGTAAAGATCTTGTCGACCAGTCCGATGCTTGCTGAAGCGGCAGGCACGTAACAGCCAAGCTGGGCCATGAGCACGATGAGGGCTGTCTGGCGCAGGTAAGCCGACTTTCCCGACATATTGGGGCCGGTGATGATCAGGATCTGTTGTTGCTGGTTGTCGAGCAGCACATCGTTGGCAATGTATGTTTCACCGGGCGGCAGCTGTTGTTCGATGACGGGATGGCGGCCGTCGCGGATGTCGATCACCAGTCCTTCATTGACCGATGGCCTGCAGTAATTATTCCTTTCCGATACAAGGCTGAAGGCATGTAATACATCGAGGCGGGCAAGGAGGCCTGCATTCAGCTGTACCGGAGCGATATAGTCGGATATGGCAAGTACCAGGTCGGCAAAAAGCCGGGCTTCAATGGCCAGCATTTTTTCCTCAGCACCCAGGATCTTCTCTTCGTATTCCTTGAGTTCATCGGTGATGTAACGTTCGCTGCCGACGAGGGTCTGCTTGCGGTGCCATTCGGCAGGCACCTTGTTTTTATGCGCATTGGTCACTTCGAGGTAATAGCCGAAGACATTATTATACCCTATCTTCAGGGAACTGATTCCGGTACGTTCAATTTCCCGTTGCTGCATGGCACTCAGGTAATCTTTCCCTGACCATGCCAGGGCTCTGAGTTCATCCAGTTCAGCATCCACCCCGTCGGCGATCACATTTCCCTTCCCGAGGCTGGCAGGTGGATCCTCCCTGATCTCCCGTCCGATCTTCTCGGCGATAAACTGGCAGGGATTGAGTTGTTCCCCAATCTTCTGAAGGGACGGGAGTTGTGCTGCGGAGCAGGCGCTTTTCACGGGTTGGACAGCATCGAGTGCGCGTTTCAGGTGCCTGATCTCACGGGGTGTGATACGGCCCACGGCGACACGCGAGATGAGGCGTTCCAGATCGCCCGTGAACCGAAGGTTCGCAGCGATGATGTCTCTGAGATCCTGATGAGCCAACAGGTGGCCCACGATATCGAGGCGTTCCTCGATGGGTTGTTTATCCTTTAGCGGCAGGGCAATGAAGCGTTTCAGCAGGCGGGAACCCATGGGGGTCAGAGTGTGGTCGAGGATGGATACCAGGGTGGCACCCTGTTCGTGAGGTGATGACAGCAGCTCGAGGTTGCGGATAGTGAAGCGGTCGAGCCAGACATGGTGGTCTTCATCCAGGCGGGTGATGCGGCTGATATGGGACAGTTTGTCGTGCTGGGTTTCAGACAGATAATGCATGCAGGCACCGGCTGCGATGATCCCGGACTGGTATCCTTCCACCCCGTATCCTTTGAGTGAGGTGGTGCCGAAATGACGCAACAGCAACTGCTCAGCAAATTCATGCGTAAAGACCCAGTCCTCGAAGGTATTGATATAAAATCTATTACCGAAAAGATCGCAGAAATCCTGTCTTTTATTTTTCTGAACAATGATTTCATTGGGATGCAGGCTCTGCATCAGTTTATCGAGGTATTCATTGCTGCCCTGGGCGAGGAAGAATTCTCCCGTAGAGACATCGAGGAAGGCGATGCCACTGTGCTGTGGCAGGAGATGCACCGCGGCCAGGAAGTTGTTCTCCTTGTTTTCCAGGATTTTATCATTATAGGTTACCCCGGGTGTAACCAGTTCGGTGACGCCTCTTTTGACCAGTTTTTTGGTAAGCTTCGGATCTTCGAGCTGGTCGCAGATGGCCACCCGGTGACCGGCCCTGACGAGTCTGGGAAGATAAGTATCAAGGGAATGGTGCGGAAATCCGGCCAGTTCAACGAAGCTGGCCGCCCCGTTGGCTCTCCTGGTGAGCACGATACCGAGGATGGCCGAGGTTTTCACGGCATCCTCCCCGAAGGTTTCATAAAAATCGCCTACCCTGAAGAGGAGCAAGGCATCGGGGTATTTCGCCTTTACGGAGAAATACTGTTTCATTAGAGGTGTTTCAACGATTTTTTCCGCCATTACCCTGATGCGTTCATTTTTGACAAAAATAGCAGTATGTTTGAAGACTGGTAAAAAGCAACCCCTCCATTTATCAACATTTCTTCACCATCAGCACAGCGTATGAAGAAACTGACCAATGAGCAACTGAACAGGATGGATGCCGCTTCCTTCCGTCAGGCTGAGAAGCTTCCGGTATGGATCGTACTTGACAATATCCGGAGCCAGCACAACATCGGGTCGGTGTTTCGCAGTGCCGATGCTTTCCGGGCGGAAGGCATCAGTTTGTGCGGCATTTCTGCCATACCGCCGCATCGTGAAATCCATCGTACGGCACTCGGGGCGGAAGAGAGCGTAGCGTGGCGGTATTACCCTCATACCCCTGATGCGGTGAACGAACTCAGGGAACAAGGCTACCTTGTGGCGGCGGTGGAACAGGCGGAAGGGTCGGTGATGCTGCAGGATTTCGATCCGGAACCCGGCAAAAAACTCGCCCTGGTGTTCGGAAATGAAATAAACGGGGTGGATGAATCGGTGATGGCATTGGCCAACATCTGTATCGAGATACCCCAGTTCGGCACCAAACATTCGTTCAACATCGCGGTAAGTGCCGGTATCATTCTCTGGGATGTGGCGGTGAAACTGGGATTATTCTCATCCGCCGGCCATGACCGGAATGAAAAATAGCTGAAACGTGCACAAGCCGTATTGTCTTGCATATGTTACTGTAATTATTTTTGGTTTTCATTCTTTATTCATTACCTTTGCACACCTTACCAGGCTCACCCTGACACTTATCATTGAAAAAAAACAATAAAACCATGAAAGTTATGAGGAAGAACAACTTCATTTATCAGGCTGTCATCATGCTTCTCATTGCTGTTGTTTTCAGCAGTTGCGGGATCGGCAAGATGGTGAAGAAATACCCGGAAGTCAAATTCCAGGCCAATCCCGAAGTTCTGGAGAACCACGGTGGCAAGGTGACGGTGAACATCAAGGGGGATGTTCCGCCTAAGTATTTCCACAAAAAAGCAGCCCTTGTGTACCAACCAGTGATTAAGTACAACGGGGGTGTCAAAGAGCTTAAACCGATCATTCTGAAGGGAGAAAAAGTGCAGGGTGACGGGATTACGATCAACAAAAAGACCGGCGGCAGCTTCAGCTACACCGATGTGTTTGAATTCATTCCGGAGATGACTGCCTCCACCCTGGAGGTGGCACCCGTGGGTTTCATCGCCAAACAGGAGGTACCGCCCGCCATGAAGAAAGCGGATGCCAAACTGAACCCCAAAGCCGTGGAATTCGCCAACCGCAAGTTCGGTGACGGGGTGATCAACACCTGTTCGAAAATTTACCACGACGAAGAACTTGTTCTGGCGAACAAAGAAAATGTCACCCGGCTCATACGAGGCTCTGAAAAAGATTTCTACGAAAAAGAAACCGTTGTCACCAACAAAGCCAACATTTACTTCGTGGTGAACATGTCGGATCTGAACCTTTCCTTCAAACTCAATAAGGACAAAGAGGCCAAAAAGGTCCTTGACAGCCTCAGTTCTTTCCTGAAACTGGAGTGGACAGTCAAATCCGTCAACATCGACGCCTGGGCCTCTCCCGAAGGTGAGGAAAGCCACAACCAGGGACTGTCCGACAGAAGAAGCAAGACCGGTCAGGACTACCTGGTGAACTTCTACAAGAAATTCAAGAAAGAAAAAGCCAAAGCGTTGAAGATCAAAGAAAAAGACGTTACCCTTCAGGAAATCACCTACAATCCGGTAGCGCATGGTGAAGACTGGGAAGGTTTCATGAAAGCCGTTTCCGCATCCGCCATTCCCGATAAGAATACGATCATCAACGTAGTGAAATCCCAGCCCGATCCCATGAAGCGCGAGCAGGAAATCCGCAACATGACCGTGATATACAAGGAAATAGAAGACATGATCCTGCCTCCGCTGCGGCGTGCTGAGATCACGGTAAATGCGCTGCTTCCCAAGAAAACAGATGAGCAGATCGCCCGCCTTTCGACTACTTACCCTGATTCACTCGACGTGAAAGAACTGCTGTATGCAGCCAGCCTGACCCAGGATGAGACCACACAGATGAAGATCTACAAATCCCTCACCAGTATTTATCCCTCCGACTGGAAAGGTTTCAACAATGTGGGTTTTGTTGCCCTGAACCAGGGCAATCTTGAGGAAGCCGGCAATTACCTTGACAAAGCAAACACCCTCTCACCAAATAACCCGCTGGTTCTCAATAACATGGGTGCTCTCGCCGCAAAGAAAAAGGATTTCAGCGGTGCAAAGACCTATTACAAAGCTGCCCAGGATCTTGGGGTGAATGTGGATTACAACAAAGGGATACTGACCATACTCGACGGAGATTACAAGACGGCATCCAGCCTGATGGGCGCCAAAAAATGCAATTACAACATTGCGCTGGTGCAGTTACTCAGCGGAAATGCCTCCGATGCATCCAACACCCTGGGTTGTACACCCGACAATGCCGAAAGGAATTATCTGATGGCCGTTGCCGGCGCCAGGATGAAGAACCAGGCCCAGGTGATGGAATACCTCAAGAAAGCCGTGAAGGAAAAACCCGCACTGAAAGCGGTGGCCGCAGAAGACAGGGAGTTCATCAAGTACTTCGACAGTGCTGATTTCCAGGCCATCGTGAAATAGACCATTTCCCGGATTCCGGACTTCCAGTTTCCGGATCAGAAAAACCCTGGCGTTCTGCGGAATGTCAGGGTTTTTTTGAGCAGCTCATCCTCACCGCAGAAGCACCACCATGCCTTCTTTCAGTTTTTTCCCTCCCTGGGCCGGTGTATAGGAGATGCGGTAGTTGTAGACATCCGCTTTACAGATTTCTCCCTGGTAACTGCCATCCCAGCCAAGGGAAGGATCGGCCGAGCGGAAAACCAATCCACCCCAGCGATTGAAAATCAGCAATTCATATTCCCTCATCGCACCGGATATCCCTGGAAGAAAAACATCATTGATCCCGTTGTGGTCGGGCGTGAAAGCATTGGGCACCCAGATTTCGGTACAGGCTAATACATGTACCGTATCAACCACCGCACAGGCGTTGTTGGAAACCGTTACCAGGTACATACCCGGCCTGCTGACAGTCAGTCCCTGGCCGGCACTTCCTGTACTCCAGGCATACACAAGGGTGTCACCGCTGCTTACCAATACAGTAACAAATTCTCCCTCACATACATACGAGGTATCCGGCAGCAGGAAAACGGGATCGGGGAGCACAAATATTGTCACATGAGCCGTTCCCTCGCAGCCGTATTCATCGAAACCTGTAATCAGGAATTCAGCGGTATGATCGGTTTCCACCAGGTAGTGCCAATCGGGAAGCAGGGTTACGGGTTCCGGAGGCGACCAGGTATAATCCATGCATCCGGAGAGCATGAAGGTGATGCTGGCATTCCGGCAGGCTTCGGCAGCGGGAGGATTCACCGTGATTACCGGGTTTGGGTGAACGGCGATCAGGGCTGAATCCAGGCCATGACAACCTGCGTTGTTGTCGTATTCATAGCGGACGGTATGCGTTCCCGGACCGGCTGCGGCAGGATCGAAGACATTGTTACTGATGCCTGATCCGCTGTATGTTCCGCCGCCAGGCAAGGCACCGGTGAGTGTAAGCGGTTCTCCTGAAAGGCAGACTGGCTGGAATACCGGCATCAGGATACTGACTTCCGCATTCGGAATGTTCACCCAGGCTGTATCCTGCCATCCGCCTCCATCGCTTACCGTACAGCAGTATGAACCGCCGCAGAGGTTCACGGCAGTGGCAGTGTTTTGCGCCAGGCAATCGCTCCAAAGGAAATGGTAAGGAGGCGTCCCGCCGCTTACCGTTACGGTTGCGCTTCCGTTACACGGATTGGTTTGCAGGCAGGGCGGAAGGTTGCATTCTCCGTAAGTAGGATCGAAATCCTGGTCGATGGCCCAGGGGCCGCCGTCAGGGATGCGGCAAAAGCTGCGCCCCGTAAGCGGCGCACCATGGGTGATATAAGTCTTCTTAGCGGCAGGTATCTGGAAGAATGAAGCCAGAATGTTTGCAGGGGTACATCCTCCGGGCGGGTCGCAGGGATGGGTGAAAGTTTCGAAATTGTACTGGTTATTCCAGTAGATGGCATCCTGCGGAATGCCCTGGTCGTCGTAAAAGCAGAACCATCCGCCATTATTCGGGAACCAGAGACGGTTGCCGTTGCCGTAGCAAACCTGCTGATCGTCATCCACCACGATCTCGACGGTTTTACCCCCATTTTGCACCAGCTGTGACACCGGCACTGCCGGGGCATTCACCCCTCTTACGATCACATAACCCGATGGTGGCACAATGGTCCCCGGGGGAAGTTCAAATCCGCCGGGGTAATCCAGCATGGGGGAACCGTCCGGGGCATTGTTCCCGAGAAAAAAGCATGAAATATCACGGGAGCAGCAACTGTCGGGATTATACAGTTCAATCCACTCCCCCCTTCTTTCCCAGTCGGTACCGGTGATGGAACCATCGCCGTAAACAGGACTGATCATCACCTCGTTGATCAGGATGGAAGCCTCATCGTAACTGCAACCGGCGCAGTACTGGTTGACCCCGGTCTGCACCGTGATCACGGGTTGGGCAGTTGCCACAGCAGGCAGTCCCACTGCCAGCAACAGCGAAATTCCTCCTTTGAAAACCAAAGGAAACAATTTGATGCGACCTTTCATAGCCCGAAGGACAGCAGGCGGGAATCTGTCACCGAACCAGTGTAAGGACACCTTTCAGCAGTTGTTTGCCGGTATCCCTGTTCCGGTAATAGATCACCCAGCCATACACACCGGGAGCACAGTAATCCCCCTGGAATTTACCGTCCCATCCTGCAAAGATATCATCAGAATCATAAACAAGCTCTCCCCAGCGGGTAAAAATCATGATGCGGTACTCAAGCAATTCGACGGATGATTTCACCAGGAAATTTTCATTCAGGCCGTTGCCGTCGGGGGTAAATGCCGATGGCACCCAAAGCACTGTACAGGGCAATACGTAAGTCGTATCTTCCACATGGCAACCCTGGTTTGAAGCCATCACCCAGTATGTTCCGGGTTCATTCACGATATAATAATGCGCTGAATTCCCGTCCTGCCACTGATAGGTGAACCCTGCCTCCCAACCCGCGTTCAGGTTAACCGTTTCATTATCGCAGAGAAACAAGCTATCCGGCAGATTCAATTCCGGCCTGGGGTAAACGGCCACATGTACCTGTACCTGTGACTGGCAGCCTTCGGGACTGGTACCTGTGACAGTATAAGTTGTGGACTTGCCCGGGGAAGCCATGACCATGGGAGAAGTAGTACTGGAAAGTCCGCTTGCCGGCGACCAGTGATACGTGGCAGCACCTTGAGCAGTGAGTATGGTGAAATCACCGTTACAGATGCTGGCTTCCGCGGGATCAATGGTAAGGACGGGAGCAGGATTCACGAACACACCGGTTCTTCCTTCGGCTTCACAACCGTACTGATTGGCGGCTGTAACATAATAATATGTTGAAAAAGATGGACTTACAACACGCACGGAATCGGTGTTCCCATCGTTCCACACATAGGTAAGCGCACCCGAGGCCCATAGCATGGCTTGTTCGCCCGGACAAATGAAAGTATCAGGACTCATACGAAGCTGAGGCAGCGGCCGGACAGTGAGTTTTACCGAATCGGTCTTTGAGCAGCCATTTTGGGTGACGAGCAGTGCGTATGTGGTCGTAACGGAAGGCCAGGCAAAGGGATCCGGGATATCTGCCGCACTCAGTCCGGCGGCGGGTGTCCACTGGTAAGTACCACCTCCCGAGGCTGATAACTGTACCGTATCGCCTGTGCACAGTGTCAGGTCAGGGCCCGCATCAGCAAGAGGCAAAGGTTTAATTACGAGCAATATACTGTCGGTGGAATCATTGCAAACAGCAGCAGGATTGGATGCATGCAGGCTCAGGGTCACCATTCCTGTTGTGATGTCCGCTGAAGAGGGATAATATATGGTATTCACTGCCACCGGGTTGTTGAAGAAACCTGTTCCTGAGGTTGACCATAAGACATTGCCGGCATTTACGACCGATGCCTGTTGCAGGGGATATTGCCCGCCCGCACAGATGGTGTCATCGGTACCGGCGAAAGCGACCGTCATGGCCGAGATACTGACAGACACCGTATCATCACCAGCCGGGCAGGGAAAGAGGCCGGAAGCCTCGAGGACAAGTGCCACATTGCCTGCGGCAATATCGAGGATTCCGGGCGTATAGGTGGCATTTACCAGGGAGGCATTGTTAAAAGTCCCGTCGCCCAGGGTAGTCCACTGCACCTGGGAAGCATTCTGCACACCAGCATCCTGAAGGAACAGGGATGCCCCTTCACACAGCAGGGTATCCGGTCCGGCATACAATTCCACAGGGTTATTGACAACGATGCTCAGCTGTCCGCTTACCTGGTTGAACCCGTCGCTGACGGTCAGTGAATACAGGGTTGTTGCCGCGGGACTGGCAAGCGGGTTGGCAATGGCGGGGTTGCTGAGCCCAGTCACTGGCGACCAGGTGTAAGTATATGACTGATTGCCGCCGCCGGCCTGCGCCTGCAACTGGGTCGATGAGCCCTGGCAGATGGTATCCGGATCAGCCAGCGGATTGACGGTCAGCGGGAAACCGGTCACATTAACGATGACCGTATCGGTTTTTGAAATACATCCCGTCTGGTTGTTGGTGACAAACAGGGTGTAGGCTTGTAAGGCAGTGAGGTTGACCGTTTGGGGTGTCAGCATGTTGTTCGGGCCCGAAAGCATGGCAGCCGGTTGCCAGTTAACGGAACAATTGCTGCCGCATGCGGAGGATGAACCCGCCAGGGTGGTATAGGTCCCGTAGTTAATGGTCTGGTCCGGACCGGCTAACGCCACCGGCAGGGGATTGACCTGTACGTTTACAGAAGCTGAGCCGGAACAGTCAAATGCATTGGTTACCGTTACAGTGTATGTTCCGCCGGCAGACGGCAGGACACCCGCTATAACCGGATTTTGCAGTGAAGACGTGAAACCGCCCGGTCCTGACCACTGGTATTCCGGCAAGGCGCCAGGACTGGCTGAGAGGTTCAGATTTGCACCTTCGCAGAGCGGACTGTTTGAAGAAGCCTCCGGTTGAGGTGAAGGATGAACCGTAATAAGAACAAAATCCTTGTCCATACAGCTGTTTTCATCAGATAAAGTGAGCACATAATATCCTGTTGATGAAACACTTGCAGAAAATATGAAAGGCCCCGGCAGGGAAGATGAGAAGCCATCAGGACCTGTCCACTGATAGCCGTATGGCGGTCCGTTCCCGCCAGATACCGTGGCTGAGACCGTAACAGTCTCCCCCTGGCAGAAAACAGCCTGGCTGGCGGTAACAGCCACCTGGGGGTTTTCGAGAACCAGGATTTCCTGTTGTGCCGGAATTGCCGAAACACAAGCATGATCATCGGTAACGACAAGAAAATAGGTACCCTGCTGAGAAGGCATGACCGAAGCGATGAATGGTTCAGGTTCGGAGGAGCTGAATCCCGATGGCCCGGACCACTGGTACACGTATGGTGGCTGACCTCCGCCAACGGAAGCGCTGAACTGCAGGGGACTTTCACTACAGACCGCAGTATCGGCCACCAGGATTTGTGCGGAAGGATTCTCATGGACAGTGATGGTAATCACTGCCGGCTGAGCCGAACTGCAGGCGTTGGCGTCGGTTACGGTCAGGCTGTAGGCACCCGATTGTGAGACCTGAACACCGGTGATCAGGGGATTCTGCGAAGATGCAGTATATCCTGCCGGGCCTGACCAGGCATAGGAATACCCTGTACCGCTGCCACCGGAAGCGTTACCGTTGAGCGAGATAACGGCACCTTCGCACATCACGTCAGGATCGGCCGCTGCCATGGCAAGGGGAAGCGAATGCACAGTAATATTCACGACAGCAGGGAAGCTTGACGTACAAGCATTGCCATCGGTCACATTCAGATGATATGTACCTGCATTGGAGGAAGTTACACTGCTGATCAGCGGATTTTGCAAGCTTGAAGCAAAACCTCCCGGGCCAGACCAGGCAAACGAATAGCCGGCTCCGCTTCCGCCGGAAGGGAAACCGTTGAGCTGCAGGTTGCTGCCTTCGCAAAGGGAGGGAGTCGGAGTTGCGGCAGAAGCCAGTGGCAGCGAATGAACCGTAATTGAAACCGATGCCGGAATAAGCGACTCGCAGCCCGCACCATCGGTCACCGCAAGAAAATATGTTCCGGAAACTGCCGGTTGCACATTGCTGAGGATGGGATACTGGCTGGTGGAACTGAAGCCTTCGGGACCTGTCCAGACATATTGATAACCCGCGCCGCTGCCGCCTGTTGCCGAAGCCTGCAGCTGGATTTCCCCGCCCGCACAAGTAACCACGGGAGTGGCTGTTGCCAGTGGCACCGGATTGGGTTTAATGAGCACATTCACTGCCGCGGGTGCGGAATAGCAGTTGTTTCCGTCGCGGACCACCAGGGTATATGTTCCGGATTGCATACTTACAGGCGAAATGATCTGCGGATGCTGAAGATTGGTGATAAATCCCACAGGACCAGTCCACTGGTATGTATATCCGCCGCCACTGCCCGCGGAAGCATTACCGGTAAACTGTATCATTTCCCCTTCACATAATTCTCCCGGATTCACCTGGGCTGAAGCCACCGGCAGCGGGTGGACAATAAAAGTCCGTTGGGCACTGGCCGCACAACCGTAATTATCGGCGAAGGTATATGTAATCACATGAGACCCCGGGCCTGCGAGGGCGGGGTTGAACTGGCCTGCGGTTACGCCCGGTCCGCTGTAGGTGCCGCCTGCCGGAAAACCAGTGTTCAGGGGAACCGGAGTCGCATTCAGACATACCGGCGGAAAGGATCCGAAGAAATAGACCTGCGGGAGCGGGTGTACCATCACTCCGACAGAAATCACATTGCTGCATCCGTTTGCATCGGTATAGGCATAATGAAGGTAGTGAAGCCCGGCACCTGCGATCGAGGGATAAAACACGCCGTTGCTGACTGCCGTCCCTGAGTATACCCCCCCTGAAGGTTCCCCTCCTTCAAGCAGCAGGGGCAGACTGGTGACACAAAGGTCAGCGGGAGGGTTATTCCATTCAGGTTCAGGAAGGGGATACACCAGCATCAGGTTGGAAGCCGATGCGGTGCATGAGTTGGCGTCGGTGTATGTATATGTGATCGTATGCAGGCCTGTTCCGGCAAGTGATGCATTGAAAACACCGCCGTTTACGCCGTTCCCTGCATAGCTGCCACCGGGGGGATCACCTCCGCTTAACAGGTACGTATTGGACGAAACACACTGAGGATTAAGTACTCCGCCAAAGGTCACCACCGGCAGGGGATGTACGCTCAGGTTTGCCTGCTGGCTGTTGGTGCATCCGTTCCCGTCGGTTAAGGTATAGGTTACACTATGGGTTCCGGTTCCTGCAATGGCAGGATAGAACGTGTTTGCGCTGATCCCGTTTCCTGAATAGGTTCCGCCCGGCGGTTCAGCCTGAGGCAACGACCATTCAGGAAGGCCGATACATATATCATCCGGAAAAGGGGGGATGACGATTTCAGGCAGGGGGAAAACCGTAAGGGTGACACTGTCGGTCAGCTGGCAGGCGTTCTGGTCGATGGCAGTATAGTAGAGTGTATGTGATCCGGCTCCGGTTGCCGGATCGAACACGGCATTACTGACGCCCGGTCCGGAATAGGTTCCTCCTGCGGGTTCACCGCCTGAGAGGGATACTGCGGATGAAAAGGCACAAACCGGCATGGGTCCGTTGTTCCAGGTAACCGTTCCTCCCGGATAATAAGACGCAAACACTGAATCAGCATCCGTACAGCCGTATGCGCCGGTAACCGTCACACTGTAATGACCCGGCTGGCTGACCGGAAAAGTCTGATTGCTGCTTCCATCCTGCCACAGATAGGTACTTCCCGGATTCCCGGGATCAAGGTTCCAAACCGTTCCGGGACACAGGGTGGAATCCCTGCCCAGGTCGAGAAGCATAGGCCCGAAATTGCTGATAATGCCATAATTTGACCCGGCCACACCACCACAAACGACCCCGAGCTGAAAATTCTGAAGAGCATTGTGAATATTGATTCCATTACCGAGCAGGTTGGTAACCTCCACTATCCCGCCCATAAAACTGCCCCCGGTACCGGGTACTGGGCTGAAAGCAGCAGGGGTAATGATGCTGTTGTTGCCATTCACCGTAAATGAACCTTCTGCACCGGCAGCAACGACGATAAGCAGGAAAGACTGGACCGGAAGGGGATGTGACAGGACGACTTCGCGGCTGCCTGCACAATGCAGCGGCGGTATCAGTGCCTGAGCGACTTCGCAGCCGAAGCCGGTCACATGTGTCACATAGACAGGTTGACCGGTCCGGATATATACGGAAGTATCCGAAAACTGCAGGAAATGATATTCTCCCCTGTCGAGCTGGGCATCGGGGACGGGATTACCATTGATATAAACCGGAGTGTTATCAGCAATGGCGTAAACAAAGACATAATCGCCATTACCGGATAACAAGCCGCCGGTTACGATATACTCCGTTCCGAGCAGATCCTCCGGCACAAGCTGGTCACCGCAAAGATCGAGACAGGTTCCTCCTGCATTGACACTGTCGTCGGAAAAAGTCACCGCAATGGGTTTATCAGCAGTGACGATAGATCCGCCGGGATGTCCGGAGGCAAGATTGCTGACAGCTGCAGCGGCATAAACCTGACCCTTGTTCAATACTACCGTAAAAGGAATACCGGCGGCATGTCCAACGATATCTGCTGCCGGAACAATGGTAACAAGCGTATTGTCCTCGGTGGCAACCACAGAAAATGAGGAAACCGGCTGCGGATTCAGGCCGCTGCCATTGCCGAATACCTGCTGCATGGGAATGACAAAACGTTTTCCCAGGGCATGCCTGCCTTTCAGAATAAAAACATCCGTATTATTACAGGTGACATCATAACAGGCCTGTATCCCGGCGGTGGATTCGATGAACAGGCCGTAATTCAGTACGGTACCGGCAGGATTGCATTCCAGTTGCGCTTTGTAGGGGGTCAGATCAACCGAGATCATATCGTAAGCCGGTATACTGAATGTGACCGGAGTAAAAGCGAGGTTGGCAGGCTGGGAAATTGTAACGACTGCCGCTTCTGCCCCGCTGACCATGCGGACACTCACAGGTTCATCGCAATGGGCAGGCGATAAATCGGGAGCGGCAAACCAGAACTCACGGCTGTATTGTGCATACATACCCTGACCATGCAACAGCCATAACAGCAATGCAAAAAAGAAGTACCGCTTTTTAATCATCAGCCTTTATGCCTTTGCTCATTTACGACAATCTCCACGGCAAGGTTTCCCTCCTGGTCTATATTGACCGGAAATTAACAATAAAAGTTGTATCACCTGCCGGCATACCCCCTGTGCAATCAACGGTCTGAATCCAGGGAACGGAAATTGTCTTACTTTTGCACGTTTGCCGAAAATCCAAAAAAAACACCCTTATGAAACAGTTTTTTAAGTTCATGTTCGCATCCATGGTGGGATTCTTTATTTCCTGCCTGCTCTTTTTGCTGGTTTTCTTCATCATCATTGCCGCCCTGGTAAGCAGTTCCGAAAAGGAAGTGGTCATACCCGAAAAATCCGTTCTGCTGATAAGCCTCGACGAGCCATTGTACGAACGTTCCACTGAAAATCCCTTTGCCGGGCTTCCTTTCGAGGGATCGCAGTATTTGAAAGGTTTGGGATTGAACGATGTGATCACCGATATCAGGAAAGCGGAGAAAGATCCGAAAGTGAAAGGCATTCTGTTGGATATGAGCACTGTACAGGCCGGTCTGGCTTCGGTGGAAGCGATCCGCGCTGCGCTCATGGAGTTTAAGAAGAGCGGCAAATTCATCGTCAGTTATGCTGATTATTACACCCAGCTGAGCTATTACCTGGCATCCGTTTCCGACAGGGTGTTTCTGAATCCGCAGGGGATGTTTGAATGGAAAGGACTGGATGCCAGATTGTTATTTTTTAAAGGAAGTCTTGAGAAGCTCAATATTGACATGCAGATCGTAAGACACGGCAAGTACAAAAGTGCGGTGGAGCCTTTGGTAAACGACAAGATGAGTCCGGAAAACCGTGAGCAGACCACTGAATTTGTACAATCCTTCTGGAAGCATATGAGCGGAGAAGTATCGGCAGCAAGGAACATAGATATTTTAGAACTGAACCGTATGGCGGATGAACTTGCCTGCAACAGTGCCGGGGAGGCCCTTGCCGGCAGGATGGTGGATTCTCTGGTATACAGGGACGGTCTTCATTCCTGGTTAAGGAAGAAGCTGGGCATCGGGGAACATGACAAGATCAACACCGTAGGACTGAGGAAATACATTGACGTAAAACCGGCGGAGAAGAAGGAATTCACCAAAGACAGGATCGCGGTGATCTGGGCTTCCGGTGATATCAGCACCGGGGAAGGCAGTGAGGAAAGCATCGGTTCGGACCGGATTTCGAGGGCCATCCGCAAAGCGCGGACAGATAAGAACGTGAAGGCCATTGTATTGCGGGTGAATTCACCGGGGGGCATGCACATTGCATCGGAAGTGATCTGGAGGGAAGTGCAGCTTGCCACAAAAGAAAAGCCCGTGGTGGCCTCCTTCGGGGATTATGCGGCATCAGGCGGTTATTACATCGCCTGCGGAGCAAACAAGATCGTGGCCGAACCCACCACCATCACCGGTTCCATTGGTGTGTTCGGCGTTATCCCGAATGTTCAGAAGATGATGAACCAGAAGCTGGGGATTACCATTGATGAGGTGATGACGAATCAAAATTCGGACTATATCCCGGTTTACAAGCCTCTTTCGGAATTCCAGCGGGCGGTTCTCACCAAAGACATTGAACGCATTTACGACATCTTTCTCACCCGGGTTGCTGAAGGCAGGAAGATGCAAAGGGATCAGGTTGACAGCATTGCCCAGGGCAGGGTATGGACAGGGCTGACTGCCAAATCGCTGGGTCTTGTGGATGAGACGGGTGGACTGGACAAAGCCCTCAGTATGGCGGCAGCACTTGCAGGTATCACCAACTACAGAATCCTCGACCTGCCCGAGCAGAAAGATCCTTTCACCGAACTGGTGGAATATTTGTCGGGGGATCACCAGGAGGAAACCGCCATACGGAAAGCCTTGGGCCCCTTGTATCCCACTTACCGGGATTTACAAAACCTTCAGACCATGCAGGGCATACAGGCCAGACTTCCCTTTACATTCAGTCTGAATTAATTCACTGTCAAGTTTTTATGGAAAAATATTTCTCCAGGTTCAGGAAGCATATCATTGGTATTGACCAGTATTTTCAATCTCCTTACGGATTAAAAAAGATCATTTATGCGGACTGGATTGCCAGCGGACGGCTGTATCAACCCATAGAAGACATCCTGACCCGGCAGATCGGCCCGTTTATCGGCAACACCCACACCACGTCCTCCGAAACAGGGTCATTGATGACCCGTGCCTACCACCTGGCGCAGCATAAGATCAAAGAACATGTGAATGCGGGGCCTGACGATGTGATCATCACCACCGGATTCGGCATGACTTCCGCAGTGGTTAAATTTCAAAGGATACTCGGATTGAAAACCTGTGGTAAGATTTCTCATACCGAGTGTCTGAATGAGAAGGACAAGCCGGTGGTGTTTGTGACACATATGGAGCATCACTCCAATCACACCTCCTGGTTTGAGACCATCGCCGAGGTGGTGCAACTCACGCCCGATCCGGATCTCAGGGTTGACCTGGATGACCTGCGGCAGAAGCTTGAACAGTATAAGGACCGTTCCATGATCATTGGTTCGTTCACTGCCTGTTCCAATGTCACTGGCATTTTCACTCCTTACCACCAGATGGCAAAGATCATGCATGAGTATGGCGGATTGTGTTTCATTGATTTTGCAGCATCGGCTCCTTATACTGAAATCAACATGCATCCGGCCGACCCTATGGAGAAGCTGGATGCCATCTTTTTCTCACCACATAAGTTCCTGGGGGGACCGGGCAGTTCGGGTGTACTGATCTTTGATGCGCAGCTTTACCAGCTTCATTCGCCTGATCAGCCGGGAGGGGGTACCGTTGACTGGACCAATCCCTGGGGAGAGTACAAGTTCATCGACAATATCGAAGCAAGGGAAGACGGAGGAACGCCGGGTTTTCTCCAGGCGATACGGACGGCACTTTGCATCGCGTTGAAGAACAGCATGGGCATCAGCAATATCCGTAAAAGGGAGGAAGAACTGACAGCCATGTGCTTTGAAGCCTTTCAGAAGGTTCCCGGCATGAAGATACTGGCTGCACATGACCAGGAACGTCTGGGTGTCATATCATTCTATATCGAACCCATCCATTACAACCTGCTGGTCATGTTGCTCAACGACCGTTACGGCATCCAGGCCAGGGGAGGCTGTGCCTGTGCGGGAACCTACGGCCATTACCTGCTGGATGTCAGTTATGAAAGATCGAAAGAGATCACCGACCGCATCAATACAGGGGATCTCAGTTCCAAACCGGGCTGGGTGAGGTTGTCGCTCCACCCGACCATGACTGAAGAGGAGATACAGGTGATTGCCAGGGCGTTGACAGAGATCGTGAAGCACTATGAATCCTGGGGTGCCGACTATGTTTACCTGCCCAGGATGAATGAATACCGGCACCGGTCCAAACTCCAGGATGATTTTGAACAGGTGCTTCCCTGGTTTCACCTCGAGGCATAGAAGCGGTAAAGGTCCTGAATGAACAAGCGTATCCTGGCCCTGGCCATTCCGAACATTGTTACCAATATCGCGATCCCTTTGCTGGGAATGGTGGATATGGGGTTGATGGGTCATCTGGAAAGCAGTGTGTACGTTGGTGCCGTAGCCCTGGGAACGACCATTTTCAGCTTCATTTTCTGGAGTTTTGGTTTTTTACGAATGGGTACCAGCGGTTTTACTGCCCAGGCTCTCGGGGCCAGGAACCTCAGGGAGAGCATGCACACCCTGTATCGCTCGTTGTTTGTAGCCTTCGGGGCAGGACTGGCCATCATCCTGATGCAGTTACCCATTGAGACGGCCGCATTTGCCCTGATCAAAGGAAGTGCTGAAGTGGAGGACCTTGCCCGTGAATATTTCAGGATCAGGGTATATTCGGCTCCCCCTACCCTCTGTCTTTATGCTTTTACCGGCTGGTTCATCGGGATGCAGAATGCCCGTATCCCCATGGTGGTTTCGATCACGGTAAATGTGCTGAACATCCTTTTCAGCCTGTTATTCATACAGTTTGCCGGAATGAAATCCGACGGTATTGCGCTGGCCAATATCGTATCTCAATACTCGGGTTTGTTGCTTGCCCTGGTTTTCTTTTACCGTTATTACGGCAAACTGCTCAGATACAAGCTCACGGGTCTTCGAATGCGCATCACCGCGGACATGCAGAAATTTCTCAAGGTCAATGCGGATATCTTTATCCGCACCATCTGCCTGATCGTGGCCCTGTCGTTTTTCACCCTGCAATCGGCCAAAGCCGGAGACACCCTGTTGGCGGTAAATTCCCTGCTTTTCCAGTTGTTTTACTTCTTTTCCTATTTCATCGATGGCTTTGCCTATGCGGCCGAAGCCCTTGTGGGCAAGTCCATCGGAGCAGGGGACAGCATACAGCTCCGGAAAACCGTGCGACGGCTTTTCCGATGGGGCTTTTTCCTGAGCATCCCCTTTACGTTGTTGTATTTTTCCGGCGGGGCTTTCATTCTGGGATTGCTCACCCATCATACCGATGTCCTGGATGCCGCTGCGCCCTACCTTTTCTGGGCCGCTGTTGTTCCCCTGATCAGCTTTTCCGCTTTTCTATGGGATGGCATTTATGTGGGAGCCACCGCTTCGGCGGCCATGCGGAATGCCATGCT
>CAZSQJ010000002.1:0-85887 GCA_964608665.1 uncultured Bacteroidales bacterium | reverse complement strand
GGGATGGCATTTATGTGGGAGCCACCGCTTCGGCGGCCATGCGGAATGCCATGCTAATCATAACCTTCGTGATATTTCTGCCGGCCTATTACCTGCTGGAACCCCTGATGGGCAACCATGGGCTGTGGCTTGCCATGATGATCTTCCTCGCCTCACGTGGTATCCTGCTCGGTTTCATGTCCAAAAAAGCCATCTTCTCCCCTGGCCTCTCACACTAACATTCTGGCATTCCTGCATTCTGGCATTCCTGCATTCTGGCATTCCTGCATTTTTTCCCTGCGTGCCCGGCATAACTTTTTCTAAAATGTTATGCATTCATAAACCTTTTAAGAATAAAGTTACATTTGAAAAAAATTACCCTTAAAGCTTGGAGCCGAAGTATTACGACATGATCGTTGTGGGGGCCGGTCCTGCCGGAGCCATTGCCGCCTTTCATCTTGCCGAACGCGGATATCAGGTTCTGATCCTGGAGAAGGATTATTTTCCCAGGCACAAACCCTGCGGGGGTGGCCTGACCTACCGTGCGCTGGAACTGCTCCCCTTCAGCATTGATCATCTGATTGAAAGCACCATTCACAGCTTTCGTTTCACCCACCGTTTTAAAAAGGAATTTATCCGGCACTCAGAACAACCCCTGATGGTTTGTGTCATGCGTGACCGTTTCGATCAGTTCCTGGTGGACAAGGCCCGGGAGAAGGGGGCGGAGTTTCTAGAAGGGATCAAGGTGAGCGGGTTTACTGAGACTTTCGACAAAGTGCTGGTGCATGCCGAAGGCCAGGAATTTGCGGCCAGTTTTGTGATCGGGGCAGACGGCGTGAACAGTTTGACCGCCAAAACCTATCTGCTGAACCAAAACATCCGCAAGGGCATCGGCATTGAAAGTGAAGTACGGGTAAATGAAAGCCAGCTGCTGCGTTTCCGCAGCATGGCGAGCCTTGACTGGGGCACCTTTGTTGAAGGTTACGCCTGGGTATTCCCGAAAGCCGATCACTTGTCGATCGGGGTCGGCGGACCTGTCGGGCTGTCGCGGCACCTGAAACACTACTATTTCCGTTTCCTTGAATCCCTGCATATGGGAGATGTGGAGATCATCAGTTTCAGGACCTTTCCCATTCCCTACCGTAGCGGGTACAGCAGGTTACAGGCCTCCAGGGTGCTGGTTGCGGGAGATGCAGCCGGGCTTACCGACCCTATGACCGGAGAAGGCATCTTTTACGCCCTGAAAAGCGGCAAGATCGCGGCTTCGGTTATCATGGAATATCTTGAAGGGAGCACTACCCACCCGTATAGTTACAGGCAGAGACTTGAAGATGAGGTTGTTTCGGAGCTACTTTCGGCCTTTCCCCTGCTGAGGATCTTCAATGCTGCTCCCGGCCTCATTCATTCACTCATGAGAAAGAAAAGCCGTTTGTGGCGCGGCTTCTGCAAGGTATTACGGGGTGAGGTAAAATACAGCCAGTTCAGATACAAGATGGGCCGTTACGGTTTTCTGTGGAAACCACTGATCGCACTGTCAACGATGATAGAATTAAGCAGGAAAATGAATTTCAAGGCTAAAAAACTGAAAAAAAACTAAACGGCCAGCATTTCTTTCACCAGGGCCGCAATCGTTTTATTGTCGGCTTTACCGGCAAGTTCCGCCGAAGCGGCGGCCATGACCCTGCCCATATCTTTCACCGAAGTTGCGCCAAGTTTTGCAATGATCCCGGAGACTGCTGCTTTTATCTCCTCAGAACTCATCTGTTCAGGAAGGTATTTTTCGATTACGCTGGCCTGAAAAAGTTCTGCAGCGGCAAGGTCGGGCCGTTGTTGCGACTGGTAAACTTCCGCAGCCTCCTTCCGTTGCTTGACAAGTTTCTGAAGCAGCCTGATCTCCTCCTCCGGGCTGATATCCTGTTTACCGCCTTCGGAGGCGAGTAACAGCAGCAAGGCTGATTTTACCGCGCGCAGGGCTTCCAGCTTTTCCTTTTCCCTGGCAAGCATGGCGGATTTGATATCCTGGTTGATTTTTTCGGTAAGCGACATGGCGGAAAATATTTACGGATGTCAGGTGGCTTTTCAGTCGGGACGCCCGTGGATATAGGAATTGTTCTGCCGGAGTTCAATTCCGCCCTTCGTATCGGTAGTCACGGAGAATTGTGACACCTCGGATTCGGAAGAATGCCGGGGTTCATTGAGTTCCACCTTTTGACGGAGGAAAGCCGGTTCTTTTTCGAGCTGGTCGACGCCTTCGGGTGTTTTCAACCTGAGGCTCAGTTCTTTAAGTTTACTGATACGGTCGGTGGATGTTTTATCCCGGTCGGCAAGGGACGGAATATCGCTACGGCTTTCAGTCATGGCTGCGGCCGGTGTAAAAGCAAACGCAGGGGCAGCGGCCGGCTGGTTCTGAGGTTCCTCTGTCACGGGTGTTGATTCTGCAACGGGTTCCTGCTCATTCAGGACATCCCGGAACGCTTCTGCGCTGAATGTGAAAAGGGCGACTTCCTGTTCCTGATCAGGAACAGGTTCTATGGTATCAGGCTGCAGATGCATGATTTCCGGTTCAACAGCATCCGTTTCATCCGTTTCATCTTCCATTTCGTCATCACCGGGCATTGGCATCAGATCCTCAAAAACAGTCTCCCGGATTGGTTCATCCGGCAAAGGCTCCGGTTCAGGCAGGGGAGTTGGAGTTTCGGTGGAAAGCGTTGCTGCAGGCACTTCCTGAGCGGGTGTTTCAGGATACAGCGGCATGGGCGGACTTTTGCGCATGGGCTGATCAGGGTTCAGGGGAGCATCGCCGATGGCACCTACCAGGATGGTAGCGGCTTCCTGGCTTTTCTGTCCTTTCCTTTCACCGCCATTGACTTCAAATCCGGTGGCCACCAGGGTAACGCTTATGGCATTTTCCAGTGATTCGTCGGTACCGGTTCCCCAGATGATCTCGGCATTCAGTCCTGCCTTGGCCTGGATAAAGTCGGTGATAGTGGTGACTTCGTCCATGGTAACCTCCTGTGCAGAGGAAGCGATATACAACAGGATATTTCCTGCCCCTTCGATGTTATTATCGTTGAGCAGCGGACTGGTCAGGGCGGTTTCCACGGCGATCAGGGCACGTTCCTCACCTTCAGCGATCCCGGTACCCATGATGGCAACCCCGCTATCCTTCATAACCGTTTTTACATCTTCGAAGTCGACGTTGATGTATCCTGTTACCGTGATGATTTCAGCGATTCCTTTGGCGGCGGTGGTAAGAATATTGTCGGCCTGGCTGAATGCCTTGCTCAGTGGCAGGTCGCCGTATAATTCCCTGAGTTTGTCATTATTGATCACGAGCAGGCTGTCCACATGTTCTCTCAGTTCACGGATTCCTTCCTCGGCTTGTTTGCGCCGTTTGCTTCCCTCAAAATTGAAAGGCAGGGTGACGATACCCACCGTAAGGATATTCAGTTCCCGTGCCACCGAAGCAATGACGGGAGCCGCCCCGGTACCTGTCCCTCCCCCCATACCGGCGGTAATGAACAGCATCCGGGTATTGTCGGTAAGAACCCGTTGTATGTCTTCGATATTTTCGAGGGCGGCATTTTTCCCGACTGAAGGCAGGGAGCCTGCGCCCCTTCCTTCCGTAAGACTGGCACCAAGCTGGATTTTGGCCGGGATCGGACTCAGGGTGAGGGACTGGACGTCGGTATTACAGATCACAAAGTCAACCCCTTTGATTCCCTGGTTGAACATATGATTGACTGCATTCCCCCCGCCTCCGCCTACACCAATTACTTTAATGATGGGTTGTTCATCCCGCTGCATATCAAATCTGATCATACCCGGTTTCTGGTTTGGCTGCTCGATATAAGTCATGATTTTTCCTCCTCAAATTAAATGAAAAACTTCGTTGGAAACTTTGCCTATTTTGATTTTTTATCAACCATTTCCGTTGAAAAATTATCTTCAGGATTTATCTTCGTCTTCTTCAAACCATTGGGTGATTTTTTTAAAAAAGTTCTCCCCGAACCTGCTTTGTTCCCGTTTTCTCATGGCCTTTTTTCTGCTTTTTTCCTGCTTCTCCAGGCCATTCTCATCCAGACCCGACATCAGGGGGATTTCGGTTTCTTCACCATTGAGGTCCGGTTGTTCTTCAACGTTTTCAGTGACTGCTTCTGCAAAAACGGTTTCCATGCCTTTGCGTCTTCTCTCCCTTTCGGCTTTTTCCAGTCCGAGGTACACCAGGCCGATCCCTGTGGCATACATGGGGCTGGTGATATCGTCGGGACTTTCCTTGCCGAGGTGTTCATTGGGATACCCGATGCGGGTATCGAAGCCGGTGACAAATTCGGTAAGAGGTGCGATATGTTTCATCATGGCGCCTCCCCCGGTCAGCACGATCCCGCCTATCAGCCTGCGTTCATAGCCGGAGTTCCTGATCTCGTTGATCACGCAGTGGATAATTTCTTCCATCCGGGCTTCGATGATCCTGGCAAGGTTCTTCAGGGAGATTTCCCTGGCCGGCCGGCCTTTCAGACCCGGTATGGCAACGATCTCCTCCTCCTTGTTTTCTGTGGCAAGGCAACTGCCAAACTTAACCTTCAGTTCTTCTGCATGTTTGCGGATGATGTGGCAACCTTCCCTGATGTCTTCCGTTACCACGTTACCACCAAAGGGAATCACGGCTGTATGCCGGATGATGCCATCCTGGAAAATGGCAATGTCGGTGGTGCCGCCACCAATATCCACCAGCACCACACCGGCTTCCTTTTCTTCCTCGCTCAACACGGAAGAAGAACTGGCCAGGGGTTCCAGCATCATCCCGGTAACCTCCAGTCCGGCCCGCTTTATACAGCGGAATATGTTCTTCACGGCTGCAGTCTGTCCCGTGATGATATGAAAGTTGGCCTCCAGGGATACCCCGCACATTCCGATGGGCTGCTTGATCCCCTGCTCGCCGTCCACGATGAACTCCTGCGCAATTACCTGTATGATCTCCTCTCCGGGAGGCATCATCAGCTTATACATGTTTTCATGAAGCTTGTCGATATCCTCAGCAGTGATTTCCTCTTCACCGTTGGCACGGATATAACTTCCCCTGTGATGCTGGCTTTTAATGTGCTGGCCCGCGATGCCCACGTAAACACTCCTGATCTCCACACCGGCTGCCACCTCCGCAAGTTTTACAGCTTCGGTGATGGAATTCACCGTGTCTTCGATGTTGTAGACCACACCCCTTACGACTCCGATAGAAGGAGTTTTCCCGTAACCCAGGATGTCGATCTTTCCATACTGGTTGTAGCGGCCGACGATCACCGCGATTTTTGTTGTGCCTATGTCCAGGCCTACAATGATATCAGAGGATTCCATAAAGATTGAATTTAATTATTTGAACATATGACCTGATTCTTGAACTGTATATTGACGGTTTTATAGGTATCCCAGCCCTTGCGGTTCATTGCCTCCATGTAGAAGGTCTTTAACCTGGCGAGTTTCCCCGGAATGTCGTCCGCATTACCCATGATGACACGGTGGCTGCCCAGCAACGGAATAAGTTCGAATTCACCCCGGTCGCTCACATAGACCTGCTCCACCTGGGCGTTCAGAAACGGATCTTTCTTCAGGTCCCGGGCAAGCAGGTAAATCTTCTGCAATGTGGTGATCCTGCCGTCGATCTCATCCTGATCATCCGAAACCGGCACCAGATCCAGGGATGGGTCAAAACGCCCGGTAATTACGCCATTAACCGGTATCACCCGGGCTGTGTAACGTCCGGATACAGGGATCATCCTGCCGTCGCCGGCAATGTAAAACTGCTCTCCATGCAGGTTATGGACCCTGATGATGGGAATCCGCTGACTGATCTCCACATGGATAAATCCGTCGACCGTGGCAAATACCACCGCCTTGCTTACATAGTGATTTTCTTCAAGCCTTTCCCTGATCATCCGGATGCTGATCTCCTTCATGGGCCTTCCCCTGACGGAATCGCCCAGCAGCTGACCTATGGTACTGCTGATCTCTTCCCTGCTCAGAAAGCCCTGGCCTTCGGTCTGCTCAAGGCTGATCACCAGGCCCTGGCACACCAGCTTGTGTTTCTCCGTTCCCACAAATCCGGCCAAAACGAAGAAAGCAGCCATACACAGCAACCAGAGACTAAGATTTAATATTTTCCGCAATCGCATATCAGTTTATTTATAGCGGTTTGACAAATAATGTACGATGGGATCAGCCAGCTGGTCAATGTCTCCGGCGCCCAGGGTAACCAATACTTCCGGCTGCCTTGTGTCGAGCAGGCTGAACACTGCTTCTTTTGCACAGACCGATTTGGCTCCGGATCTGATCTTCCGGAGCAGAAAAGCCGCGTCGATCCCTTCGATGGGTGATTCGCGGGCCGGGTATATCTCCAGCAGGATGATCTCGTCGAGTGCCGCCAGGCTCTCCGCAAATCCTTCGGCCAGATCCCGGGTTCTCGAATACAGGTGAGGCTGGAATATTCCCGTGATCCTTTTACCGGGATGCAGCATCCGCAATGAACTGATACAGGCTTTGAGTTCTTCGGGATGATGCGCGTAGTCGTCATAATAAACCACTCCGGCACTTTCAAAGCGTTTCTCGAAACGGCGCGACACCCCCATGTAGGACCGCAAACCCTGTCTGCAGGCTTCTGCATCAAGCCCTGTAAGCAGGGCCGCGGCAGTAGCGGCAACCGCATTTTCCACCTGTACCAGACCGGGAACACCGAGGTACAGGTCCTTGATCACAGCATCCGGTGTTACCAGACCGAAAGCATGTCCGTTTCCGGTATTCTTAACAGATAATGGGTGAAAAGCGGAAGTTTCCTCCCATCCGTATGTGTAAACCTTTGCCTTAGCAGGCAAAGGCAGCTTCTCCTGCAGTCCTTCCTTTATCAGCAGGATTCCACCCTCTCCAAGCTTCCCCGCAAACGCACTGAAGGCATCCAACAGCGAGGCATGTGTACCGTAAATATCGAGATGGTCGGGATCAATCGCCGTGATAATTACCAGATCGGGCGACAGATGCAGGAATGAACGGTCGTATTCATCGGCTTCAGCCACCATCACCTCCGCATCCGGATCGTCGATCAGGTTGGAGCGATAGTTCACCGAGATCCCCCCCAGGAATGCAAGCACAGGCCGTCCGCCATGGTGCAGCAGGTGCGTGAGCATGGCCGATGTGGAAGTTTTTCCGTGCGACCCGGCAACTGCCAGGCAAAAACTTGTTCCGGAAAGGGCGCCAAGGATTTCAGAACGTTTCATCACCCTGAACCCTGATGCTCTCGCTTTCCTTAATTCACCCATCTCAGCCGGAACAGCCGGGGTATATACGACCAGATCCGTATCCGGGGGAAGCCGGTCCGGATCATCCGTATAATGAATATCAATCCCCTCATTTTCAAGCGCATGTGTAAGTGGTGCCGGACTGCGGTCATAACCAGTCACCCGGTGTCCGCGATGATGGAAATAGCGCGCCAGGGCGCTCATTCCGATACCGCCTATCCCGATGAAATGGATATTATGTATAGCGCTGAAATTCATTCGGTTGCGGTTTTTAAAAGGGACAGCACCTGTTTTACAATATGAGCGGTGGCGTCGGGTTTACCAAGGGCGGCAATGCCGGAAGCAAGCTTGCTGCTGATATCAGGATTGTTCAGGATGGCGGTGCACTGGTTCCAGAGCTGCTCCTGTGCAAGTTTGTCCGGAATCATGATAGCTGCACCCTGGCCTGCAAGTACGGCGGCGTTCTTCGTCTGGTGATCGGCCGTAACATTGGGAGAGGGAACAAGGATCACCGGTTTCCCCACCACACAAAGTTCAGAGATGGAAATAGCCCCGGCCCTGGAGACGATAAGGTCGGCAAGGGCATAGGCCAGATCCATGCGACTGATAAAATCCAGCACCCTGACCCCGGGTATCTGATGTTGCCTGATATGTCGCGTTGCCACAGGCATAAAGCTTCTGCCGGTCTGCCACAACAGTTGCAGGCGCTGATCCCTCAGATGGGAAAGTCCCTGCATAATGCTTTCGTTGATCGTTCTGGCACCGAGGCTACCGCCCAATACCAGCACAACCGGCAGTGAAGGATTCATCTGGAAGAAATCGAGGGCTGCCTTTTTCTTCCCGTTTAAGCGGAGGATGTCTTTCCGGACAGGGTTTCCGGTCAGGACAATTTTTTCCTTTGGGAAGAACTTTTCCAGACCTTCAAAGGCCACGCATATTTTATCCGCCCTTTTTGCCAGAACCTTGTTTGTGATCCCCGGAAAGGAGTTCTGTTCCTGGATCAGGGTCGGGATACCAAGCATGGAAGCCATTTTCAGGGTGGGACCCGAAGCATAGCCGCCTGTGCCTATCGCCACATCCGGCCTGAAAGAACGCAGGATACGCCAGGCTTTGAACATGCTGCTGATCACTTTACAGGGGAACAACAGGTTCTTCAGGCTGAGTTTCCGATGCAAGCCACTGATCCAAAGGCCTTTGATCTGATATCCGGCTGCCGGCACCTTTTCCATTTCCATACGGCCCTTTGCCCCCACAAAAAGGATTTCGGCATCCGGATCCCTGTCTTTCAGGGCATCGGCTATGGCAATGGCAGGGAAGATATGTCCCCCGGTGCCTCCACCGCTGATAACGTATTTATGCCTGTTGTGTGCCATCTTCAACCGTAGCGGTTTTTGGGGTTTCGATTTCGCGACTCACACTGAGAATGATGCCGATTGCAATGGAAGTGAACCAGATAGAGGTGCCCCCCATGCTCACCAGGGGCAGGGGCTGCCCGGTGACCGGAAAAAGGTTCACCGCCACCGCCATATTGATCATTGCCTGGAATACCAGGCTGAAACTGACGCCGATCGCGAGAAAAGCCCCGAAATTGCCGGGGCTCTTCACCACGATGCGGGTTCCACGGAAAAGAATGATCAGATACAGCAAAACCAGTAAAATACCACCGATGAATCCGTACTCTTCGATGATAATGGCATATATAAAATCCGAATAAGGATGCGGCAGGAAATTCCGCTGTGTCGATTTACCAGGCATTTTGCCGAATACGCCCCCGGTGGCGATGGCAATTTTGCTCTGTTCCACCTGGTATCCCTCGCTGCCCGGTTCCCCGTTCACAAAGGCATCAATGCGGTTTTTCCAGGTATGAACCCTGCCCTGGTCGGGTTTGGTGATCATCACAAGGGCAATCACCACAGCCAGGGTAAGCATGCCCGTACCAATCAGGGAAAGGATGTAGCGGATGTTCACCCGCCCGATAAACATCAGTACCAGACAGGTTCCGAACAACAGGGCGGCAGTGGAGAAGTTCTCCGGCAATATCAGGGCACACACCAGCAGGATCGGCCACATGATAGGAAGAAATGCCGTTTTAAAATCCTTGATCTGATCCTGTTTCTTACTCAGCATACGCGCAGTATACATGATCAGGGCAAGTTTTGCAAAATCCGAACTCTGGAAGGTCAGGTTCAGAAAGGGTACCATGATAGACCTGCTGGCATCATTGATGTTGGATCCAAAAAACAGGGTCACGATCAGCAGGATGATGGCTATGATCAGGGCAACCTGGGAAATCCTCGAAAAATACTGGTGCTTGATCCTGTGTACCATGTACATCAGCAAAAAGCCAAAACAAACGATGATGAAGTGCTTGAGCAGGTAATACTCCGTATTGCCCCCCTGCTTGCGGTAGGCCAGCGTTCCGGTTGAACTGTAAACAGCCAGCAGGGAGAAGATGGAAAGGATGACCACCACCACCCACAGCACTTTGTCTCCCCTGATATTTTTAAAAAATCCTGACATGCTTTACAATGTTTTATAATGACTTCACGATGCTCCTGAAAAGATCCCCCCTTTCCTCGTAGTTTGAAAACTGGTCGAAGCTCGGACAAGCCGGCGACAGTAAAACCGTATCCCCCTTTATCCCGTTCTTACAGGCCAACATCACGGCTTCCTCCATGCTGGCTGCCTCCTCGATCACTGGTACCATCCCGGCAAAGGAACTGATCAGCTTAAGGTTATCCAGACCGATACAGATCAGCGCTTTTACCTTTCCGATCACCTGCTGTTTCAACCTGGTATAATCATTCCCCTTATCGATTCCGCCGGCTATCCAGATGACCGGTGTATGGATGCTCTGCAGCGAAAACCATGCGACATTGGTTTTGGTGGCACCGGAGTCATTGATGTACTGAACACCATGAATGTAAGCCACATGCTCCATGCGGTGCGGGATGTTGTGAAAGCTGCCGAGGCTGTCCCTGAGCGATGGCTTGCGTACCTCGCTGATCCGGTCGCCGATCACGGCAGCCATACTCCCGCTAACCTGGCTTCTGCCGTTCATTGCTAAGGCTTCGAGTGTCATATGGGATATATTATTGAATTATTCATTATATTACCGGAGTTTCAGTGTCACAAGTGTCATTACAGCCAGCATCAGGCCCACGATGAAAAAGCGCATTACGATCTTGGGTTCTGAATATCCAAGCACCTGGTAATGATGATGCAGCGGCGACATTCTGAAAATTCGCTTTCCCGTTCCCGTCCTGATGCGGGTAAATTTAAACCAGGCCACCTGCATCACAACCGAGAGGCTTTCAACCAGGAATACCCCGCAAAGAATGGGGATCAGCAGTTCCTTCCGTATCATGATGGCAAATACCGCGATAATCCCGCCCAGCGCAAGGCTGCCAGTGTCGCCCATAAAAACCTGGGCCGGATAGGTGTTGTACCAGAGAAAACCTACACAGGCACCTACGAAAGCACTGATAAAAATGGCCAGCTCACCCGTATCGGGGATATACATGATATTGAGGTAATTCGCAAAGACAGTGTTACCGGATATGTAAGCAAGTATCCCGAGACCCACCCCTATGATGGCGGAGGTCCCCGTGGCCAGCCCGTCAATTCCGTCGGTAAGGTTGGCCCCGTTGGAAACTGAAACGATGATCAGGATCACCATGGGAATGAACACCAGATAGGCATAGTCACGGTAATGCCTGCCCGTCCAGGCAATCAGGCCTGCATAGTCGAATTCATGGTTTTTAATGAAGGGTATGGTCGTCTTGGTCGATTTAACTGCTTTGTTCGGGAATAGGTTATGGGTCGCCTTTTCATTTTCAATATTGAAAGCCGTTTTGGATACCACAAAACCCTGGGAAGCGGTTTTTTCCTTGATCACCACCTCGGGATGGAAGTACAGGGTGCCTCCCACCACGATGCCCAGCAGGACCTGCGCCAGGATCTTGAATCTGCCGGCCAGACCTTTTTTGTCTTTCTTAAATACCTTGATATAATCGTCGATAAAGCCGAACAATCCAAGCCAGAGGGTGGTAAACAGGATGAGCAGCACGTAGACATTGTCCAGGCGGGCGAAAAGCACGCCGGGTATCAGAATCGCCCCGAGAATGATCAGCCCACCCATGGTGGGCGTACCCTGCTTTTCCTTCTGCCCTGTCAGCCCGAGATCTCTGACGATCTCTCCAACCTGCTTCCTTTGCAGTATTCTGACCAGGCGTTTGCCGAAGATGAGCGAAATCAGCAGGGAGGTGATCACCGCCATGATGGCCCGGAAAGAAATATACTGAAACACTCCTGCTCCGGGGAAGTCGAAGGTGCGGTCGAGATATGTGAACAGGTAATATAACATGGTATGCTATCTTGTCATTTTCCGCTTTCAAAAAATGCTGTCCGGATCACCTGGTGATCATCGAATGGCGTTTTCACTCCGTTGATTTCCTGGTATTTCTCATGCCCTTTCCCGGCCACCAGGATGATATCTCCCCTGCCTGCCATATGACAGGCGGCATGAATGGCTTCGTTGCGGCTGGTAATTACAATGACCTTCTTCCGCAGCACCGGATCGAGCCCTGCCTGCATCTCCCGGATGATGGCCACGGGGTCTTCCGACCTCGGGTTGTCGGAGGTCAGGATCACTTTGTCGCTGAGTTTTGCCGCCACAGCCGCCATCAGCGGCCGCTTGGCCCTGTCCCTGTCGCCACCGGCTCCAACAACTGTGATCAGTTTCTCATTGTAAGTCCTTAATTCCGTGATGGTTCTGAGCACATTGTCCAGTGCATCAGGCGTATGGGCATAATCCACGATGGCGGTAACGCCTCCCGGCGACAGGATGCGTTCAAACCTGCCTTCCACCGGGCCGAGCCGGCTGAGTACGATCAGGATATTAGCCGGGTCCTGCCCGAGCAACACGGCAGCGGCATATACGGCCAGGCAGTTGTAGACGTTGAAATTACCCACCAGCTGAATCCAGACTTCCGTATTCCCTATCCGCAACCTGGTTCCTTCAATCTGGCTTTCCAGGACGCGTCCCCGGTAGTTCGCCATGGCCCGCAGTGCATAGGTATAAACCTGTGAACGGGTATTCTGCACCATGATCATTCCATTCCTGTCGTCTATGTTGGTAAGGCTGAAGGCTTTGACCGGAAGCTCATCAAAGAAGCGCTTCTTGGCTGCGATATAATTCCTGAAGGTCTGATGATAATCAAGATGGTCATGGGTGATATTGGTGAAAACCCCGCCACTAAAGGTCAATCCGCTGATACGCTCCTGCACGATGGCATGGGAACTCACCTCCATGAATGCAAACCCGCAACCTGACTGTACCATGTTGTCGAGCAACTGATTAAGCGCGATTGGATCCGGTGTGGTATGGGTGGAAGGCAGCCTTGTGTCATTGATCCGGTTTTCGATGGTGGAGAGCAGGCCGCTACCGTAACCCAGGTCACGGAACAAGCTGTGGAGCAGGGTTGCAGTGGTTGTTTTGCCGTTAGTTCCTGTAATTCCGACGAGTTTGAGTCTGGAGGAAGGATTCCCGTAAAAATTGGAAGCTGCATTGCCCAGGGCGGCGGCAGTGTTTCCTACTTTTGCATACACGACTCCTTCTGCAAGCGTTTCAGGCATTTCTTCCAGGACGACTGCCGCTGCACCCCGCCCGATCGCCTGGTCGATGAACTGATGACCATCGGAGCGTATCCCCCTCACGGCGATAAATACATCGCCCGGCTTCACCAGCCTCGAATCGGAAGCGATGCCGCTGACCGTCACCAGGGTGTTCCCTGCAACCTCAAGCAGGCCGGTTCTGTATAATATGTCGCTTAGCTTAATCAATTCGCTCCGGTATATGCAAGTTCAAGAACCACTGTTCCGTTACGGGGTATCTGACTGCCGGCTTCCAGCGACTGGCGGCGGATGACCCCCCTGCCTGACAGTTTCACTTTCAATCCGCACCTTTCCATAAGGTAAACGCCATCTCTGGCACCCATGCCGGTAACATCGGGTACAAGATTGTCGGACACCACCCTGCCTCTGAATTTCAGCCGCAACGTGCTGTCGTTGTATTGTTCCTGCCATTGGGCCTGTTCGTCTTCGACATAGGAGATTCCCAGCGGTGAAAGCACTGCCCGGATGTCTGCCCTGTTGGCGGCAAGAACAGTGGGAGGCTGCAAGGGAGGTTTAATGGTGTCCAGGTTGTTGACATGCATATCAAGGCTGGTGGCATACACTTTATCGGCTATTTCCTTGAAGACAGGCGCAGCCACTGCTCCTCCGTAATACTTCCCCTTGCTGGGGTTGTTGATCACCACAATACAGGAATAACGGGGATTGTCGGCAGGAAAATAACCGACAAAGGAAGCCTTGTAATTGACTTTGTCGTAACCCTCGCTGTCGTTGGCGATCTGGGCTGTACCGGTTTTCCCGGCGATGGGGTAAACCGTATTGAAAAGATTCCTTGCCGTGCCGCGGGTCACCACTCCTTCAAGCAGGCTGCGTGCCATAGCCACCGTTTCCCTGGAACAAATGCTCTTGCTGATCACCGTGGGTTCAAACACTTCCACGGGACTGCCGGACTGACGGATCTCTCTCACAAACATTGGTTTGACCATCTTTCCGTTGTTGGCAACGGCATTATAGAAGGTGAGGATGGAAAGGGGCGTGAGGGCCACCTCGTAACCAACCGACATCCAGGCTAATGAATAATATTTCGACCAGAGGGGGCTCCTGGTGGATTTGACCATGGGGCGGGCTTCCCCGTTGATTTCCAGGTCGAGGGATTTGTTGACCGACATCCCGTAAAGTCCGTCGATAAAGCGCTGTGGATCCTGGTAGAAAGCCTTGTAAACCACCTTGGAGATTCCGACATTGGATGAGAGTTCGAATGCTTTTCTGACAGAGATCCGGCCATAACCGCCTTCATGCGAATCACGCATCACCTGACTGAAATAGCGGTGCCTGCCTCCTTCAGTGTCCACCGTGTCGTCGAGGCTAACCTGGCCTTCTTCAAGGGCTACCATCAGGCTGGGCAGTTTAAAGGTGGAACCGGGCTCGGTACACTCGCTGATGGCATAATTCATGGTTTCCGCATAAGTGCCGTCTTCCTGCCGCTGCAGGTTTGCAATTGCAATGATGGCACCGGTGCTCACTTCCATCAGTACGGCACAGCCATGATCGGCCTCATGCTCCTGAAGACAGCGGTAAAGCGCATCCTCAGCCACATCCTGGTAAGTAATATCAATGGTGGTTACGATATCGTTCCCGTCTTTGGGCTCTATGTCAGTCCTGCTGTCAACCGGCATCCAGCCGCCGTTTGCGAGCTTGCGCATCAGCCGTTTGCCGCTTACACCCCGCAAATACTTGTTATATCCTCCTTCAAGACCCACGTTGATCCCCTGCCGTTCAAAGCCGATCGTCCGCGCAGCCAGCATCCTGAACGGCAGTTCCCTCCTGCTTTTCTCTACAACCACAAGCCCGCCCTTATACCGGCCCAGCCTGAATACCGGAAACTTCCGCACCTTCTTCAACTGTGAATAGGTCACATTGCGTTTCAGCAGCAGGAAACGGTCCTGCTCTTTCCAAGCCTGCAGCAGGATCGATTTGTATTCCTTCCTGCCCTTGTCGCCAAACAGCCTGTTCAGATGCCAGGCAAGAGAATCCGCGTGCTCCAGAAAATAATCCTCATCGTAAAAGCCGGTGGCCAGATCCATGCGGATGTCGAATATGGGAATGGATGTGGCCAGAATGCTTCCATCGGATGCCAGGATACTGCCCCGCATCTCTTCAACAGGAAAATACCTGATAGTTAGCTCCTTGGCCTTCTTTTTCCAGAGATCCCCCTCCACAAACTGTATCTGTACGATGCGGCCGACGATCAGGAAGGAAAACAGGATCACACTGAGATACACCAGGTAAACCCGCCACAAAATGTCTTTCTTTTTGTCTTTCACTTGCTATACAGTATTTGCAGTACTATTTCTCATTTTTCTCCGGTTGCGGGACAATCTTTACCGGCGGCACGGTGCTCGGCTTCATCCCGGTTTCAGCAAGGCGCCTGGCAACTTCCGACTGTTTGCTCAGGTACATCAGTTCCGATTTCACGGTAATATGCTCGTAGCGGAGTTCCTTGAGTTCCTTCTTGGCCCGGTCGATCGATTTGACAGTCTTTTCGGCATAATAGGTATTGGCGATGTAAATGATGGCGAGAAAAGCCAGAAAGAAAAGAAAGGGAATGGAACGGATAAAATTTTCCCTGGTAAGGAAGGTCCCGTCGAGAATACTTTGCAGTATCCTGCCAAGCGACCAGGATTTCTTCTGTGCAGGCTGTAAGTTACCAGCATCCTGACTTTCAGCTGTTTCCTGCACGGGCTCGGGCTGCGGCCCTGAAATTTCCTTTTCTTCTTCCATCGATGTTACAGTTTCACTCCCACTCTGAGCCTGGCAGACCTGGATCGCGGATTTTCAAGCGATTCACGTTCGCCCGGACTTATCACTTTCTGGGTCAGGGGTTTGATCCCGCTGATCACATTTCCGTAAAAATCTTTATTTACCTTGCCTTCCACGTTACCGGAACGAAGGAAGTTCTTTACCAGCCGGTCTTCCAGCGAATGATAGGAGATGACGGCAAGCCTACCGCCGGGTCTGAGTACTTCCAGTGATTGCGCCAACAGCTCCTGCAGGGCCTCGAGTTCGTTATTCACCTGAATACGAAGTGCCTGGAAAATCCGGGCAAGGAACTGGTTCTGTTTCTGGGAAGGAACCAGGTGCATGACGGCCGACTTCAGATCCCCGGTAGTTTCCAGGCTTTTTTCCTGGCGTGAAGCCACAATGGCTCTGGCGATGCGGTGTGCCTGTTCCAGTTCTCCGTATTCCGCAAACAGTGCTGCCAGACGGCTGGATTCCCATTCATTCAGGATGTCGCGGGCCGAGATTTTCAACCTGCGGTCCATTCTCAGGTCGACCGGCCCGTCAAGGCGGATCGAAAATCCCCTTTCCGCAGTGTCAATCTGATGGGATGATATCCCGAGGTCGGCCAGGATTCCATCGACCGGCAGCGCCTCAAGGTAACGCAGGAAATGGATCATATATCTGAAATTCCTGTTTACCAGGCAAAACCGCTCATCTGTAAGCGTATTGGAACCCGCATCCTCGTCCTGGTCGAATGCGATCAGCCTTCCCCTGCCGAGCCGTTCCAGGATGGCACGGGCATGACCCCCTCCGCCGAAGGTAACATCCACATAGGTACCTTCGGGTCTGACAGCCAGGGCATCCAGACTTTCTTCGAGCAGCGCGGGTTTATGATACATGATCCGGAGATTGCTGTTTTTTCCTGCCCATCACTTCCTTGGCGAGTTTGGAAACTTCGTTCGGCTTCTTTGAAAGTGTCTTGCCATAAGCCTCATTTCGCCATATTTCGATGTGGTCAAGGACTGCGAACATTACCAGGTCTTTTTCTATGCCCGCATATTCCAGCAAATTCTTCGGAATCAGCAAACGGCTGGTACCGTCGAGTTTCACCTCTGTTGCCCCCCGGAAAAAATACCGTAAAAACTGGCGGTGATCTTCATCGAACGGATCATAGTTGTTCTTGATTTCAGCAACCAGCTCATTCCAGACGGCCAGGGGATATAAGACCAGGCACTCTTCGAAACCCCTCAGCAGCACATAATTCTTCTGTGACTCGGGACTGACCTGATCCCTGAGCGCAACAGGCATCTGAACCCTTCCTTTGGGGTCAAGCCTGCATTCATATTCGCCGATCAGGTTGGTCATTTTCTGCTGTTTACATGACCGCACGGGCAGTCATCCGGGTATTTCGCGTAAGTTTGGTCAAATATATGACATTTTTAGTCACATTATGACACTTTTTACCACTTTTTTTCACTAAATGTTACTTTTTTTATCAACAATTTGATAAATATTTTTTATCGTATTGTTTATCAATAACATGCATTCAGGGTCATGTTTGAGTTTCAGGGCATCCGGTAAAAAGTGGCCCCGGATATCTGATTTTTCATTAGGTTTGTCTCCCGGCACAGGAAAAACAAGCGCCGATGAGCACCGACAAACCCTTCATCCAGCTGGAGGAGCTGATATCCAGCAAGAATCCCCGCCTGCTCAGGTTGATTCCCGCTTTTGTGCTTGCTTACCTGAAAAGGGTCATTCACCAGGACGAGGTGAACGATACCATGCAGCGGCTGAAGGACTTCAGTGGTCTGGATTTCATCGACAGGATACTTGGTGAGTTCGGTGCCGGAATCAGGGTGCAGGGGGCGGAACACCTGGCATCGGGCCGGCGTCTGCTGGTGGCTTCGAATCATCCGCTCGGGGGGCTCGACGGCATGGCCCTGATGCAGGCAGTCGGCAAGGTTCACAGTGACATTGTATTCCCGGTGAACGACCTGCTGATGAATATCCCCAACATCAGGGAACTGTTCATCCCGGTAAACAAACACGGTTCAAATGCACAGAACATCAAGATGATAGACGAGACCTTCGCTTCTGACAAAACCATATTATATTTCCCTGCAGGTCTGTGTTCCCGCAGGATAAAAGGCAGGATCGCCGATCTGGAGTGGAAGAAGACCTTTATCACCAAGGCCCGGCGTTACAGGCGCGACATTGTGCCCACTCACATCGACGGCAAAAACTCTGCTTTTTTTTACGGACTGGCCAATTTCAGAAGCCGCATCGGGATAAAGGCAAACCTCGAGATGCTTTATCTGGCAGATGAGATGTTCAAACAGAAAGACAAGGTGATCAGCATTACGTTCGGCCGGATCATCCCATGGGAAAGCCTTTCAAGGGACAGAACCGACCTTCAGTGGGCCGGCCTGATCAAACAACATGTTTACAGGATCGGAAACGGGAACGACAACTTTGATGAACTGCTTTCCTTTACCGGTCAGGAAAACACCCATTAAGCACTCCGATGGAAACAATCATTGATCCGATCGACAGAAGGCTGTTAATCAGCGAATTAAAGCAGGAGTATTTTGTAAAGCCCACCCAAAGCGGGAACAACGGAATTTATATCGTGGATGCGCATACGTCGCCGCATCTGATGCAGGAGATCGGCAGGCTCAGGGAACTGACTTTCCGGGCAGCCGGAGGGGGAACAGGCAAAGCCTGCGATGTGGACGAGTTCGACCTGATGGATCCGCCCTTCAGGCAACTGATCGTCTGGGATCCCGATGCCCTCCAGATTGTTGGCGGTTACCGTTTCCTGAAAGGCAGTGCGCGGAAACCCGGCAATGCCGGCAGTGTGATTACCCCGACGGCCGAACTGTTCAGCTTTTCAGAACAGTTTCTGAAAGAATACTGGCCTTATACCATAGAGTTGGGACGTTCCTTCGTACAGCCCGCCTATCAGCCCTCCAATGATGCGCGTCGCGGCATGTTCGCCCTCGACAATATCTGGAACGGGCTTGGTGCCATCATCATTCAAAACCCCGATGTGCTGTATTTCTTCGGGAAGATCACCATGTACACCCAGTTCAACCCTTATGCCAGGGATCTGATCCTGTCGTTCCTCGGAAAGTTCTTTCCCGATCCCGACAAACTGGTCAGGCCCCTTGACCCCCTCCCTTTGCGGCACGATGCTGCGGTACTGGAAGCATGTTTCAATGCTGCGACATACGAAGAAAACTACAAGATCCTGGTTCAGGAAGTGAGAAGACATAATGAGAATATTCCGCCTCTGGTCAACGCCTACATGAATCTTTCATCCACCATGAAGACCTTCGGTACTGCCAATAATCCCCATTTCGGGAATGTGGAGGAAACCGGGATACTGGTCACCATTGCAGACATTTACCCTTCCAAAAAGGAGCGGCATCTTGCAGGACTTTAAACCTGTGGATCATGAACAGCCTGAAAGCCGAATTTATCAAGAGTTCTGCGGATCACACCCAGTGTCCGCCGCCGTCCTACCCGGAATATGCCTTCACCGGCAGGTCGAACGTGGGCAAATCATCCCTGATCAACGCACTCTGCGGCATCAGACAGCTCGCGAAAACTTCGGTAACCCCGGGCAAGACCAGGCTCATCAACCACTTCCTGGTGAGCGGGCAATGGTACCTTGCCGATTTGCCGGGCTACGGCTATGCAAAGACCTCACGCAGCTTACGGAGCACTTTCCTGCCAATGGTCACCCAGTACCTCCTCAAACGAACCAACCTGCGCTGTACCTTCCTGCTGCTGGATGCCAGGCATGCCCCCCAGGCCAACGACGTTGCTTTCATGGAATGGCTCGCCGTACAGCAACTTCCTTTTGTCCTGGTATTCACCAAGACCGACAAACTTGGAAAACAGGCCCTGCAACACAGGCTGGGTGCCTACAAGATGTTCCTTGAAGAACGCTGGGAACAGCTCCCCTTGTCGATACTCACCTCAGCCGTTACCGGCAGCGGACTCGACCAGTTGCATCATTTTATCTCGGAGAATAACCGGCTGTTTATGCCGGATCAGCGTAGGGATAAACCTTAACGAAACTCCACCAGCAACTGATTCTTGGTGACTGCTTCCCCATCCCTGACATGTATTTTCTTGATGGTCCCATTGATGGGGGCAAGGATCTGGTTATTCATCTTCATGGCCTCCAGTGTCAGCAACACCTCTCCCTTCAAAACTTTCTTCTTCTCCTGAACCGTAATCCGCTTGATATTACCCGGAATGAAGGCCGTAATCAGCTTCTTGTTCAGCGGCACATAAGGCTTTCTGCGGAGATACTTGGTATTGGGGAGGGTTTTATACTTGTCATGCTCCACAATCAGGCAGATATACTGACTTTTGTCCGTCTTTTCTTCCATGGATACCTTGTTTTAAAAGGGAGGGATACCGTGTTTCTTGGCTGCCCGCCGTACTGTTTTCTGTTTTGAGATCTCAAGGGCGTGTATCAGGAAGTGCCTGGTTTCGGCCGGTTCGATCACGGCGTCGATATAGCCGTATGCGGCAGCCACGTATGGATTGGCGAATTTCTTTTTGTATTCCTTGATTTTCTGTTTGCGGACTTCATCCGGATTCTCCGCTGCTTTGATCTCATTCCTGAAAATGATGTTGGCAGCACCCTCGGGACCCATTACTGCAATTTCTGCCGTAGGCCAGGCAAACACGAAGTCCGCCCTCAGATGCGAAGAACACATGGCGATATATCCTCCACCGTATGCCTTTCGCAAAATGACCGTCATTTTGGGTACAGTGGCTTCCGAATAAGCGTACAATACCTTGGCCCCGTGCCTGATCACACCGGCATGCTCCTGATCCACACCCGGCAGGTAACCCGGAAGATCGACCAGGGTGACCAGGGGAATGTTGAATGAATCACAGAAACGGATGAAACGGGCGGCCTTGTCGGAGGAATCCACATCCAGCACACCGGCCAGTACCATAGGCTGATTGGCCACAAAACCGACACTTTCACCGCTGATCCTCGCAAAACCGATCACAATGTTCTGGGCAAACAACTCCTGCACTTCAAGAAACTCCGAATCATCGACCAGGGCACGGATGATATTCCTCACATCGTAAGGACTCTTGGGATCCGAAGGCATGATATTATCGACCTTGTAGGAACGGCTTTTCGGAGGCCGTTTGGGAAAGGGATCAGCCTTTTTGTCGTTGTTCCAGGGGATGAAGGTGATCAGCTGCTTGATCTGCTCGAAACACTGCTGTTCGCTTTCCGCAAAGAAATGCGCATTTCCCGATATCTCGCAGTTCACCCTGGCGCCTCCCAGTTCTTCCATGGTGATCTCCTCCCCGAGTACCGTCTTGATTACTTCCGGACCGGTGATGAACATTTTGGAGATCTTGTCCACCACAAATACAAAGTCAGTCAGAGCAGGTGAATAAACGGCGCCGCCGGCACAGGGGCCGAGAATGACTGAAATCTGCGGGATAACCCCCGAAGCCTGGGTATTGCGGTAAAAGATCTCCCCGTATCCAGCCAGGGAGTTGACGCCCTCCTGTATCCTGGCGCCCCCGCTGTCGTTAATCCCGATCAGCGGAACCTTCAGTTTCATGGCATGATCCATGATCTTGGTGATCTTCTTGGCATGCATATACCCCAGGCTGCCCCCTGCAACAGTGAAATCCTGGGCGTAAATACAGACCGGGTAACCACCCAGGGTTCCCGTTCCGGTAATAACACCATCACCGGGCAGGTACTTCTTGTCCATGTCGAAATCCTTCCCCGCATGTTCCACAAAAAGATCATACTCATGGAAAGACTTCGGATCCAACAGGGTAACGATACGTTCCCTGGCCGTCATTTTGCCGGTTTGCTTCTGCTTTTCGATGGCCTGAGAACCACCGCCCTGCAAAGCTTCCTGCATACGACGCTTCAGATCCTGTGTTTTCTGACGAAGTGACATATATGGAATTTTGATAAATTACAAAACCGGTACCGGCACACTGTGCCAATTAAGGCAAAAGTAAACAGAAGGATTTGAATAAACAAAAAACTTATGGCACCGGCAACGCTGTAGCTTAATAGTTAAATATTTACAAGCGGACATACTGGCCGTTGCCACTGCCTTGCCACCTCCGTTCAATTTTCCGTTGATTCATATTAATTTTACGGCAGCCTTCGGAAAACTGAAAGTAAACAATCATGGACATTGAATCATTCAGAGCGTACTGCCTGTCGAAAGAAGGGGTCTCCGAGAGTTTCCCCTTCGATGAAGACACCCTGGTAATGAAAGTGTGGGGTAAGATCTTTGCACTCACCTCCCTGAGCGAACCATTCAGCATCAACCTGAAATGCGACCCGGAACGTGCGATTGAACTGAGAGAGAGGTATCCCTGTGTGAACCCGGGATACCACATGAACAAGGCTCACTGGAACACCGTCATCATCGACGGCTCGCTGAACGATGTGTTCCTGAAAGCACTCATCGACCATTCCTACGACCTGGTGGCAGCCGGAGGCCGGAAAAAGAAACCCGCGCGGTGAACCTATTCTTCTTTGCCGTGCTGCTCCCGCTTTTGGTCTTCCTTCGCTTTCCTGACAGGAAATGACCCACCCAGCAGGTAACCGAAAAGCGCTCCCCAGCCAATGCTGTACCAGGGATTGGACCAAATGGGACAGGCATCTCCCCTGCAACCGACAAGGGCATAATACACATATCCCCCGATGGCTCCCAGAACAAGTCCACCGACCGACCAGGGCGTGAACAGCGATTTGATTTTCCTGAACATGAACTGAGAATTAGTCCCTGAGCAGGGGTTTCACGATTTCTTCAATCTCCCGTGCAGCCTGCTTCATCACTTCAGGAACCACTCCTTTCATGGGCTTTGCCAGCATACCGGAGTTCATCCTGGAAATATACACCTTGCCGTCGGAACGTTCGTAAATGGCAATGCGACAGGGCATCAGACTCGACACCACCCTTTCCTGGTCACCTTTTAAAACCTGGTGTGCAAGCGCGGGTTTGCATACCTCAAACACTTTCACCTTACGGACTTCAAAGCCGTTGTTTCGCATGGTCTGCTGAAGGTCGTGCACAAAAGGCGTTTTCCATTCCTTCTCTGCAACCGCCCTGGATAAAAGGCTGTCTGTTTCTTCGAAACCATAGCGCGATTCATTCTCAAGAATCATCATTCCCGGAGCCTTTTCCCAGAAAATCCAGAAAAGAATGGCGGCTCCAAGCACCAATCCTGTTAAAAGAAACAAAATAACGCTCATTGACTTCATATGTTATTATTTATATTCATGAATGCAGTTGTGTATATTTCCTGCCCTTCACTATAACAAACGAAACGGAAAAGTTCCCTAAACATGCGCTCATTCTTCACGGCCGGGGCGGTAAATCAGGTAAGCCCGGTTCTCATAGGCAAGCCTGTATTCCTCATCCAGCCGTTGTTGCATCGATCCCGTACGTTCTCTTCCGGTCTCAAGGATCAGGACGGGTTGCTGCCTGTTCCATTCCGGCGACAGCTTTCCACTCATCCTGAATTCATTGTAGGCGGCAATCTTGTCAAGGATGGCAGGTGTATTTGCCCAGTGCGAGAACAAAGCCCTGGCAGGGGTGTACAGTAAAGCGAAATAACTGAGTGCTGCATCATCGGATAAGATCAGGTCACCGCTACCTGTGGTCTGCGACAGGTGCTGCAGAACCGCCTGCTGGTTTTCGTCGAGAACGGGATGCCGCGCCTTTTCATTGATTTGCAGGCTAAACCAGCACAGGTTATCCGACTGTAAAAGGAACAGCAGGATCACTGCAAACCAGGTACGTCCTTTCTTCCAGCCGGAAATCCCTGCCAGCCATGATTTCAGAACCGGATACGACAGGAGGAAGAGCGACAGCCAGAGGTAGCCGCGGGTAAAATGCAGGGGTTGGTGCGCAGGCAAAAACCAATCGTGAAATACCAGCAACAGGCTGATGATCATCCACACCAGAAGGAAACGCGAAAAGGGATCAGACCTGAAACGCCTGCAGCCGTATTTCATGAAGGCGGCCAGCATGGCCGGAACCAGTATGCCATAAGCCAGTAAGGCCTGCCATGGCAGCAACCGCAAGGGAAGTTTCCATTGGTCATAAACCTGCCGGTGTGACGGAAAACCGTTTAAAAACATAAGGTAGTACCAGAGCAGTGCAGCCAGCATGATACCCGGTATCAGGAGGTAAAAAAAACGGATTCTTCTGTTTCTGAATACAATACGTTCAAAAGCCATCCACACTGCCAGGATCAGACCGGCCTGCAGTCCGGTGAATGGATGCGACAGCATCAGCAACACACAGAACCCGGCGGCCTGAAGGTATTTTCCGGTGAATACGCGGTAAACCATCAGGATGAAAAGCAGATGATACAGGGCTTCCAGAGGCATTGCCAGATTGCGGCCCCAGTTCAGCGACCACCATCCCCTGGAAGGTTCCAGCATAAAGAGGCCGGAAAAGGATGCGGGATTGAACAGCAGAAACGATGCGCCTGCCAGGGCGAACAATCCGCCTCCCCAGCAAAAAGCCCATATGCCGGGACTGGTGAAGGCGGGTTTCATGCCGGTAAAGGCACGCCAGAACCGGACGCAGGTAAACAGGCACAAATACGCGGCCAGGAGTCCGGCCATGGCATAAATCAGATAAGGATCCACAGGGATCACCCCCAGCAATCCGCCAAGAATCATCAGCGGCAGGTTGAAATAAATCTGTGGTGCATGAAGCGACGGATCGGCGGGATTGGCATAAAGCAATGAAAAAGAGGGTGCATCCGAATATTCTCTGGCTGCGGCAGGGTAAAACAACTGGTCGTATTGCAGCGGAGCAAAAGGAAAGGCTGCGGAATCCCGCAAACCCGGAAGGAATGCAGCCATCACCAATGCGAGAACCGGAATCAGGAGCAGCAGGGAAAGCAGGGCATCATGCCGGAAATGTTTACTCAGGGATGCGCTGCTCAGGCATATCCCACCGGAATCCACTATGATATCCTGTTCAGCAGTCATTGCCGGAAAAAATGATTAATACCGAATGAACACAGGAATGCGAAACAAGTGTTTCCAGAGCCATCGGTAATAATGAATCCAAACGAAAATTGCCAGGCATTTTCATAAAGATTCAGTCCAGAACCGGTGCAACAGTAACGGTCCTTTGATTCATCGAATGATTCAGCCTTTATATGTGATACCCAGCATGGTAATATCGTCGGACTGGCTGATGCCGGTGGAAAAACGGCTGACATCCTCCACCACCAGGTTGATCAGGCTGTTAAGGTCACCGTTCCCCGATCTGAGCTGTGCTTCCAGCCGGTGTTCTTCATAGGCCTGCCCTGCTGCATTGAATGCTTCGGTCACGCCGTCTGTATATAAGAATATGGTATGGCCCGGCCGGATGGTCATTTTCTTCGAAACGAACCTGAATTCCTCGAAACAACCCAAGATGGTGCCTCCGGTCATTTCCACCTTGCTGATCTGCCCTCCTCCGTCAATCAGGTATGGGGGATTATGGCCGGCATTGACGTACTCCAGTTCCCCGGTCGACAGATCGAGGATACCGTAAAACACCGTGACGAACATACAGGAAACACTTTCGTTGCAGAGCAACGTATTGACAAAAGCCACACATTCATCGGCCTGCATGCCTTTCATGCCGGTGGCCCTGATCAGGGTGCGGCTGACTGCCATAAAGATGGCAGCAGGGACTCCCTTGCCGGAAACGTCGCCGATTACAAAACCCAGGCGGTCGTTGTCGATCATAAAGAAATCGTAAAAATCGCCTCCCACCTCCTTGGCAGGGATCATGGTTGCGAAAACGTCGAAATCGCTGCGTTCCGGATAGGGCGGGAAGACCGAAGGAAGAATGGCCTGCTGGATCTCCCTGGCTACATTGAGATCGTGCTGAATGGAAACAAGCTGGTCATGTTCCATCAAAGCCCGTTGCATCACCCTGATCTCATCAATGGTCTTGGTGATCGTGATCTCCAGATCCTCAAAACTGATCGGCTTGGTAAGAAAATCGAAAGCACCCCGGTTCATGGCGGTGCGGATATTATCCATATCCCCGTATGCAGAGACAATGACAGTCCTGAGCATCGGGTTTTTCAGCTCCTTCAACTTAAGCAGCAGTGTCAGTCCGTCCATCTCCGGCATATTGATATCCGAGAGCACCACGCTGATATCCGGGTGTTCGATCAGTTTTGTAAGGGCTTCCAGGCCGTTATGTGCAAAAACGAAGGCATACTCCCCATTCCTGATCTGCCTGCGGAATTTCTGCAGAATGAGGGGTTCAAGGTCAACTTCGTCATCGACCACCATAATCCTGATCATGTTGTTGATTTCTGTCATCTTTCTTTATTTAATTAGACTGGTGATTGTCTTTTGGTAAAAGGATGGTAAACTCGGTGTATTCCCCTTCTTTTGAGTCGACCCTGATCTCACCGTGATGCTGCTGTACCACGATGTCGTAGCTGATCGACAAGCCCAGGCCCGTTCCGGAACCTGCCGGTTTGGTAGTGAAGAATGGATTGAAGATCTTGTCGAGGATGGCTTCCGGGATACCGTTGCCGTTATCGCGGATCCGTATCATGACCTGCTTTCCGAGGTTTTTTGTTTCCACCTGAAGCACAGGGAAATAGGAATCTTTCAGCACCTTTTTCTTCTGGTTGGTGGCATAACAGGCGTTGTTGATGATGTTCAGGAAGACGCGGCTGATATCCTGGGGAACGACATTCAACATGCCAATGGATTCATCGTAGGACGTTTCCAGCTTGATATTGAATGTGGCATCACCGGCCCGCATGCCGTGGTAACCGAGATTCACATATTCCGAAAGCACCGAATTGATATTGGTGGGTTGAAAATCACCGGGTTTGCCCCTGGAATGGAGTAACATCCCCCTGACGATGCTGTCAGCCCGTTTTCCGTGCTCATTGATCCTCACCACATTGTTTTTCAGGTCGGTCATGATATCTTTCAGGTAATCGCTGTCGGCCGGATTCAGCTGATCAGACAGTTTTTCAAGTTCTTCTGAGAGTTCCCTGATCAGGTCGGCCGACAATTCAGAAAAATTGTTGACAAAGTTCAGTGGATTCTTGATCTCGTGGGCTATCCCTGCAGTCAGCTGTCCCAGCGAAGCCATCTTTTCACTTTGCACCAGCTGGGCCTGGGCTGCTTTCAATTCGTTGTTGGCCTTGTTGATCTGTTCGTATGCTGTTGCGTTTTCAAAGGCAATCACCACGAAATTAGCCAGGTTGTTCAACATGTCGAAATGCACCTGGTTGTATGCACCTTTCCGGTAACTCTGTGCAGAGATCACGCCAAGCACCCTGTTTTCAAGCATCAGCGGAACATACATCAGGGAGTTTACCGTTTCTCCGGCCTTTGGTTTCGCCCGGTCAGGCACATAGCGGCTGTATTCCTGTTCCACGTCATTCATCATGATCGCTTCCCTGTGGATCACACACCAGACTGCAAAGCGGTTGGTCTCATCCAGGGAAACCTCGTACAGGGGCAGTGGCTGCCCGTTCTCCATCGAAAGCCTGCATTCCAGTTTGTTCTCCTGTTCATTCAACACCATCACCAGAAAACCGGTGGCATCCATCAGGGTATTGACATTCTCATAGATAATCCCCGGTATTTGATTGATATCCAGGGTAGAAGTGACTTTTTTACCAATTTCGTCCAGGATGCGGATATTTTGAAAAGACTGGTCTAGTTCGAGGTTTTTCGCACTGAGTTCCTTTGTCCTGAGTGCCACCTTGTCTTCCAGTGTTTTGCTGTAGTCTTCCAGTTTTTCATTGGACACTTTCAGCTTGGCCGATGTTTCCTTCAGGTCGCCGATGGTTTTTGAAAGGGTCTGCTGCATGGAAATGAAGGAGTTGTTCAGCCGGGCGATTTCATCTTTCGTACTGATCTCAGGGAGTTTGACAGAGAAGTTACCTGCAGCCAGATCGTCGGCGGCGAAGGTCAGTCTGCGCAAGGGTCTGGTGATGGATTTGGAGATCAGTACAATCACAATGGACATCAACACCAGCCCGCCTATCCCGAGCAGCATGATATCCCTGTTCAGGCTGCTGACATCCGCCATGAGTTCGTCGACCGGAAATACAATCCCCAACGCCCAGTGGTTTACGGGAATCGGAGCATATGATATATAGCTTTTCTTATTGTTTTGTACATTGCGGTAGGAGGTGGTTGCAAAACTGGTTTCTCCGCGGATCATGGCCCTGCCGATGTCTCTGAGCTGCTCCGACTTCTGGGCTTCGGCAATGCTGAAGATGCTTTCGTTCATGATCAGATTTTCCGACGGATGCGTCACAATACTGCCATTCTGGCTGATCAGGAATGCATACCCGCTTTCACAGACTTTCACCGAACCCACGATCTTTTGCAACCATTCCAGGCTGACGTCCGCAGTGATGATCCCGGTAAACACCCGGCTGCCATTTACTGTTCTGTAGAATGGCGTTGAAAAAGTCGACATCACGATTTCGCCTCCGCCAATGTCGATATATGGTTCCGTCCAGATGCTCCGTCCAAGCATTTTCGGTATCTGATACCAGTCCATGGTGAAATAATCATAGCCTTCACCTCCAAGCCAGCTGAGGTTCAGCCGATCTCCCTTCCGGCTGTAATAGGGAGAAAAATATTTTCTTTCAGGAGAGCGGAAAGCGGGTTCGAATGCAATGGCACAACCGAAAATATCGGGATTGTTTACAACCACCAAGCTGCAGAGTTGCAGGATCCTTTCCTCTGAGAAATCGGATAACTCCAGGACAGCCGCCATATTCAGGGGGACTTTCTGAATCCGGCTGAGAACCTTGTCCACTTTTTCAACGGTTTCCTTGGTCAGGTATTCGGCATTTACCCTGATATTCCTTTCAACCATATGTTCCGACAACACCATGTTATAATAGAAGATAACGGCGAAAATCAGGGCAAGGCTGGAAAAAATGTACAGGATAAGTTTCGAGGCAAGACCCCTCATATATCTCAGTCTGATCATCACGGCAGGCTTTATTCGGTTGGTTTGAGGTTCAGCGAACGTTCGATTTCCTGGTAGGGTTTATAAAAATCCCCATATGCCGGGATATGAGTAATCAGTTTGCTTTCGAACAAAATCCCCGCAATGTTCTCATAAACATCCCTTTTCAGCGTGGTTTCATAGGATTGGCCGTGGGGTGCCTTGTAAAGATCGTAATAACGGTCGAGCATCCATCGCTGATGAATCCTGTTGACGGGGGTTTTTGCCTCTTTTGCATAGCGTACCACAATGTCAAGGGCTTCTTCCGGATGCGAAAAAGCATAATCCCATCCTTCAAGGGTAGCCCTGACAAAATTCACACAAAGCTCCGGGTGCTCCACAAGGGTTTTCGAAAGGCAATAGATGCCGTCTTCAAGGAAATTCAAACCGTAATCCTTGAAGAAGAAAGTTACCAGTTCATCCTCATTAAAGCCTGAATTCAGGATCGTGTGATACTCATCAAACCAGTTGGCATTGGTTACATCCACCGCACCCGACAAAAAGAGGTTGTTTGTACTACCGATCGGAATGATCTCCACATCGAGCTGATACTTTTTGAACAAGGCACGGGGTTGCATCTCATAGCCGGTCCAGATACCGGCCTTCCTGCCGTTAATATCCTGAAGCTTCCTTATTCCGCTGCTTTTTTTTGCGAGCAGCATGAGCGATGACTGCTGGGAAGGCTGCGCAAGGCTCACAATGTCGGTGCCCGAGGCCTTCATTTCTATTGCGTTTACCAGCCAGAGGGCCGCGAAATCCGCTGCCCCCGACTCAAGGATGCCCGCAGGGATCATGGAAGGCTGAAAGGTGATGATATCGAGATCAATACCATACTTCTGGTAAATGCCTTTTTCCTTACCGACGAAGTATCCGCTGAACTGCGCCGTATTTACCCAGTATGGAAGGAAACGCACTTTTGTCAACGGTCCTGAAGCAGCATTCGTTTGGGTTTCCGGCACACTTGTTTCACCAGGATCCTTATCCCTGTTGCCGCAGGAGGCAGACAACATCAACATCAGTGCGAAAAGTAAGGGCGGAAAACACCCTGCTGCCGGTGATTTGCAGAATGGACGGTAGGTACAGAAGAATGACATGACAGAAAGGGTTTGCTGCCGGAAAGATGGTAAATGTATAAAAAATCACTGTATCAAACATACCCCGGCACTATTTCCTGCCGGGCCATTGCAGAATAAAAAGAAATTTTATAGGTTTGAATGAAATTAACCAAGGGGAAGACTCAGGATGCCGAAGGAACCATCGCATTCAGTATTAGCAGATTTGCAGGCACTGAATCTGGAACTGCAGAGAAAAATTGAACTGCTGACAGAAGAAAAAAGCCTGCTTTCAGAAGGCATGGACAGGGCTGAGCGATACCGGCATTTTTTCGAACAGAACGTGGCCGGATTGTATGCCACAAACCTGGAAGGTAAGATCCTGATGTCGAATCAGCGTTTTCTTGACTTATATGGATTTGATTCACAGGAAGATACCTCTGACATTCTTGCCGCTTCCCTTTTCGTGAACCCGGATGAAAGACAAGTCTTAATCAACCGCCTGACCAGCGAAAAAAAAGTACATAACCTGGAGTTTCACATGCTCAGGAAGAACGGCAGCACATTCCGGGCACTGATCAACGCCATGATTGACCCAAACGGCATCATCATCGGATCTGTAATCGACATCTCCCGTTTAAAAGAAACATCTGATGCACTTGAGGAAAGTGAAGAAAGTTACAGGAAGCTGTTTAATTACATCAACGATGCCGTATACATCCTTGATGAACAAGGCACTTTCCTCGATGTGAACAATGGTGCTGTGAAAATGTATGGTTATTCCAGGGATGAAATTGTGGGCAGGACTCCGGAATTTCTCTCAGCTCCCGATTTGAATGATCTGACCGGTACGCTGGAACTTATTGAGAAAGCATTCCGTGGAGAGGTGCAGGTTTTCGAATGGTGGGGCAGGCGAAAGAACGGGGAAATCTTTCCAAAGGAAATCTCTCAGACAGCAGGCACATATTTCGGGAAAAAAGTAGTCATCGCAACCGGCAGGGATATTACAGCGCGGAAACGACAGGAGGATGCCATCCGGCTCATCAGCGAATCAGCCATCAATTACCTGGAATTTCCCTTTGCCACAATTGATTACCAGCTAATTACCAACGACATGCGCAAGCTCACCGGAGCCTGCCTCATCTACCTTACACTGCACGAAGCTGACGGAATAACCTTCAGTCCCATCGCCATCTCAGGTGATTTTGAGCGTATTGAAGCAGCCAGGAAAATCCTTGGCACCTCACTTCTCGGGAAAAAATTAAAGCTGGATCCCTTAACGAAACAGGCAATCGCAGCAAGAACAGCCTATAAGAAGGGAGATCTGGTGTTTCCTTCTGCCTGGAATATTCCGGCGGAGATTACCAAAAAAGTTACGGAAATCCTTGCCATTCAGGAATATTTCGTCTTTTCCATCGCGCATAAAGACAGGGTTCTCGGCAGTTTTAACGTGATGTTCAATGCCGGCAACAGGCCAAAGAACCTCGACCTGGCGCAGATATTTGTGAACCAGGTTAGTTCCGTCTTCCTGCGGTACGAGATCGAGGCGTCGATCAAAGCGGAACAGAATCTTTTTGTTTCGGGTCCGGTTGTGATCGTCAACAGGCACTTCAGCGACACTTTCCGGGTACAGTATGTCTCCCCTAACATCCGGGGCATCTATGATTATCCCCCGGAGTTTTTTACAGAGAAATCACGCAATTACCTGGACATGGTGCATCCCGCCGACAGGTCCCATTTCAAAAATATCATCCACAAGAACGAAAGCCTGCAAAAAGATGTTTTCGAACTGGAATACAGGATCATCACCCGCGACGGGTCAAGCCGCTGGGTGAGCGACTTTGCGGTCATCGTCAGGGATGAAAAAGGACAGGCCAGACACATCCGTGCTTACCTGACGGATATCAACGCCAGGAAAGAGGCAGAAAAACAGCTGAAACAATATTCAGAAGGATTACATGCCTTAAACGTTACCAAGGACAAGTTTTTCAATATCATCGCACATGATCTGAAAAACCCCTTTCAGTCGATCATGGGATTTGCAGGCCTGCTGTCAAAGGAATATGACAGTTATACGGATGAAGAACGCAAGTCCTTCATCGAAAACATCAGGGAATCTTCTGAACACACTTTCAAGCTGCTTCAGAATCTGCTTGACTGGGCCAGAACACAAACCGGACGGATCGAATTCAATCCCCTGTATAACGATATCAGTATCACGGCCAATGAAACCCTGCTGATCTTCAAATCCCAGGCTGATGACAAGAATATCAGGCTTTATTCTGAAATCGGGTTCAACAGCATGGCTGTGTATGACGAAAATATGATACGTACGGTTTTCCGTAATCTGATATCCAATGCCATCAAATTCTCTCATCCCGGCAGCAGGGTCAATCTGTCGGCATCTCATCAGGAAAAGAACGGAAAGCTGTTTTTGGAAATTATGGTACGCGATCAGGGAACCGGCATATCACACGAAAACATCCCGAAGCTTTTCAGGCTCGATGAAAAATTTGTGACGGAAGGCACTGCAGGCGAAAAAGGAACGGGACTCGGACTGATGCTTTGCAAAGAACTGATCAAACAAAACAGCGGCGAGCTGTGGGTTGAAAGTAAAATCGGAAAAGGAAGCTGTTTCCACTTCATCCTTCCCAGAACAACCATAAGCGATGCGAAATAACATCCGGTCATGATACGGCACCTTTCATTGTTTTGCCTGCTCCTGCTTGTTGTTCCCCGGCTTTTTTGCCAGAATGCAGCGGAATCGCAAACGGTTGCGGTTGTAAGGGAATTGACAGAAATGATCAGGATGCGTGAAAATGAGGACAGCATCCGCAAAGTGATCGGCAAACTGGATATTGCGCTGTGGAATGCGCCATCAGATACAGTCCTTTCAATCTGCCGCAGGCTGATGGAGCTGGTTGATTCGAACCGTAACCCGAGCCTTACTTCCGACCTGTATTACATGCTCAACAAAGCTTATGCGGATAAAGGCCTTACCGGCAAAAGCCTTGAGATGCTGCTGAATTCCTTCAACCTGCTCAGCAAACACGGATTACATTTTCAAAGCGGCTATGTTCTGATCGATATCGGAAACCGTTTCTATGCTTCAGAGCTGTATCACATTTCCAATAGTTTCTACAGGGAGGCCATTTATGTTTTCAAAAAAATCGGTGCAAGACTTGGCACTTACACCGCTACCAACAACCTGGGCCTCTGCTACAGGGAAATGGACAACTCCGATTCAGCACTTTTTTATTTCAGGCAGGCACAGCTGATTTTACTTGAGAACACAGAATTTAACGGTTCCCAGTACCTGAAAGGTCATTCACTGGCATATATCGCTTCGGTTTATTTTATGAAAAAGCGCTACACCGAAGCAATTTCATACTGCAGAAGAGCGATCGACCAGATCAATGCCGATACCAACCACCAGTTTGACCGGGACCACAAACGCACCATCACTGCCTTGCTTTACCAGATCGGGCTGTGTTACAAGGGATTACACCAGGAAAGACTGATGTTACAGTATTTTCAGCGTGCCACATATTTGGCGGAACAATACCGGGCCTACCGTAACCTCTTCCAGATCAACCTGAAACTTTCCGAACACTTCAATGAAATCCATGAATACAAACTGGCACTGCGGCATGCCGGAAAAGCCCTTGATTATGCCGACAGCACCTATGTCGGCAAAGAAAAGGCAGAAGCAGCCTGGTTCCTGGCACTGAACAACCTCGCCCTCAATAATACCACCGAGGCGCAACACTACCTGAACCTGTTCAAAAAACTGAACGACAGTCTGGAAACCCAGGCGACATCCCGCATGCTCTCCGAAATCCAAACCGCATTCGATTCCACCAGGGCAAAACGGGACAATGAACGACTGAAAACCAAACAGCAACAATACTGGTCCTGGGTGATCGCCATTTCCATCCTGATCATACTGACAATCACCTTCCTTCTGATCAACCAGGAAATCAGGCGAAAAAACGAACAAAGGCTCAAGGTGCTCAGCAATGCCACTTTCGAAGGAATCCTTATCCACGAGAAAGGTATTATTCTGGATACCAATGAGAAAGTTCTGGAAATGCTTGGAATGAAAGCGGGTGAGAAACTCAAAGGAAGTGTATTGGATCTGGTACCATCCGAGTATCATGGCATGGTTCTCGAAAAGATCAGCGCAGGACGCGAAGAACAATACACCATCCCGCTAAAAACAAGCAGCGGCAGCATCTCTGTGGTTGAAGTGCTTTCAAAACCTTTCATCTTTAAAGGCAGGCAGGTACGTATTGTAGCCATCCGCGATATCAGCGAACAACTGCTTGCCACCAGGCGCGTGCGCGAAAGCGAAGAAAAATACCGCCTGCTGGCAGACAACATGACGGATATCCTCTGGCAGCTTGATCCCGGACTTGTATTCCTTTATGTCAGTCCTTCAGTACTTTCAATTCTGGGATATCCTCCGCTGGAAGTGACCGGAAGACCTATCTCTGACTTTTTGCCCGGACGGTCTGTACGTATCCTGGAAGTCTTCAGAAGACGGTATGCAACCACCCTGCACAATAAGCTGCCCCTTGTGAAAAACATTATCGAAATGCAGATCAGGCACAGGGACGGAAGCCTGATGTGGTTCGAAAGCCACATCTCACCGGTTCTCGAAGAAGACGGTACGCTGCGTTTTTTCCAGGGGGTCACCCACAACATTCATTTTCGTAAAGAATTGCAGGAGAGCCTGAAAGAACAGGAACGCACCCTTACCACCCTGATGGCCAACCTGCCGGGGATGGCTTACCGTTGCAAAAACGACAGGAACTGGACGATGACGTTTGTAAGTAAAGGCTGCCTGGAACTTACCGGATATCCGCCCGAAGCACTGGTTGACAATAAAGTGATCGCCTTTAACGACCTGATAGAGCCCGAATACAGGGAATCCCTCTGGGAGATCTGGCAGGAGAAACTTAAAGTCCAGGACTTTTTCGAAAGCGAATATCCCATCATTACGGCAAGCGGCAACAGAAAATGGGTATGGGAAAAAGGCTGCGGCGTGTACGATCATGAAGGCCGTCTTACCGCCCTGGAAGGCTTCATTACCGACATCACCTCCAAAAGATATTTCGACGAATCCATCAAAAACAAGAATGCCGAACTGCAGGAAGCCAATGCCACCAAAACCAGGTTCTTCAGCATTATCGGCCACGACCTGAAAAACCCCCTCCATGCCATCCTCGGATTCTCCCACCTGCTGTACGATGAATATGAAAACTACTCCGACGAAGAACGCCGCCAGACAATCCGGAACATCCGGGATGTGTCACTTAATTTGCAAAAACTGCTGCAGAACCTGCTGGAATGGTCTCAGGCCCACAGCGGTAAAATCGAATTCACACCCGAAAAAGTCTACCTGAACCTGATGGTAAGGGAAACCACAGGCATACTGAGTGACCAGGCAGCTTCAAAGGAAGTCAGCATTGTCAATAATATCCCTGCCGACCTTCAGGTAACCGCAGACAGGAATATGATTGCCACCGTTCTGAGAAACATCATCTCAAACGGCATCAAATTTTCCTTCCCGGGAGGCCGGGTTGAAGTGAACGCCCGGCTTAATGGCGATCATACTGAAGTGTCGGTCAGGGATTATGGTACGGGGATGAAGGCGGAAGAGACCGGACAACTTTTTGATATCGCGAAAAAGATCAGAAGAGACGGTACCTCTAAAGAAAAAGGTACCGGCCTGGGACTCGTGATCTGCAAAGAATTCATCGAAAAACACAAAGGCAGTATTCATGCAGTAAGCACAGCCGGGGAAGGAAGCACCATCACCTTCACCATTCCTACCGCAGGCATACCACAGTAATGCCGTGCCCTCCCAGCTCAAGCATCTCGTCCCTGTATGATTTCACTTCCGGTATTCCGCGGAGGTACTGCCTGACAATCTCCCTTAGAATGCCATCCCCTTTGCCATGCAGGATTCTGACCTCAAACACCTCCAGCAGAACAGCCTCATCCATATATTGTTGCAGCATCTGCCGGGCTTCCTCCGCACGTTTTCCCCTTAGATCGAGGGTTAACTTAAATTCAGCCATCCGCTGGTTCAAATCCCGGATGAAGTTTCCGTATTTCACCCCTGTTCCGGTCGCCGGAACAGGTATCTCTTCCTGGCTGAGCTGCAGTAACTGGCCCAGCGCACATTTCACCCTGACATCGCCAAAACGCACCAGGGCATCCTGCCCTCTGATCTCCTCAAGCAAGCCTGCCGCCTGCTGACCCTGTAAGCGCACCCAGTCGCCCTCCCGGAGCGGTACCGGCATGGCTGCGGGAGGTTGCTTCTGCTGACTGCCTTTTGTCTTGCTTCCCTTGTTGTCTTTCTGAAACTCCTGCAGCTTCCCGGGCCGTTTCCCGCCGGTTTGAAGCTCCCCGGCTTTTTCTGCCACCCCCGACTCCTTTTGTAGTTGCTGCTCCAGTACCTCCCTGGCCTGATTAAATTCACTCCGCACCCGCCGGGTTTTTTCCCGCTCTGCCTGGCTCTCCCTGATTTCCCTGATCGTCCTTTCTATCAGGCTGTTACTTTCAGCAAGTAATTTTGAGGCAGCCTGCCTGGCCTTTTCCATCTCCTGACGTCGCGATTTCTCCAGGTCTGCAAGCATTTTCTCGTATTTTCCGATCATTTCTGCAAGAAACGCATCGGCAACCTGGAAACCTGTGGTTTTCGACTCCAGGGTTTTCTTCTGCAACTCCAGTTCCTGTATCTGCTGGTCAAAATCGAACTGCGCCCTTCCTGCGAGGGTCATGGCCTTTTCGAGCAAGGTCTCGTCAAATCCCATTTTGCGGGCAATTTCAATGGCAAAGGAACTTCCCGGTCTCCCGGTCTCCAGTTTAAACAATGGTTCCATCCGTGTCCGGTCAAATGCCATGGCAGCATTCATGATACCCGGATGGGAGGATGCCATCACTTTAAGATTGGTATAATGGGTGGTAACCACCCCGTAAGCACCCCTGCTGTTCAAAACTCCAAGCACCACCTCTGCAATGGCACCCCCCACCTGGGGTTCGGTACCTGAACCCATCTCGTCAATGAGAAACAGGGTGGAAGACCCGGCCTGCTCCATGAAGAACTGCATGTGCTGTAAATGGGAACTGTAAGTACTAAGATCATTTTCAAGTGATTGCTCATCACCCAGCTCGATGAACACATCCCTGAAAACACAGGCGGAAGATCCTTCTTTTGCAGGAACAAGCAATCCGCACTGCATCATATACTGTAATAATCCGGCGGTCTTCAGGCACACCGACTTCCCTCCCGCATTGGGCCCGGAGATCACCAGTATCCTGTGGTCCGGGTCGAGGGTAATATGTTGCGGAACGACTTCTTTTTTCTGTGCCAGGTGCGACAGGTAAAGCAGGGGATGCCGTGCATGGATCCACTCCACACCGCCTGTTTCCCGGAGTTGCGGTTTAAAGGAGGATGTTTTCAGGGCAAAAGCCGCTTTGGAGTGGACAAAATCCAGTTTTGCCATCATGGCAACGGCCGATCTGATGGCAGGCAGGTGCGGTCTGAGCAAGGTGGCGATCCTGATCAGTACCTTAATGACTTCGCGTCTTTCCTGCAATTCCAGTTCCCTGATCTGGTTGTTGCTCTGAAAAATATCTTCAGGTTCAAGATAGACAGTATGTCCTGTGGAGGATTCATCGTGAATGATCCCTCTGATCCTGCGTTTGTGATTGGCCAGCAACGGAATCACCAGGCGTCCTCCCCTGACCGTGGGTTCCAGGCCTTCTTCGGTCCATCCCTGCCTGCGTGCCTGCTGAAAAACCCTCCCGAGCTGATGTGTCACTTCCTTTCTCCTTGCTGAGAGGGCATTTCTGACTTTCAGCAAGGCCGGACTGGCATTGTCGGCAACCCTGCCTTTTTCGTTGAGCAGGCTTTCAAGGGGCGTGAGCACACTGCTGTCAATCAGCAGTCCTGACGCCTGTTCCGCCAGCAGCGGAAAACGGCCGGCTTCAAGCTTCCGGATCCAGGAAGTGACGGCCAGGATATTGATCAGTAACGACTTTAATTCAACCAGGCTGTCTTCTTCCAGAAAAGAACCCTCAACGGCAAGCAGGCTGAGTTCCCGTTCAAGCGGAGCCATCTTCAGGGATGGAAGTCCGGGCAGTAAAAGCAGTTGCCTGACTTCCTCGGTTTCCTCAAGCTGCCTGGCAATGATATTCCTGTCGGAGAGAAAACGCATCCCTGCGACCAGTTCCCTGCCGGCATCGCTCTGGCACAAATCCGCCAGTATCTCACGAATGGTGTGAAAGCCGAGTTTTTCTTCAATAGCGGATGGGAACAGCAAGGGAAGTTCAGCTTAAGGTCAGGACAGGCCTAACGAAGCGGGTAACGGCTGAAAATCTCATCGGACTTCAGCAGGATGTCCACATATTGGGCTCTTTTAAATATGAAAGGATCTTTCACCTGCTTCCGCGACAAACTGCCCCTGAAGGTGCCGATGCTATCATATCCGGCGGCTTCCATCCACTTTTCGATCTCGGAAAGCATGACTGACAGGTGGGAAATTCCGTGTTTGTATATCGCACTGACAATCTGAACACAATCGGCGCCGGCAAGCAGGGCCTTCAACACCTGATTCCCGCTGAAAATACCGGTATTCTGGCAAATTCCGCCGCGGATATTACCCGCCAACAGCCCCGTGTAGCGAAGCGGCAACTTAAAGTCCTCTGTTTCCTGGCTCAGGTGAAGGGGTGTGATATACGATACACTGTTCAGATCGATATCGGGCTGAAAAAGGCGATTGAACAACACAAAACCGTCAGCTCCCGCTTCATCCATTTTCTTTACCACCTGAAGGGTGTTTGAATAAAACGGGCTGAGCTTGACACTGACAGGGATTCGGACGGCCTTTTTGATCGTATCGAGGACTTTCAGCTGATAGGTTTCAATATCTGTCCCTGCTTTTTCCATGCTGTCGGGCACGGCATAAAAATTCAGTTCCAGGGCATCAGCGCCATGCTTTTCAAGCAATACGGCATATTCTTCCCAACTCTCGTGGTAGATGGCATTCAGACTGGCAATTACGGGTATCCCCACGCTTTCCTTTACCTGCTGCAGATGGTTCAGGTGTTCTTTCGGTCCGGCATGCTCCATTTTAGGAAAAAGGCTGATCATTTCGGCATGCCGTTCATTGTACTCATGCAAATCTTCGTGCATTTTGAGTGATTCAAGCTGAATCTGTTCCTCGAAAAGTGATTTGTACACGATGGCAGCTGCACCTGCAGCCTCCAGTTTTTTCACTGTACCGAGATCCTGAACCAGGTTGCTGGCTCCGATGATGAGCGGGTTCTTAAGTGTCAGCCCGAGGTATTGTGTCTGCATATCGACCATAAGAATGAAATGTTTTGGATGAATTACGGCAAAAGTAACAATTTTGCCCTGTCTGTGGTTCGATCCGGAGCGTATTTAGACCGCATATAATTAAGCCCGGTGGTTTCTTTTCATTGGATTAATGGCTAACTTTGCACCCGTTTTTCCGGAAATGTCCGGAATTATCAACTTGCGCTTAATACAAATCCTCATAACATGAGTACCAACAAAAATTTCATCACCTGCGACGGCAACTATGCTGCTTCCCACATTGCTTACATGTTCAGTGAAGTTGCCTGTATTTACCCAATCACGCCATCATCCACCATGGCGGAATACATCGACGAATGGGCGGCCCACGGATTGAAAAATATCTTCGGCGAAACTGTGAAGGTGGAAGAAATGCAGTCGGAAGCCGGCGCTGCCGGCGCGGTTCACGGTGCGCTTCAGGCCGGAGCACTCTGCACCACGTATACGGCCTCACAGGGATTGTTGCTGATGATCCCCAACATGTACAAGATCTCCGGTGAACTGCTGCCCGGTGTGTTCCACGTCAGCGCCAGGAGCGTTGCCGCCCAGGCCCTGTCCATCTTCGGCGACCACAGCGACGTGATGAGCACCAGGATGACAGGATTCGCACTGCTGGCCACAGGATCGGTCCAGGAAATCATGGACATCGCCGCCGTTGCCCACCTGGCCTCCATCAAATCAAGGGTTCCCTTCCTCCACTTCTTCGACGGTTTCAGAACCTCACACGAAGTGCAGAAGGTAGAAGCACCTACCACGGAACAAATGGCTAAAATGGTCGATTACAATGCATTGCAAGCCTTCCGCGACAAAGCCCTCAACCCCGAAAACCCAGTCACCAGAGGCACCGCCCAGAATCCCGACATCTACTTCCAGAGCCGCGAAGCAGCCAACCGTTTCTACGATCTGGTCCCCGACATTGTGGAAGACTATATGCAGGAACTCAGCGCCCTCTGCGGCCGTGAATATCATCCCTTTACCTATTACGGCCCGAAGGATGCCGAACACGTGATCGTGGCCATGGGCTCCGTCACGGAAACCATCAGGGAAGTCATCGATTTCCTGGGAAGCCGCGGCGAAAAAACCGGCCTTGTCAGCGTCCACCTGTACCGGCCTTTCTCCGCAAAATATTTCATGAAGGTCATGCCCGGTACCGTCAAAAGAATCTGCGTACTCGACCGTACCAAGGAACCCGGCGCCAACGGCGAACCACTGTACCTCGACGTAAAGGATATCTACTATGGCAATCCGGACGCCCCTCTGGTCATCGGCGGCAGATACGGACTCAGCTCCAAGGATACCACCCCGGCCATGATATTGTCGGTATTCAACAACCTTAAAGCCAACGAGCCCAAAAACCGCTTCACAGTCGGTATCGTGGATGATGTCACCTTTTTATCCCTTCCTGTCCTCGAAGAGATCTCCATCTGCCCCCCGGGAACTTTTGAAGCCAAGTTTTACGGCATCGGTGCCGACGGTACGGTCGGAGCCAATAAAAACTCCATCAAGATCATCGGCGACACCACAGAAAAATACGCCCAGGCATATTTCGCCTATGACTCAAAAAAATCAGGAGGTGTTACCACTTCCCACCTGCGCTTCGGCGACTCCCCGATCCGCTCCCCTTACCTGGTCAACAGCCCCGACTTTGTCGCCTGCCACGTTCCTGCCTACCTCGAGAAATACGACATGCTGAAAGGCATAAAAAAAGGCGGTGTATTCCTGTTCAACAGCATCTGGTCTGCAGAAGAAACCAAAGAAAGACTGCCCGACCATATGAAGAAAATCCTGGCACAAAAAGAGATCAAATTCTTCATTATCAATGCAACCAAAATTGCAGAAGACCTCGGACTCGGCACCAGAACCAATACCATCATGCAAAGCGCCTTCTTCAAAGTCTCCGGAGTGATTCCCTACGAGCTGGCCGCAAAGGAAATGAAGAAAGCCATCATCAAAACATACGGAAATAAAGGCGAGGATGTAGTCAACATGAACATCGCCGCCATCGACAAAGGTGCAGATGTGGAACAGGTCGACATACCCGCCGGGTGGTCACAGCTTGAAGTGAAAAAAGAAGCCGATAGCCGCGACATCCCCGACTTTGTAAAGCAGGTGGCGGAACCCATCAACAGCATGAAGGGCGACGATCTTCCCGTAAGTGCCTTCCTCGGCCGTGAAGACGGCACCTTCCAGGCAGGAACCACCCGCTACGAAAAACGCGGTATCGCCGTCAACGTCCCTGAATGGGTACCCGAAAACTGTATCCAGTGCAACCAGTGCGCCTATGTTTGTCCGCATGCCGCCATCAGACCCTTTTTGCTGAATGAAGAAGAAATGAAAGGACTGCCCGATGGCGCTCCCACCGTTTCCGCGAACGGACGCCCGCTCGCCGGACTTCGTTTCAAAATCCAGGTCAGCGTCCTCGACTGTACCGGCTGCGGCAACTGCGCCGATGTCTGTCCCAGCAAACAGAAAGCCCTGGTGATGAAACCCCTCGGTTCCCAGGAAAAGGAAATTGCCAACTGGGACTACCTCTTTGCCAATGTTACTTATAAAGACCAGCTCGTTGGAAGGGATACCTCTCTGAAAAACAGTCAGTTCGCCCAACCGCTCTTCGAGTTCTCCGGTGCATGTGCCGGCTGCGGCGAAACCCCGTACCTGAAACTTGTAACCCAGCTTTACGGTGACCGCATGCTGGTGGCCAACGCAACAGGCTGCTCCTCAATTTACGGAGGCTCCGCACCTTCCACACCATACTCGGTGAACAAACAGGGAAAAGGTCCCGCCTGGGCAAATTCCCTCTTTGAAGACAATGCCGAATACGGCTTCGGTATGGTCACCGCCATCGATAAGATCCGCGACAGAATTGCCCTGAAGATGAAGGCATTGCTTGAAAATGGCCTGCCGGACGAAACCCGCGCGGCTTTCACCGAATGGCTGGAAAACAAGGACAAGGGAGAAGCCTCGAAAGCCGCTTCCGAAAAGGTTATCGAAGCCTGCGGCAAAACATCGCATGCAGCTTTCCGCGAGATCCTCGACCTGAAACAATACCTGGTCAAAAAATCGGTTTGGGTATTCGGCGGCGACGGCTGGGCCTATGATATCGGTTATGGCGGACTCGACCACGTGATCGCTTCCGGTAAGGATATCAACCTGCTCGTGCTTGATACGGAAGTATACAGCAATACGGGCGGTCAGTCATCCAAAGCAACCCCCATCGGGGCAGTGGCGAAATTCGCAGCCTCCGGTAAACGCATCCGGAAAAAGGATCTTGGCATGATGGCCATGTCGTACGGCTATGTTTACGTGGCCCAGGTCGCCATGGGGGCAAACCAGGCACAGTACTTCAAAGCCCTCAAAGAAGCCGAAAACTACCCAGGACCTTCCGTCATTATCGCCTATTCCCCCTGTATCAACCACGGAATCAGGGCCGGCATGGGAAAATCCCAGGAAGAATCCGAGCGCGCCGTGGCATGCGGATACTGGCAGCTTTACCGCTACAATCCGCTGCTCGAAAAAGAAGGACAAAATCCCTTTATCCTCGACTCCAAAGAACCAAGCTGGGAACAGTTCAAAGAATTCCTTGCCGGCGAGGTCAGGTACTCCTCTCTGAAGAAAAGTTTCCCAAAAGAAGCCACGGAATTATTCCAGGCAGCAGAAGAAAACGCCAAATGGCGCTACATGTCGTATAAACGACTCGCTGCCATGGATTTCTCAGTAAAACAGGAGTAATCTCAAGCTCCGGATTGAAGAAACAGGTCCAGTCATGTTGCGCATCACCGGATTCCTGATCCTCATCCATATCTGCTCCGGAGCTGCCTCCGGGGGAACAAGCATTGCGCCTGAAAAACAGGCGGCCGGGACCATACCCGACTCTCTTACCCATACGGTTGCGGGATTGTCGGAATACTTCAGCTCTCATTATCCGGATCACAGGGCGTGTTACCGGGCGATCTTTGACTGGATCACCACGAACATCCGCTACGACATGGAGAATATTTTCACGGTCTACGATTACCAAAGCACCGCAGAGATTGTGAAAGATGCCTTAAGCCGCCGGAAAGGGGTATGTATGCATTTCGCCGAATTATTCAATGCCATTGCCAGGCAATGCGGACTAAGAACCTATACGGTACCCGGCTACACACGGCAAAACGGTATGATGGACCTCCTCCCCCACCTCTGGTGCGCAGCGGAAACCCCTTCAGGCTGGTACTTTATCGATCCTGCCTGGGGTTCAGGCCATGTGGAAAATAATCGTTTCATCCGTAAAGTCAACGATTTCTACTTCCTTACGCCACCGGAAGTACTCATCCAATCGCATATGCCCTTCGATCCGCTCTGGCAGTTGCTCGCCCATCCGCTAACAGCCAAAGATTTTAATGACGGCCTGACCAAAGGAAACCCGCAGGGAGTGGTATTCAACTACAGGGACTCTGTCGATGCATACGACCGCCAGCGCGATATCGACCGGCTCCGTTCCGCTGCCCGGAGGATACAGGCGAACGGCGTCACCAATGCCATGACTTACGAAAGGCTGCAGCACATCAACCGTGAGATCGATTACCACCGCAATAAAAGCGGGGTAGAACAATACAACCTGGCCGTCCATACTTTCAACGAGGCCATTCAGTTGCTTAACAGCTTTATCCAATACCGGAACCGGCAGTTCAATCCGAAAAAAACGGATGAGGCCATCGTACAGATGATCGATACGGTGCAGACTGCCCTGTCGCTTGCTGCCGCACAACTGAATGCCGTGGCCGATCCCGACGAATCCACCGCTGCATCCTGCAGGCAGCTTGACGGCATGATCAAACAGGCGATGCAAAGCCAGCAGGAACACAAAGCCTTCGTGGATACATACACCACCACCGCTAAACCTTTCAGAAAGACCTTGTTTTACAAGTAATTAGTATTTTATGGCCATCCCCACCACAAGAACCAAAGAAGCCGGCAACATCAGCCTGATCGCGGAAAAATGCGACGGATGCGGCCTGTGCGTATCGGTCTGCTCCGACCAATGCCTTGCGCTCACCAACGGTAAAGTGAGCACCACAGCATCATCTCATTTTGGCTGCATCGGTTGCGGGCACTGTATGGCCGTTTGCCCCGGCGGGGCCATCGCGGTGCATGGAAGAGAAATCAGTCCGGACGATATCTTTCCCCTTCCCCCTCAGGAAACAGATGCCACGTACAACAACCTGCTCCCGCTACTTCAGAGAAGAAGAAGCACCCGGCGTTTCAAAAACAGGGAGGTAAGTCCGGAAATCACCGGTCTCATCCTCAACGCTGCGATGACAGCACCGATGGGTCTGCCGCCTTCCGACGTCAACGTGCTGGTACTCGACAGCAGGGAAAAGAACCATGCATTCGCAAAGGATTACTGTGAATTCCTCAAAAGCATGAAGTGGCTGGTGTCGGGCTGGTTTCTCGCTTTGATGCGGCCGTTCTGGGGAAAGGCGAGCGACGAGATGTTCCGCGGATTCATCAGGCCCCTGTTCAAAACCTACACAGGCGGCATGGATGAAGGGGTTAACAATGTTACCTACGACGCGCCCCTGGCCATGTACTTCTACGGCTCACCATACTGCGATCCGGCCGATCCCATCGTGGCAGCCACCTATGCTATGATCGCAGGGGAATCCCTCGGCCTGGGAACCTGCATGCTGGGAGCCATCCATCCCATGATACAGAAAGGCAAAAAAGCCGGACAGTTCAGGGAAAAACACGGCATCCGCTTCCCCAGCCGCGAAGGCGTCTTCGTCATTTTCGGCTATCCGGAGATCAAGTATAAAAAGGGGATCCGCCGCTCTTTCGCTTCCATCGCCTTGCCTGACTGACCTTTCATTCTTGCATTCTTGCATTCAGGCATTCTGGGATTCTTGCATTATAAACATTTTTTTAACAGGGATACACAGGATATTCAGGATATTCCAATGCCACCTCAGTGATTTTAAGAAACTTACGTTTATCATACCCCCATGGGTTTATCTAATTCCCGGGACTTCGGCTTTGGTGTGAAATCTGTTTAGAGGTTTAGAAGTGAAAAGTGAATAGTGAAAAGTAAATAGTAAACAGTAAGTAGTTGTTTGTTAATTGTTTATAAGTTATAATGAACACGCTGCGGCGCTGCGGTGAAAATAACCGGCTTGTCAGGCGGACATCGTTAAATGCAGGAATGCGGGGATGCGAGAGGGCAAGAAGGCAAGAATGAAATAATCATGATCAGGAAAACCACCGGAAGGCCTTTTGGATGCAGATGGTGGCAGTGTATCCTGCACGTGACACAGTCTCCTTTCCTTCAACATGATCAGTCAATAAAAGCAAACGATCGCAGTTCAATTCACGGGAAGCTGAAAACAAAGCTTTTATCTCCCGGTTCAGGGTAGCCGGATGCGAGATATCATAGCATACCTGAATGAGTTGTTCCACTTTCCGGTTCTTAAAAACCACAAAATCAACCTCTTCCTTCTGCTGGTTCCGCCAGAAGAACACCCTGCTTCCATCCTTTTCTCTCTTTTTCAGAGAAATCGCCACCAGGTTTTCCAGCAGGCGGCCTTCGTCCGGACTTCCTGAAAAGCCCATGGATGAGATGATACCATTATCGAATACATAATACTTCCTGTTGTGGCTTATTTGTTCTTTGAGTTTGAATGAGAAGCGCGGAATGGAGAAGACCAGGAATACTTCCTCCAGCATACTTAAATACTTTTTGACGGTATGCGGACTGGATACATCCAGCACGGCAGCCAGGGTATGCAGCGAAGCCTCCCTGGCAGGATTGCCTGTCATGAAGCGGATCAGGGCATCAAGCGGACTGATATTCCTGACCCTGAAGCGTTTGATAAGGTCTTTAAAGATCACCGAATCGGTCAGGGTGTTCAGGTACTCCTCCGCCGGAACCTGCTTCAGCCAGATCTCGGGATAGCCTCCTTTCCGGATATAGTCACGGTATATCTGATACCTTTCGGGCTCTGTCAAAGCCTGCGGAAAAACAGACAACACCTCTCTGAGCGAAAACGGGTATATATGGGTAAGCAAATATCTTCCGGTCAGGTGGGTGGCCAGATCCGAGCCGAGCAGGTTGGCATTGCTCCCGGTAAGGATAATCTTTCTGCCCGAACGCTGCAACCTGTTCACATATAATTCCCATCGGCTCAGGTTTTGAATCTCATCGAAAAACAGGTATTCAGGGTTCTGGTAAACAGCATCGGCGGCGGCTGTTATTTCATCATAATTCTGTATGCCGAGAAGTCTTTCATCATCAAAATTCACATAACCGGCATGCCGTCCCTTCACCATTGCATGCACAGCAAAGAATGATTTGCCCGCCCTGCGGGGTCCGGATATCACCCTGACCAGGTCACTGCCGCTGTCACTTATCACAACTTCCCTCGGGATATATGGCTCAGCCATCATGCGTCCGAGTTCCTCCTTTTGCTTGATAATGATCTCCCTTAGCATTTTCTTCGTGTGTTTTGCACAAATTTATAATATTTTGTGCATTTTTCATCACATAATGACACATTTTATCAAACCCCACGGGGCTGACCAATTTGAGGGGCTTAGGGTCTCATTGCCTCAGGTGTGGAATTTGTCTGGAGGGTTAGAAGTGAAAAGTGAATAGTAATTAGTAATTAGTGAATAGTAATTAGTAATTAGTAAATAGTTGATTGTTAATTACCTATAGTAATAATGAATTCATTGCGAGGCTGCGTCTTTGCGGTGAAAAAAAAGCCTGACAGCAGGCAAGCGCTCAGTTTGACTGACAGCGATGCTGAGGACCCTTCGACTCCGCTCAGGGTAACCTAAACATCTAAACCACTAAACTTCTAAACCATCTAAACTTCTAAACGTCCTCAGGCCACAACGCCGCGACCATGGCAGTGTTTGAACTTTTTTCCGCTGCCGCACGGACAGGGGTCATTCCGGCCGACCTTTTTCTCCACCCTGACAGGCTGTGGTTTCTGAGGTTCCGATGTACGGTTGGGCGCAGCCACATCGTCGCGTCCGGTTTTCAGGCGGCTCATGTCCGTACGCCTGGGCGATCCGGCCTCCTGCAGCGCCTGGTCGGCACCCGGCAGGTTGCCCTTCAGCAGGAAACTGCAGATGTCCTTGTTCACCCGCTGTATCATGGTCTTAAAAAGTTCAAAGGACTCGAACTTGTATATCAGCAGTGGATCTTTCTGTTCGTAGGTGGCATTCTGCACCGACTGCTTCAGATCGTCCATCTCCCGCAAATGCTCTTTCCAGGCCTCATCGATCAGGGCGAGGGTGATCCCCTTCTCAATGGCCAGGTTCACCTCCCTGCCCTTGTCATCGTATGCTTTCTTCAGATTGGCGATCACCTGCAGGGTCTTCATGCCGTCGGTGATGGGAATGGCAATGTTCTCGAAACGCGGATTGTTCTCGTAAATATCACGAATGACCGGATACACATTATCCGCTATGAACGCTTTCCTCAAACGGTATTGGTTTTCCAGGTATTCGAACAGCTCCTCTGTGAGCACTGAATCGCTTTTGTTTAAAAAGTCTTTCTGTGTAAAGGGTGACTCGATGGCGAAAGACCGCAGCATCTCCATCTGGAAACCCTCATAATCGCCTCCGTCCTGATACTGGGCCACCAGCATTTCACTGATATCGAACATCAGGTTGGAAGTGTCCACAGAAAGGCGTTCCCCATAGAGGGCATGTCGGCGCTTGTTGTAAATGACCTCACGCTGGGCATTCATCACGTCGTCGTACTCAAGCAGCCTTTTCCTGATACCGAAGTTATTCTCCTCCACTTTTTTCTGCGCCCTTTCGATGGATTTGGTAATCATCGAATGCTGGATCATCTCCCCTTCCTTCAATCCCAGCCTGTCCATCACACTGGCAATACGGGCAGACCCGAACAGGCGCATCAGGTCGTCTTCCAGTGAAACAAAAAACTGCGAACTGCCCGGATCGCCCTGGCGACCGGAACGTCCCCGCAACTGCCTGTCCACACGCCGCGACTCGTGCCGCTCGGTGCCGATGATAGCCAATCCGCCGGCCTCTTTCACCCCGGGACCCAGCTTGATGTCGGTACCACGGCCTGCCATGTTTGTGGCAATGGTCACCGCCGAAGGTGCACCCGCATGCGCCACGATCTCCGCCTCCCGTGCATGCATCTTCGCATTCAGCACATTGTGCTTGATATTCTTCATGTTCAGCATCCTGCTAAGCAGTTCCGAGGTCTCAACGGAAGTGGTACCCACCAGCACTGGACGGCCTTTCTTTGTCAGATCAACCACATCATCGATCACCGCGTTGAATTTCTCCCGTTTGGTCTTGTATACCAGATCCTCCCTGTCTTCCCTTATTACAGGCCGGTTGGTCGGGATTACCACGACATCCAGCTTGTAAATATTCCATAACTCTCCGGCTTCCGTTTCGGCCGTCCCCGTCATCCCTGCCAGCTTGCGGTACATGCGGAAATAATTCTGAAGGGTGATGGTGGCATAGGTCTGCGTGGCCGCTTCCACCTTCACGTTCTCCTTGGCTTCGATGGCCTGGTGCAAACCGTCGGAGTAACGCCTCCCTTCCAGAATACGGCCCGTCTGTTCATCCACGATCTTGATCTTGTTATCCATGATCACGTACTCCACATCCTTTTCAAACAAGGCATAGGCCCGTAACAACTGGTTCACCGTATGGATACGCTCCGACTTGATGCTGAAATCGCGCAGCAGCTCGTTTTTCCTCTCCAGTTTCTTCTGATCTGTCAGGCCTTGTTTGTCAAGCTCAGCAAGCTCCGCACCCAGGTCAGGAATGATGTAAAACTTCGGGTCTTCGTATGATTCGGTGATCAGGTCGATCCCCTTTTCCATCAGGTCGATGGTGTTGTTTTTTTCATCAATCACAAAAAACAGCTCATCATCAATGATATGCATGTTTTTCTGCTGTTCCTGCAGGTAGAAATTCTCGGTCTTCTGCATTAATGCCTTCATGCCGGGCTCGCTGAGAAACTTGATCAGCGCCTTGTTCTTCGGCAAGCCCCGGTGCGCCCTGAACAACTGTTCCCCACCCTTCTTCTCCTCCTCGGGAGTGGGGTTATCCTTCGAGAGGATGGTCTTGGCTTCGCTCAATATCCTGGTTACCAGGTTCTTTTGTGCATTGTACAACTTGAGCATCTGGGGTTTCAGGGAATCAAACTCCTGGTTGTCGCCCTTGGGTGTCGGACCGCTGATGATCAAGGGCGTACGTGCATCATCGATGAGCACGGAATCAACCTCATCGACGATGGCGTAATTATGCATACGCTGGACCAGTTCCTCCGGATTGCGTGCCATATTGTCACGCAGGTAATCGAAGCCGAATTCATTGTTGGTACCGAAAGTGATATCGGCCAGGTAGGCATTTTTCCTGTCCTCCGAATTGGGTTCATGCCTGTCGATGCAATCCACCCGCAGACCATGAAACTCATATAAAACCCCCATCCATTCCGAGTCACGTTTGGCAAGGTAATCATTCACGGTAACAATATGCACGCCTTTCCCGGGAAGGGCATTGAGGTACACCGGCAGGGTTGCCACAAGGGTTTTGCCTTCACCGGTCGCCATTTCCGCGATCTTTCCCTGGTGCAGCACAACGCCACCGATGAGCTGCACGTCATAATGCACCATATCCCAACGGATCATATTTCCACCGGCCATCCAGGTATTATGGTAATACGCCTTGTCGCCCCTGATCTCCACACTCGCCTTTTTGGCAGCCAGATCCCTGTCGAACTGGGTGGCGGTCACCTCGACCTGTTCATTCTCCACCAGCCGTCTGGCAGTTTCCTTCACCACGCAAAACGCCTCCGGCAGGATCTCCGACAGCATTTCCTGGGTTTTCTCATACTGATGTTTATCCAACCGGTCTATTTCGCTGTAAAGTTTCTCCTTCTCATGCACATCCATGTCGGGTTCCGCTTCAAGCCTGGCTTTCAGTTGCGCGATCGTTTCTTCCTCCTCCCTTACATGTTCCTGAAGCTGCTTTCTGAAAGCGGCCGTTCTGGCACGCAATGCATCATTATCCAGCGCTGCAATGGAAGGATACACAGCCAGGGTCTTGTCCAACATGGGTTTGAGTTCTTTCAAATCCCGGTCCGACTTGGTGCCCATCATATTCTTTAAAAAACCCAGCATGACTTTCGATTTAGGTTCTTGGCAAAGGTAGCACATATCTCAAAAAAGGTGCCGTAAAGTCGCAAAGGAGTGTGATGATGGTATTGCATCCGCGGGTTGAAATAGTTATCAGTTTAAGGTTGAGTGTTTAGGGTGGTTTAGAGTTTATACTTCATACAATACCTCATACCTCATATTTCATATTTCATATTTCATATTTCAAAAAAAAAGGCTGACCCAAGCCTGGGACAGCCTTTTCCCGGGAATAATCCCTGGATCAGTATTCGTCTTCGTGAAAAAAGAAATCCTCCTTGGTGGGATATTCAGGCCATAAATCTTCGATACTTTCATAGACCTCGCCTTCATCCTCTATCTCACGAAGGTTCTCGATCACTTCCACGGGAGCACCTGACCGCAGACAGTAGTCGATCAACTCCTCCTTGGTGGCGGGCCAGGGTGCATCTTCCAGCTTCGAGGCCAGTTCCAGTGTCCAATACATCGCTTGCGAGTTTTTATGTGTTTAATTTTGTGCAAAAATATATCTTTTTATAAAAAAATCAAGCCCTGTAAGATTTTCCCCAAAGCAAGAGCTATATCACTGTGTTACTGACTATTACGAAAGCATCTCATCTGTTTTTCCACCCTGTTCAGAAGTATTTGGGTTGCCGGACATGCTCCCGGACTGTTTTACCGGAATCCGGCTTCCTACTTTTATGTATGTTTGAAGCATGAACGCATCCCAAATCACTGATCACCGGACTGCCTCCCGGATCCACTTCAGCCCTGCAGCCTGGCTCATTACATGCGTGATCGTCACGGTACTGGCGTATATGCCGGTGTTCCGCAACGGCTTTGTCAGCTGGGACGACGGGATCTATATCACCGAGAACACCCTGATCCATTCCTTTACGCTCCAGAACCTCTGGCAGATCTTCAGCAGCTCCTTTGAAGGACATTACCATCCGCTCACCTTGCTTTCGCTGATGTTTGATTACGGAATCAACGGGCCTGACCCCCTGGTCTTCCACCTGCATAACCTTCTGCTGCACCTCTGCAACACACTGCTTGTCTTTGTCATTATCCGCAAACTCGCCGGCAATGGCAACACTGCCGGTATCGCCGCCCTGCTTTTTGCGCTTCATCCCATGCATGTGGAGGCTGTAGCCTGGGCAACCGCCAGAAAAGATGTTCTGTTTACTGCCTGGTTCCTGCTGTCCGTGTGGTGGTACCTGCTGTATCTTTCGCGAAATCAAAAAAAATGGCTGCTCCTGTCGCTGGCGGCCGCACTCCTGTCGGCACTCGCCAAAGGCCAGGGCGTTTTCCTGCCATTTTGTCTGCTGCTGATTGACTATTTCAAAGGAAGAAAACTCACGGATCATAAACTTTGGCGGGAGAAACTGCCCTTTCTGCTGCCCCTGCTGCTGATGGGCGTGATTGCGCTGCTGGCTCAGCGCGAAACCGGCTATCTGGGCGAACAGACCGTATCGCCGGGACTGTGGCATACCCTGCTGACGGCAGCCGGTGCACTGGCAATGTATTTTTATAAACTGACCGTTCCATTGCAGCTCTCAGCCTATTACCCCCTGCCCGGAGAACGTCTTGCGGTCATGTTTTCAGCCATTACAGGACTGCTGATTGCCCTGCTGCTGGTCTGGCTGCTCATCATCAGCTACCGCCGCCGGCCCGTCATTTTCTTCGGACTGGCTTTCTTCCTGGTTAATATTTTCATCTTCCTCCGGTGGATCCCTGTCTCCAATTACCTGATCGCCGACCGTTACACCTATCTTTCTTCCATCGGCTTGTTTTTCATTGCCGGACATGGGTTTTATCTTCTGAATCTCCGGTGCCGCATGGCCTTCATCCTGCCTGTGCTGATCCTGCCCGTCCTGGGCTTGCTGACAACCGAAAGGGTGACCGTATGGAAAGACAGCATGACGCTGGTCACCGACATCCTGAAACATCACCCGGATGTTTATCCCGCCCTCAACATCCGCGGGAGGGAACTGCAGCTTGCAGGGAACAGCGCGGCCGCGCTCGGGGATTTCAACCGTGCCATTGCTCTCCAGCCGGAAAACCCGCGCGCCCTGGCCAACAGGGCAGCCCTGTACCAGGGACTGGGACGGACCGCCGATGCCCTGAACGACCTGAATGAAGCCCTGGAACGCAATCCTGAGCAATACCGGATCCTTAACAACCGCGGTTTGCTGCTGCTGGCTGCCGGAGAAACCCCCAGGGCACTGGCCGATTTTAACAAGGTCATCTCCCTTGCGCCCGGCTTTGCCGAAGCCTATAACAACAGGGGCTTGGTGCTTGCCGCCACCGGCCGGCATGAAGCAGCCTGCGCCGATTTCAGCCGTGCCGTCGAAAGGGCACCAGGCATGGCAAGGGCATGGGCCAACCGCGGTAAATGCAGGAATAAAACCGGTGACCCCCGGGCGGCCATCCGGGATCTGGAAGAAAGCCTGCGGCTCGGACTCAAAACACCCCAACTATACTTCGAACTGGGATTCGCATGGTACCTGCTGAAAGATTTTTACAAGGCGCGCAAACACTTCGATCAATGCCTGGTACTAAGTCCCGGTGATCCAAATGCCCTTGCCTACCGAGGATTTGCCTGTTACAACGCCGGCGACTTCCTGCACGCCGCGGAAGATCTGACACTCGCCCTGCGTTCCGACAGCCTGAATCCCCTGGCATGGGGCATGCGCGGATTGGCACTGATACGGATCAACCGGAAAATTGAAGGATGCAGCGACCTGGAAAAAGCTTGGTCACTCGGACTGATACAAGCTGAAAAGGAAATTGAGAAATATTGCAGATGAAAACAAATGATTTGTCCTTTGACTCCTGTTCGTTATACCGATGATTCTTGAAACACGTTTTTCGCATTCTTGTGTTCATTCGGTATAAAACTCAGAAATTCCTGATACACCGGACCGACTGACCGGACAGGAAGGTATTTCTGGTCCGGCAAATATCAATTCTTGATGGCCAAAGAATGTAAACATGAGCATGATAGGTGGTATTTTTGGTGGAGGACCAGTAAAAACCTTCCGATAATATCGAGGTAAACAATCCCAGCTGACTCCGGACGCCATTCCCGAAGGCGGAGAAGCCGCTAGTATTGGTAGCTGTATTCGGAGCGCTCCAGTGCGCCGGGCCCTGCTCTTTCAGCTGACTTCCCGCATCCGTTCCCGTCCAGCCTTCTATACCGCAATTCACGGCCGGATCAAGATACGTGAGCATCGTGCACCATTCCGGGTCAGTGGGGATGTGCCACTCATCCGGACAAATGCCCTGTACACCAGGCTGAATGACATATCCCATCAGTTCATTCCAGTCGTACAGCCCTCCAAAATCGTTGCAGTAAGCGGTGTCGTTCATATAGCAGTATTTCTCAATGATGCCGTTATTGCTGCATTCCGAGTGAATATTACCGGGGAGGTAGACTGAAGTTACCATGGTCCCGATATTCAGGTTTTGTTGCATCCAGCATTGGGAGCCAATCTGCACAGTGTTGTATACCTGCCCGTCGCGGACATCGGTGAATGGCAGTCCGCAGGGCGGTTTGAAAGCGATCAGTACCGTGTCGGTAAAAGCGTAACAGGCAGTGGAGATGGTCCAGGTCAGTGTGTAGGTGTTTCCGGTGACACCGGTTAATAAAGCCTGCGGATCGGTTGTGTCGGAGAGGGTACCGCCAGTGCCGGAGATGATCTGCCAGTTCCCGGCTCCGGACAAGGGAATATTGGCGGCAAGGACAGTGACGGTATCCGGCACATTCTTGTCGGGGCCGGCAACTGCTAAATCGGGCATGGGAGAACAGCCGGGAGGGATGTATCTTCCAAGGGGATCACCGTAACACAATCCCTGCAGGTTCACACCGGTAGTATCTCCCGGGGCGATGTTCAGGGTATCGCTTTCAAACACCCATGTTCCCGCCGGAAATGCGTTGATCTGTCCCACGTAGCGTTGTACGATCAGCATGGCGTCGGTGGTGTTCACAAAGCCGCTGCCATCCACATCGGCAGCCCGGAAAGGCAAACCGGACAGGGTGACCTGTCCCACAAAATGCCGGAGTGCAGCCAGGGCAGCCAGGGCATTGAACCCGCCGGCCGGCAGGGACGATGTAACCGTAATCACGACCGTGCCCGGAGCAGCTAAATCGAAGGAATATTGCCCCATGGCGTCCGTTTGTACCGACTGGATCAGCTGCCCTGAAAACGTCCGCATGGTAACCGCTGCATCGTACAAAGGAGTGGCGGCATTACCTTGATAGGAAATCCGGCCATGAATACTCTGGGCATTCAGCAAATCAGCTTGCAGTGACCATAAGCCCAGGCAAGCCACCCCGGACAATTGCAGATACCTGGCCAAAGCCTTCATAGTAAAAGTGTTACTCATCTGATACTTTGTTTTGAAAAATTTCACAGAGCATCCATACTACCTTACACCCTTGGCTTCCAAAGGATTTCTTCCCCTGCTTCCAGCTTGTTCATATACCTGGCCAGTACAAAGAGATAATCCGACAACCTGTTGAGGTACTGAAGGATCAGGGGGTCAAAGGGATGTTCTTCCGACAACCGCAGGGTGATGCGCTCTGCCCTCCGGCAGACACAGCGGGCCACGTGACAAAGTGCGGCCGATTCAGAACCACCGGGAAGGATAAAGGAGGACAAGGCCGGCAAATCTTCATTCATGCGGTCGATCTCCTTTTCCAGTAAGGTCACATCCTCCGGAAAAAGGCCCGGCAGGGCTTTGCGCTTCCTTTTTCCTTCCGGGTCGGGAGCTTTATCTTCGGCCAGCAGCGATTCCAGGGTGAACAGCCGGTCCATGACTTCCAGCATGGTGATGCGGCCGGCTTCATCCGCCGGCATCTTCGCATGGATCAGACCAATGAAGGAGTTCAGTTCGTCAACCGTGCCGTAGGCTTCAATCTGCAGATCGTGCTTGGGTACCCGCCTGCCGCCGATCAGAGAGGTTTCTCCCTTGTCACCAGTCCGGGTGTATATTTTCCAATCGCTGCTCATGAAGTAGCCTGCAGGGTGTAATCCGCCATGGTTTGCACCCGGGTATTGACTTCATCCGATGACACTTCCCCGTCGATCAGGCGGATGATGCGGTGTGCGTGCTTGGCGATACTTTCCTCATGTGTCACCACAATGACAGTGTTGCCCAGTTTGTGTATCTCTTCGAATAATCCCATGATTTCAATGGAAGTCTTCGAGTCCAGGTTACCGGTGGGTTCGTCGGCAAGGATGATAGAGGGATTGTTGACCAGGGCCCTGGCGATGGCAACACGCTGCCGTTGTCCTCCAGATAATTCATTGGGTTTATGTGCAATGCGGTCGGTAAGGTTGACGTCATCAAGGGATTTGCGGGCAAGTTCCATGCGTTTTTGCTTGCCGTAACCCGCATATACCAGCGGAAGCATCACATTCTCCAGGGCAGAGGAACGTGGCAGGAGGTTGAAGGTCTGAAATACAAACCCGATCTCCTTGTTGCGGATTTCGGCCAGCTGGTTGTCGTCCATCTTGCTGACATCGGTGCCGCTGAGGAAATACTGTCCGCGGGTGGGAGTGTCAAGACAACCCAGGATGTTCATCAGGGTAGACTTTCCCGAACCTGAGGGACCCATCAGGGCGACGTACTCTCCCCGGAAAATGTCGAGGGTGATGGTTCGGAGCGCCTGTACCAGCTGGTTTCCCACCTTGTAATGTTTGGCGATGTCTATCAGCCGGATCACTTCATTCTTCATATTTCAGATCATTTGGTTCAAAACCGGCAAAAACCGTACTATGGTCTGCCTGACGGAGCAAACACCGTCTGCCGGGTTTTATTGCCTGCATTCAGCCCGGTAAAAGTAATCATTTTCAAAATCGCAACACCACATGCTGCCTGCTGAGTTCCTGCCGGAAAAACACCAGTCCGGTCCGGAAAAGATCGATAGACAGGCTCACCTGCGGATGCGCGGTGATTTCCCGCCAGGCCTTCTCCATTCCAGGCGACCAGTGGATATCATCAAACGCAAAAACACTGTTGTTGTTTGCTTTTTGAAGACATAAACCAAAATATTCCAAAGTGGGAAGGTAGCGGTGGTCGCCGTCGAAATACACAAAATCAAGAAAAGGAAGTCCGGCAAGAATATCCGGCAACACCTCCCTGAAATGCCCGTGAACATATGTGATTTCCGGGTGGTTTTCACGATGTGGCACATCGGAAATCCGATGTGCCACATGGAGAAGTTCCCCGGATTTTTCTACTGTAATCAAACGTCCACCCTGCATGCCTGCTGCCAGAAAACAGGTACCCACACCCAGATTTGTACCCAGCTCAAGCACATTAACAGATTGCAAATGTGATACTAAACGAAACAACAACCTCCCTGTCTTTACCCTGCAACTTTCATTTTTCACTATACCGGAAATGCTTCTCCTGCATTCCTTTGGGCTTTTAGTATCCGTTTCGTCCGATGTGACACATCGGATTTCCGATGTGTCACATCGTAACATGGCCCGGTAACCAAGGGCTGCTTCAAGTGCCGGTGAAGGGTGCCGACCACGGATTACCTCCCTGTATAAATGATACAAAAAGGGGGAATGAATACCATGTGAACCGGTTGCACGAAACTGATAATCAATGTATTTCCATGCAATTTGCCGGTGATTGTAAGGAATGTCGGGCAGGGTTGGGGACATGGACATCAAAGTGGTTTAGCACTGCGTTTACTTTCAGATAAGCAAACTTACATGTAAATTTGCAGGTGTAAAGCAATGGTGGCATGAACAAAGTACTGAATAAATTCTCCAGTTATTCCTCTCTGGTTAAATTTTCCCACAGCCTTTTCGCGCTTCCCTTTGCCCTGATCGGCTTTTCGCTCGCCGTGTCCGGCGATGGCTACCCTTTCGATCCCTGGTTGCTGCTCAAAGTGATCCTGTGCATGGTCTTTGCCCGGAATGCAGCCATGAGCTTTAACCGTTTTGCAGACAGGGAAATCGACAGGCTGAATCCCAGAACCCTGCTCAGGGAAATACCGGCCGGTATCCTGAGAGCCAGGTCGGTATTGTTGTTCAGCATCATCAACGGCTTGCTGTTCATCGCCACCTGCTGGTTTATCAACCCGCTCTGCTTTAAACTCTCTCCCCTGGCCCTCTTCATCATTCTTGGTTACAGTTTCACCAAACGTTTCACCTCCTTTTCCCACCTGGTACTGGGGCTCGGATTGTCACTCGCACCCATCGGCGCTTATCTCGCCGTTACAGGCATGCCTTCCTGGACACCCGTCCTGTATGCCTTCAGTGTCCTTTGCTGGGTTGCCGGCTTTGACATCATTTATGCACTACAGGATGAAGATTTCGACAAATCACTCAGACTCAAATCTATACCCGCCAAACTGGGAAAAAAACGTGCCCTGCACTTCAGTTCCGCCCTGCACATCCTGGCCGTGCTTTTCATCATCAGGGCAGGTACTGTTGCCGGGTCGGGATGGCTGTTCTGGACCGGAACCGCCATCTTTGCCCTGCTCATCTTCTACCAGCACCTGATCGTGAAACCCACCGACCTGAGCCGTGTCAACCTGGCGTTTTTTACGCTCAACGGGACAGGAAGCCTTCTTTTCGCCGCTTTTGTCATCGCTGACCTCCTCCTCTTATGACACTCACCACGGAAAATATCCTGCTGATCGGTTCCATCCTGCTCTTTATCTCACTGCTGGCAGGAAAAACATCATACAGGTTCGGTGTCCCGGTTTTACTCCTGTTTATCACCGTAGGCATGCTGGCGGGATCAGAGGGCATCGGGGGAATACAGTTTGACAATCCCAAATCTGCCCAGTTCATCGGAATTGTGGCCCTATGCTTAATTCTGTTCTCCGGGGGACTTGATACCGACTGGAAAACCATACGTCCCATCCTCTGGCAGGGCATTACCCTGTCAACACTTGGAGTGATGATCACGGCAGCAAGTGTGGGGATTTTTGTCCACCTGATCACTGACTTCACCCTTTTTGAAGCATTGCTGCTGGGTTCCATCGTGTCTTCCACCGACTCGGCTGCAGTTTTTTCAATTCTCCGGTCCAAAAGCCTCGCCCTTAAAGGAAACCTCAGGCCAACCCTCGAACTGGAAAGCGGCAGCAACGACCCCATGGCCTATATCCTTACCATTATTTTCACCGGCCTGGTCGTGAACCAGGACAACAGCCTTCTCGATATCATTCCCCTGTTTTTCAGGCAACTGCTGCTTGGAGCGTTGATCGGTTACGGTGTGGGACGGCTCGGATCTCTCGTGATCAACAGAATAAAACTGGATTACGAAGGGCTCTATATCGTGCTGGTGATCGCTATCGTGTTTTTCAGTTTCTCTTTCACCGACTTTGTGGGTGGCAATGGATTCCTGGCGGTTTACCTGAGCGCCCTATACCTTGGAAACCAGGAACTTATCCATAAGAAGAAAATTCTTAAATCCTTCGACAGTTTTGCCTGGCTGATGCACATCATCCTCTTTTTAACCCTCGGTTTGCTGGTGTATCCCAGCCAGATCGTCCCGGTGATCGGCATCGGTCTTGTGATCTCTGTCTTTCTGATCCTGGTGGCCAGACCCCTGAGTGTATTCATCAGCCTGACTCCATTCAGGGTGAACATGCGTTCCAGATGGTTCATTTCCTGGGTGGGCCTCCGCGGGGCTGTTCCTATCGTGTTTGCCACATATCCGCTGATTGCCGGTGCCGAAAAAGCAGGCATGATCTTTAATGTTGTGTTTTTTATCTCGCTGAGTTCGGTGCTGCTTCAGGGTACCACCCTGCCAAAAATGGCCGGATTCCTGCACCTGACGCTTCCGGTCCGGCTTAAACAAAGAACCAAAGCAGATCTTGAACTGACAGAAAGTCTGAAGGCCCTGCTGACTGAAATAAGTATCCCGGAGTCATCACCGGTAATAGGAAAGCAAATCGTCCAGCTGGGGCTTCCAAAAACCACCCTGATCTCATTCATTAAAAGAAAAGATAAGTTCATTATCCCGGATGGCTCCACATTGCTGGCCGCAAATGACAAACTGTATGTGCTCTCCGAAAGCCAGCATGCCCTCACACAGGTTCTGAAACGACTTGAAATGAATGCTGATGACCAACCTGCAAAACATCAAATATGATGAAAACAATCCGTTATTGCATATCCCTGTGGGTACTGCTGTGTTTTTTCCTGCCTGGTCTTCAAGCTGATACGACTGCACAAAACGACACTGCCAATTCCAGGATGCTTGCCATGCTCTTTGAGAGACTTACCGGAATGGAAAAACTCAGACAGGCTGACTCAGCCAAAAGAGCAGGACTCGAGGCGCAGTTACTTCAACTGAGCGCAACAGACCAGCAGCGGAAGAACAGTATCCTCTCCCAGCTTCAGGCGATCGACGAAACGGAACGCCAACGGATGATATTGAAAAAAGCAAAAATAGACTCGCTGCGTCTGACTGCGAAAGCTTATCCCGTCATCGGAATTCTCGACGACACACTGTTTCTGATATACTCCAAAATCGGCGCATCCACCCCGAAAGAACGATCAGATAATATAACAAAAAAAATACGAAATCTCTATAATGATGATTTTCTGTCAGTTGACTCTGTTTCTCTTCAACAGTCGGAAAATACCATAGATATTGTTTACAAGGATCTGATCATCATGAGCATCTCGGAAACAGATGCCATGTGGTATGATAAAACCATGGAAGCCCTCGCCGCAGATTACAAAACCATAATCACCAAAGCGATCGTGGATGCCAGAAAAGCGAACAGCCTGGGGAAGCTTTTGTTGAGAATAGGGCTGGTTGTACTGGTCGTTCTGATTGCATGGGTGTTTATCTGGCTCATCGGGAAAGCATTCCGATACATTCACTCATTTGTTGAACTTCGCAAGGACCGGTGGTTGAAAAATCTGAAATACAAAGATTACATCTTTCTCAGTACCTCCCAGGAGATACGAATCGTATTCTTCATTATCAGGATTTCCCGCTGGCTGACCTATGCTTTGCTACTGTACCTTACCCTTCCGGTCATATTCAGCATTTTTCCCTTCTCCCGTACCTGGGCCGATGCCCTGTTCTCCCTCATCTGGTCTCCGTTCAGAAGTGTACTTCTCGCTGCCTGGCAATACTTACCAAACCTGATCAGAATCCTGATCATTGTTTTTATCATGAAGTACCTGATCCGTTTTGTCAGGTATGTCTTCACTGAAATTGAATCAGAAAAACTAAAAATAAGCGGTTTTCACCCTGACTGGTCCCTTCCGACATTTAACATTGCCAGATTCCTGCTATATGCATTCACTTTTGTGTTGATTTTCCCTTACCTGCCGGGATCGGATTCAGCCGTATTCCGGGGTGTTTCGGTATTTATCGGCGTACTGTTCTCCCTCGGTTCTTCATCCGTAATAACAAATATGATAGCAGGCCTGGTCATCACCTATATGAGACCCTTTAAAATCAACGACAGGATCATGATCGGGGATATCACCGGGGATGTGGTGGAGAAAACCCTGCTGGTTACCAGGATACGAACCATCAAGAATGAAATCGTTACCATCCCCAACTCCTCAATTTTAACAGGCAACACCACCAATTACTCCATTGAAGCAGCAGGCAACGGCCTGATCATCCACACCACCGTAACCATAGGGTATGACGTTCCCTGGAACGACATGCACAAGGCCCTGACTGATGCCGCACTTCGTACCTCAGACCTGATGCATTCGCCTGCGCCCTTTGTGCTGCAAACCAGTCTCGATGATTTTTATGTATCCTACCAGATCAATGCCTATACGAAAGAAGCAGGGAAGCAGGCCCAAATTTATTCCGAACTGCATCAGCATATTCAGGATGTATGCGCCGAGAGGGGCATAGAAATTATGTCGCCGCATTACCGTGCCGCACGGGACGGGAACCACACCGCCATCCCCCCTTCTTATCTGCCGCCTGACTATCAAGCTCCCCGCTTTCATGTCAGTTGTGATTCAAATAAGGCAAAATAAGATTGAAGGAGAATTATTCTGTATATTTACCTGCTCCGTAGTCTGAACAAGACCCTCTTTTTGATGTTAGCTTAGTAAAACCCACAAATACAAGATTAATATGAAGAAAAGAACCTGCCTCCTGTTGCTGCTCTTACCCTGTTTCCTGGTTCATGCACAGAACGACACCCTACACTGGAAAAAGACCATGCAAACCGGTCTGAACCTTAACCAGGCCTCCTTCAGCGATAACTGGAAGGGAGGCGGCGTCAACTCCATAGCCCTGGGAACCTTCCTGAATGCCACCGCTTCTTTCAGCGACAAAAAGAAAATCACCTTCGACAATGACCTGCAATTGGCTTACGGTTTCGTACAGAACAAAGGGCAGACCGCCCGTAAATCGCAGGACAAGATCTTTTTCGACTCCAAACTGGGTTATAAGATCGCGGCAAAATGGAACCTTTTCGCCTCTGTAAACTTCACTTCCCAGTTCGACGCAGGTTTCGAATACAAAAAAGACGCCCAGGGGATGGAATACTCCCTTCTTTTGTCCAAATTTATGGCACCCGCTTACCTGACCAGTTCCATCGGACTGGAATACAAACCGGTGGATTATTTCTGGGCCCGTTTCGGAACCGGGACGCTGCGTCAGACTTTCGTGCTCGACACCAGTCTTTACCTGACTAATCCCAAAAACTTCGGGGTGGAGATCGGTAAAAAAATCCGGAATGAGGTGGCTTTCCAGTTCATCGCCAATTTCGACAAGGATATCGCCACCAACCTCAACCTGAAAACCCGTTTCGCTGCACTGGCACCTTACGAAAACATCGGACGGATTGTATCCCGCCTCGATGCAACCCTCACTGCCAAAGTTAATAAATTCATCAATGTGAACCTGACCGGCACCGTACTGAACGACCCCGACATGGATGATAAGGTTCAATACAGCCAGGGATTTGCGCTTGGTATCCTGTTTAATCTTTAGCAACCTCTTTATTAACCAATAAATCCAAAGCTTATGTCTAAGATTGTTACGGAATTCAAGACTTTCATCAATCGGGGCAGTGTCCTTGATCTTGCAATCGGTGTGATCATCGGAGCAGCCTTCGGCAAAATCGTTACCTCGGTCATTAACGACCTCATCATGCCTCCCCTGGGCCTTATCCTCGGCAACGTCAACTTCACCGATCTGAAAATTATCATCGGGGGCGCCGCAGAGAACCCGGTCACCATTAATTACGGCAATTTCATCCAGGTTGTATTCGAATTCCTGGTGATTGCCTTTGTCATTTTTATGGTGATCAAGGCATTTAACAGCATGAAGAAGAAAGAGGAGGCAGCTCCTGCCGCTCCGCCCGAACCATCGGCCACTGAAAAACTGCTTGGAGAAATCAGGGACTTGCTTAAGAAATAAGCCTTCCGTGATTTTTCTGCGAAGCCGGACTCCTGACTGGGATTCCGGCTTTTTTTTTCTACTTTAGCAAAAAAAAGCCTATGTCATCCCAACCTGCTGAAAAGATCAAAGGTCTTCCCGACAATGCCTACCAGGAACTGAAGGAAGGCGAGGAGTACAAACCCCTGATGACGCCGGAAAAAGTTTATCCGGAAGTCAATCTTCGTTCGGTGCTGCTCGGACTGCTGATGGCAGTCATTTTCTCGGCCGCCGCCGCTTATCTCGGCCTCAAAATCGGCCAGGTTTTCGAAGCCGCCATCCCTATTGCCATCATTGCGGTAGGACTGTCATCGGTTACCCGCCGGAAGAATGCCCTGGGTGAAAACGTCATCATCCAGTCGATCGGTGCCAGTTCCGGCGTCATCGTGGCCGGCGCCATCTTTACCCTTCCGGCCCTTTACATCCTCAACCTGGAAGCCCAGTTCTACCAGGTATTCCTTTCATCACTGCTTGGAGGGTTCCTGGGGATTCTTTTCCTCATCCCGTTCAGGAAGTATTTTGTGTCAGACATGCACGGCAAGTATCCTTTCCCTGAAGCCACAGCCACAACGGAAGTGCTGGTGAGCGGTGAGAAAGGAGGGAAACAGGCCCTTGTGCTGCTGAGCAGCGGACTGATCGGCGGGATCTACGACTTCATCATCGCCACTTTCGGCTGGTGGAGTGAGGTCTTCACTTCGCGGGTACTCCCCGTCGGCGAGCTGATCGCCGATAAAGCCAAAATCGTTTTCCGCCTGAACCTCGGGGCTGCTATTCTCGGCCTTGGTTACATCATCGGCCTCAGATATGCAGCCATCATCTGCGCCGGCTCTTTTGTGGTCTGGTACGTGCTCATTCCCATTGTGGCCCATTTCGCCGACGGAATGACCATTGCCGTGGGTGCCAACATCACCAAAACCCTGGGAGAAATGGCCCCGGAAGAGATATTCCGCAATTACATCCGGCAGGTCGGTATCGGGGGGATCGCCATGGCCGGGATCATCGGCATCATCAGGGCATCCAAGATCATTCGCACAGCCTTTTCGCTGGCCGTCAGCGAACTGTTCGGGAAAAAATCCTCCCACAGCCGTGAAACACTCAGAACCAGGCGCGACCTGCCCATGGGCATCATCTTTGGCGGCATCCTGCTCACAGCCGTGCTTATCTTCATCTTCTTCCAGTTCGGGCTTGTCCATAACCTCACCCAGGCCATGACCGGACTGCTCATCGTCCTGGTAATCGCCTTCCTGTTTACGACAGTTGCAGCCAATGCCATCGCCATCGTGGGCACCAATCCCGTCAGCGGCATGACCCTGATGACCCTGATCCTTTCATCACTGGTGCTCACAGGGGTCGGACTGTCGGGACCCACCGGCATGGTGGCCGCCCTGGTCATCGGCGGAGTGGTCTGCACTGCCCTGTCTATGGCAGGCGGCTTCATCACCGACCTTAAAATCGGATACTGGCTCGGTTCCTCTCCTTATAAACAGCAGTCATGGAAATTCCTCGGAACCCTGGTGTCGGCCGTTACAGTGGGCGGAGTCATCATCATCCTGAATAAAACATACGGATTCACGGGTCCCGAAGCACTCGTCGCCCCACAAGCCAATGCCATGGCGGCCGTGATCGGCCCCATGATGTCGGGGATGCCGGCACCCTGGCTGCTCTATATCGGCGGATGTTTCCTGGCCCTGATCCTCACCATGATCAATATCCCTGCCCTGCCGTTTGCACTCGGCATGTTCATCCCGCTTGAACTGAACGTACCCCTGCTCGTCGGCGGCATTGTCGCATGGTTCGTAAGCAACCGCAGTAAAAATGAATCCCTGAACAAAGCCAGAAGAGAAAGAGGAACCCTGATCGCAAGCGGCTTCATCGCAGGCGGCGCCCTCATGGGCGTGATCAGTGCCTTCCTGAAATTCGGAGGAATAAACTTTGTGAAGGAAAGCTGGATCAACTCCCACATCGCCGAAAGCCTTGGCCTGCTGATGTTCCTGCTGCTGTGTGCCTGGTTTGCCTGGGATGCACTCAGGGGAAAGCAGGAGGAATAGCGCCAAAGACCGTCTGAGTGATCAGAGAAACATATTTAACGACAAGCATCAACCAAAAACCCGTAAACAACCAATGACATGACTGTTTTAGAAAGATTTTTAAAATACGTGGAAGTTGACACCCGGTCGGATGACAATTCCGACACCTATCCCAGTACGGAAAAACAATGGGATCTGCTGCGCCTGCTTGAGAAAGAAGCCAGGGAACTTGGCCTGCAGGAGGTAAGCCTCGATCAGTACGGCTACCTGATGGCCACCCTGCCGGCCAGTTCACCGAAACCCGTCCCTGTCATCGGCTTCATCGCACATGTGGATACCAGTCCGGATATGAGCGGTACTGATGTCAAAGCCCGGCTGACGGAAGATTATGACGGCGGTGATATCCTGCTCAATCAGGATGCGAAGCTGGTACTCAGTCCGGCGGAATTTCCCGAACTGCTTCATTATGTGGGAAATACATTAATTACCACGGATGGCACCACCCTGCTCGGAGCGGATGACAAAGCAGGCATAGCCGAAATCATGACAGCCATGGAATACCTGCTGCAGCATCCTGAAATACCCCATGGCAAAATCAGGATAGGCTTTACACCAGATGAGGAGATCGGAAAAGGAGTTGACCATTTCGACGTACAAAAGTTCGGGGCCGACTTCGCTTACACGATGGATGGCGGTGGCCTGGGAGAACTGGAATATGAGAATTTCAATGCCGCTCATGCCAAGGTAAATTTCCAGGGAAGAAACATCCATCCCGGTTATGCGAAAAACAAGATGGTGAATGCTATGATTATTGCAATGGAATTCAATGAGTTGCTTCCTGTGAACGAAAGGCCTGAATGCACAACTGCCTATGAAGGATTCTACCACCTGATCAAAATGGAAGGAAGTGTGGAAAATGCCTCTCTGCAATACATCCTGAGAGACCATGACCGGGAGAAATTTGAACGCAGAAAGTTGATGATCAACGAAGTTGCTGCTTTTATCAATCAGAAATACGGCAGGGATATCGTCGGGCTTGAACTAAAAGACCAGTACTTCAACATGAAAGAAAAGATCGAACCGGTAATGCATGTGGTGGAAACAGCCCGCAAAGCCATGGAAGCCGCCGGAATCCAGCCGGTGGTCGTGCCAATCAGGGGCGGAACCGACGGGGCAAGGCTCTCCTACATGGGATTACCCTGCCCGAATATCTTCGCCGGCGGGCATAACTTTCACGGTAAATTCGAGTACGTCCCCGTTGAATCCATGGAAAAGGCCGTGCAGGTGATCCTGAACGTCATCCGGATGAACCATGACGATTTTGAAAAATAATATTAACCGGCACAGGCTCCGTTCAGGTTCAGGTACTCCATGAAAACCCGGAAAATGAATGTAAAACGAACAGAGATCGTGCTGTTCCAGCTTGAAAGTGAGGCATATATCTGTCAGATCAGAGCCAAACTCCCGTGAATGCCTGAATCAACATCACCGGTTTCCTTTTTGCTTGACGGAAACGTCCATACCGTGGATTTTTCCCGTGACGGTCTGTTACCTTCCACTACCGTGCTGGATTACCTGAAAACGCTGCGGGATCATCACGGGACCAGGGAAGCATGCCGCGAAGGCGACTGCGGCGCCTGCACCGTAGTGCTTGCAGAAGCGGCCGGTAACGGCCGGCTGAAATACAAGGCGGTGAACTCCTGCCTGCTTTTCCTTCCGGGCATCCACGGTAAACAGTTGATCACCGTGGAGAACCTGCCGCTAAGAGACGGAGAAAGGATCATCCTTCACCCGGTTCAACAGGCACTGCTGTCGCACAACGGCATACAATGCGGGTTCTGCACTCCCGGCATCGTCTTGTCCATGTTTGCACTTTATAAAAGTACCGTTCCGCCAAATCCTGACCTGGTCAGGGAAGCCCTCGCCGGAAACCTCTGCCGCTGTACGGGTTATCACACCATCCTGCAGGCATGCATGGAAGCCGTCAGCCAAAGGACGGAAGACCATTTCGACCTCGCGGAAGCAGAAACCCTGAAAATACTCGGAAATATTCAAAACGGTCAGCAACCGGCGTTTATTCAAACCCGGGAACAGCTGTACCTGATGCCACACAAGCTGGAACAGGCCTTGCAAATGCTCCGGCAACACCCCTCCGCCACCCTGGTGAACGGCGCTTCAGATGTGGCAGTCGTCCAAAACCTCCAGCACCGGATTATCCCGGAAATTATTGATATCAGCCATGTGCGGGAACTGGATTTCTTTTATGAAGACCATGCCAACTGGTTTATCGGGGCCGGACTTCATCTGGAAGAACTGAGCAGCATCGCCTCAGACAGGATCCCGGTACTGCACGGACTGCTGAAACGCTTCGCTTCTCTCCAGATCAGAAATGTGGCCACCCTTGCAGGAAACGTGGCAACCGCTTCGCCTATCGGCGATACCCTCCCCCTGCTCATGGTAATGAATGCCCGGGTTCACCTGGCAAGCGAAACGGAAATCAGGGTCGTTCCCGTCGAAGCGTTTATCGTTTCTTACCGGAAAACAGACCGCCGCCCGGGAGAACTCATCACAATGATATCCGTCCCGAAACCGCTGAAACCGACCCTGTTCAGATGGTATAAGGTATCAAACAGGGCAGATGCGGACATTGCCACTGTCAGTGCCGCATTTAGCATTGAACTGCACGGCAATGTAACGGCCGGTATCAGGATCGCCTGCGGAGGCATGGCTGCCACTCCCGTGAGAGCATTCAAAACAGAAGCTTTTCTGAAAGGAAAATCCTGGGAAAGATCCGTAGTGGAGGAAGCCATGCAGGTGCTCGGGAAAGAACTCACCCCTATTGGGGATGCCCGCTCCTCAGCCCGTGCCCGTGCGCTGGCAGCCCGGAACCTTCTGTTGAAATGCTGGTCGGAAACCAATGCCGACGGTCATGAGTAAACCAGGCAACAATACTTCGGCACTGGCAGCAGCAAATCTGCTGCATGTAACCGGTATGTCGCGATTTACGGGAGATCTGGCCTCCGGAATGGAATGCCTCTGTGGAAAAGTGGTTTTCAGTAAACATGCCCATGCCCGCATTTCCGGCATCGACATTTCCAAAACCCTTCAGGCACCAGGTGTCCAGGCTGTTTTAACCGCTTCTGACATCCCAGGATCAAACCAGACCGGCCCGGTAGTCCATGATGAACCCTGCCTGGCGGAAGATACCGTCCAATGCATCGGTCAGGCCATTGTGCTGATTGCAGCCTCCGGCAGGGAAGAAGCCGAAAAAGCTGCAGAAACGGTCGCTGTCACCTGCGAGCCGCTGCCGGCCATCCTTGAACTGGAAGAGGCCATGGCTCACGGAGAACAGATCGGCCGTGAAAGGTGGCTGAAAAGAGGCGATCCTGCCGCCGGATTTGAGCAATCGGAACATATCATCGAAGGACAACTGCGTACAGGAGCCCAGGAACACTGGTACCTGGAAACCCAGGCAAGTCTGGCCATACCCGGCGAGGACGGGGAAATGCTGATCCATTCCTCCACACAGCATCCTTCAGAAACCCAGGCCATTGTGGCGGAGGTGCTTGGCATACCCCGAAACAAAGTGACTGTGGAAGTACGCCGCATGGGTGGCGCTTTCGGAGGTAAGGAAACCCAGGCTAATCCTATTGCCGCCTGGGCCGCCCTGCTCGCCGCAAAATGCGGAAAAGCGGTGCTGCTGCAGCTCTCCAGGCAGGATGACCAGCTGATGACCGGGAAACGACACCGTTTCTTTTCAACCTATAAAGCCGGCTTCTCGGCGGAAGGAAAAATCCTCGCCTATGAAGCCTCACTGAACGGTGATGCGGGATGCACGGCCGACCTGAGCGGCGCAATCCTGGAAAGGGCCCTGTTTCATACCGACAATGCCTATAATATCCCGAACATCAGCGTTACGGGCAGGATGTGGAAAACCAATCACCCGTCCAATACAGCCTTCCGCGGTTTCGGAGGACCTCAGGGAATGGCGGTCATAGAGCAGGTGATCGACCATATCGCCAGGTTCCTCGGAAAAGATCCCCTGGAAATAAGGCAACTGAATCTTTATCAGGGAGTTCACAATGTGACACATTACGGACAGGAGATCCGTGACAACCACCTCCCGGCCATCCTCGAAAAACTCATCTTATCCTCAGACTACCGGGCAAGAAGGGCGATTGCTGACAAATTCAACGCCACCAATGAATTTTTCAAGAAGGGCCTTGCGCTTACCCCGGTGAAATTCGGCATCTCCTTTACAACTTCCTTCCTCAACCAGGCCGGTGCACTGGTGCATATTTACCAGGACGGCAGCATCCTGCTCAGTCATGGCGGTACGGAAATGGGACAGGGCCTTCAACCCAAGATCCTGGGTATTGCAGCCAGGGAATTGGGCGTGGCTGAGACCCGGTTCAGGATAGCCCCAACCAGTACATCCAGGGTTCCCAATACCTCCGCCACCGCGGCTTCATCAGGCTCTGACCTGAACGGTATGGCGGTAAAGGATGCCATCGGCAAACTGAAATCCAGGATCAGTGAAGTCGTGGCCGGCTTCTGGACTGCCGCAGGAAATGCATGTAAAGGGGAAGATGTCACTTTCGCTGAAGACAGGGTGACCCATCTCTCCGGCCCGGCCTTGTCAATGTCATTCGGGGAGGCAGTGCAGCTTACCTACAAATCAAAACGCAGCCTTAGCGCTACAGGCTATTATGCCACACCCGGCCTGGATTTCGACCCGTCAACAGGAATGGGACATCCTTTTCATTATTTCGCTTTCGGGGCAGCCGTGACTGAAGTGCTGCTGGACACACTCACCGGCCGGGTCACCCTGCTGAGAACGGATATCCTGCATGATACCGGCACCTCACTGAATCCGGAAATCGACAAAGGACAGATTGCAGGCGGCTATGTGCAGGGACTGGGTTGGTGTACTTCGGAGATCATCCGCTGGGATAAGGACGGCAGGCTCCTTAACCATGGTCCGGATACCTATAAAATACCCACCATCGGAGATATCCCTCCCAAATTCAATATTGAACTGTTCCGGGACAGTCAGCAAGCCGGAACCATCCATGGCAGCAAGGCAGTGGGTGAACCCCCGCTGATGCTGGCTTTCTCGGCCTGGCTGGCTATCAAAGACGCTGTATCTGCCACGGGGAACCACCTGCTTGAACCGGATTTCGCTTTACCGGCCAGTAACGAGATTATTCTCAATGCATTACATTTGATAAAGCAGGGGAAACTTCCTGATGACCTGGTTCCTGACAGTGATGCTAAGCCTTAGTGTAGGATCCGGCATCATGAAAAAAAGTCCTTCCTCTTTAATATTATACTGATAATCAGCATAATAATCATCACTGCCAAAGCAGATACAGACACGACCCACGCAAGCCTGACCAAGTCCGGTTCATAGCGGAACGCCACGGTACGGATGCCTGCCTGAAGCGGTACGGCAAGAAAAGTCCCTTCATACAATACGAAGTTCGCCGGCCGTTGATCCACCCACAGTTTCCATCCCGGATAAGCATTCTGCAGGAGGCAGAGCGTATCCTGTGAAGGCGTGTTCACGCTGATCATCCATGTGTTTGGATCAAAATACACAATTTCAGGTTGATTCTCCGGTTCGTGCTTCAGAAAATAAGGCGGATGCTGGATGACCTTTTCAAACACCTCTGGTCTTTTGTAAACCAGGTCTTCAAATGACCGCAGGGAAAAAGGATTATAGCCCTCGTACCCGATTTTTTTGTAAAAACAGTTCACATTGATCCACAAGTCTTTATAGCTCTGAAAAGCATCCCTGTTCCAAAAAACGGAATAAAAACCTGGAGCCGGAAAACCTGCGGGAAGACTGCTGATCCTTTGGTTCAGATCGGCAACCCTGGATTTTTCACTGTAAACCGTAAAAGGGCCGTTCAGGTTTGCTGATACAAGCAGATCCGCGATCACAAAGACCAGGATCACGCAGGTCCGGGACAGCCATAATCCTTTCCGGAATAACAGGATATTGAAGACCAAGGCCAATATAAACAGTATCGCGCTGTTTATCATCAGGTTATCGATGACCTTAACCGTGTTTCCCGATGTTTCAAAAAACAGGTGATAAACCTGCAACAGGCTGTGATCAGCAAACAGGAGGGAGAAAATGAAGGTCAGACCGGTCAGTATCGTCATCCCTCTGAAGATCCATACAAATCGTATTCGGGTATCCCGGTCGCCATGATAAAGCCTGTCCAGGGAAAAACCTGCAGCCACCAGCAGACCAAGGATAAAAAAGACCCTGAAAATGGAAGGCATCCTGAAATAGTTCATCAGCGGAAAATAATGATACAGGAACGCCCGCACCGGCAGATAGGAACCCATGGCAGCCAGAAGCGAAAACAAAGCGAAGCCGAGAAACACCCATTTCATGGGCTGGTCTTTCCGGCCCAGCGACAAGAATGCCAGGATGAGGGGAATGATGCCGATGTAACTATTTGTCATTGAAAGATCTGAGTCGTAAAATGACGGCTCAGCAGCAGCAGCCATGGGGAAGATCAACGAAATCAGGCTTTGGGGAGAGTAAGGACATACCAGTGCCTGCTGAAGGCTTGTCCCCCCGCCCCGCGTGATGTGAGGAAGAGACTGGAAGAAAGAAATCAGGAATGGCAGGGCCAGGAGGATTGTCATCAACCCGCTTGCCAGCACAAATCCGTAAAACCGCAATAGTTTCTTTCTGTCCTGCCCTTTATCATTCCTGATCCCAAAAAAGACCATCAGCACGGCAAGCAGATAGGCAAGAATGATCATAAACCCGGGATATCCCCCGGTGAGTGATAACCAGAGGAATACGGGCAGCATAAAAAGCCACTTCACGGCCGGCTTCGCTGCCATGTTGATGAAGCTTGCAAGGATAAAAGGCAGCCAGGTGGCGCTGATCACAAAAGGAAGGTGCTGTGCGTTCCCGATAAAAAAACCCGAGCAGCAATACGCCAGTCCCAGCAGGGTAGCCGTTTTATCACTGTGTTTCAGCGTAAGCGACAACCATCGCATACCCAACCCGGCCAGCACAATGTGCCCCAGGAACTCAAAGGAAAGCGTGTAGAAATCATAGCCTGCAAGGGAACCGACGATCCATACGGGCAGATACCAGGCCCCGCTCTGCGGGTCGGCATGGATGGGGTAGCCCAGGTGCTGGTACGGGTTCCAGAGCGGCAACATCTGATGCCGGAGACATTCCCCGGTAAAAAACCGCCACGGGAAGGCAGTGGTGATGATATCATGAACCAAAGGATGCAGACCTGCCGTTACCGGGAAAAATGCCAGCAGCGGAATGATAATCAGCAGGATATATGAAACGAACTGTTTGGGTTTCATCAGGCGGGAATGGTCAGACAATAATTGATATTGATACTGGCCGGGACGAAACGGCAAAGAGAGCCCTGGTCCGGATTTTTTGCAAGTCTGATGATGACCGCTTCCATGAGACTGAATGAATAAACTTTTCTGGCAAATATACCGAAAGAATACAGGAATGCGAAAAATGTGTTTACAGAGTCATCGGTATAATGAATCTAACAAAAAATTGCTACGTATTTCACTAAAATTCAGTATAAATACTGAAAAAGGTTCGACATGGTACAATAATACCAACTGGCTGCTAACGGGTGTCCGGTACTGGCACGGAATAAACCGCGATGTTTTTCAGGAGCGCGTGACCGCTATTGAGCTTCCAAACAATAACCTGAACGGGGTGATCAGCCCACTGGTCTGCCAGCTCGAAGAACGCTCCCTGCTTGACCTTGGATGGAATAATCTGACAGGTCAAATCCCTCCTGTAATGCGTGAGTAAAGACATGGTTAAAAAAAACTTATAAAAAACTTGGTTATAGTTGTCTTATTAGGTAACTTTGCAAAATGAACGGAGCATTTGAAAGGAAAGTCATCGTATATGGGGATGGGTTCTGGGAATTTTACAATTCACAGAAAAAGAAAGTTCAGGACAGGATTGACCGGGTGATTGGATTGGTGAGAACGTTAAAGATTGTTCCTGAAAAATTCTTCAAACATATAGAGGGAGATGAAGGTCTTTTCGAGATCCGTGTGAAAGTCGGCAGCAATATATACTCATTCTTGCCAGGTTTGCGAAGCAAAGCTGCTTAGAATGAGTAATGCCGTACACTGTTCTGAAGTATATTTTTTGCAAACCCATTCCGTGTCGGTATATACAGGATCTTCTGTTTTTTTGACGAAGGAAATCTCGTGATCCTGATTAACGGCTTTCAGAAAAAGACTGACAAGACCCCCCGAAATGAAATTGAAAAAGCAAAACGTTTAAAAAAGCTTTACTATGAAAGAGGAAGGAAAGAATAAAACAGTAGACTGGGACGAACACCTTGACGAAAAATACGGGAAAAAAGGCACAGCCACACGTGAAAAATTTGAGGAGGAGTTTGAGGCATTTAAGATCGGTGTGCTGATTCAGGAAGCCCGGAAACAAAGGAAAATGACTCAGGAGGAACTTGCAGAGAAAGCGGGTACAACCAAGAATTATATTTCGAGGATTGAAAATAATGCAAGTGATATCCGGCTTACAACTTTAATGAGAATTGTCAGAGAAGGGCTGGGAGGACATTTAACATTGAGCCTTGACTTCTAAAGTTGGTATCCCGATGTGTCACATCGCTGTTGTCCCTGTTGGTTGGTATTCAATCCCTATGGATTCCTTTTCACTGCTTTGTTGATGACAAACATGCATCACTCATGCTTTTTCTTCTTTCCGGGAAGGAACACCTTCCTATGCTTTTTCGGTGTACTTTTAACCCGGTCAACCAGCATACTGCCTCATGCACTATCCGTGAGGGATTATCCAATTGCGGAATATTCGTGAAGGCAGTGTTGACTGCTTTTTCAACCAGGGATTACACGTTTAAGGATTGATATCCTGTATGATATTGTTTTCGCCATGATCTACCTCCTGCTTGCCGTTCTGACCTCCACCTCCATCCTGATTGCGTTTAACCTCTTCGACCGTTTCCGGGTGCATATCCTGCCTGCCATTATCGTAAACTATGCAGTTGCTGCCGCCTTCGGCTTTGTGCAGGAAGCAGGCACAACCTCCCTCGTCATGATCCCCGAAAAACCCTGGTTCACGGTATCCATCGCAGCCGCAGTGCTTCTGATCCTGGGGTTTAACCTCTTTGCCCATTCCGCAGCCAGGGTTGGCATTACCATCACAGCCATCTCCGCCCGAATGTCGGTCATTATTCCTGTCATTCTCGGATTTCTCATTTTTAATGAAACCCTCGGTGCACTGAGGATAGCCGGGATCATTATGGCGCTGGCCGCGTTTTTCCTGACATTTTACTCCGGCAGGGAACAAAAATCCGTTAAAAGTGTGTATTTCTTCCTCCCCTTCTTCCTCTTCCTGACCCAGGGGGCAAACGATTCCCTGCTCAAAGCAGCCCAGCACTATTACATCACCAACGACTTCACCCTCTTTCTCGCCACCGCTTTCCTCTTCTGCCTGGGGATCGGCCTGCTGGTCTTCTTCCTCCAGGGGAAAAAGCGTACGGGAAGGTTTACGGGCAGTACCCTGGTCGCAGGCATCATCCTGGGCCTGCTGAACTGGTTCTCCACGCTGTTTTTTCTCAAAGGACTCAGCATCTATGACGTGAGTGTCTTTGTCCCCCTGCTGAATGTCAGTATCGTCGGGCTGTCAGCACTCGCAGGAAGCCTGTTCTTTAAGGAGAAACTCAGCAAATTCAATATCCTCGGCATCGGCCTGGCCATCATGGCGATCCTGCTGCTCGGGACTTCAGGTGACTGAGCCCCGGGCCATTCCTGCCGGATTATCACTGAATTTCCCCGTTTTTTTATAGTTCTTAAAAATCTTTCGTAACTTTGGAGTGGAGGATTGGACATGTTTTTCCCAAAGACCACCACATGGTCTGTGATTTTTGTCCTGCTGCACCTCGTGCTTAGCGGTCAGGCCCCATACCCTAACCACACCTGCAGCCTGGCCACCCGGATCTGCTCAGGACAATCATACACTTACGAGGCATGGACCGGCAATAATCTTGCACAGTCCGGACCTTACTATGGCTGTCTTGCCTCCCAGCCCGACCCTGCCTGGTTCTGGTTTGAAGCGGGTGATCCGGGAGATATTCATATCTATATGTATGCTGTCGCCTGTGTAGACATTGACTTTATCTGCTGGGGCCCGTTCGATTCCCTGGGAGGGGCCTGCAACGGAGGACTTGTCCAGAGCAAGGTCATCGACTGCAGCTATTCATCCCTCTGCTATGAAACCTGTGATCTTCCTGCGGTAATCACCGGAAAATACTATGTCCTGCTGATCACCAACTATTCGAGGCAGCCATGTGAGATCACCTTCAGCCAGACATCGGGAACCGGTACCATGAACTGCCTGCTGCCCCCCCTGGTAAGCAACAACAGCCCACTGTGCGAGGGCGACACCCTGCAGCTCACGGCAGGTTTCATCCAGGGCGGCTCCTACGCATGGACAGGGCCCGGCGGTTTCGTTTCCAATCTGCAAAACCCACAGATTCCCGCAATCCCTGCAGCTCTCGGCGGCACTTACGAACTCACGGTAACGGTCGGAACCCTAGTCCTCGGCCCGGTCACTACCCAGGTTACGGTCAATCCGCTCCCCCAGCCCGACATTATCGCCAATACCAGTATCTGCCAGGGCAACGGGATCGTGATCGGCGGCCTGGCACAAGCGGGCGAAACCTTCCTCTGGGCCTCCAAACCGCCGGGATTCACCTCAACCCTTCCAAATCCATTTGTAATTCCAGTCATCACTACTTCCTATTTCCTTACAGTGACTTCTGCGGCAGGCTGTCAGGCTTCGGACTCGGTCACAATAAGCATCCTGCCTGTTCCCTATGCCTTTGTCATACCCGGTGCAGCGATCTGCCTGGGATCCTCCGTACCCCTGGGCAGCATTCCCAATCCCCAGAACACTTACCAGTGGACGTCAGATCCTCCGGGATTCCAGTCCAACCTTTCCAACCCCCTCGTATCACCCATCCAATCAACCACTTACTATCTGACCGTTACCAACCAGTACCTTTGTTCCAGCACGTATTCAACCATGATCTCGGTGAATCCGCTTCCAACCGCTTTCGCAGGAGATGATCAGGGTGTTTGCCCCGGAAATCCTGCAAACCTGGGCGGACCGCCGGTACCAGGGAATACATACAGCTGGACATCCAATCCGCCGGGCTTCTTTTCATCTGTCTCCGATCCAGTGGTTCAACCCCCGGTCAGCACAACATACTACCTCAGCGAAACCAATCCCGCTAACAACTGCAGCAAAACCGACTCCGTCATAATCACGGTATATCCGCCACCCGTGGTAAACACCGGCCCGGCAGCCGCCATCTGCCTGGGAAACACCCATTTTCTGGGAAATTCTCCCTTGCCCGGATATACCTACACATGGACATCCCTGCCCCCCGGCTTCTTTTCCACCCTGGCTGATCCGCCTGTCAGTCCACAGACCACCACAACCTATTTCCTGACTGTCACTTCGGATCACGGCTGCCCGGCAACCGGGTCCGTTACAATCACCGTGAATCCCCTGCCCCAGGCCAATACCGGTCCACCGCAAAGTGCCTGCACAGGAAGTTTTATATCGCTAGGGGTCTTACCTGTAAGTGGAAACACCTATCACTGGACATCTGCTCCTCCGGGATTTACCTCATTCATTTCTAATCCATTGGCATACATTGGAGCAAGCACAACCTTTTATCTTACCGAAACCATTACAGCCACCGGATGCGCAAAGACCAATGCAGTCATGATCACGGCCAAACCCCTTCCGGTGGTGAGCCTGCAGCCCTTACCCCAGATATGCAAACAGGGCCCGCCCCTGCTGCTGACAGGCGGATCTCCTCCGGGGGGCAATTATATGGGTATCGGCGTCTCGGGCGGCTATTTCAATCCGGCTTTACTCTTTCCCGGCTACTACACGGTGTTTTACTCCTATACCAACTCTCAGGGGTGCACCGGAACGGCTACACAAACCCTGACGCTCATCAGCAAACCCGTTATCAACGGAACCGTTACTTATGCAAACACCCAGCAATCCCCCATGAACGACACGAAAATCCGTCTGTATGACGCCCAGGAGAACCTGCTGGATTCCACCCTGAGCGATCCCGCCGGTGTTTTCCGCTTCGTTTGCCTGGAAAACGGTAACTACAAGCTGCAGGCATCAACAGCAAAAGCCTGGGGAGGCGCCAATACTGTGGATGCATTGCTGATGGCAAGGTATTCCGTCGGCCTTGAACCTTTCACCCCCTTTCAGGTTACCATTGCGGATGTCAATCTCAGCGGGACAATCAACGCAGGCGATGCCCTGCTGGTGATGAGACGCTGGGCCGGCGTCATCAATGCCTTCCCGGCAGGAAACTGGTACTTCACGGATACGGCCACCATCGCGGTATCAGGCCAGGACGTGACCCCCCTGATTTCAGCCTGCTGCTTCGGAGATGTAAATGCTTCCTACCAGCCCCCGCTTTTTTCTTCAGGAACAAAGAAGCTGCAATCATTAGGCTTACTTTTGCTCCCAAAATACTTACTGCATGAAAAGAAACATGCGCCGTCTGCTGCTGCCATTCTTCCTTTTCCTTATTTTAAGCTCTGAAGCTCAGATCTTTACAATTCATGACACGGCACGAATAAACCAGTTGACCACCGTCATGGAACAAAGAGTGCAAAAGGACAAAGAATTCCAAATCCCCGGGAAATCTCCCCTCACAGCGGATGATATGCAATATTTCGAAGGACTGGAGTACTACCCTTACGATACAACCTTCTGCACCGTGGCTGAGCTGTTAAGGAACCAGGATCCGCCCGTCATCAGGATGAAAACCACCACAGACCGCAGGCCGGAATACAGAATATACGGAAAACTACATTTCAACCTGCAGGGGAAGAAATGCAGCCTCACTGTCTTTCAGCCGGTCGAATTAAGCCAGAAACCCGGCTATGAGCATTACCTCTTCATGCCTTTCACCGATGAAACATCAGGAAGGGAAACCTATGGCGGAGGCAGGTTCATGGAACTGCAAATCCCTGAAAGTGACCGTCTTCTGCTCGATTTTAACACCTGCTTTAATCCCTACTGCGCTTATAACCACAAATACTCCTGCCCCATCCCCCCGGAAGAAAATGATCTGGAAATTTCCGTCAAAGCAGGGGAATTACCTTATAAACACTGAAATCACGACAAGGAAGTTCCGACGGATTGGGTATCTTTGCAGCTTTTCAGCCTTACGGCAAAACAATGTATGCACCAAAGAATCAAGCACATCCTTAAAAAACTGCTGTTCATCCTGCACCTCGATCTGACCAGGAACCAGCAGTACGACAGGCTCACCCTCCGGATCATGAAACGCATCCTCAGGCCTGATTCCTGCTGTATCGATGTGGGATGCCACAAAGGAGAAATCCTGGATGTGATCCTGAAATTATGTCCAAAAGGGACCCACTGGGCCTTTGAACCCATTCCTGAATTCAGCCGGCAGCTCGAAGAAAAATATCCGGGAAAGGCCGTGCATATCATGCCCTATGCCCTGAGCGATGTGCATCAAACCGTCAGTTTTCAGTACGTATTGAATGCACCTGCCTACTCCGGACTGAAAAAGAGGAAATACGACATTAAGAATCCTTTAATACAGGAAATTGCCGTGGAGGCCGTCCCGCTGGATCAGCTCCTGGATCAGACGGTGAAGATCGGTTTCATGAAGATCGATGTGGAAGGAGCTGAGTATGCCGTCATCAGGGGTGCAAGGGAAATGATCACAAGGGATAAGCCCTTCATTATCTTCGAATTTGGTCTCGGAGCAGCCGATTGCTATGGGGTAACCCCTGCCATGATGCATGAACTGATCACTGCAACCGGATTGCAGATTTCGCTGCTGAAAGATTATCTCAGAAAGAAACCCACGCTCAGCGCCAATGCACTGGAAGAATGCTTCCGCTCAGGCAGGGAGTATTATTTTATTGCCCACCCGCAGGACATCAGAATTTAATGGCCAGGCCCCCCTGGAATGCCGATTTGGCCAAACCGCTTTCTACGTAAATGCCAATATTGGGTGTAAAATAGTATCGCAAACCTGCCGTGATCTCGAACCCAAGCGGGAAAATGCTGCTCAGGCTGAGCACTGGTGAAAGTTCATAGTCAGAAAAGTATTCGTATTTGGCATTGTTGTAACCCAACCCCAATCCCGCATAAACATCCAGGTTTTCATTCGTAACGAAGTGGTAGTTCAGCCGGATATTGGCAGCCAGACTGAAATATTTGAATCCCTCGGTATATTCTTTCTCAACGTATTGAAAGGTCACGGTATCAAATTCTTCATAGGTGTCTTTCCAGGATGCCTTGGCATTCACTGTATTGATACTCAGGCCGATGCCCAGACTTTCAGTGATGCCGTATTCGAATTTTGCATGAAATGGCCCCGATCCTTCCACCTTGTAACCCAGATAGCTTTTATACACTTTGAATACCGATTTGTTCAGGTTAGGGAAACCATAACCCAGGCTGATCACGGAAACGCCCTGATCAAAGGCTGTACCTCCGCCCTTGCTGCGGCTCTTGCCCTTTTTGCGCTTTTTTCTCCGTTTTTTCATGGTGTTCAGCGTTTCCAGATATGCGCCACTTTCTCCGGCAGGCTGCAGCACTGCAGGCTGACCGGCCTGATTTTTCCCGGGCGAACCTGCTAACAGTTCATTTTCTGGCGTGATCAGAAAAGCGGCCATAATGACTACCAGCAAAAAGCTAAATCTCTTTTGCATGTTTTGAGTTTTATAAGATGAAACCTATCCCGAATACATGACAAATTTAGGAAAGTCATCATTCGCCCCATGAATGATTGAAAATTTTTTTTATCCGAAACGGAGTTTAAGAAAGCTTCTCTCTCAGGCGTTTATAACCCTCGGCACTGACCCTGAGTTTTTCACCGCTTTTTAAAATGGCCAGGTGGGTGTCTTTGGCATAGGCTTCAACCGACTGTAAATACTGCAGGTTCAGAATGCATCCGCGGTGAATCCGGAGAAAATCTTCCTGGGGCAGGGCCTGCTCAAAATACTTCATGGTTTTCTCTTTCAGGAAATTGCCGGAGGTGCTGTGGATCATCACATAATCGTCCTGGGCTTCCACAAAGCGGATGCTTTCAACCGGGATCACATGGATTTTTGATCCAACCCTGGCCACCACACGCCTGAGATCGGTTTTACTGTCATCCAGCTGCTGCTGCAAGGCATGAATCCCTTCCCGCCTGCCGGCAGTCATCCTTTGCCTTACCTTCTCCAGCGCCTGTTGAAAGCGCTCCCTTGAAAAGGGTTTCAGCAGGTAATCCACGGCATTGTTCTCAAAAGCCCTGATGGCATACTGGTCGTATGCCGTGGTAAAGATCACCTCAGGCCCCGCAGGCATGACCTCGAGTAACTCAAAACCATCCACCTTCGGCATCTGAATATCGAGGAAAAGCAGGTCGGGCTGTGTGGCCGATATCATCTTCATCGCATCAAAACCGTTCTCGCACTCGCCACACAATGCAATATCGTCTTCACCGGCGAGATAGCCCGCAATGATCTTTCTCGCAAGGGGTTCATCGTCAATGATGATCGCTTTGATCTTTTCCATGTTTCGGGAAGTTTATCTGGATGGTGAAAATACCGTTTTTCGTTGCGGATGACAACAAGCCGGGGATCTTGTACACTGTGTCCAGGCGTCTGGAAGTATTGGCCAGCCCGGTACCGGTGCCCCGCTTCACGCTCGTTTCGGCATCGAAAGGGTTCCTGATCCTGACCTGCATCATCATGGGGGAAACTTGCTCCGCCTCTACCCGTATCCAGGAAGGTCGGGTGGATTCGTAAACACCATATTTCACGGCATTCTCAATCATAGGTTGCAGTATCATCGAAGGCAGGGGCCAGTCGCCGCATGTTTCGCATATGTCGTATACAACCTGCAATCTGTCTCCAAACCTGACCTTTTCAATGTCGAGGAATAACCTGATATGATACAGCTCACTGGACAGGGTGCTCATGCTCTCCCCCTGGAAAGTCAGGGAATAACGCATGAAGTCGCTGAGCTTGATCACCATTTCACGGGCTTTCTCAGGGTCGTCAAGCGTGAGGGCACTGATGGAATTCAGGCTGTTGAACAGAAAATGCGGGCGGATCTGTGATTTGAGCATATTCAGTTCAGCCTCGCGTAACTGAGCCAGCAGCAGGTTCTCCCGCTGCTTCTGCTGCAGCAGTGTCCGCCGGCTCACAAGGATGATCAGCACGGCCATCAGGATGAGATAATACAATGCCCCGCTTACGATCCGCATCGTCCGGGTCTCTTCAAGAAAAGCCAGGTAATCCGCATTCCCCTGCCGGAGCAACACCAGGAGTCCGCTGCTTCCCTGATCCCAGACAAACACCGACAATACGCCAATCGTCAGATACTGAACCCAGGACTCCCTGACGGTTTTACCGGCCATTCCGGTAAACTCCACGATCATCCACAATCCGATACCGATCAGCGCGAAGCAAAGGTTGTAAACAAGGCTGTCGGCCAGGGCATCCAAGGCATCGAGCCTGTAAATCAGCAATAACAGCAGAAAGTGAACAAACATCACTACTACCCAGGCGGTGGCGTAAGCGATCAGGTTCCGGCTTTGAAATATCCTTGATATCATGGCGCTGACTGCAGTTTTCCGAATTGCCCCTTGGAGTGATCAGAAGAGTTTTAACTCTCCGCCGCCAAATATTGTCACTCCCTTAATAATCAGGGTTTTGCTATGATCTACCGGGATATTCCCCCTTTTATCTGAAAAACCTCCGAATATCTGGGTAGTCTCTATTTTTATGTTCCAGTCGGGCGGAACGATGAGCGTAGTTCCTCCAAAAACACAGGTCACCTCCAATACCTGGACTTCATCGGCCAGTTTCGACTGGGTGAGGTTGATCTTGCTGCCCCCGAACACATTCACAATCTCTCCGCCACGGAATGCTGGTGTGATGATCATCCGCTCGGTACCGCCAAACACCACTGTTTCATCGAGTCTGTCGTCGGTGGTTTCCGAATGGGTCACTTTGAACTGGTGCTTCCGCCGGCCGTGGCCGAAAATGATGAACAAGCCTATCACGATCAGCACGGCAGGCCACAGTACATGGTGAATGTTCATGCTGATATGAAAGACATCCGGTATAAGAAATATTGATCCGATCATGATCAGGATAATCCCCAGCGGACGGCTGCGGTCGAACAGGTTGATCAGGCCGATGGCAATCAGCAGCATCTCCCATGAGAAGAATATCCGCCATACTTCGCGGTCGATCACACCGGTGTTTCTCATCAGTAACAATACCCCGAAGAGCAGTACAAGCAGTCCGAAGATATAGGATTTGGGCCTGGACGAACACCTCGGTTTGTCTTCCCTTTCATCAGTTCTTTGAATTTCCATGACGCAATTATTTTTTAGTTTAAACTTCATCGTTGACAGGGCAAAAGTAGCGGCACAGACTTCTCTGTGAAAGCTAAAATCGGTGAATGAAAGAAAAAACCCGGTAAAGCCATCCCGGGAACCTGCAATATAAGCCTTCTTCGCAACTTGGCTAATGAAGAACCGTTAATAAGCAGGCTTTACTCCCTCCGTTTAGGCTTATTTCGCAAATAACAGTTTGTTTCGGGTTACTTTTGCTTAAGATGCAAAGTCAAACAAAGTGACATTTATCAGACAAATCCATTCCCTTCTGAGTATGCTGCGCTTTATCTGGGCACTGCCGTACACCCTTGCAGGAATCCTTCCTGCGGTTTTCATGATGTTTCTGGGAGCCAGAGCAGCGGTTCGCGGAGGAGTATTGGAAGTGTGGGGGGGGCATCCGGAAAGGTGGTTCGAAAACAAGCGGAAACGGCCCTTCATCTCCACCATCACCCTTGGACAGATCATCCTGAGTGTCAGTGCGCGTGAGCTTGAACGCCTGAGAAGTCATGAACGGGTTCATGTGAGGCAATACCGCTGCTGGGGCCCTTTTTTCGGCCCGCTCTACCTGGCTTCAACACTTATTCAACTGTTCAGGGGAAAACATCCTTACTTCGACAATGCTTTCGAAAAAGAAGCCTTTAAAGAGGGTCCGGTATAACAATTCCAGGTCATATGCGGTTAGAAGACATTTCTCAATGCTTCCAGGCGCCCACAGGTCATCGGTGGTATGTTCGCGGATTGAGCTGATTTTCGCGGATTTTCTAAAACTAACCGCTTGTATCTTAGGCTTCTCTAACCAAAGTTCCCCAACAGTCCACCTTTTGAGCCTGTTGCCTTCAGATAGTTGATTAGTTGAGCCTCATGCTGGGTTGTAAGTGCGGTAAGTACCGTTAATTCAACTATATGCATCTCATAACAGGCTCCGATTATTTGGTAAGTTTCTTCCTTTAACAATAATTCCATATATCCAAATAAATAAATCCGCGTTAATCCTCGTAATCTGCGGACTATAGCCCCCCCTGCGTTACCTTGTCCAAACTCCGGTAGTGGATAGCTCCGGCCAGGGGCTCCACCCTGAGGTCCGGTGGAGCCTCCGGGCCGGCAATGGTATGGGAAACCTTTCATATCTGCCGGGCAGGAGGCCGCTGATCCTGCTCATATGCTCCGGCCTCATTCCCAGGGAACAAAGCCTTTTTCTATGCTCTGGCTGCCGCAACCACAGGCGATGAAGCAACATTGTCCTTTATCTCCCTGGTCTATTGACAAGGGCTACATATTTCCTTATATTCGTGCTTTTGAACCTACTCCGGTCTTTCCCTTTTTTACTGATTAACAGTTGATTAACGTAGGTGCCAAATCTTTTTATAAACTTCTAATACATAATTCCATGAAAATCAGAATCTTTCTGGTGATGATGGGGATGCTGTCTTTTTTGAATCTCCATGCACAAAAACAAGGTCAGGAAATGCTGGATTCCCTGCTGCAGGCAGTGCCGAAAGCCACCAATGACACGATGTTGTTCAGGACGTACATCAGGATTTGCATTCACTATCAGTTGTCGGATGCTTCCAAAGGTATTGAATGGGGAAAGAAAGCCCTCGATCTGGCCATTAAGAAAAAAAGCAAACGATGGCTGGCCATTGCGAATGATGAAATTGGAAACACCTACGGTTTTCTGGGGGATTTCCATAAATCCAGGGAGCATCACCAAAGCGCCCTGCAACTGGCAAGAGAGATCGGAAATGTAGATATGATCGCCGGAATGGAGAACAACCTGGGCAATGCCTGGACGAAATTATCGGAGTATAATAAGGCCCTTGAATGTTTTTACCGTTGTCTTGTGGCATCGGATAAAAAGGGTAATGAAGGAGGATCGGCCATTACTTACGGAAACATCGGCCTTACCTACATGAACCTGAAAAATCCCACAAAAGCTTTCTGGTATTATGAAAAGGCGCAGAAGATTTTTGAGAACAATAAAGACACGTATTACCTGGGGATTACGTGGAGCAATATCGCTGTGGCCTACCAGGCACTGCAGAATTTCCCGAAAGCACAGGAGAGTTATCAGAAAGCCCTCGAACTGTCGAAGAAGATGGACAATAAATACCTGATCTCTCAAAACCTTCTGAATCTGGGTAATCTTTACCATGAGTTTGAAGATTACGGTAAGGCCCTGGAATGTGTAAGCCAGGCACTGCCAATCTCGGAAGAAATTGGGGATACACAGGGAGCTGCATATTGCATTGGCACACTCGGCTTAGTGTATACGGCCATGGCAACGGATACAACGCCAAAGGAGACTGAATGGAGGCGAAGCCATGTTGTTGACCGGCACAGGTTTTTGAATCTTGCCGTGGAATACCTGACCAAAGCCAATGGTATGGCGCAGGAGATGGGCGACAGGGAGTTTGAGAAAGAAACGCTGAAAGGTTTATATGAAGCCTACACTGCACAGGGAAATTACAAATCAGCCCTGGAAGCATTCAAAGAATCCAAAACATTGGAAGACTCCCTCTTTTCCCTGGAGAAACAAAAGCAGATCGCCAACCTGGAAGCTAGCAGAGAGGCCTTGCTGAAACAGAAGGAGGTGGAGGTGCTCACCGAAAAGAACAACAGGCAGAAAGCCCTGATCTTTTCCGCCCTGGCAGGTGTGCTGCTGCTGGGAGTAATCGTGACCATTGTGGCGGTAATGCTCCGTAACAAACGAAGGGCCCATACCATCCTTCAGCATAAGGATGCCATCATCCAGGCCGACCTGGACAAAGCCCGGGAGTATATTCAGTCTTTATTGCCCCCGGTCAGTAATAACGACACCATCTCCACCGACTGGGTCTTCATTCCTTCCAGTAAACTCGGGGGGGATGCATTCGGATACCGCTGGCTGGATCCTGAACATTTCGCCTTTTATATCCTGGATGTATGCGGTCATGGCGTTGGTCCGGCTTTACATGCGGTGTCGGTGATGAACATCCTGAACAGCCGCACCCAACAGGCCATGAACCTGAAAGATCCGGCGGAGGTGGTGAGCGGATTGAATGACATCTTCCAGTACGAGGAACATGGGGGCTTGTTTTTCTCCATCTGGTACGGAGTGTATTCGAAGCACGATTCCAGGCTGACCTATGTGTGTGCCGGCCATCCTGCACCCGTGATGGTATGCGGAGACCGGCAAACCAAGGAACTTGGTCCGGCAAGTATTGCCGTGGGCTGTGTACCGGGAATCCATTATATAACAACCACAGTGGAAATTGAAAAAGACGCGGGGATATTGCTGTTTTCGGACGGGGTGTATGAGTTCGGAACCGCCATGGGGAAATCCTTGCTGTTGAAGGATTTCTATGGCTTCCTGGGTGAGAACCTCATGCTGAACTTACCGGAAATCCATGAGCGTCTGAAAACCGACCTCCATGCCACCCATTTCCCCGATGATTACTCCATGCTGAAAGTTGCTTTTGCAGCTTCGTGAACCGGAGCATGGTCAGAATAATGTTTCGTCATTTTTTGATCTGATGCCCACTGAGAACATTTAAACCGAAAGCTTGACAACATACTTGTTAAAATTCAGACAGCCGTTAAACTCTTTGAATATACTCCTATGTAATAAACTCCCGAACCTGGACTGAAGGTGATCCATTTTCTTTTGA
>CAZSQJ010000001.1:205312-210299 GCA_964608665.1 uncultured Bacteroidales bacterium | reverse complement strand
AAGATATTTTTGTCTTTATGCTTTTGTTAAAAAACATGTTTTTAGAGGTGCCCTATTGATTCTTAATACATCGAACACCCCATCCTTTTGTTTTGTAATTATTACCTTGTTGTAATCCTAAACCATTATTTGTAAAACCAATATAATACGAATACGTTGATGTGTATTCATTTGAAGTCCAGAAAGAAGCTAGCTCATTAATACTTGTGAAATAACCAGTATAATCGCGCTGACCTGAACCAAGAGCTGTAAACCCACTTTCATTTGTTGCACTAGTATTTGGTGGATTCCAATGGAGATACCCCGTTTCTTTTAATTTTCCTACAGCTGAACTGTTTTGCGTAATATAGCATGTCAATGTTGGATCAAGAAACTGCAATAACGTACACCACTCTTCACTTGTTGGTAAATGCCATCCTAATGGGCAGATACCTAATTCCCCTGGTGCCGAATTATAGTCCATCATTTCATTCCAATCATATAATCCTCCAAATTCACTACATTTAAAGGGATCATTATTGTAACAATACTTTTCTATTATTCCATTGTTGCTACAGTTGGAATGACTTGAACCAGTGCTCGTTGTCATAACCATTGTCCCTATGTTAAGGTTCTGCTGCATCCAGCACTGGCTGCCTATTTGTACCGTGCTGTACACCTGCCCGTCGCGGGTATCGTTTAAGGGTGAGCCACAAGTGAATGAAGGGCTTGTAAAAGTGATTTGAGCGGTATCCGTGGATGCGGCACAAATGGTGGTGATGGTCCAGACCAGGGTGTAGGTGTTACCCGACACACCACTGAAGGTTGAAAGCGGGTTGCCGGGATCGGCAACACTGCCTCCTGTGCCGGAAACAATGCTCCACAATCCGGTTCCGCTCAAGGGTGTATTGCCCGCCAGGTTAGTGGTAGTGCCCGTCACATTCTGGTCAGGCCCGGCATCGGAAGGCGTGGGCATAGGGGTGCAGCCGGTGCCCTCACCCCTTACGCAACGAACAGAGAATCCATAAGCCTTATCATCACTGCTTTGGTTGATAACTGATGAATTGTAATACAGATAAAAGTCTGCTGCATTCCCAGCATCTGTCTGTGATGAGCTCCAGTATTGGTTATAAAGATCAATAAAGTGCGTGCCACCGCCAGAACCACGTCCGCTGGCACCAAGAATCGTAAGGCCACTTTCGTTTGTTGCACCTGTATTCGGAGAAGACCAATGGAATAAACCAGCTTCTTTCATTTTTCCTCCTGCATTGCTGTTTCCACCAAGATAATTAATCAGGACATTCCATTCTCCGCTGGTTGGCAAATGCCATCCAGATGGACAAATCCCCTGACTGCCGGCAAGGGTTGAATATTGCATCATCTCATCCCAATCGTAATAAGCGCCGTAGATATTGCAAAAAACAGTATCGTTGTCATAGCAAAATTTTTCAATGATTCCATTATTGCTGGTATGTGTGTGAGCTATCCCGGTGGCGTCATCCACGACCATTGTTCCGATGTTGAGGTTCTCCCGGATCCAACACTGTGTGCCAATCTGAACGGGGTGATAAGTTTGATGGCCATATACGAATGAAGACACATTATAACAAGGCTGACCCGGCCCGGCTGCAAAGGAGATCAGAATATCATCAGAACTCTGGCATGAGTTTGAGAGTTGCCAGGTTAGGGTATAGGAAGTGCCAGCTGTCCCATAAAAGTTTGTTGAGGGATCATGAGTATCCCCAAAAGAACCACCATTGCCACTCAGAATCGTCCATGTTCCTGTTTCGTCTTGTGGAGGAATGTTTGCTGAAAGAACGACAGATGTGCCTATGATGTTGAGTTGATCCTGGCCGGCATCGGATTGGGTACAGGAGTCTTTAATACAACGGACTGACAAACCGGCTGCCCTGCCCCAATAATCATTGCTTATATTAGATAGGTTGTATGCTAATAACCGGCCCCAACTACTCCAGGATGAGGTGTATAGATCAGAGGACCAGAAATATGAATATTGAAACTGATTAAGAAAATTTCCTGACTCGGACCGTAAGCCGGCACCAAGAGCAGAGAATCCACTTTCATTCGTTGCTCCTGTGTTGGGCGTTGACCAATGGAAAAAGCCCGTTTCTTTCATTTTCCCTCCAACATCTGTCCCATTCAATCCATTTGCTTCACAGTTCACACTTGGATCTATATGAGTGGTCAGGGTGCACCATTCTTCCACAGTCGGAAGATGCCATCCTGTTGGACAGATTCCTCTTTTACCCGGCTTGACAAGGTATTGCATTACTTCATACCATTGATAAAGTCCTCCATACACATCACAATTTGAGGGTTCATTGTTATAACAGTATTTTTCAATGATTCCATTGTCCGTCATATTCTGGGTTCCATTGATCATGGTCCCGACATTCAGATTCTCCTTCATCCAGCATTGATTTCCAATCTGCACAGTATTGTATGTTTGGCCTCCGTATTCAAAGGAAGGCATATCAGGACAAGGCATTCCCATGGCAGCATAGAAGGAAATAACTACTTCATCTGCAGTGCTGTTACCGCAACCATTGGTCAGCTGCCATTGCAAAATATATGTACTACCTGTTGTCCCGTTGAAAGTAGTTGCAGGATTGTGGATATCAGTAAAAGAACCGCCAGTGCCATTGATGATACCCCAGGTTCCCATTTCCCCCGGACCAGGATCATTGGCAGTGAGATTTGTAGTTTCACCTATGATATTTGACTGGTCCTCTCCTGCATTGGATTGAGAAGGTGGCATACAGTTTTGAAGGCAGCGTACAGAGAATCCTGCAGTTTTACTGAAATGGAACCTGTAAAGATCTGCTCTCACAGAACCAACTGCCCGGTAAATACTATTAAGCGTAGAATATTGAGTTGATGACCAGAAATATCCATATTCGCTAAGGTTGGCAAAGTTTCCGTAAAAAATTCTGTATCCTGCTCCAATAGCTGTAAATCCGCTTTCATTGGTTGCGCCGATATTTGGATTCCAATGTGAAAGGCCAGTTTCCTTAAGCTTTCCTCCGGCATCAGTTCCAGACCAGCCATAAATACCGCAATCAATACTTTGGTCTGCAAAAGTTGTTAAAATACACCATTCATTATCAGTGGGTATATGCCAACCAGGCGGACAAATCCCCTGCGACCCGGGAACATTTGAATATCCCATCATTTCATCCCAATCATATAAACCACCCAATGAATTGCAGTTTAAAGGATTATTGTCGAGACAATATTTTTCGATAATCCCATTATTTGAACCATTTGAATGAGGACTCGAAGCAACAGTGCTTTCAATATACGAACCAATGTTCAGGTTGTCCCTCATCCAACACTGACTCCCTATCTGCACAGTAGCATACGCCTTTCCATCCCTGTCATCAAACAGAATGTCCCCACATACTTTGAAGCAGTTGATGGGAGGCACATAACTCCCGTTCACATCCCCTGTACACAGCCCCTTGAAGTTCACCACCACTGGAGAGCCTGAGAGCGTGAAAGTGGGTTCTTCAAAGACCCAGTTGCCGATGGGGAAAGTGAGGATGAGTTCAGTGTAACGTTTGGCGATGACAAGTGCATCAGAGGAATTGATATATCCGTTGCCATTGACATCGGCAGCCAGGAACCTGAGGCCTGTAAGGGTTATGAATTCAGTGTAGTGCTTTAAGGCTTCAAGGGCATCCAGGCTGTTGATACCTCCGGGTGTTTTCGCTGTAGTTGCCGTGAGGCTGTATATGCCATCCTGCAATCCAGTGAAGGTATACTCGCCATTGGTGCCGGTATCTGTGGTGTCAATCACATTTCCGGAGGTATCTTTTAGCAGCACTGTACAACAGGAGAGGGGAGTGTTGGCGGCATTGTCGTATGTAAGCGTTCCGCTAATATCGAAAGAATTTCCTTCCTGGTACAGGGCGGTAATCTCAGCCTGGGTTAAGGCACGATTGTAAATTCTGTAATCATCAAGCTTGCCGCTGAAGTATTCAAGGGATGCAACTGCAGAAATAGAACCGATGATAATTCCGCAAGGGTAACTAATTGGGCTTACACTGGCTGAAAAAGTCGTATCCTGAATCCCGTTTAGATAAATCTTGTAAACATTAGAAGATTTGATAAAGGTTAGATGGTACCATTGGTTTTGACTGAAGTTCTGCATTTCAGATTGAGCATTGGCCAAAATATTCCAGGCAACAATGCCGGGATCAGAATTCTTCCAAAATGAAATCGTATGGGTGTTTTGAGAATAATGATAAACAATTGACAAACCGTTATGGGGGATCGTATTTAACAGACATTGCCTGGTCTTGTTTATATTATAACAATTGAACCAGGCAGAAACCGAATACTCATTCCATCCGTTATCAAAGAAAGATGTATCTATTCTTATTGAATTATTCACCCCATTAAACAGATATGCATGGCTGTCCTGACCAAATCTGTCCGAAGTTAAGACTGCTCCATAAACAACGCCATCAATCCCATTCCCGCTCTCATCATTGGCATTTCCATTGAATGGATACCAGGCCACCAGACCATCAGTTGGGATCTGGCTGAAAGTAATTCCAAAGAAGAAGACTGTTGCTGCAAAAGTCAAAATCGTTTTCATATGTATTGATTTATAGTGTATAAACGGTCGGAGACTGACAACCAAAGTGCCTCTAACCTTATGCCAGGTAAGGGGATGTAGACTTAATATAATTGATTATCAAAGATTTATATTCTAATCAAAATTAAATCATTTTTTTATATAATACAAAGCATCCATTGAAATTTGGAATCAGTCTAATCAGGAAAAATATGCCTGGATCAATCCCGGGATAGGTATACCGATGCAAAGCGTTCAAAACACGCCGGAAGTCTCAAATTTCTGGCAACAATTCTATGGAAACTGGTACACTTCTCAATTGAAATGTTTAAGCGTCTGTAAATGAGATCAATGCCAGGACGCTGCGATCAGCACGCCGAAGGAATGACGAATTCTGAATTCTGA
>CAZSQJ010000001.1:13936-205212 GCA_964608665.1 uncultured Bacteroidales bacterium | reverse complement strand
TAAACAATGCTTCGACTCCGCTCAGCATGACCAAAACCTCAACCTCAACCTCAACCTCAACCTCAACACCTAAACCCATAAACAATGCTTCGACTCCGCTCAGCATGACCAAACCCTAAACCCTAAACTTCTAAACATTATGTGGTCCTCCCTCCTCACCGGCTTCCGTTCCTGGCTTCAGCTTGAGCGTTCCTTATCGGAAAATTCCGTGGATGCCTACACGCATGATGTGGAGAAATTGACGCAATATCTGGAGAACAGGTCATGGAAGGGACAACCGGCCGATCTGGAACTGAGGGATTTACAGGATTTCGTTCAGTGGGTGGCCGGACTGGGTATGTCGGCGCGCAGCCAGGCCCGGATCATCTCGGGCTTACGGACCTTTTACCGTTACCTGCTCCTGGAGAACCTGAGCATGAAGAATCCGACAGAGTTGCTGGAGTTGCCGAAATTAGGGAGAAAGTTGCCGGAGGTGCTCAGCGTGCAGGAGATCAACCTTATCATTGCGCAGATCGACCTGAGCAAACCGGAAGGGGAGCGGAACCGGGCCATGCTCGAGACTTTGTACAGTTGCGGATTGCGGGTATCGGAACTGGTCAGTCTCAGGATCAATGACCTGCATTTTGAGGAAGGTTTCCTCAGCGTGACCGGGAAGGGCAATAAAGAGCGGCTGGTGCCCATTGGCAGGACAGCCATACAACTGATCAATGCCTATATCAGGGAAATCCGATCACATGTTCCGGTGACCAAAGGAAACGAAAACATCGTATTCCTGAACCGCAGGGGAAGCCGCCTGAGCAGGGTCATGGTGTTTACTATTATCAAAGACCTGAGCCTGCGTGCAGGGATAAAAAAGCATGTGAGTCCGCATACTTTCCGGCATTCCTTTGCCACCCACCTGGTGGAAGGAGGGGCCGACCTGAGGGCCGTCCAGGAGATGCTGGGTCACGAATCCATCACCACTACTGAGATTTACACCCATCTCGACAGGGAATACCTGCGTGCTGCAATCCTGCAGTTTCACCCGCGGGAGGCACAATAATCACGTGGTAATTTCCGACACTTAACCATACTCAGTCTTGACAGGTTTGCGCATGCAAAGCTGTTTAGACTGAGCTATGCCGTACACCGCTATGACAAACTTTTCCGCAAAACTGTTCCGTGTCGGTATACATCACTCTGCATTCGTGCAAAACATCACCACCTCACGTACTCACGTGCAACATGATTCCACGTAATGTGCACATGTACAATACGTTTCCACGTAATGTGCAAACGTGCACACGAAATTTCTAAAGCTCTTCCACCTCTCCCTTGTCATTCACCAGCACTCCCCAGTTCACCGAGATCAGTTTTCCGTCTTTATCGAAAAAGAAGTCGATCATGCCATCCTCAAAAGTGACCCGTTTTTCTCCCCATTCCTCCATGGCTTCATCCAGAAGGTGATATCCCTCCGACATCATCAGTTCCTTGATTTCCTTTTCGCTAAGGGTAAATACCCAGCGACCGAACATCAAAGCCTTATCGTTATCCACCTCAAAACATGAGATCACCTGTTTTTCGATCCCCTCCAGGAAAACGGTGATCCGCTGGTCAAAATAATTCAGGATGATGGTCGGGAATTCATCGGCATCTTCCAGTTCTTCCATGTCCTCAGGAGGTCCGAGGTATTCCACCAGGGTTTCCATTGCCTCGCCGAATTGCACCTGACCAAGGCCCTTTTTGGGTAGAATTTCAAGAGTTAACTGTTTCATATATAGTATCTTATCTAATAATATGTTTGATTTTAACCTGTAAATTGCACAGCCAAGATAGCACAATCTGCAAGCCGATGCAAGGAAAATTTATATCGATGGAACACAGGCATGCGAAAAATATGTTGCAGGAATCATCGGTATTACTGAATCTGAACGAATAGTGCTTCGCGTTTTCATTAAGATTCAGTTTATCTGAAAGGTGAATCCGGCTCTTTGGCCATGTGCCGGTACACCAGCTTGTCGACCAGGCCGGGGAAGAATTTGTTGAGGTTCACTGTCAGTTTTCCCTGGGTGGTCAGAATGATGCTCCGCTTTCTTTTTTCAATGGCCCTGACGATATATTCAGCAACTTTTTCTGCAGGCATCAGTTTGTTTTCGTCCAGGGGGGATTCCTGCTGCGGATGACCGTCCTTACCCCTGGCAGTCTGCCTGATGTTGGATGCGGTAAATCCCGGACAGGCGATCAGCACATGCAGACCCTGTTTGAGATATTCGATCCGTATCGTTTCCAGAAATCCGTGCATGGCAAACTTGGAGGCAGCATAGCCGGTGCGCCCGGGCAGTCCCTTGTAACCTGCAACGGAAGATACCCCAACCACTGATCCTCCGGATTGCAGCAGGAAGGGCAGGGCATACCTGGTACAATAAACGGCTCCCCAGAAATTTACATTCATCAGTTCATGAAGGACTTTCAGGTCAACTTCGCCAAACATGGCCCGCATGCTGATGCCGGCATTGTTGATCAGCACGTCGATCCCTCCGGAGAAACGGCTGGTTTCTTCTATCAGGCGGACACAGTCTGCTTCGGTGCTCACATCCGTTTTCACGCACAGCAGGCGGCTGCCTCCGGATTTGAGACCCGAAGCCACCTCCTCCAGAGCCGCATGATTCCTGGCGGCAAGCACCAGCGAGGCACCCCGCCCTGCAAGGTTTACAGCCAGTGCACGGCCGATCCCGGATGAGGCCCCGGTGATCACAACTGTTTTGTTCTTCCAGTCCATTACTTCCTGCTTTTGCCCGTAAAGATGATAATTTTCCTTAAATTTTTAAGGGAAAGTCTTTTAATTGGAAGAAAATTAATAATTTTGCACCTCCAAAAACGAAGCATCATGGCCAAGAAAAGCAAGGATGTCAGGATACAGGTGATCATGGAATGCACCGAGCACAAAACCAGCGGAATGCCGGGTACATCGCGGTATATCACTACCAAGAACAAGAAAAACACCCCGGAAAGACTGGAGTTGAAGAAATACAACCCCATCCTGAAGAAAAAAACCGTTCACAGAGAAATTAAATAAGTCCGGATATGGCAAAGAAAGTAGTTGCAACCCTGAGAACCTCAACCGGCAAGGATTTTGCCAAGGTGATCCGCATGGTACGTTCCCCCAAGACAGGAGCCTATACCTTCAAGGAAAGCATCGTCCCCAACGACCAGGTAAAGGATTTTCTTGCGAAAAAGTAACAGAACCTCCTGAACTGCAGTCCTGAGATTACTGTCAGTATCCGACCGTATCAGAGACGGCTTTCTTATGGTTTCAAACCCTGTCAGGAATGAAATAGCCGGACAGGGTTTTTTATACCGGAAGTACATGATAAAAGCGCATAACGGAATCACAAATTCATCGGTATTCTGAATCAAACTGAAAATTGCCTGGCATTTTCACTAAGATTCAGCATATAAATCGGATAATCAGCATCATGGGTTTGTTCTCAATATTCTCTAAGGAAAAGAAGGAAGATCTCGAACGGGGCCTCGACAAAACCAGGCAAAATGTCTTTTCCCGTATCAGTAAAGCCATCATCGGTAAGTCACGGGTGGATGATGAAGTGCTGGACAACCTGGAAGAGATCCTGGTCAGTTCCGATGTGGGAGTGGAAACCACCCTGAAGATCATCGACAGAATTGAGAAAAGGGTATCACGCGATAAGTACCTGGGCACCGGTGAACTGAACATGATCCTGAAGGAGGAGATCACCGACCTGCTTGCCGGTAACGAATTGACACAGGGAGAAGAATTTTCGGTTCCTGAAGGAATAAGGCCTTACGTCATAATGGTGGTGGGAGTGAACGGGGTGGGAAAAACCACCACGATCGGCAAACTTGCCTATCACTTTAAAAAAGCAGGGTATTCCGTGATGCTTGGTGCTGCAGATACCTTCCGGGCAGCGGCCATCGACCAGCTTGGCATATGGGCGGAACGGACTGGCGTGCCGCTGGTCAGACAGAAAATGGGTTCCGATCCGGCATCGGTTGCATACGATACGGTGGCAGAGGCCATGAAACAGCATACAGACGTGGTGATCATCGATACTGCCGGCCGCTTGCACAATAAGGTGAACCTGATGAATGAACTCTCCAAGGTCAGAAGGGTCATGCAGAAGCTGATGCCGGATGCCCCGCATGAAGTACTGCTCATCCTGGATGCTTCCACCGGGCAGAATGCCTTCGAACAGGCCAGACAATTCACCACTGCCACCGATGTCAACGCCCTGGCCGTTACCAAGCTCGACGGCACAGCCAAAGGCGGCGTGGTTATCGGCATCTCCGACCAGTTCAAAGTGCCCGTAAAATACATTGGAATAGGGGAGAAGATGGAAGATCTTCAGTTGTTCGATCGCAGGGAGTTTGTCGACAGCCTTTTCTGATTTGAAGAAGCAGTATTCTAAAAACACGGTAACCATTGCCACCCTGGGATGCGCCAAAAACCTGGTGGATTCAGAAGTGCTGGCCGGAAAACTGTCCATGGCCGGTTACCGCAAGATTGCTCACAACAGCAATGATCCCGCGGAAGTGGTCATCCTCAATACCTGCGGATTTATCGGGGATGCCAAAGAGGAATCTGTGGATACCATCCTGCAACTGCTGAAAGCCAGGGAGAATGGGTACTATGGAAAGATCATCGTGATGGGATGCCTGTCGCAACGCTACCGGGAGGAACTTCGGGAAACGATACCTGTGCTGGACGGGATTTTCGGGGTGAATGAGCAGCAGGAACTCATACAGCTTCTGAAGCCTGATCTGAAAAAGGAATTGAAAGGCGAACGGTTGCTCGGCACTCCGGGGCATTATGCGTATCTTAAAATCTCGGAAGGTTGTGACCGGAGCTGTGCTTTTTGTGCCATCCCGGCCATCCGGGGCCCGCAATGTTCCGTCCCGTTGGAATCCCTGCTTGAGGAAAGCCGCCGTTTGTCGGATGCCGGGGTCAGGGAACTGATCCTGATCGCACAGGACAGCACACGATACGGGACAGATCTTTACAGGAAGCGGGCATTGCCTGCCCTGCTGGAGAAACTCGCCCGGCAGGGCAATATGGCCTGGATACGGCTACACTATGCTTATCCGCTTGATTTCCCGGTGGATGTGCTTCGGGTAATGCGTGATTACCCGCAGATCTGTCCGTACCTTGATATTCCTTTACAGCACATCAGTCCCAAGGTGCTGCGTGGCATGAAGCGCGGAATTGGACAAAGAAAAACCCTGGACCTTCTCGATACGATCCGGCGGGTATTACCTCATGCGGCGGTCAGGACAACCCTGATCACCGGTTTTCCGGGTGAGGGAGAAAAGGAATTCCGGGAACTGTATGATTTTGTTGAATCTCAGCGTTTTCACCGTCTGGGAGTGTTTACATACAGCAGGGAAGAGGGCACTCCCGCCTATGTTCTGGGAGATCCTGTGCCTGAAAAAGTGAAACAACGGAGGCGCGATGCATTGATGGAGCTTCAGATGCACATCGCCGCTGCCCATAACCGGGCATTACTGGGTACTGTCATGCAGGTGATCATCGACAGGGCCGAAGGAGAATCTTATACAGGAAGGACGGTTTATGATTCACCGGAAGTCGACCAGGAAGTGACTGTGCATGCAGGTAATCAATTGAAACCCGGCGACCTCTGCATGGTAAAGATCACTGTTTCAGGGGAATATGACCTCAGCGGGGTAGTGGTGCAAGATGCAGGCGGTACCGGTGGGGCAGGCCTTACTCACTGAATTCCTTTGGCTTTTTCAGTGTGAAAACACGGGTAATATTGAATCCGAAGTAGATATCCCCCTTGAAGAAGTCGCCCTGGGTTTCTGAAATGAAGGCCCTTTCGAACTGTGGCTGGGCATTGGTGACCATCAGCTGGAAAACATGGCCGCCTGTTTCCACATCAAGACCAAGGGCAATGCAGTTTTTAACATCCAGGGTGGTTTGATCGGGAAGCAAATACCAGGTTTCGGCATTGAAAGTGGTCCGGTTGTTCAGTTTAAACCGTCCGCCGAATCCGGCGGCAAACAGGTTGTTCTTGTCTTCCTCTGTGGGGACAAGGTTTTTATGGATCAGGGTCGGGGTGAACTGCAGCGACAGCCTGTTGCTGAATTTTCGTGCAAGCAGCAACTGGTGGACAAAGGAATAACGCGATGTATTGTAGTTCTTTCTCTCCGGAAACTGCCATTTGAGGCTGTTGATGGCCATCGAAGAGAAAAGCGAAAGGGAAACCGGCATACTTCCCTTTCCGCTTGTCTGTTTTAATATCCTGTATTTCAGGAATCCGTCAAAAGTTTTCTGATATGAACTTCTTCCCAGTCCGAGGGCAAGACGGTTATTGACTCCGTACTCCAGCCCGAAACGGATGGTTGACTGGTCGAGCCCGAATAATTCATACGCTCCCTGGTTTAACCTGCCGAAACGGTGCGAGATGATGAACACCAATACCCCGTTGGCAGGGTTTTCAATGGATTGCCCGTTGACCAGTCGGGTGGTTTTAAAAGTGGCCGTGACCGGTTCGGGTTTGGCAGGACCGTCGTCCAGCAGGTCGAGCAGATCCTGTGCACCGGCTTGCACTGCAAAGATCAGCAACAAGCCGGAAATCAGACAAATGGCTTTGTTCATGTTTCAACAGTTTAGTGATTTGCCTGACCCTTCCTCCCCGGAAACCAATCAGGCTATTTGTTCAGTTTCTCCAGCATCACATCGACCGTCACTTCGATGCTTTCAGCAATGTTCTTCATCACGGTTTTCGGAATGCTGATATTGTAATCGGAGGGCTTGACATACAGTTTCGCCTTGCCGTTCACTTTTCCGTCTTTCACTTCGAGTGTACCCTTCTCGGTTACCTTTTTTGTTACCCCGTGGATGGTAAGTTCACCCTGAATAGTTACGGGATAAACACCTGGTTTACTGAAGTTTACATCGCTTAGATTGATGATCTTTCCGCTGAAGGTGGCATTGGGAAACTTGTCGGATTCCACGTAATTCTCATTGAAATGTTCCTGCATCAGGGCTTTTTCGAATGCAAAGGATTTCATGAGCACTTTGAATACAAATTCGCCTGTTGCAGCATCGAGAGCACTGTTAACCTGCTTGTTGTGGGCTTCGATATTTTCAATGGGGGTGCTGGAAAAGAAGCTGATCTTTCCGTTTTTGGTTACGTATTTCTGAGCAGCAGCCTGAAATGAGAAAGCAAGCGCAAAGGCCAGATAAAAAATGAAATGTTTCATGGATTTGATGTTGATTAAGTTTATGTACTTAGTTAAATACATAAATGAATGTTTTGTTCAAATCCATCCGGAATTTATTCAGGAAGCGAACCCTTTTCCAGCACTACATCTGCATCGCTGAATCCGGTACAATAGCCTTTCAGCGTGATTTCCGAACCGGGTTCCAGTTCCCTGGCCTTGTCGGAGTATTCGGGCAGCAGGGTCACCCGCACGCCTTCATCTCCGAACAGGCCTTCCCCAAGCACAAAAACTACGATGGTAAGGGAGTCTACCTGTTCAACCCTTGTAAAGGCACCTTTCACCTCGAGCATCTTACCGGTGTATGTGGCATCTGCATGGGTCTGATCGGCAAGGTAGGCGTTGAAAAGGTCGGCGGCACCCACGCTGACCTCGGTTTTTGCTTTTACATAGTCTGGATGGGGTTTATTGTAGACAAACTTATAAACGAGAACGGCAGCGATCACTCCCACAATGATCAGCGCGATAAGAATGAGCATCCATTTTTTCATATTGCGACGAATTAATTAGTTGATAATAATTGAATTGATGATAGCCGGATCAGTTATCCGGCATTCCCAGATCGATCCATCTTTTAAACTGGGCGATCCTGCATTTCGACCATTTGGGGCCGTTTTTCGGCATGGCGGAATAACCTGGGAGGTGGTTGATGGAGGACCAAATCCGCGGGTAGGCCTGGTTTTTCACTTCGGTATAATTCTGCAACAGGACTCCGCCGCCCGGGGCCGCGATGTTATGGCATCCCCGGCAGGAAGTATTGATCATGGGCCAGATGGTTCCGGAGAAGGTAACATTGACAGAGTCACAATCAGTGCTTGCACAATAGTTATTCAGAGCGCCCTGGGAAATCCATTTTCTGATAAGTTCGATTTGTGCTGCAGTCAGGGGTGGGTTGGGGGGAGGCGGCATGATCTTGTCTGGATCTGTTTCGGTGATGACCTCATACACTTCGCTGTCATTGGGATCACCGGGTTTGATTTTCCCCGTGCTGATAATGGCGGCATAGGTTCCGAGGTAAACACCGTCGGCCTGGGTGGCGGCATCATGGCAGCCGCTTTTGGCGCAGGATGAAAGAAACAAAGGCAGGACGTCATTGACAAAATAAACGGTATCCGGATCGCATTCTGTGGAAATGATGGTATCGGGATCAGGGCCGGGGGGCTGTACAGGGCCGGCAACGGGTTCATGTTTGCATTGCATGAACATCAGCACTGCAAGTGCAGTAAGCAGTGTACGGTAAATAAAATGTCCGTGAGTCATCATACAGTTATAATTAATCTTTTTGAAGACCGGGCCTTCTTTGTATGGTTCTCTGAAGGGCTTGTTCTTCCTTCCATTTCCTGATCTCCCTGTCGTTTCCCGACAACAGGACAGGAGGTACTTCCAGGTTCCGGAAAACGGCCGGCCTGGTATAAACGGGGGGAGAAAGCATCTGATCCTGGAATGAATCACTCAAAGCTGACGTTTCATCATTTAAAACACCGGGTATCAGCCTTACAATGGCATCACACAATACCATGGCGGCAAGTTCACCGCCCGATAACACATAGTCTCCGATGGAAATTTCCCTTGTGATGAACAGTTCTCTTACCCGCTCATCCACACCTTTGTAATGCCCGCATAAAAGGAGCAGGTTCTTTCTTGTCGAAAGCTCATTGGCAAGCGGTTGGTTCATCAGCGTACCGTCGGGAGTGAGGAAAATCACCTCATCATAGGTCCGGGCGGCCTGAAGTGCTTCTATGGCGCTGGCAACAGGTTCTGCCATCATCACCATGCCTGCCCCCCCTCCGTATGGATAGTCATCCACCGTCCGGTGTTTGTTAAAGGCGTAATCCCTGATATTGTGGGTATACAGCCCTGCCAGTCCTTTCTTTACAGCCCTGCTGATGATGGAACTTCCGAAAGGACCGTCGAACATCTCCGGGAACAATGTCAGTATGTCGATCCGCATCATAAGCATCAGGGATAATGAAAGATCCGGAATTCGGTTTCAAAACCTTCGAGTACCGTGGATATCCTGATGAGCAATCCATGCTGGTAGGTGAACACTTCCTGCCTTGTCAGCCTGCTGTCTTTGTTGTAATGCCTGATTTCCAGGATACGGCCGCCCGTATCCCTGACATAAACCAGGCTGGCTTTCAGATGATCAAGACTGTCGTACTCGCTTACCTTCAGAATGTTGTTGTAGTATTTTTTGTAACGTTTGTATGCAAGCACATTGCCATTGCGGTCGCGGATCCATTCCGTGTACAGACTGCCATCGTCTTCATAATGATAGTCCCTGATTTCAACAGAATCATTTTTTTCCGTAACCTTGGTTTTCAGCCGCTGCTCGGCATCATATTCGAATGAATGCTGCTCTGCAATGTTCCCGTCCCTGTACACAACGGATGAAGCCACACTGTCGAAATCCGTATGCAGGAACTGCTGTTCTTCATTCAGATTCCCATGCTGGTCGCGTTTGGTGATCCGCATAACCAGATTCCTCGTATTGTACTCGATATGTTCCTCCATGTGCTGGTTCAGCATGGAGTGGTAATGCTTTCGTATGAGTTGCCCCGCGCTGTCATAGCTGTATTCCACGTACCCGATGAAGTCACCCCTGCGGAAGGCATCCTCCCGGCAGATCTTATCCGGGTGGGATGTGTCACATTGCAACTCGGGCGGGAGATCCTTGTTACAGGATACCAGCATCAGTAACCCGGTCAGGATAACAGACCATTTAATCATATACAAACAGACATATTTCGCTGTGAGTGGTTGCATCGGGGATGGTCAAAGATACTGTTTCCAGATTTTCCAGGAGGCTTCAGCCTGCAAATATAACATTTCCAAACCGTTCTTTGTTTCGGCTCCCCGCAGTCCGGCCTGTTTGAGAAAATCTGTGAGCGGAGGATTATAAACCAGGTCGATACACAGGTGGCTATTGCTGATCTGGTTCAGCAATACCTCCGGCAGGGGATTGCCGGGGTGGTTTTGCTGTCCGAGGGGTGTGGCGTTTATAATTATTTGGAATTCATTAAGTTGTAAGTTCTGAACTGTGCTGGGTCCGATCACTTCCCCACTGGGGTGCCTGCCTGCCATCACGGTTTCAATTCCTGATTCGCCGAGTACAAAACGCACCGTTCGTGCCGCAGCTCCGGCGCCGAGTATCAGTGCTTTCCGGTGGTGTTTCTTCAGCAGCGGCCGTACACTATCCCTGAAACCGATGATGTCGGTGTTGTAACCGGCAAGATGTGTCACATGGCCTGCGGGATTCCTGCGGATAACTATAGTATTGCAGGCCCTTACAATGCGGCAGGCCGGTTCTGTTTCATCAAGAAAATTCAGTACCGGTTCTTTATAAGGCATGGTGACATTCAGTCCTTTCAGTTGGGGGATCTTTCCGGGCAGTGCTTTGAATTCGCTGATGGAAGACAGGGGGAAGTTCCTGTAAGCGAGATCAGGCAGTTTTTCGGTAAGAAACTTCTGAGTGAAATAAGATTCCGACCAGGAATGATCCAGTGGGCTTCCTATCAAACCAAGGATAGTCATTCCTGTGGAGGCCGGTGGGTTTCGATGATACTCAGCAGCGTGGCGTTGTTCTTCAGTTCAGGGAAAAAGTCGAAGAGGTACATGTGCTTTGAGAAGTCGTTGGTAAGTGCTTCCTGCAGGACCGCGTAGCTTTCCTTCACCGAACCGTTCATCCAGAGGCAGGCGGCAAGGTGAAAGGGCAGCAGCTTGTTGTCGGGAAGGTTACGGACGGCCTGTTGCAGGGTATCCACTGCTTTATCCATTTGCTTGTCGTTTCCGTACATCCATGCAAGCAGTTCCCATATTTCTTCATCGTAAAGATCAATGGTGGATGCTTTTTTCAGCACTTCAATTCCTTCGTTTCTTTGGTCGTATTCATAGAGCAGGTCGCCATACTGGAACAGGAAAGTGGGATTGGCAGGTTCAATCGCAACGGCTTTCGATGCGTAAAAAAGGGCTTCCTTACTTTGTTCCATGGCATCGTAAGCATTGCCCAGGGCCATGTATGCATCGCTGAAATTCTGGTCAATATCAATGGCTTTCAAATAATTTTCGACGGCTGCAGCATAGTTGTCCAGTTCCTCATAACATTCGCCGATATAAAAGAAAGTCATGGCATCCGGGTCCTCGTACTGCAGGGTTTCGCGGTATGCCTCTATGGCTTTTTCGTACAGTCCGAGATTGGCGAACGAATTTGCCTTATTGAAATAGGCCGATGAGAAGGACTCATCGATGGCGATCACGAAATCATAAGCCTCTATGGCCTTGGCGAACTGTCCGTCTGTATTGCAGAGCACACCGAGGCAAAACCAGGCGGTACGGGAATAGGGGTTTTTGTCGATGAACTGTTCGTAAAAGCGGATGCCTTTATCGATCTGGTGTGTGACCTCATAGCAGAATGAAATCTCATACAGTACATTTTCCTGAGACGAATCGCAATCGAGGCTTTGCCTCAGATATTCAAGGGCTTTGTGATAATTGCCCATGTTTTCGTATTCAAAGGCGATCTGGGCATAAATATCTTCCGGATTTTCGGAATCCGGAAGGGCTTTACGGAACAACTCAATGGCCTTCTCCGGCTGCCTCATGCGGCTGTAAAGGGAGCCTTTTGTAAGCAAAAGATCGGTGTTTTGCGGATCGATCAGGGCTGCCTTGTCAAGGATAGCCATGGCTTCCTCCTGGCGGTCCGACATTTCAAACCAGTGAGCTTTCCTGATCATAAAGCCGATATGAAACGGGTACTGGCTCAGTGCCAGTTCCAGTGCATCTCCTGCCTTGCGTTTGTTGTCACGCTCCAGGTAAAAATCAATAATCTCCTCAAAATCCTCACTATCAAAGAAGTAATGATTCCTATAACCCAGCATTCCCTCGAATCTCTGGATCAGTTCCCTGATCTCCTGATCCTCACCGTAGTCAAAATCTTCGTTCATTGTGAATCTTCAAACATGCAAAGGTACGCATTTTTTGGTTTGGGAACCTGCGGGTAAAAACTTGTCGATTCAGCAATATTCCTAATTTTGCCGGATAATATATACCATGGCACTGATCACATCCATATCCGGCATTCGCGGAACCATAGGGGGGAAACCCGGGCAGGGACTGACACCGCCCGACATCGTCCGTTTTGTTTCGGCTTATGCCGGTTTGTTAACGGGCAGTTTTCCCCGTTCCGGGCGAAGGTTTGTCGTTGGCCGGGATGCCAGGGTTTCCGGGGAGATGGTGAATAAGCTGGTAACAGCTACTTTGCAGGCTTGCGGTTTCGATGTGGTTGACCTGGGATTGGCCACCACTCCCACAGTGGAGATGGCTGTGGTTCATCACCGGGCCTGTGCCGGGATCATCATCACTGCCAGTCATAATCCCGCGCACTGGAATGCACTGAAGTTACTTGACAAACATGGAGAATTTATCCCGGAAGAGGTTGGAGCGGAGGTTCTCAGCCTGGCAGAAAAATCCGGTTTTACCTATGAGGAAACAGGCAGGCTCGGCTTGTACACCCTTGATCAGGGTGCACTTCAAAGACATGTTGACGCCATTCTGGCACATCCGCTTGTAAACAAAGATGCGGTTGAAAAGGCAGCATTTACGGTAGTGCTTGATGCCGTGAACTCTGTGGGTGGCATTGCAGGACCCGCATTGCTGCATGCGTTGGGGGTAAAAAAAGTCATCGTGATTAATGCTACACCGGATGGCCGTTTTGCCCACGATCCCGAACCCTTGCCGGAACATCTTGAAGCATTATGCGATGCTGTTGTTGAATATAAGGCTCATTGCGGTTTTGCCGTTGATCCCGATGTTGACCGCCTTGCCGTGGTTTGCGAGAACGGGGAGGTTTTCGGAGAGGAATATACCCTGGTGGCAGTGGCGGATTATGTGATGGGATTGCGTAAAGGGCCCGCGGTTTCCAACCTTTCATCAACCCGGGCATTGCGTGATGTTTGCGAAAGACACGGGCAGGCCTGTTTTGCCTCTGCCGTGGGAGAAGTGAATGTAGTTGCAAAAATGAAGGAATGCGGAGCTGTGATCGGCGGTGAGGGTAATGGCGGGATCATCCTTCCGGGCCTGCATGATGGCAGGGATGCCCTTGCCGGCATGGCATTGTTCCTTTCCCATCTTGCCGCACAGCAAATGAGTTGTTCCGCCCTCAGGGATTCCTATCCCCGTTATGTGATTTCCAAAAACAAGATCACCCTGAGCAGTGAGATGAAACCTGAGATGATCCTGTCCGAAATTGCCGCCAAATACAGGAATCAGCCCCTGCTTACGATAGACGGGGTGAAGATCGAATTTGGAAATGACTGGGTACACCTCAGGAAGTCGAATACCGAACCGGTGATCAGGATTTATTCAGAGAGCGATTCACCGGTCAAGGCCGACAACCTGGCCAAAAAGCTCATCGAAGATATCAGGGAGATTGTCAAAAAGGCCTAAAACCACTCAATTCACCTGCAGATGCCTGTTAAAAAAAAGAAAAAAGCTGCCAGAAAAGTCAGGTACCGGAAAGTCAGCTTTAAACTGACCGAAAAACAAAAAAAGCTGGTGGACCGCTACTGCAAAGCAAGGAAGACCACCCCCACCAAAATGATGAAAGCCGCCATCAGGGATTACCTCAGCCGTTATTCGGGTACAGTTGCCAATGAAGATTATATCAGCGAAAACCAGTTAAAACTCTTTGATGATGACTGGGACAATGCGGAAGATATGGCTGAAGTAACCCAGGATGCCGCTGAGGATGATCAGGACCGGGTTTCTTCGTAGGGTATCCGGTACAGGATCGACCTTCCGAGCGTCAGCTCATCGGTAAATTCGAGATCATTTCCGATTGAAACACCGCGTGCGATGGTGGTGACATTCAGGCCGAAGTCTTTCAGCTGTTTGTAAATGAAAAAGTTGGTGGTATCGCCTTCGATGGTCGCAGGCATGGCCATGATCACCTCCCTGATCCCTCCGGCTTTAATCCGGACGACCAGGTCTGTTATCGTGAGTTCGGACGGCCCGATGCCTTCGATCGGGGAGATAACGCCTCCAAGCACATGATACAGGCCACGGTATTGCTGGGTATTCTCTATTGCGATCACATCACGGCTGTCCTGCACCACGCAGATCATCCCTTTGTCTCTCTTCTGATCGCTGCAAATGCTGCAGACCGCCGTATCAGAGATATTATGACAGCTTTCGCAGTAAAGGATACCAGAACGAAGCCGGATCAGGCTGTTGCCAAGGGCTTCCACATCCTCCGGCTTTTCCCTGATCAGATACAGCGCCAGGCGAAGGGCTGTCTTTCTGCCAACGCCGGGCAACCTTGAAAGTTGGTTCACAGCCTCTTCGATGAGTTTTGAGGGATAGACAGACACGATGATGAAATTCGTAATTTTGAAACACAAAAGTAGTTGAATTCAACGTTTACTGCCAAAATCAATCATCATGCACTTCAGGCTCATTATCCTGACTATCCTGTCGGCCTTGCTGCTGCCGGATCTGTTGTCACCCCTGTCTTCCGGTGCATATGCCCAGTCAGGGCAGGGAATCAACCGTAAGGATGCCAGGGGCAGGAAACAGGGATACTGGAAAAAGATCGAAGAAGGCATTGTGAAATATGAGGGTAACTTTGTGGATGATAAACCGGTGGGCGAGTTCAAATACTATTACCCCGGAGGAACCCTGAAAGCCAAAACATTTTTCACAGGGATCAATGACCTGAGTCGTACGGTTACCTTCCACCGCAACGGAAAGATGATGGCCCGCGGGAATTATCTGGGCAATCTGAAGGACAGTACCTGGGTTTATTACAACGAGGAAGAGCAGATCGTTTCTTCCATTGCCATGAAAGATGGAAAAAGGCACGGATTGTCGCGTACCTTTTATCCTGGAGGAAAAATTGACGAGGATATGAACTATTCCGCGGATGTCAGGCACGGGGAATGGACCCAGTATTTCCCTGACGGAACGTTGAAACTGAAAGCCAAATACGTATCAGGTAAACTGCAGGGACTGATGCAAACCTTTCATACGAATGGAAAGGTAATGGTATCAGGTACTTACAAAGATTCCCTGAAGGAAGGCACCTGGATGTATTTTGATGAGAACGGCTTTGTCCAGAAAAAGGAAACCTGGGCTAATGGATTCAGGATCACTGAGGTGTATCTTGACAAGAAATTACTGGAGGAGGTAAAGCGGCGCGACTCCATTAAAGAGTGATGGCAATTCTTCCAGTGATTTCACCACGGTTTGTCCGCTTGTAAGCAAACGCTCCCTTTCCTGGTGCCCTGCACTCACCAGCAGGCAGTGACAGGAGGTTTCGCTGGCCACTTCAAAATCGTGAAGGGTATCCCCGATAATCAGACTTTCTGAAGGTTTGCTGCCGAGCAGTTCCAGGATGGCGGCTGCCTGTGCTGCCTTACCGGTTGCATAATGATCACTGCTGCCGGAGATATGACTGAAATAATGACCGATATCCATGGAACAGACGGATTTATGCAGGTTTTCCTGTTCCATGGCTGAAAGGATTGCCTGACGCATGCCTTTGCGGCTGAAATAATCGAGCACGGGCTTTACCCCGCTGAACAGCCTGGCTTGCCTGAGTTTGTCGAAATAAATGGTAATGAATTCGATAGCCACATCATCATATGATTCACGGCTGAAATCAAAGCCGATATGCTCATAGTATGAGATTACAGGGAAGGTGAACAGCTTACGGTATTTTTCCAGGGTCATCAGAGGAAGCCTCCTTTTCGCAAGCAGTTCGTTGATGGCCTCGACACAGATGTCCATGTCGTTGAGCAATGTCCCGTTCCAGTCCCAGATAATGGTGCTGATTCTGCCGTTCATCAGCGCATGTCGTTGATTTCTGCTCCCGGAAAATCTGAAGGCCTGAAGACAAAGTTGTCGTCATTCAGGTTCATATTGGTCTGGAACTTATTGATGATGTATGTGTAAATGCTGCCGTTTTTATCATAAACGGCGAAACTGACGATCTGGCTGGAGCTTTTTTCTATTTCGAGCCTGACTTTGAAATAAGACTTTCCTTGCAACGGCGTCATATCGATGATATGAACGGTTTTTCCCCTGACAGGCCCTTCGGAAATGTATTTAGGTTTGAAATTTTTTAAGTAGGAGCCGTCGAAGATATTGGTTGGGGTTATGGCATCTTCATTTTCTTCCGTGGAATTGATCTGAACCTCGTTGGCGCTTTTAATGTAAGTCCATACGGTGTTGTTGCTGTAGATTACGGTCTGACCGGCCACGCTTAACCTGTATCGGTTTCCTTTGATCATGACGGATCCCTGGTAGCTGTCGTTGACTTTGTTTTTTTTGTTTTCAAGTTTATAGGTGAATTCCGCCTTAATGGTCTGGTATGTCCTGGACTTCCGTATCAGTTCGTCGAGGATGTTTTTCGCTTTGGTGTCATTTGCCTGGGCGGGGAGCAGGAAAGGCAGGATGAAGAGTCCGGCCAGCAGGTGTAATCTCATGATCGTTTTGTTTTAATGTCCTTCTCTCAAAAATTGTTCCAGAAGGTACATGTCTTTCACTTTCACATCCCTGGGTTTGGATCCTTCTGAAGGGCCAACGATGCCTGAAGCTTCAAGCTGGTCCATGATACGGCCTGCCCTGTTGTAACCCAGTTTTAGTTTTCGCTGGATCAGGGATGTTGATCCCTGCTGGTACTGGACAATAAGCCGGGCGGCTTCCTCAAACATCTCGTCCCTGTCGGAGGAATCCAGTTCCCTTCCGCCCTCATCACCTTCTTCATAGTATTCCGGCAGGTGAAAGGCATGCGGATATCCCTGCTGACCGGATACGAAGGACGTGATATTCTCAATCTCACCCGTGTCGATAAAGGCGCACTGCAGCCGGATGATATCACTGCCCATGGAAAGGAGCATGTCGCCCCGGCCGATAAGCTGATCGGCGCCACCTGTATCAAGGATGGTACGGCTGTCTATCTTTGAGATGACCCTGAAAGCGACCCTTGCCGGGAAGTTGGCCTTGATGGTACCGGTAATGATATTGACGGAAGGGCGCTGGGTGGCAATGATCAGGTGTATGCCGATGGCCCGTGCCAGCTGGGCCAGACGTGTCAGCGGGGTTTCCACTTCTTTGCCGGCGGTCATGATCAGGTCGGCAAACTCATCCACTACTAATATTATATATGGTAAGAACCGGTGTCCTTTCAGAGGGTTCAACCGGCGGCTGATGAATTTGGCGTTATACTCCTTGATATTCCTGACCTGGGCATCCTTCAGCAGATTGTAGCGCTGATCCATTTCTATCATCATGGAATTCAGCGCTCTGACAACTTTCCGGGTGTCGGTGATGATCGGTTCTTCAAAGTCCGGGAGTTTGGCCAGGTAATGTTTTTCTATCCTGGTGAAAAGTGATAGCTCAACCTTTTTCGGATCAACCATCACAAACTTGATCTCTGCAGGATGTTTCTTATACAGCAGGCTGGTGATGATGGCATTCAAACCCACCGATTTTCCCTGTCCGGTTGCTCCTGCCATCAGAAGATGCGGCATCTTGGTGAGATCGGCCACAAAGGTTTCATTGCTGATGGTCTTGCCCAAAGCCACAGGAAGGTCGAACCTGCTGTTCTGGAAGCGCTCCGAGGTAATCACCGACCGCATGGAAACGGTCTCGGGATTCTGGTTGGGAACTTCTATGCCGATCGTTCCCTTGCCGGGGATGGGTGCGATGATACGAATGCCGTATGCAGAAAGGCTTAACGCGATATCATCCTCCAGGTTCTTGATTTTGGAAATCCTGATGCCCGGAGCCGGTACGATTTCATAAAGGGTGACCGTGGGTCCGATGGTGGCGATGATCTTTTCAATCTGTATTGCGTAATTGTTCAGGGTCTGAACAATCTTATTCTTGTTCTCCTCTAATTCTTCCTTTTTCACATTGCTGGTTCCACCCCCGTAACTGGCAAGCAGATCCACCGGCGGAAAGCGGTAGTGCGACAACTCCTGGGTGGGATCATAAGGAGTGTCTGAAACATTGCCGCTTGCCTCAGGAGGCTCTTCCGTTCCTGTTTCCTGCGAGCTTGTTTCGGCCGTTGATTCCACGGTGAAGGGAATATCAACCGGAACTGCCGGGATATGCTCCGGGGAGGCATCAGGGCCTGCTGCTGCTTCTTCAGGATTCTCCGGAAGCATTTCATCCTTCGTAGTCATATCAAATTCTACGATACTGGGGATTTCTTCAGTGATCTGTTGTTCTGCAACTGTCTTATCCTGAGGAATATCCAAAGGAAGGGCTTCGGCGGAGGCTATCCTGCGTTTTGGAAGGGTGATATTGAAAACCAGCACCAGGCTTGAAAGGATGAGAAAACCCAGTACAAGGCCGGTCCCGATACGGCCAAGCACGCCTTCCGCCAAGTGATTGACATAATATCCGAAAAATCCTCCGAAAACGGCAAATTCGCTTCCTTTCAGAACAAAGCCGAGCAAGAGTGATACCAGCAGGATGAAAAACAGGATGATCAACAGGGGTTTGGCAAGGGGCATCAATGGCCGGCGGAAACTCATCCGGAATCCGAAAAGCAGCAAGATCATCACAAAAAGAAAAGATCCCAGCCCAAACCACTGTTTAATGAACAGGAAGGCGAGGGCAGCACCCAGCCTGCCCATCCAGTTCTCTACCACCAGTTGCTGGTTGAATAAAATGTCAGCAAGGTTGATGTTGGGATCTGCAAAGTAATCGTCCCTGCGCCATGCGCCGAAAGCATACGACAGGAATGAAAGCAGCAGAAAACAGGCCGCAATCAGCAGAAAGATCCCTGCCAGGATATACACCTGCCTGGCTTTCTGCTTGCCGGTACTTTTGGATCCCTGTCTGGGCGGCTTGCCGTTTTTGGTCTTTTTCCCGGAATGATTGCTGTTCTTTTTCTTTTTCAGGGGCTGGAATGTTTTGGCAAAATTAAAAAAATCGGTGTTACCCCGGATCAATTAAAAAACCTCTTATCTTTGTTATACGTATAGGTGTATTTGTTTATTATCTGTTTATTAAAATTAATTTCATATGAAAGCTACTTTGGGAATTTTCCTGTTTTTCGGTTTATTGCTCGCGGGATGTAACGAACGCACTGTTACCACTGATATTCCGGGCTGTACCGATCCTTCCTCGATCAATTACAATCCCGAGGCGACCGTTGATGACGGCACCTGCATGGAACCTCAGCCGAAACAGTGGGGATTTGTGCTTGAATACACAGCAACCTGGTGTGGCCCCTGCGGGAGTTCGGGAGCCCCTAAAATGCATGAAATGTACCAGGCTGGCGATGTGGTCGGGATTACCTGTCATGTAGACGGAGACCCGATGTACAATCAGGAGTTGTACAACAGTTTCACCTCATGCCGGCCTACCGGTGGCGGTATCCCTTCATTCTGGGTGGGAGACCAGTCGGGAGGCAACATCGGGCATCTTAATACACTGATGCAGCGCAATCCGGATGCTGGCGTGGTTTTCTCCTCCGAAAGAAAAGGTAATGTGATGGAAGTTAAGGTACTGAGTAAGTTCTTTAACGCTCTCTCAGGTGATTACTACCTCAGCGTATACATCCTTGAAAGCGGCATTGACGGAACTACCGGGGAATACGAGCAGAACGGAACCAGTGACCCGGATTACAAGCACGACTTCGTGCTGCGGGCCGTTGCCACGTCCTCAAATGCCTATGGTGAAAAAATTGCCTCCGGAAACATCCAGGCAGGAACGAGTATCAGAAAAGACTATTCGATTACCCTTGATCCTTCCTGGACGAACGACGTCTATGTAGCCGCCGTTCTATGGAAAAAGGATTCCGGCTCCGGTATGTACGAGTATGTAAATGCTTTTGAGGTGGGCAATCACGAGAGCCACTAACGGATCACCCGGAACATCTTGTTCCAGCGGGGCATATTTCCGTGCTGTTTATCGAGCGAAAGCCATACGAACACCGCTGATCCGACGATATGATCCGAAGGAACGAATCCCCAGAACCGGCTGTCGGCTGAATTGTGCCGGTTATCTCCCATCATCCAGTAGTAGTCCTGTTTAAAGGTATAGGTATTCGTTTCCTTTCCATTGATGAAGAATTTCCCGTCCCTGATCTCCAGATCATTGTATTCATAAACATCGATGATCCTTTTGTAGAGAGCGATGTTTCCTGGTGTTAGTGTCACGCTTGTACCTGCCTTTGGAATGACAAGCGGTCCGAAATTATCTTCATTCCATTTAAAATGAGCCGTATCATGCGGGAAGATCGCCAGGTTCACGATCCCTTCCGGACGGTTGCGCACTTCAACTTTCCTCACATTCGACCAGGTAGCAAGCTGTTTTGCTTTATCTTCAGATAGCGGGAAAACGTAAAGCCCGGCTTCTATCTGTCCTCCCTCTGAAATTTTCAGCTTCTCGAGCGACTTCGGGTTCAGGGCTGTCCCGTCAGTGTAAACATCATAATTGTACTGCATGTTCTCCGGGTTTCCGGCTTTCTTTCCGTTTACAAACAATTGTCTGTCAACGATTCTGATCTCATCTCCCGGTATCGCGACGCAACGTTTGATATAATTCTCCCGTTTATCGGGCGGACGGGCCGTTATGTGATACTCCTTCCATACGGCATCCCTTCCGGTTCCCTCAACAAACTGTTCACCGAAATAGGCCTTCATTTCCCGTTCTGCATCCCTGACAATCTGGTAGTAATCCTCGTTCTGACGTTCCAGTACCACGGTATCGCCGCTCGGGTAGTTGAAAACCACCACATCGTTGTTTTTGATGCTCTTAAATCCGGGAAAACGGTAGAAAGGAAGTTTGATCCATTCCACATAGGATTTTGTGGTCTTGGTCAGCGGAAGGGTGTGATGGGCAAATGGGAAGGCAATGGGTGTCTGCGGTATCTTGGGGCCGTAAGTCACCTTGCTGACGAAGAGAAAGTCGCCCACCAGCAGCGATTTTTCCATGGAAGAGGTTGGGATGGTGTAGGCTTCAATAAGGAAAGTCCTGATGATGGTGGCGGCGATCACGGCGAAGATGATGGCATCCAGCCATTCCCTGCCGGCCGATTTCTTGATGGGAGGCCTGTTGTCGGGGTGCACATATACAGCTTCCTTCTGTAAACCGATATACGGTAGGTAGAAATAAGGGAAGATCACCCCGACTGCCTGTTCTAACAAACCATGCTTGTTGTAACACTTCAGCAATTCCACGATCATCAGCATGATCACAAAAACATTGATGAAGGGGGTCAGCAGGAAAATGTACCACCACAGGGGTTTTTTGATGATCTTCAGCCAGATATAAAAGTTATAGAAGGGAACGAACACTTTCCATCCGGGCTGGCCCGACTTCTTAAACAACAGGTACAGACCTGCCAGTGTAAGCAGCAGGAATACAAGGGATGCGATCAGATATAAATTCATGTGGATAGGTTTTTCAAATGTTATGGTTGTAATAGATCCTTCATGGTAAAAACACCGCTTCTACCGGCAATGAACTCACAAGCCATGACGGCACCGATGGCGAAGATCTTTCTGTTTTTTGCCGTATGGCTGATGCTGATACTGTCATTGATGGATTCATAAGTAACGATATGAGTGCCAGTAACATTATCCTGCCGTACAGATTTTATTCCGATTTCTTCGTTTTCACCTTTTTCCTTTGATTTCCAATGTTTTTTCCTGTCGATTTCGGCGATGATGTCGTTGGCCAGTACGATGGCAGTACCACTGGGAGCATCCAGTTTATGGATGTGATGCACCTCCTCGATATTCACCTCATACTGGCTCATGGGATTCATCAGCCTGGCCAGCCGCCGGTTGATCTCAAAAAAGATGTTGACAGTGATACTGAAGTTGGAAGCGTGAAAGAGTGCATGCCTGCCCTGGATGCAGGCTTGCCGGATTTCTTCAAACCTGGCGTGCCATCCTGTGGTTCCGCAAACCACAGGAACATGGGCACTGAAACAGCGCAGGATGTTGCCGGGTGCGGTTTCGGGTGTGGAGAACTCGATTGCCGCATCGCAGGCTGCCAGAAGGGTTTCCTGCGATGTCCATGCTGCTTCCGAATCGATCACCAGACAAACCTGATGACCTCTTTCCGTGAGGATTTTTTCGGTTTCTTTTCCCATTTTGCCGTAACCGAGCAGGGCGATTTTTAATGAAGCCATAACAGTTTGTTTAACAGTGGAGCGGGATTTCAGAATTGAAGGTTGAGACTGATTCCGGGGTATTGCAGCCGGGGGTCGGGAAGGAGATTCGGAGCCAGCCTCAGCGTGAGCTGATCCCCGATATCGTAGTCGAACAGGTAGGCATCCACAGCGGCATCAGTGACATTCAGCAGATACCATACCGAAGCGAGGATAATGCTGAGATCCCGGTTCCGGCGGTAATAATTCCGGGCATCGAGCAGTCCGGATTCCGTATACATGTCCACGTATTCGTTGTATTTCGAGGGATCGGTGGTATAGCCGCTCTTAAAGTCGTAGGCGTCCTTAAAACGGAGGTATTCCTTCTGGTTCAGGTTGATGAAGTAGTATAATGTTCCGAAACCGGCGTAAACGACCGGAATCTTCCAGTATTTGCGGTTGTATGCCTGTCCCAGTCCGGGCAGTACTGCAGAATAAAGCGCTGCCCTGTTAGGTGAATGGACAGCCTTCTGGGCCGTACCGGTCATATGAAGGCAAGGAGCCAGGAAAATGATCAGGACAGGTATGAAATGCCGCAATGGTAGCATGGTTCAGAATGAAGGCTGAGCGGCCAGGGTTTTCAGGATAGCCTCCAGTTGTTCATCATTTCTGAAGGGAACCCGGATACTGCCTTTCTCTGCTGAGGTATGCTGAACATTGATCTTTCCGCCAACCGCTTTTTCGATGCTTTCTTTCAGTTTGAGCAGGGGAGGGGTAAGCTGCTTTTTCAGCGGCTTAGACTTTTCCCTGGTTTTATTAAGATCCTGTACGATCTTTTCCACATCCCTGACAGACAATTCTTTTGAAATGATATTGGCAAGAATGGCAAGCTGGGTCTGCTGATCGGAAATATTTACCAGTGCCCGGGCATGCCCCATGCTGATCTGGTCGTCGCGGAGGGCAACCTGGATTTCGGGAGGCAGTTTCAGCAACCTTAGATAATTGGTGATCGTGGTCCGCTTTTTTCCGAGTTTCTCAGCCATGGTTTCCTGCGAATATTCATATTCCTCTGACAGTCTTTGAAGGCTAATGGCGATGTCCATGCTGTTCAGATCCTTGCGCTGCAGGTTTTCCACAAGCGCCAGTTCCAGCATCTGGTTATCGTCGGCTGTTCTGATGAAAGCGGGTATTTCTTCCAGTCCTGCCATCATGGCGGCTTTGAGCCTTCGTTCGCCCGAGATGAGCTGGTATTGGTCTTTGCCGGTTTTCCTGACCGTGACCGGCTGGATGATCCCTTGTTTTTGAATGGACTGACTCAGCTCTGACAGGGCTTCTTCCTCGAAAATGGTCCTTGGTTGAAAGGGATTGGTTTCGATGTTTTCAATCCTGATGCTTCCCTGCGACCATACCAGGACATTGTCGCTTCGGACCGCTTCCTGATTCAGGGCGTCTTCAGCATCGTCAAGCAGTGCGCTTAATCCCCTGCCCAGGCCGGTTTTCTTTTTGGCATTCATATGAAATCTGTCTTAAATGGGAATGGTTTTGTCCTGACCTGCAATTTTGGTCATATGATTCTTTTGAAGGATTTCCCTTGCCAGGTTCAAATAATTTGTTGCTCCCTTGCTCTGGATATCGTGCATGATGATGGTCTCACCGAAACTCGGGGCTTCACTCAGTTTGATATTCCTGTGAATGATTGTGTCGAACACAATATCTTCAAAATGGTTCTTTACATCATCCACCACCTGTTTGGCAAGGCGGAGGCGGTTGTCGAACATGGTCAGCAGGATGCCTTCAATAACCAGGTCGGTGTTCAGATGATGCTGCACAATGCGGATGGTATTGAGCAGTTTTCCCAGGCCTTCAAGGGCGAAATATTCACACTGAACCGGTATGATCACCGAATCGGCTGCAGTGAGAGCATTTACAGTGATCAGACCGAGAGAAGGTGAACAGTCTATGAGTATGAAGTCGTAACGTGATTTCACCACATCTACCACTTTTTTCATGAGCTTCTCACGATTGGGCAGATTGATAATCTCTATCTCGGCTCCAACAAGGTCGATATGGGCAGGAAGAATATCAAGGTGGGGTGTGGAGGTGGGCAGAATGATTTTCGCCGGATCCTCTTTGTCGATAATGCACTCGTAGATGGAAGTGGTAACCTGCCTGGGGTCAAAACCCAGGCCGGATGTTGCATTTGCCTGGGGATCAGCATCAATCACCAGGGTTTTATATTCAAGGACGGCCAGGCTCGCACTGAGGTTGATGGCAGTGGTGGTTTTACCCACTCCTCCTTTCTGATTGGCTATGGCAATTACTTTACCCATAAGTTTTCCTGCAAAAAAAATCAAAACAGACACAGCCCGCGGCGCCGGTCATTTTTATCATGCAAAAATAATAAGTTAACTGTCCGCTTGGGAATCCCTTACGTCTAATAATAGAACGTTGGTTATCAATACTTAGCGTTCAACTTCGTGATCAAGATCGTCGAAATCGACCGCGGGCTGATCGCCGGAATGTTCGGTTTCATCATCAAGCGGAGGGGGGACTTTCCCGGTTTCAATAAATTCGATGACATATTTCAGGCCCCTGGAAAACTTTTCGAAATCTTCTTTGTAAAGAAATATTTTATGTTTTTCATAGAAAAACTTGCCCTGATCATTGCTGAATCTTCTTTTACTCTCTGTGATGGTAAGGTAGTATTCATCTGTCCGGGTTGCCTTCACATCAAAAAAATAGGTACGTTTTCCAGCCCTGACTGCTTTGGAGAAGATCTCCTCCTTCCTGTCATTGTTATCGAAATCTTCCATCTTGATTAATCCAGGTTGTTGCCTTCATTGAACACGCAAAAATAAAAATTTATCGATTTGTAATGCCGCCGTGAAAAATTATCATGTAAAAATCAGGCAGCCGGTTTTGGGCTGCATCAAATATAAAGCGTATTTTTGCAGGCTTAACAAAGATTTCAGTTCATTGAATCATCCCCATGCTTAGTAGAAGGCATTTCAGAATCAAAACCTTACAGGCTTTGTATGCTTTTTTCCTTTCTGAAAGCGATCAGGTGGCATACGGGGAAAAAATGCTGGTGGCAAGTGTGGACAAACTCCATGAACTCTATGTCCTGCAATTGTCTCTCCTGGTTGAAATCAATGAATATGCCCGACAGCGTATCGAAGATGCGAAAGTCAAATATTTCCCCACCGAAGCAGATCTTCATCCTAACCTGCGCTTTGTTGAAAACCCTTTCATCAAAGCAGTTGCTGCATGTCCGGATTATCTGAAAAGCTATCAGAAATACCATATTAATTGGTCACTTTACCCGGAAACCATTAAAAGGCTGTATCTGAGCATCACCCAAAGCAGTGCATTCGAAAGCTATTTGAAAGAAGCAGACAAAGCTGCAGCCCATCATGCTTTCACAGACTGGATGATCAGCCATGTTTTCGATAACAATGAACTCCTTTCCGACATCTTTGAGGATAAAAACCTTTACTGGGGTGCCGATTTCGACCTTTCAGTGTACCTGCTGCATAAAACCCTGCGCTATTTTCAGCAACAGCACTACAGTCTGGAACACCTGCCCTCCATTTATAAGGAGGATGAAGAGAGCCGGAAGGAGGATCTGGACTTTATGCGCCGGCTTTTCAGGCAAACCATCCTGCATCATGAGGAATATGAGGATCTGATCGGGAAAAAACTCGAGAACTGGGAACTCGAAAGAATCGCCGTTATGGACAAGATCATCCTGAAGATGGCTTTATGTGAACTGATGGAGTTTCAGTCCATCCCGGTCAAGGTGACCCTGAATGAATATATCGAAATCACCAAAAGTTTCAGTACACCGCGCAGCAACCACTTTGTGAATGGAATCCTGGACAAACTGCTGATCCAGCTCCGTGAAGAAAATAAGATCCTTAAAATTGGCAGGGGATTAATGGAATAATAAAGGAATTATGATGTACGACCGCAAATCTCTCAACATAATGGTATCCTCCCCGGCCCTTGCTATGCTGATGTTAATGGCATTGCTGATTGGCTCAGGCTGCCAGTCTAACGGCCCGGGCGAAAAGGATATCTCATCTGAAGTGATCAATAACCCGGCATCTGCCGAGGGAAAGACAAATCCGGGGATATTACCCGAAATCACTTTCGAGAAAGATGAACATGACTTCGGACGCCTGATGCAGGGGGAAACAGTTACCTATGGTTTCAAATTCCGTAATACAGGCAAATCTGATTTATTAATATCCAGTGTTTCAAGTAGTTGTGGTTGTACTGTAACGGATTATCCGAGTGATCCGATTCCGGCCGGCAATGAAGGGGTGATTCAGGTTACTTTTAAGTCAGAAGGCAGAAGGGGTTTTCAGAACAAGACAGTGACCGTGATGGCTAATACCCAGCCCAATACAAAGGTGTTGCGGGTAAGGTGTGAGATCAGGACGCCGGGGGAATAGTGAATAGTGAATAGTGAGTAGTGAATAGTGAGTAGTGAATAGTGAGTGTGAGGGTGAGATGTTTGTTTTTTTCCCGGAGGGATGGCGGTGTTGTTAATATTTAGTAAATTGCATACGTTATTGCATGAAGGTGAATGCAAAGGTAAATAATTGTTAATCAATAAATAAACCAAAAACAAAAGCTATGACACAGCAACTTTTGTACATGTTACTTATGGCGCCGGCTCCTCAGGATGGGGGCAAATCCAATCCTCTGGTGTCCTTTCTGCCACTGATCCTGATCATTGTGGTTTTTTACTTTTTCTTTATCAGACCTCAGGTCAGAAAGACAAAGGAGGCCAGGAAATTCCGGGAAAGCCTGAAGAAAGGCGATAAAATCGTTACCATCGGTGGCATCCACGGAAAGATCACCGAAGTGCAGGAAACAACCTTCACCATCGAGATCGCCCAGGATGTATGGATCAGAATGGAGAAATCTGCCGTTGCTGCTCCAGGTTCAGGCGAATCACTCGAAAAAAAATAAAGAAGCTGCTTTGATCCTTTAAACTCCTGTCCCTGGTGCTGAAAGTCGGGCTTACCGGTTCAATTGGAAGTGGAAAATCCACTGTGGCAGAGATACTTTCTGTGATGGGTATTCCGGTATATCCTGCTGATGATCACGCCAAAAGATTCCTGGATACCCCGGATATCAGGCGGCAACTGATTACGATGTTCGGGAAGCAGATCACTCAAAGTGATGGGAAAATCGACAGAAAGCAACTTGCTGACCTGGTGTTCAATGACCCTGAAAAGCTGGCATCATTGAACCGCCTGATCCACCCGGTGGTGATGCCTGACTTCTGCTGCTGGGCAGGATTACATGCAGCAAAGCCATACGTGGTGATGGAAGCAGCAGTCCTGCTCGAGCATGCTTACCAGGACTGGTTCGATTTTCTTATCCTGGTTACGGCACCCGAAGCTGCGAGGAAACAAAGGGTTTTTCAACGGGATGGCATGAGTGAGGAAACTTTCGGGCAACGGGCTTCCAGACAGTGGCCTGACGAGGTGAAAGCGGGTTTATGCGACCGCATACTTATGAACGATGGAAGGCAGGCATTGATACCACAAGTGCTGGCTGTCCATCAGGAAATCATTGATCTGATGTAAACTGAATCCTTGTGAAATTGCGAAGCCATTTCCGGTTGGGATTCTTTATACCGATGACTCTGGTTACCCATTTTTCGCATTCTTATGTTCTTTCGGTATCGTTTAATCAATTTTTGCAACAATGACAGAAGCATTGGGAATCGGATCCAGGGTGAAACACCCTGAATTTGGAGCAGGTGTGGTAATACAGCTAAGAAATGAAGCCTATGAGATCGTGTTTATCGATCATGGATTCAAGCAGATCATGCGCTCATACCAGCACCTGGAGATTGTGGAAGCCATGGAGGAGGAAAAGGATCTGGTCAGCTATGAAAAGGTTGAACGGAGTTTCATTCGTTTAATCAGGCAGTTGACCGACATACAGGAAACTGCACCCATGGCGAAAAAGTGGGCAGGCGGCAGGATCATCCTTGAGCCGGGCGACACAAAACTGGCAGGAAAAGACCTGCCCATCGATGTGTTTTTCCATAAAATCGTGATGATACGCGACAGGCTTCGGGTGCTTGAGCAGCGGGTCAATGCCAGTGAATTACCTGATATAGATAAAGTTAATATTCAGCAATACATCACGAGAATCTATGGCACCCTGACATCATTCAATGTATTGTTTGCTGAAAAAGATCATTATTTTCAGGGGGAGAAATTATAAAAACATCATTGTATATGTTATTTGACATCGAATTAATCCGGAAAGTCTACGAAAATTTCAGAAGCAGGGTTGACCAGGCAAGAACATATCTGGGCAGACCGCTGACGCTGAGTGAAAAGATCCTTTATGCACATCTTTACGATCCTGACAGGATGAGAACCTTCACAAGGGGTGAGGATTATGTTGATTTTGCACCGGACCGGGTTGCCATGCAGGATGCCACCGCGCAAATGGCACTGCTTCAGTTTATCAATGCCGGGAAAAAACGGACGGCAGTTCCGACAACCGTGCATTGCGATCACCTGATCCTGGCCAGCCTGGGGGCACAGACAGATCTCAGTCAAGCCCTTGATCAGAATCGTGAGGTATTTGATTTTCTGCAGTCAGTCTCTGCCAAATATGGCATTGGTTTCTGGAAACCTGGTGCAGGGATTATCCACCAGGTCATTCTTGAGAATTATGCGTTTCCCGGAGGTATGATGATAGGAACAGACTCCCACACAGTGAATGCGGGAGGACTCGGGATGATTGCCATTGGTGTGGGCGGTGCGGATGCCGTTGACGTAATGGCAGGTATGCCCTGGGAACTGAAGATGCCCAGACTCATCGGGGTTAAACTCAACGGTAGATTAAACGGCTGGACTTCACCCAAGGATATCATCCTCAAAGTTGCCGGCATACTCACCGTGAAAGGAGGTACCGGCTATATCATCGAGTATTTTGGTGAAGGTGCCGACAGTCTCTCCGCCACAGGCAAAGGAACCATCTGCAACATGGGTGCTGAGGTGGGCGCCACCACTTCATTGTTCGGTTACGATGATCGCATGCATGCATATCTTGAAGCTACCGGCAGGGCTGAAGTGGCTGCACTGGCCGGTGAGATGAGAGACTGCCTGAGGAGCGATGCTGAAGTCGGCCTTTATCCGGAAAAGTTTTATGATCAACTGATTGAAATCGATCTGTCGGCCCTGGAACCTCACATCAATGGTCCTTTTACCCCCGATGCGGCTTTCCCGCTTTCAGATTTCGTGAAGGAAGTTGTTCGGAAAGCTTACCCCATCAGACTCGAAGTTGGCCTGATAGGATCATGTACAAACTCTTCCTATGAAGATCTGACCAGGGCAGCTTCGGTTGCAGCACAGGCCAGGGAAAAGAACCTGGCGGTTCAGACGGAATTTATCATCACCCCCGGCTCGGAACAAATCAGGTTTACCGCTGAAAGGGACGGCCTGCTGGACGTTTTCTCGGAAATCGGGGGAGTGGTGATGGCTAACGCCTGCGGACCCTGTATCGGGCAGTGGAAAAGGCATACCGACGACCCGGAAAAGAAAAATGCAATCATCACTTCTTTTAACCGGAACTTTGCCAAACGCAATGATGGAAACCCAAATACCCACAGCTTCGTGGCGTCCCCTGAAATTGTTACAGCCATGGTGCTTGCCGGCAGGCTGGATTTTAATCCCCTGACCGACCCGCTGATAAACCGTGACGGTGTGGAGGTGATGCTGGATCCGCCACGTGGCGTGGAACTGCCCCGATCCGGCTTTGAGGTAAAGGACATGGGGTATATGCCTCCGCTGGCCGACGGCAGTGGTGTTGTTGTCAAGGTTGATCCGGCATCTGAAAGGCTGCAGTTATTGCAGGCTTTCGACCCCTGGACCGGTGGTGACACGATGCACCTCAAACTGCTCATCAAGGTTGCGGGAAAATGTACCACCGATCATATTTCCATGGCCGGACCCTGGCTGCGTTACCGCGGACACCTCGACAACATCAGCAACAACCTGCTGATAGGTGCTGTAAATGCGTTTAACCAGCAGGTAAACCTGGTGAAAAATGCGCTGACAGGGACTTACGATACGGTTCCCATTGTAGCCAGAGATTACCGGAAACACCGCTTTGCTTCAGTGATCGTGGGAGATGAAAACTATGGTGAAGGTTCCTCGAGGGAACATGCGGCCATGGAGCCGAGACACCTCGGGGTCAGGGCGGTGCTGGTGAAATCTTTTGCCCGTATCCACGAGACCAACCTTAAAAAACAGGGAATGCTGGCACTCACTTTTGTGAATAAAGGTGATTATGACCAGATCAGGGAAGATGATGAAATCGAAATCCGCGGACTGGATACCTTCGCTCCCGCCAGAAACCTCGTTGCAGTCCTTAAACACAGTGACCAGACTACGGCAACATTTGAAGTGTCACATAGCTATAACGAAGGCCAGATTGAATGGTTCCTGGCCGGAAGTGCCCTGAATCTGATCCGGAAATCACAAAGTTTATAATTGAAAATGAAGAAATTATTTGTGGACAGATGTGTGCTTTTCCTTCCGCTGATTGCGGCGTTCATTCTCTCATGCAGCTTTGACTGTGAAAACGGGAGTGGGGAGCCTGTCAGCGAGGACAGGGAGATCAGCGAAATCAACGGAGTGAAATTACAGATTCCGGCTGATCTGGTCATCGAACAGGCAAACACCACTTCGTTTCGAATCGAAGCCCAACAGAATTTATTAAACCTGATTACTACAACTGTGAGTCAGGGCGTACTCAGCATCAGTTCCCGGTCCTGTTTTGGCATTCACAAACCCATCCTTATCCGTGTCAGTACACCCGACATCAGGAAACTGACTGTTTCGGGCAGCGGTGCCATTCGTACTGAAAATATGGTAAATACGGCCAAGCTCGAATTGGCCGTGCAGGGATCGGGAAGCATTCAGATCGATGCAAATTGTGAGGTATTATATAGTGGTATCAAAGGATCGGGGGAAATGATCCTTACGGGTACGGCTCACCGGCAACTTGTCAGGATTGACGGCTCCGGAGCATACAATGCCGGGCAGCTTGCTTCAACCAGCACTGAAGTGGAGATCAACGGTTCGGGAACTGCTGAAGTGTTTCCGGTGGAAAAACTCGGCGTAGATATCAACGGATCAGCGGTGGTGAAATACCGTGGCAAACCTGTGGTAAGCAGCAGTATCAACGGCTCCGGAGAAATACAGAAAATCTCGGATTAGCGGGTATGTGACACATAACGGATTATGCAAAAAAAAAGCGTCCCCGTAGAGGAGACGCTTTCTTTTTTTTGGTGCAGTCCGCTTTAATTCAGGATGATCTTCTCAATTCTGATCGCTTTGCTGCTGCTAAGCTTCAGGAAATAAAGCCCCCTGGGCTGATTGCTGAGATCCAGATCTCTGTTTACACTGCCTGACTTTGGTTGCAGTGTTTCTTCGTACACTTTTTGTCCAAGGTCATTGAAAATGACAAGGGCAGTAAGTTCTGAAACTTCTCCTATCATCACATTGACTTTTCCTTTGGTCGGGTTGGGCTGAATGATCAGGTCAACGTTTCCTTCGGCATTGGTCAATCCCATGGTGGGATCCACCAGGATATGCTGGGTGGCGATGCCGGTACAACCCTGGGGCGTAGTGTAGGTGTAATCGATCTGCCAGTAGCCGGGACCGGCAAGAGACGGGGTAAAGGTGTTACTTCCGACTGCAATGCCGGGGCCGCTGTAAGTACCGCCTGCGGGCAATCCGCCTGAAAGCTGGAAGGGCGGATACGCCGGATGTACCGTATCAAGGTTGGCCGGCAATACAAAGGTCACATTGGGCGACTGGTTGACTGTGATCGGTTGGGAAGCTGAAGCCGTACAACCGGAGGCAGAGAAGGTATAAGTAATGGTGAAGGTTCCGACACCGGACACAGCAGGGATAAAAAGGCTGTCGACAACACCGGTTCCGGAATAAGTACCCCCGGCAGGTAATCCGCCGGTAAGCAGGAGGGTATCATTGGTACAAATGTTTGCAAAGGGTGCGAGAGTCACATTGGGAGTGGGTGTCACCGTCACTGCCTTGGTCATGATGGGGCCGTTGCCGCAGGCATTGACGCCCTGTACCGTAATGGTGGCCAGTCCAGTGAAGAAGGCATCCCAGGTAACAGTAATGGAAGTGCCTGTTCCTGCAATCGTACCGGCAGTGGTTGGGATGATGCCCCAGAGATAAGAGGTGGCGTTGGCAGCGCCGAGGGTGGTATAGGTACTGGGTGCGGCTCCCTGGCAGAGGCCGCCGGGTCCCTGGATACTGGCTGAAGGTCCTGGAACCGGTGTGATGGTTACGTTGCCGTTTCCGAAGGTGGAGGGCAATACAGTGTTATTGATGGATTTAAAGTAATTGATGCCCGGTGCCGGATCCCAGGTGAGTGCTGTGGTACCGGCATTCGTATTAAATTTCAACTCAAACATCACACCGTTGGGTATACTGACCGGAGTGGTACTCGTAAATTGTACGGTAACCGAATTTGCCGTGTTTGATACGGTAAGTCCGGAAAGGAAGGCCGGGTTTACATTCTGGTAACCGTTGTAAACCAGTACATTGCCTGTGGTGTTCAGTTTCAGCCTGAAGGAACCGACATCGTTGAAATCGGCAACAGTAACAGGAATAGTGATGGGGCCCTGGCATTGGGAGACGGTGGGAAGGCTTACTGCCACCGGGGTGGCATTGATCACCATCAGGGTTACGACATGTGAATACTGATCATCGCAGATGCCGGTCACCACGCAACGGTATTGATTGCCGTCCATGACAAGTGTCACATTGGAAACGGTCAGTGCACTGGTCTGGGTTCCGGAGTATACGGTGCCATCGGTAAGGTCTGTCCAGACTCCGCCCTGGTTCATTTGCCACTGGTAGGTGTCAATGCTGTTTCCGCTCAGGGAGAACACTGCGTTGGTGCCGGCAAATACTGTCTGGTCGGTAGGCATGGTGGTGATCACCGGTCCGGGTAGGGTAACGAAGCCGTCCACCCACACAGCCGGTAAGGTGTTGAAGTTGAGGTCGGTATAAAGTGAGGTGCCGGGGGTCAGGTCAAAGACGAGGTTGGTAGAATTGGCAGTATACACAAATTCCATTTCATACAGGGTTCCTGTCCCGAAACTGGCGGGAATAATGGAGAACCATGCCATACCAAACACACCGCCTGCGGCATTGGATGCGAACACGCCGGATCCGAGTGCAGGGTGAACGTTCACAGTGTTCACATACGTCAGAACAGTGGTGTCGTAAGCAATCTTCATGGAAGCCGAAGCAACGTTGTTGAAGTTTGTAACATTAATGGGTATGAAGATACTGACACTGGTATCAGGACAGGTGGTGATCGAACCGATGGTGGTCACAATATCTGTTGTGGCGGGAGTAACCGTCAGAATACCTGCGATTGAGCTGGTGCTGAGGTTGCATACCGTTTCGGTTGCGATGCAGCGGTATTGGTTCCCATTGTAAGTCAGGGGTACACCGGAGATAGTCAGTGCGTTTGTTGTGGCACCTGAGTATGTGGTGTTGTTGCTGAGGTTGGCCCAGCTGCTTCCGCCATTGGCAGATTCCTGCCACTGATAGGTGTTTGCACCGCTTGCGGCAATGCTGAAATTGGCGGTCTGGTTTTCAATCACTGTCTGGTTGGCCGGTTGGGTGTTGATGACGGGTGCCGTGGCCAGAGGATTTACTGTACTGTTGAAATAATCGGTGGGGATATCCTGTCCGTTGCCATCCTGGATCTGGCAGTTGTTTGAGTTCCACTGCACTGATGCCGCACCGCCAAGGTAATTAAATCCGATGCCGAACAGCGGGCTGTTGCCCAAAGTCACCGGAGTGGCGCTGGTCCAGTCAATGCTTACGGTATTCCCTGCAACACTGGATTGAACGGTGCCAAGGGTGGGGTTCACATTCATCATGCCGGTGAAGGCAAGCATGGCCGGATCAACAGTGAGTTCGAAATGGAACATGCCCACATTGTCGAAATTGCTGGCGTCAACTGGAACGTACATGGGGGTGTTGGCACATGAAGATACATTCACGGCATGGATGAGAATATTGTTGCTGGTCTGGGTAACGGTCAGCACGGCATTCAGGGATGTAACCTCCTGATTGCATGCATTTTCCTTTGCCATGAGGCGGTAAAGATATCCGTTCATACCGAGGTTAACTCCTGAAAGGGTAAGGTTGTCAGTGCCTGTGCCGGCATACATGCCGCCATCATTCAGGGCTGTATATGTGTTTCCGTTATCGGCGCTTTCATACCACTGATATTCATCAGCACCGGTGGCGATGGCAGTGAACTGGGCATTACCGCCTTCAGCAACGCTGACATCCATTGGTTGAAGGTTGAAAACAGGTGCTGCAGCGGCGGGATTCACAGTTCCGTTCACCCAGTAGGCCGGAAGGGTGTTGCCTCCAAGGTCGCTGTACTGGCAGTTGCCGATGGTGATGGTATCCCAGTAATGCATGGCAGAACCCTGCAGATAATTGAAATTGAAGGTAAAGAGCGTGGAACCGCTTGCCAGTGTAACGGGACTGAGCCCAAACCATGCCGCTTTTACTTCATGGTAGGGAGCCTGGCAGTTCACCACGAGAAAACCTCCTGCAAGTGCCGGATTGCTGGTGCTGCTTGTGTAAAAGATCACACTAGGGTCAACCTTGAGCGTCAGAGAAATGGATGCTACTCCGGCAAGGTTGTCAACCAGGATGGGTATGGAAACGGTACCACCGGGACAACTTGTGGTGGAACTTGCCGTGGTGACAATCTGGGCAGAGGAAAATGTGGCCCAGAATCCTGTCATTAGTAAGATTACAATCGTTAGGACTTTTGCTTTCATAAATTTTGGTTTATTGTTACTGAATATTGAAAAAGTATTTTCAACTTTGGAAGGTGCAAAGTTAATGTTTTTCTTTGTATTTTCTTTAAAATTTATGTTATCGTTTAACGTATGTTAAAATAATCTAAATCAGGGTATTATGAGGATAACGATCGTGGGAACGGGTTATGTGGGTTTGGTGACGGGTACCTGTTTTGCTGAGGTTGGCATTGAAGTAACCTGTGTGGATGTGGATAAAAATAAAATTGAAAACCTGAAAAAAGGGATCATTCCGATCTACGAACCCGGCCTGGAAGAAATGGTGAGCAGGAACATCGCGAAAGACCGCCTTCATTTCACAACACAAATGGAAGACAGTATTCCCGGCAGCGAGGTTGTCTTCATCGCCGTGGGTACCCCTCCCGATGAAGACGGAAGTGCCGATCTGAAGTATGTACTGGAGGTTGCACGCTCTGTCGGAAATCTGATGGAGGATTATATCCTGGTGGTTACCAAAAGTACCGTTCCGGTGGGTACAGCTGAAAAGGTGAGACAGGCACTTTACGGTGAACTGCAGGCCAGGGGAAAGGATCTGCCCTTTGATGTCGCTTCCAATCCCGAGTTTTTGAAGGAAGGAAATGCCATTGAAGATTTTCTGAAGCCCGACCGCATTGTGGTGGGTGTTTCCTCTGAAAGAGCCGAAACGATCATGAAAAAGCTGTATAAACCCTTTACATTGAACGGGCACCCGGTTATTTTCATGGATATCCCATCGGCAGAAATGACCAAATATGCTGCCAACAGCATGCTGGCCACCAAGATCAGTTTTATGAATGACATCGCCAACCTTTGTGAACTGGTGGGAGCAGACGTTGAAATGGTAAGGAAGGGTATCGGAAGCGACAGCAGGATAGGGAACAAATTCATTTATCCTGGCGTCGGTTATGGGGGGTCCTGTTTTCCCAAAGACGTGAAGGCCCTGATCAAAACAGCACATGAAAAGCATTACAGGCTGAGGGTTCTGGAGAGTGTGGAATCGGTGAATGATGATCAGAAGTCGGTGCTTTTCAATAAGTTACACCGCTATTACCAGGGTGAACTGCAAGGCCGGCACATCGCTATCTGGGGACTTTCCTTCAAACCCCAGACCGATGACATGCGTGAAGCACCTTCCCTGGTCATCATCCGGCACCTGCTGGATGCTGGCTGCATTGTTACAGCCTACGATCCGGTGGCCATGAATGAATGCAGACGGAAAACCGGGGATGTCATTCATTATGCCGATGATATGTATGCTGCACTGGAGGGAGCCGACGCCCTGTTGCTGGTTACCGAATGGAAGGAATTCAGGGTACCTGATCTCAACCAGATGAAAACACTGATGAAAACCCCGGCAGTGTTTGACGGCCGGAATATATACGACCCCTCAGATTTCAGGTCAAACGGATTCTATTATTCCGGAATCGGTAAAGGATGAATTTCCGTTTAGCTGTTTTTGATCGTGGATACAGGTAATTTTGATACCGGTACGGAATGGGGTTGCGCAAAATCACAGGTAAAACCCTCCGACTGCGTCGGGATTGTTCGACTTTCAAATTTCATTGCACAATGTTTATGAAATTTGAGTCTCACAAAAATACTTCGAACCGGTGTACGGATGAAGTGGCCAGACCATAAAAATAATGAACAAATGAAGAAGATCCTTGTGACAGGCGGCGCGGGCTTCCTGGGGTCCCATCTCTGCGAAACCCTCCTGAACCAGGGGCATGAGGTGGTTTGCCTCGATAATTATTTCACCGGTCAGAAAAAAAATGTCGTTCACCTTTTAAAGAATCCGTATTTTGAGCTGATCAGGCATGATGTGACGATGCCTTTCTTTATAGAAGTGGACGAAATTTACAATCTTGCCTGCCCGGCTTCCCCCATTCATTACCAGTTCAATCCGATAAAAACAGTGAAAACCTCCGTAATGGGGGCTGTGAACATGCTCGGACTTGCCAAGCGGATCAGGGCGAAAATCCTGCAGGCCAGTACCAGTGAGGTATATGGAGATCCCCAGGTGCATCCGCAGAAAGAGGACTACTGGGGCCATGTGAATCCCATCGGTATCAGGGCCTGCTATGACGAAGGAAAACGCTGTGCCGAAACCCTGTTTGTCAATTACCACCGGCAAAACCAGGTGAGAATAAAAATCGCCCGGATATTCAATACCTACGGTCCCCGCATGCATCCGAGCGACGGCAGGGTAGTGTCGAATTTCATTGTTCAGGCCCTCCAAAACAGGGATATCACGGTTTATGGCGATGGTTCACAGACCCGGAGCTTCTGTTACGTGGATGATCTTGTCAAGGCATTGATCCTGCTGATGGAAACGGATGACAAGTGTACCGGGCCGGTTAATCTGGGTAACCCCTCAGAGTTTACCATTCTTGAACTTGCCAGAATGATCATTCGCCTGACCAAATCCTCCTCCCGTATCGTTTTTGAGCCATTACCCTCGGATGATCCCCTGCAACGAAAACCCGACATCAGCCTGGCACGGGAGATGCTGGATTGGGAGCCACAGATCCCGCCGGAACAGGGCCTTCCGGAAACCATCCGTTATTTCCGGTCAATAATCAACGAGGTATGATGCAGATTCTCGTAACCGGTGCCCATGGACAACTTGGGAGTGAATTTCAGGCTCTGGCTCCTTCCTTCAAAGATTACCAATTCCAGTTCACGGATATCGACACCCTGGATCTGAGCCGGCCTGAAAACCTTGTAAGATTTCTGAAAAACAGCAAGTTCGATGCCATCCTGAACTGTGCCGCATATACAGCTGTCGATAAAGCTGAGGATGACAAAGTGCTTGCTTCCGCACTCAATGCAGAGGTCCCTGGAATCCTTGCAAGTTATTGTGAATCAAATAATGCTTTATTGATTCACTTTTCCACCGATTATGTCTTCGACGGCAGAGATTACAGGCCTTACCGTGAAGACGACAGACCAAATCCTGTCAGTTTTTACGGGAAAACCAAACTCGACGGTGAAAGTGCCATTCTTTTCAATCTCAGCCGTTCGGTGATCATTAGAACTTCCTGGTTATACAGTAGTTACGGAAGTAATTTCGTGAAAACCATCCTGCGTCTCGGACAGGAAAAGCAGGAGATCAGGGTGGTTTCCGATCAGGTGGGATCACCGACCTGTGCCACTGACCTTGCCGTTGCCGTTATGGAATTATTGCCGGTCTTTTTTTCGCTGCAGCAGCACGAAATGTATCATTATTCAAATGAAGGGGTATGCAGCTGGTACGATTTTGCACTGGCCATCGCCGAAGCTGCTTCTCTTCCAGTGTCCATTATTCCTGTGAACAGCGGGGAATATCCTACCAAAGCCAGCCGGCCCTTTTACAGTGTCCTTGATAAATCCAGGATTAAGTCGCTCGGAATATCCATTCCCCACTGGAGACAAAGCCTTTTGAAAACCCTTGCCTTGATTCTCCGGAATGATTCCTAACTTTGTGCCCTGAATGATCAAATTTTCAGTATCATATGACGGACCAAAGCATTCTGGAGAAAGCAAGGCAGTGGCTGCATGAGGATTTCGACACGGAAACCAGGGAACAGGTCAGGTTCCTGATCGAGAAAGACCCTGAAGAACTGACCGATGCCTTTTACCGTAACCTTGAATTCGGTACGGGCGGCCTTAGAGGCATCATGGGGGTTGGCACCAACAGGATGAATAAGTATACGGTCGGAATGGCAACCCAGGGCCTGGCAAACTATCTGATCAAATCCTTTCCCGGCCGCGAAATCAGCGTGGCCATCGCTCATGATTGCCGGAATAACAGCCGGCTGTTTGCCGTAATTAGTGCTAATGTTCTCTCAGCCAATGGGATACGGGTGTTTCTCTTCGATGACCTCAGGCCGACCCCTGAACTTTCATTCGCCATCAGGCATTATCATTGCCAGTCAGGTATCGTGATCACTGCATCACATAACCCGAAAGAGTATAACGGCTATAAGGTTTACTGGGATGATGGCGGACAGTTGGTGCCACCCCACGATGAGAACGTGATCAGGGAAGTGGAAAAAATCAGTGCTGTTTCGGAAGTGCGTTTCTCCGGTGATCCTGAACGGATCATCACGATCGGACAGGAAACGGATGAAGCCTATATCAGTACCCTTACTTCCCTTTCGCTTGCCGGTGAGCCAAAAGCCGCTCATGCCGGAATTCATATCGTTTATTCAGCCCTCCATGGAACAGGAACCCGCCTGGTGCCGGATGCTTTACGGGCATTTGGTTTCTCAAATATATCACTTGTCGCGGACCAAATGATTCCTGACGGGAATTTTCCAACCGTCATTTCCCCAAACCCCGAAGAAAAAGATGCCATGTACCGGGCACTGGAGCTGGCTGCAGATGTCGGGGCCGATCTCGTTATGGCCACTGATCCTGATGCGGACCGGCTCGGAGTGGGAGTGAGGGATCTCACTGGCAGATATATACTGTTGAACGGTAACCAGACTGCAAGCCTCCTGATATTTTACCTTCTTTCCAAATACCGGGAACACGGAAAACTGGACGGCAGGCAGTTCATCGCCAAAACGATCGTCACTTCGGACCTTCTTGCTGTTATGGCGGCCGGTTTCGGCGTACCATGTCATGATGTACTCACCGGTTTTAAGTACATTGCTGAGATCATCCGCAACCTTGAAGGAAATATGTCCTTTATCGGAGGAGGAGAGGAAAGTTACGGTTTTCTGGTAGGGGACAAGGTCAGGGACAAAGATGCCGTCATTTCCTGCTGCATGATCGCTGAAACTGCCGCCTGGGCCGCTTCCCGGGGTCAAAGTCTGTTCGGTTTGCTGGTCGATATATACACGAAGTACGGTTTCTATAAGGAATCCCTGGTTTCTGTCACCCGGAAAGGAAAGGCCGGGGCAGAGGAAATTCGTGACATGATGGACAGGTTCAGGTCCGATCCGCCCCGCCTCCTGAACGGGATTCCCGTCACAATGGTGAAAGATTACCTGCGTGGCTTCAGCACGAAATTACCGACAGGTGATGCGGAACCCATTCAATTGCCAAAATCCAATGTCCTGCAGTTTTACATGGCCGACGGCTCCAGAGTCACTATCCGGCCTTCCGGAACAGAGCCCAAAATCAAGTTTTATTTCGGTGTGGTCGGGAATCTTGATAAAATAACTGATTATGAGGGTGTTGATACATCTCTTCAGCAGAAAATAGATGCCATCATCAGCGAACTCGGGTTTTAAACACGGATATTCAGCACCTCATAAATCCACCGCCCATGTCTCTTGTCACCTCTTTCGAACGTTCCGGGAACTACCTCTTCAGAAACAGGAGCTGGCTGCCACTGCTGCTGTTCATTCCCGCCATCCCGGTGATCTTTTTCACTGCCGTGGATTCATGGCCGGCCGGCCTAACCAGGGCAGTCAGCATTCAGGCAATTGCATTGAGTGTCACCGGCTTTTTGATCCGCGCCTGGACCATTGGAACCACTCCCAAAGGAACTTCCGGCAGGAATACGAAAAGCCAGGTTGCAGAAAGTCTCAACACCAAAGGCATCTATTCAATGCTGCGCCATCCGCTCTACCTTGGGAACTATTTCATGTGGATCGGGATCGTGGTCTTTTGTTTTAACTTCTGGTTCGTCCTTTTGGCCTCACTCGCTTTCTGGCTGTATTATGAAAGGATCATGGTGGCGGAAGAACGTTATCTCGAAGGGAAGTTCGGCCAGCAGTTCCATAGCTGGGCTTCATCCGTTCCCGCATTTCTTCCGTCATTCAGAAAATACCAGCCATCCGCTGTCCCCTTCTCCCTGCGGTCTGTGCTCCGAAGGGAATATTCCGGTATCCTTGCATGTGTCACTTGTTTTTCTGTGATACATTTGCTGAGAGCGTACATTGAAAATGAAAGGATTAGTACTGATGACCCGGCCGTAATCACTTTTAGTATTACCCTGGTCATCACCATGATCCTTCGTTCGCTGAAACATCATACCAGGCTTCTGAACGAATCGGGGAGATCCTGACACGATGAGAACGAACCGGACGCTCGTGAATGTCGCTGCGGTGTTTGCCATGTTTTTCTGGGGCATGTCTTTCGTCTGGTCCAAGGTAGTATTTGAATATTATACTCCGCTGACTACCATCTTTATCAGGTTGTCACTGTCATCTCTCCTGCTCATTGTGGTTTGGAAGATTTTTATCAAAGATCAGAAAATCAGTAAGGAAGATGCAGGTCTGTTTCTGCTTTCAGCATTCTTTTCCCCCTTTTGCTACTTTATCGGTGAAAGTTACGGATTGCAACGGGTATCCTCCACCATCGCTTCGGTGATCATCGCAACCATACCTGTATTCACCCCATTCACTGCATGGCTTTTTCTCAGGGAACGCTTGTCGGTGCTGAATTTCGCCGGACTGTTCATCTCCTTTGCAGGTGTACTCGTAATGCTGGTGAACCGGGACCTTTCCCTGAATGCATCGCTCAGTGGTGTTGGCTTGTTGCTGTTTGCCGTCATTGCTGCCCTGGGATATGGTATCCTGATCAGGAAACTTTCGCTGAAGTATCATCCCGTGGTGATCGTTGCCGTACAGAACCTACTGGGTGCTGTTTACTTTTTGCCGTTCTTCCTTTACCATGATCTCTCAGGTGTTATTCATATTCCATTGACATTCAAGCTGGTGTATTCGATGGTCGCCCTGTTTATCTTTGCCTCCTCAGCTGCTTTTATCCTTTATACGTATGTTATCAGAAACCTTGGGATCGCCCGCTCTAATATATATTCCAACCTCATCCCGGTTTTTACGGCCGTGTTTTCATATTTTGTGCTGAACGAGAAGATGACATTCGCAAAATGGACAGGGATGTTCATTGTTATTGGAGGTGTTGTGATCGCACAATCAGGGAAACTGTTTCTGAACATGAACAAGGCCGCGGACGGAAATGGAAAACAAGGGGGTAGTGTTTAGCTGTCACAAAAAGATTTATAATATGGAGAAGAAGAAAATCATTGTACTTGGTGCCGGGCTTGTCGGTTCTGCCATGGCAGCCGACCTGGCTTCTGACGCTGACCTTAGCGTGACGGTGGCTGATATTAATCAGGAAGCACTCAATAAACTCAGGAAGGCTCATCAACTTGAGACAGTGCAGGCGGATCTTTCGGACAGGACAATGCTGGCCGGTCTGGTGAAGGATGTTGACCTGGTATTGGATGCAGTACCGGGGTATATGGGTTACTGCACCCTCCAAACAGTGATCTCGGAGGGGAAAGATGTGGTGGATATCGCATTCTTCCCCGAAGATCCTTTCTCTTTGCAGGAACTGGCTGTTAAACAAAATGTTACGGCTATAGTGGATATGGGAGTGGCTCCGGGCATGAGCCATGTCCTGTCGGCTTATGCGGCCGGAAAACTTGATCAAACCGATAAGCTGGTGATTTACGTGGGCGGGTTGCCGGTGGTCAGAACCAAACCATTCGAGTATAAAGCGGTGTTCTCTCCAATTGATGTGATAGAGGAATATGTGCGGCCGGCCCGTTTTATCAGGAATGGGGAGCTTATCACCATGCCGGCCTTGTCAGAACCGGAATTAATTGATTTTGAAAGGGTAGGTACCCTTGAGGCATTTAACAGTGATGGACTGAGGTCCCTGTTCAGCACGGTGAAAGCAGAGAATATGGTTGAAAAAACGCTTCGCTATCCCGGGCATATCGCACTGATGCAGGTTTTCAGGGAAATGGGATTGTTCAGCCAGGAAGAAGTCAGAGCAGGCAATGCGATCGTCAAACCCATCGACCTTACAACCCGCTTGCTTTTCCCGCTCTGGAAACTCGAAGAAGGAGAGGAAGATATCACTGTAATGCATATCCGGGTGGAAGGACGGGCAGGGGACGAAAGCAGGGTATTGACTTATGACCTTTATGACCGCTATGATCCCGTTAGCCGGATTCACTCCATGGCCAGAACAACGGGATACGCAGCGACCGCTGCCGTTCGTCTGCTGCTGTCAGGACGCTATAACCGCAAAGGGATCATTGTTCCCGAATTCCTGGCTGACCATGAAGCATGTGTCACATTCCTTCTGGAAGATCTCCGGAAGAGGGGAGTGGTTTTTCGCTATCGTGAATATTAGCCAATAAACTTATTTCCAACGAACTTCATGCGGTTCAAATAAAATTATACCGCTGTTCCATCTAAAATTTCTGCCAGGGAGATGGATCATCTCCAAATATTGAACCTATGCTGCGATATGTGTTCTCCACACCGGAGTGTCACAGGAGTATTCCGTAAACCTGAAAACCGGAAAAAAAGGTTGTGACCCGGGGCAGCTTTTTCCTCCCTGCGGTTACTGCAACTTTTATATAATTGTGAAGTATAAAGGTTACAAACCTAATATGTGATGTTACAATTGTAAACATGTTGAATTTCACAAATGTAAACAGGTGTGTGTTGTATCATTGTATATATTTGTAAACCGAATTCCTGTACACAAAAGTAAATTATTATGACAGACCGCATTGCTTTGCTGTTAAAGGCCAAAAACATCACCGCATCACAGTTTGCCGATGAGATCGGTGTGCAACGTTCCAATATTTCTCATGTATTGTCGGGCCGGAACAAGCCCAGCCTGGAGTTTATACAGAAGATACTGAAGCGGTATCCGGAAATCAATCCTGACTGGATACTTTTCGGTAAAGGGCCTATGAATATGGAGTATAACCTTTTCAGTGAACTAGGGGAGGAGGAAGCGGAGGTGCAGCGTGAAGCAGTACAGGCGCTGCCCAAGAAACAGGAGCAGATGCTCACACCTGAAAGGCCGGGCATTGTTTCTCCTGTTGAAAAGCCGGAGGTGGTTAAGAAAGAAGAAAAACCCGTCAATCAGGAACCGGAACAACAGGAGCAGCCGGAAGTAGTCAGGGTTGAAACAACACAGGAGAAAAATGAAAACCTGCCAGAACCCAGGGCAGAAAAGCACGTGGAGAAAGTGCTGATTTTCTTTTCAAACCGCACTTTCAGGGAGTATTCCCCCGAATAGCATGATGTTTACAGATGTATAATTGAACAGAAAAGATAAGGGTATGAATGTTCACGAATGTAAACATCAATATCTTTCCAGTTGACTGAAGAAGAAGTCACATTCCATTGTAGCATTGTCATCACTGTCGGATCCGTGGATGGCATTGTTCTGAACACTGCTGCCGAACCTGGCGCGGATAGTTTCGGGAGTTGCTTTCGAAGGGTCGGTCGGACCGATGAGTGTTCTGAAATCCTCAACCGCATGGTCTTTTTCAAGGATGGCTGCCACTACCGGGCCTGAAGCCATGAAATGAACCAGGTCGTTATAAAAAGGCCTTTCCCTGTGGATGGCATAAAAAAGTTCTGCCCGGGGTATTGACAATTGTAACATCTTTATGGCTGAAATCCTGAAGCCGGCGTTTGTGATCTGCTCGAGCATTTTCCCGGTATATCCTTTCTTGACGGCATCCGGTTTAATCATGGTAAGTGTTTTATTCCCCTGCATGGTAACGATATTTGAACAAATAAACCCCGGAGGCTGCGAATAGTTCAATCTATACCATGGTATGAACCCTGAAATTCTATTCGAAACCGCGTCAGCTTTGAGCGCTGCGATGATGAGCGAAAAAGTCTTCCGGGGAAAAAAAAACTGTTTTCTGCAACAATGCAAAGCGTTGGCGGTTGGATTCAGTATGCCGTACACTGTTCTGAAACATTTTTTCGAAAACCTGTTCCGTGTCGGCATATCTTTGCAATAAAAAAACTTGGCGATTAACCATTTTCCTCAGATAAAATCATTGCTTAAACCCGGGCTCAGGGTATTAATCACCACCCATGCCAATCCGGATGGTGATGCCATTGGTTCCGCCCTGGCCCTGAAGGCATATTTTTCAAAACTGGAAATTGATTCCGATATCCTTGTTCCGAACGATTATCCTTCTTTTCTGGCCTGGATGCCGGGTATTGATAAAGTGGTGATATTCAAACGGAATGAGTCCCAGGCAATCCAGCTTGCAGCAAATGCCGGACTTGTCTTTTGCTTGGATTTCAATGGATTAAGCAGGGTTGAGAAGATGCAGAAAATCTGGGAGCATACTTCCGCTCCTTTGGTAATGATCGACCACCATCCGCAACCGGATGAAAGCGCATTTACTTATATGATATCCTTAACGGCGACCTCATCCACATCCGAACTCGTGTATAATTTCATTGAAATGAGTGGGGATAAGGATTTGATAGATAAGCCTATGGCAGAATGTTTATTTGTTGGTATTGCTACTGATACAGGCTCGTTCAGTTATTCCTGTGGTTACCCTGAAACCTTTCATGTGGTGGCCGATCTCATCAGCAAAGGGATTGATCCCGAACAGATTCACCGTTTGGTTTACGATAATTACTCGGAGCATCGTATGCGCCTGCTGGGCTATTGCCTCTCGGAAAAACTCACCGTTCTGCATCAATATAATACTGCCTATATTCATTTGTCAAAAGAGGACTTAAAACGCTTTCATTTTCAGGTGGGTGATACCGAGGGAGTGGTCAATTATGCCTTGTCCATCGATGGCATTTGCATGGCCGTCCTTTTCACCGAGAAAGACAAGCTTATCAGAATGTCCCTCAGGTCGAAAGGACAGTTCAGCGTGAATGAATTTGTCAGAAATCACTTCGAGGGAGGAGGACATAAGAACGCAGCAGGTGGGAACAGCTACCTGACTATGGAAGAAACCCTGCGAAAGTTCGAATCATTGTTGCCTCAGTATCAGGAAACACTGAAAAAATGTAGTTGATTATGATCAGATTATCAATAATATATAAGTTATTATTGCTAGTATCACTCCAATTAATTTCCTGCGGTGAATTAAACAAAAATGACAAACCGGATCCGGAACCTGACCGCTTAAAGGAAGCCTTCCTGAAAGCCAATCAGTCGCTTTCACGCTCAGAGGAAAAGAGAATTCAGGCCTTCCTCGAGAGATACCGTTGGTCAGTAACAAAAACCAGCAGTGGTTTGTATTATTATATTTATTCCAGGAATGATCATGCGGAAAAACCCGTTTCAGGAAGCACCATTACAGCCGCCTACCGCGTACAGCTGTTAAACGGTGAGTTGTTGTATGACTCCGGAAAGGACGGTCTGATGAAAATCACCCTGGGAAAAGGTGAAGCTGTCAATGGCCTGGAAGAAGGCTTTTTTTTACTTGGAAAAGGAGAGAAAGCAAAATTTATCATACCTTCGCACCTCGCTTTCGGGCTGTTGGGTGATCAGAAAAAAATTCCTCAAAGAGCCACCCTGGTCTACGATGTTAGTTTGATTTCCATTGAATAGTTGATTTAATTAGTATATCTTAATCGTAACATTATGAACAAATTAAGTTTTAAAATTTTTACGCTTCTTGTCCTGGCTGCCTTTTGGGCATGCTCCGGCGGAGGTTTTAAAAAGACAAGCAATGGACTTGAATATATGATCCATGTCCAGGAAAAAGATGCTCCCAAAGCAGAGGTCGGTGACATGATCACTGCCATCCTGGTTTATAAAACCGCCAATGATTCCATACTGCTTGACAGCAGGAAGAATCCCACCCCCTTTAAAATTCCCCTGATTGCCTCTGAATACCCTGGTGATATTTATGAAGGACTCAGTCTTCTTGGTAAAGGCGACAGTGCAACCTTCCTGATCCTTGCCGATTCCTTTTTCATTAAAACAGCAAGGGCTTCACTGCCATCCTTCATTCAAGCCGGTTCGAAACTGAAATTCGACATCAAGATACTGGATATCCAGAAGAAAGCAGATTATGAAGCAGAGCAAAAAGAAATGATGGAACAGCAAGCCCAGGAAATGCAGGAAATGCAGGCGAAAGAGCAGGAAGCCATGCAACAGTATCTGAAGGACAATAAAATTACTGCAACCCCCCTTGAAAGCGGGCTTTATTATATCGAGGTAAAACGCGGGAGTGGTGCAAAAGCTGAAGCCGGTAAGAAGGTGAAGGTGAAATATACCGGGATGCTGCTCGATGGTAAAGTTTTCGATTCCAGTGAGAACCATGGCCAGCCCTTTGAATTCAATCTTGGTACCGGCGAAGTTATCCCCGGTTGGGACGAAGGAATCTCTAAAATGAAAGCCGGCGGAAAAGCCAAACTTGTCATTCCCTCAAACCTGGGCTATGGTTCAAGAGGCATGGGAAATATCCCCCCGTATTCAACCCTTGTATTCGAGGTTGAACTTGTTGAAGTTAATTAGTTGAATATATAATTTCAGAGTATATGAAATCACTATGGTGTACCGGACTGGTGTTTGCGTGTGCCTTCAGCATGCTGACAGTTCATGCACAATCAGACCAGGATTGGCAAAAAACAAAAAGCGGATTAAAATACAAGTTCTTCAAACAGCATCCAGAAGCGGCAAAACCCAACCTTGGCGACATGGTGACCGTTACCGGTTTTTACAAAACCGGGGACACCGTTTTCTTCGACAGCAGGAAGAGTCCTACTCCTTACATCTTTCCGGTGATGGAACCCACCTATCCCGGAGATATTTTCGAAGGGCTGAAAATGCTTGGTATTGGCGACAGTGCAGTTTTTTCGATCAATGCAGATTCTCTTTTCCTGAAGACTTTCAGGGTTAAAAGCGTTCCGGCATACGTAAAACAGGGGAATGATGTGAAGTTCTATGTGAAGCTCCTTAAAATTCAACCCAAGGAAGAGTTCCAGAAAGAAATGCAGGCCAAGTTCGAAGCCGAGGCAAAAGTCAATGCTGAAAGGGCCCGGAAGGAAGACTCCCTGATCAAGATCTACATGGCTGAACACCAGCTTACAGGCAGCCCTTCGAAAAGCGGATTATACTATATTGAAACCCGTAAGGGAGAAGGACCAAAAGCCGAGCCCGGCAAAACCGTGGTGGTGCACTATACCGGAAAACTGCTGGATGGTACAGTGTTTGATTCTTCGGTCGGAAAACCCGACCCCTTTTCATTTCCCCTAGGAAAAAATAAGGTCATCCGTGGTTGGGAAGAAGGTATTGCCAATATGCATAAGGGTGGCAAGGCCATTCTGATCATCCCCTCCAAAATGGCGTATGGGGAAGGCAGTGTCGGAAAAATTCCTGCCAATTCGGTGCTCATGTTCGAGGTTGAATTGCTGGATGTGAAGTAATTAGTTGCATGATGAATTTTTCAGGCTACCTTTTCCGGCTAATCCTGCTGGCATTGGCCGTATCAGACTGTTTTACCGGCGTTCAGGCCCAGGACAGGGTTTACCAAAAAACGAAAACAGGGCTCCGGTACCTGATGCTCACCGCAAAACCCAGTGCACAAAAACCTTTTACAGGGGATGTGGTAAAGCTTTCCATGATCTATAAGAACAGTAAGGATTCCGTGCTGTTCGACAACAGCAGGGGACAGTATGAGTTTACCCACACCCTTGCACGCCCGGCTTATTCAGGCGACTTCAATGAAGCCTTGTCCCTTGCAGGAGTGGGGGACAGCCTGACTTTCCTGATCAAGGCTGATTCTTTCTACCTCAGAACAATAGGGGAGAAACGCCTGCCGCCATTTGTCAGGAAAGGAAGCGATCTCACTTTTTTCGTTAAAGTGCTCGAAATCATTCCACAGCAGGAGTATATCAGGCAACAGCTGGCGCTCTTTGATCAGCAAAAGCAACAGCACGATAAACTCCGGCAGGCAGAAAAAGACAGTCTGGTGGCTTACCTGCTTAGAAACCGGATTGATGTTCAGCCTGCCGCATCGGGCCTTTATATCATTACTGAAACAGAGGGTAATGGAAATCAACCTGTCAAGGGAAACACCATCGTGGTGAATTATAAAGCCTTTCTGACTGACGGGAAGGCTTTTGAAAGCACCGACAGGGAACCGCTGGAGTTTGTACTCGGAAAGGGTACCATTCCGAAAGGATTCGAAGAAGGATTGCTTGCTATGAGGAAGGGAGGAAAAGCCAGATTGATCATACCTTCTCACCTCGCTTTCGGAGAATACCAGACAGGAACGATTCCACCCTTTACTACCCTCATTTACGAGGTGGAACTCCTTGATATTAAGTAGTCCTGTAACTATTCATCCTGTCCGGATTCATAATTGCTGCTTTCTTCAGCAGCATTTCCCTCTTCCTGGTTTGCAGAAGAGAGATCATTGAATTCCGGAAGGAAATCTTCCTCATTCTCAACGCCTTTTTTGTCTTTCTTGACTTTCATTTTGATGAGGTAGTCCACCTCTTCAGTTTCAACCAGGATTACGTACATGAAGGCATCCTTCGGCCCCTTGATCTTCATCACATGATTCATCCAACCGTCAGGATATTGCTTCTCGATCTGTGATAAAACACCGGGGGGTAGTTTGTCATAGTTCACAATAAGCTTCTTCTTGGACATACCCGTGCGTCTTTTTAAGAATGAGTATAACAGCCTTCGCAAACCTACATGAAATTTTGAAAAAAACCATCAGCCCGGAAAAAAAAAGTATGTGCAAGCATTTCTGCTTACCTGGGCTGATCGGGATTATTCATTATCAGTTGCTTATGCTGTCATGGTAAACCGATGATAAGATAAGGTGAATTCAAATGTAACTTGACAGGATGTTCAGCGGTTTAAGAAGCCATGAAAAAGACATCTCATCCCGGGAACAACTTCGAGGCAGCATCATACATGAAGGAACCGTTTGTGAACCATCCGGGCTGGCATATCCTCGTGTTATACTTCCTGTCAATTTTTCTGGTTACAGCCTGTATCCGCGAAACCGGTGAAAGGTCGGCGGCAATTGAACCAAGGCAGACTGACTCAGTTAAGCTGTCGGATGATGAATTACATGTTAGGGATGGTATCGAAAAATACTTCAATCATCAGGTTAAGGCCGGCAGGTTTAACGGAAATGTCCTTCTGGCCAGGGGAGGCAGGATTATCAGTCTCCTTTGCTACGGCTGGGCCGACCATAAGGGAAAGGTCAGGAATCAGGAAGAAACGGCATTTCAACTGGCCTCAGTCACAAAACAATTCACTGCTGTTGCCATCATGATGCTGGTCGATCGCGGTTTGCTTTCATTGGATGACTCTGTCCAACGCTTCTTCCCGCTATTCCCATATAAAGGGATCACTATCAGGATGTTGCTGTCACACCGTTCCGGCCTGCCCAACTATATTTACCTTGCAGACCAATACATTAAAGATAAGACATCACCCCTGACCAACCAGTTTGTTATCAGCCTGATGAGCAGTGTACATCCCGCACCCTATTATCCGCCGGATACCCGTTTTCATTACAGTAATACAGGCTATATGCTGCTGGCCGCAATTATTGAGAAAGTGAGCAGCAAGCCCTTTAGCCTGTTCATGAAAAAAGAGGTTTTCGAACCGGCCGGGATGATGCACACTTTTGTAGGTGCGGGCAATATCTCACAAAAAGCGAAAGTGGCCATTGGTTATAAGGGAGGCTGGCGTCCTGCAGCCCGCAGCTTCCTCGACGGAGTGGTGGGTGACAAAGGAATATATTCTACTGTGACAGACCTTTATCGCTGGGATCAGACCCTGTATTCCGAAAAACTGCTGTCGCAACAGACACTCGCACAAGCCTTTGAACCGGCAGGCCGCAAACCCGGAAGCCGCAGGAATTATGGCTTCGGATGGCGGATCAGCTATCTGCCCGACAGTACCAAAGTGCTTTACCATACGGGCTGGTGGGAAGGATTTCAAACGCTGCTGATCAGAGTTCAGCAGGATTCCACCATGCTGGTGGTGTTAAAGAACAGAAAATCAGGACACATCGACAAAGAGCGCCTGCTGGCCCTGTTATATCCGCAGCGGTTCAAGCAGGATGGTGGAGCAGACCCTGCGAACGGATCTGAAAAGGAAGCAATTCCTGAGGAGGATGAAACACTTAACCCTTGAGTTTTCTGAATACCTGAACCGTGCGGTTTGTATTGTAAATACTCAGATAATGTGTCCCGCCTGCTTCGTCAGCCTGGCTGAAGTACTCCAGGTTTTCGTCAATGCGATGGTGGCCTCCGAACCAGGCGGAGTCTGAATTGAGGCATAGCAGGTAGGTACCGGGTTCAGGAACAGGGAAGCGGTAGGATGGGATGGCATGATCGGGATGAAAATTGAAAACAAAGATCAATCCTGATTTTGTAAACACAATGGTTTTATTTTCTTCATCCATATTGAGTTGTACTCCGAAATCTTCAGAGAGCAGGCCATGGTCCGCGGCCAGTCTGATCATTTCCTGATCGAACCTTAACAGGAATTGGTACTTCAACCTCGGATCGGCTGCCAGTGACCACTGCCGGCGGGCGTAATGATAACTCCAGTTGTTCCCTTCCCTCGGAAAGTCAATCCATTCAGGATGCCCGAACTCATTGCCCATGAAGTTCAGCCAGGCCTGCCCACCCAGCGACAGGGTAAAAAGCCGTATCATTTTGTGCAGGGCGATACCCCTGTCAATGATAATGTGATTATCGTTTACCTGCATATGATCATACATCTCCTTGTCCATCAGTCTGAATGCAATAGTTTTGTCCCCAACCAGGGCCTGGTCGTGCGACTCGCAGTAGGCTACTGTCTTCACGTAAGGAAGCCTGTCATTCATCACCTGCCACATCTCATGGATATTCCATTGTTCATCCTGCAGATCTTTCAGCATCCGGATCCAGAAATCAGGCAGTCCCATGCCCAGCCGGTAATCAAAGCCAATCCCGTCACCTTGAACAGGGTAGCAAAGCCCCGGCATACCGCTGACATCTTCAGCGATGGTAATCGCTGCAGGATTGATGGAATGTATCAGGGTATTGGCGAGCTGAAGATATGTAATAGCGTCATATTCAACACCATCGGTAAAGAATTTGTTCCTGTCGTCCATGGCGGTATTTCCGTGATGATAATACATCATAGAACCTACACCGTCGAAACGAAAACCGTCGAAATGAAATTCCTTCATCCAGTAACTGACATTCGACAACAGAAAACGGATCACCTCAGTTTTTCCGTAATCGAAGAGTTTGGAGTCCCAGTCGGGATGCTCCCCCAATGCCCCCGGGTGGAAATACTGATAATCGGTACCGTCGAATTCGTTGATGCCTTCAAGGATATTTTTAACCGTATGGGAGTGTACCAGATCCATGATCACAGCGATCCCTTCCCTGTGGGCAGCACGGATGAGGTTTTTTAATTCTTCGGGAGTACCGAAACGGGAAGACGGAGCGAAGAAACTGGAAACATGGTATCCAAAAGAGCCGTAATAGGGATGTTCCTGGATGGCCATCAACTGGATGGCATTGTACCCCAGTTCCTTGATCCTGGGAAGGATGGTTTCGGTGAATTCCTTGTAGGTACCCACGCCTTCTTCTTCCCGGGCCATACCGACATGGGCCTCATAAATAAACAATGGTCCGGAGGGCAGGGGAGACACATCACCCTGCCAGTCGAAAACCTCCGGCAACCAGATCTGGGCGGTAAAATCCTTGCTTTCTTCGTTCTGTACCACCCTGCGGATATAGGCCGGGATTCTTTCCCTGATCTGATTTCCACTGATAACCAGCACTTTGATCAGACTTCCGTGTATAAAGCTGTTTCCCCAGGTCTGTTCATCAAGGAATATTTCCCACACCCCGTAATCATTCCTGCTCATCGGATGGGTGAATCTTCTCCAGCCGTTGAAGTCACCGAACAGGTAAAGTTCTCTGGCAGCAGGAGCCCATTCGCGGTAAACCCATCCTTTGCGGTCATGGTCGTAATTGATCCCGTAATAGTGCCACGCATCGGCAAACTGTCCGAGCGATCCGAAGTCTGTTTCAATATCCCTGAGACGTTGCAGGTAACGTTCTGTCCGCTGCTTAAGATCGGTGGCGTTTGGTTCAAGCCAGGGATCTATCTGTACCAGGGGTGGGATGTTCTTCATAAGGGTATGATCAGGTTGCAAAGATAAGGCTCTGCCCATGGAAATTGGACTTGCAGGATTTAGGAATGTTTTATATTTTTGCCGGCCGAAATGGCGTGGTAGCTCAGTCGGTTAGAGCGTCGGATTCATAACCCGGAGGTCACGAGTTCAACTCTCGTCCACGCTACACTGAGAACAACAGATAATCAATCACTTTGTTCCCAAAAGCCCGGAATGCATACATCTTTGTATTCCGGGCTTTTTAATTTTAAACACGCATCTTTGACACACTGAATCTCCTGGCCCCGGCTGATTGATTATACTCATTCTTGCCAGGTTTGCGAAGCAAAGCTGCTTAGAATGAGAATGCCGTACACTGTTCTGAAGTATTTTTGTGAGACTCAAATTTCATAAACATCGTGCAATGAAATTTGAAAGTCGAACAATCCCGACGCAGTCGGAGGGTTTTACCCGTGATTTTTTCAAACCCATTCCGTGTCGGTATAAATCATGGATCACAGCATTTGGATCGCTGGAATGTTGATTATGAAACGGTTTGGTGCGTATCCTCACAGAAATCCGGTGCAGTGCCTGACAGGGCGTTTTTCAGGAAGGATCCTGTGAAGGAGCCGGGGACCTGAACAAGATCTTCAGGTAAACCGGCGAAAACCACCTGTCCGCCTGCATCTCCGCCATCCGGACCGAGATCGATGATCCAGTCGGCACACTTGATCACCTCCATATTGTGTTCGATCACTACCAGGGAGTGTCCTTTATCGATCAGCGCCCTGAATGCCCTGATGAGCTTGCTGATATCGTGAAAATGCAGGCCGGTGGTTGGTTCGTCAAAAATAAAAAGGGTTGGTTTATCAGTATTTCCCTTGGCAAGGAAATACGCCAGTTTGATCCGCTGGGCTTCTCCTCCGCTAAGGGTACTGGAAGGCTGCCCCATTCTCAGGTAGCCCAGTCCGACATCCTGCAAGGGTTTAAGCTTCTCAACTATCCTTTTTTCAATGGTATTGTTTCCTGCCTGGCCGGTGAAGAACTGAACAGCCTGGTCTATGGTCATTTCAAGGATATCGGTGATGTTGTGTTCCCTGTATTTCACGTCAAGCACTTCTTCCTTAAATCGTTTTCCACCGCAGGAGTCACAAACCAGGGTGATGTCGGCCATAAACTGCATCTCTATGCTGACAGTCCCGTCGCCTTCACATTCCTCACACCTTCCTCCCGGGATGTTAAAAGAAAAATATCCCGGTTTGTAGCCTCTGACTTTCGCCAGGGATTGTTCGGAGAAAAGGTTTCGTATATCATCATAGGCTTTCACGTAGGTTGCAGGATTACTCCTGGATGAACGGCCTATGGGATTCTGGTCTACCATTTCCACATCACCGAGGCATTTGATGTCGCCCTGCAGGCGGTCGAAACGACCCGTTTTGTCACCGTATCCGCCATAAATTTTCTTCAGGGCAGGGTAGAGGATGCGCTTCACAAGGGATGTCTTTCCTGAACCACTGACCCCGGTAATCACGCAGAGCAGGTTCAGGGGAATGTGAATGTCGATGTTTTTCAGGTTATTTTCCTTGGCTCCGATAATTTCCAGGTAATCCTTCCATCTGCGCCTGTTGCCGGGCAGAGGTATGCTTAAAATATGGTTTATATATTTGGCTGTCAGACTCTTGTCATCCTTCCGAAGGGCATCGAAATCACCTGCGAATACCAGTTCTCCACCTTCTGTTCCTGCAAGTGGACCGAGATCGATAATCACATCGGCGGCCCGGATGATCGCTTCGTCGTGCTCCACAACGATCACTGTGTTTCCAAGATCCCTGAGCCTGATGAGCACTTCAATCAGGCGGTGTGTGTCCCTGGGATGGAGGCCGATGCTTGGCTCGTCGAGAATATACATGGAACCTACAAGGCTGGATCCAAGAGAGGTAGCCAGGTTGATCCTCTGTGATTCCCCTCCCGACAAACTGGATGAAAGCCGGTTCAGCGTCAGGTAGCCCAATCCTACATCACACAGGAATCGCAGGCGGGTGGTAATTTCAGTCAGCAGCCTTTTTGCAATGAAATGGTCAGTATCACTGAGTTTCAGTTCACTGAACAGTTTAAAAGCTTGTTCTACAGGCATTAATACAATGTCGAGGATGGAGTATCCGGCCACTTTAACCCAGGAGGCATCCGGTCTGAGGCGGGTGCCTTTGCAATCGGGACAGCTGGTTTTCCCACGATAGCGGCTGAGCATGACCCGGTACTGGATTTTATAGGTCTGTTCCTCAACCTGCCTGAAGAATTCATTCAGTCCGGTAAAGTGTTCGTTACCGGTCCAAAGCAGCTCATATTCGGCTTTGCTGAGCTTGTAGACTGGTTTATGGATGGGAAAACTGAAACGCCAGGCATGGGTCAGGAGTTGGTTTTTATATTCACTCATCTTGTCCCCTTTCCAGCAGGCGATCGCTTCTTCATACACCGACAGGCTTTTGTTCGGAATAACCAGATCTTCATCTATTCCGATGATACTGCCGAAACCTTCGCAGCGTTTACAGGCACCGTAAGGGTTGTTGAAGCTGAACAGGTTAACGGAAGGTTCTTCAAATTGTATCCCGTCGGCTTCAAAGCGGTTGCTGAATCGCCTGCTTTTTTTCTGTTTGCCGTCTTCATATGCCACAATACAACTGCCCTCGCCTTCGAAAAATGCAGTTTCAACGGAATCACCGGCTCTGCTGCTGAGATCATCATCACCGGCTTTGATCACAAAGCGGTCGATCAGGATCAGGCAATCTTCACAGCTGCAGTGAAACTCCGCTTCGGCCAGAAGGTCTTCAATCCGGTGTTGTTCACCATGAACCACCACCCTGGAGAAACCCTGCTGGAGCACGATGAGGAGTTGCTCCCTGACACTTCTTCCATTTTTTATCACCAGGGGAGAATAGACTACAACCTTGCTTTCTTCGGGCAAGGACAAGATAAACCTGGTGACACTGCTTGGGGTGTCACGTTTGACAAGTTTCCCGGAGACAGGCGAATAGGTTTTGCCAATCCTTGCGAACAACAGCTTGATATACTCATAGATTTCCGTGGAAGTTCCCACCGTGGACCGTGGATTGCGGGTATTGACCTTCTGTTCGATGGCAATGGCAGGAGAGATGCCGCGGATGTAGTCCGCTTCGGGTTTGTTCATCCTTCCAAGGAACTGGCGGGCATATGCGCTCAGGCTTTCAACATACCTTCTCTGACCTTCGGCATAAAGGGTGTCAAACGCCAGGGAAGATTTCCCCGAACCTGAAAGACCGGTGATAACCACGAACTTATTCCTCGGAATGGCTACATCTATCCCTTTCAGATTGTGTACCCTGGCTCCTTTGATCAGTATAAAGTCGTGAGGATCAAGTTTAGAGAGGTCTTCCCGCATTTTTTTCCGCTTCAGGCTGCAAAATTAGCCTAAAAGTTTGCAGTTGTCTTTTTTTTATTATCTTTGCATTGTGCTTTGGATGTAACAAACAATAATATCCGGAGTATAACGTTAATAAACCCGTTGTCCAATTAATCATTCAGGAGGAAAACTATCGGATTGATTCTACCCTTTTAGTATTCATTTAAAAGGGATTATGAAGACCCAAGCCAGTAGTGACCAGGAACTGATACATGCTTATCTTTCCGGGGAAACCTCCAGCCTTGAAAAGCTCATCCGCAGGCACCAAAACCGCGTCTTTGCATACATTATCATGGTTGTCAAGGAGAAAAGCCTTGCTGATGATATTTTTCAGGACACTTTCATTAAAGTTATCAATACGCTGAAATCGGGAACCTATAAGGAGGAAGGAAAATTCCTCCAATGGGTGATGCGTATCGCTCATAACCTGATCATCGACCATTTCCGGAAGTCGAAACGAATCCCGGTGATTGATGTCAGGGACAATGACTTCGACATATTCAACACCATCCGGTATACCGATGATTCTGTGGAGAAGCGCATGATCATTGAGCAAATTCATGCCGATCTCAAGAAGATGATAGAATTTCTTCCTCCCGAACAAAAAGAGGTGCTGAAGATGCGCCATTATGATGAACTCAGTTTCAAGGAGATAGCCGAACAAACCTCCGTCAGCATCAATACAGCGCTGGGCAGGATGCGCTATGCCCTGATCAACCTGAGGAAACTCGCTGCGCAGCATGACATCATCCTGGCCGGATGATTTTTACCTTTAGCATACAATTTCTTATCTGAACCTCCGTTAGCATATGGATTGTTAAACAAAACGTATGCTATGACCGAAGATTACTCCGCAGATTTTTCCCTTGATCTTTATTCATTATCTCAGCATTCCGGGTCTGGCAAAACTGCCGCTTGTCCGGACAGCCGTTCGATCGCTTTTCTTGTTGCATACGGGGCCGCCCTGTTTGTATGCAGGCTTGAAAACGGAATGACGGTCATGCAGATGATGAACTGATAATCTGAATTGTTTAAATTTGTATTTCCGGCCGCGGTTCAGCCGGACTTGCCGCTATTGAGGGTTTGCAAGCTGCTTTAAGTCATGACCCGAAAGGAAAGGTTCCGCCAGATCATTGCGTATTTCAGTGAGCATCAGCCTCATGCTGAAACAGAACTGGTATACAAAGATCCATACCAGTTACTGGTGGCGGTGATATTGTCTGCCCAGTGCACCGACAAAAGGGTAAACATGATCACGGGTGATTTCTTCCGGCATTTTCCTGATCCGGCATCACTGGCAGCGGCAGAACATGAAAGCGTGTTTGAACTGATCCGCTCCTGTTCATATCCGAACAACAAAGCCAGACATTTGCTTGGCATGGCCCGGAAGCTGATGTCCGATTTCGGCGGGGTGGTACCTTCAGGCCTCGAAGAATTGCAAACCCTGCCCGGTGTGGGCCGTAAAACAGCCAATGTGGTGGCTTCGGTGGTCTGGAACCTACCGGCTATGGCTGTGGATACCCATGTGTTCAGGGTATCGGCAAGGTTGGGGCTGACTGTTGGAGCCAGAACACCCCTCGATGCTGAAAATCAGCTGGTTCGCTTTATCCCCAGGGAAAAAATCCATCTTGCCCATCATTGGTTGATTCTTCACGGAAGGTACACCTGTCAGGCAAGAAAACCCAAATGCGATGTTTGTCCCCTGACCGCTTATTGTGCTTACTTCGCAAGGCTGCCCAAAGCACCTGTTTCCTGAACACTCCGGGCATGCTGTTGTTTATCTCTCAGGAAGCCTGCAGGAGACGGCCCGAAGACATCCTATCTGCCGGCTGAATGAATCTTTTTACCTAAGATACTTGTTTATGACACATTTAAAAGCAGGGGATCAGGCGCCAGCCTTCGAGATTCCCGATCAAAACGGCACTTTGGTGCGCCTTTCCGATTATATGGGAAAGAAGTTGGTGATCTATTTTTATCCCAGGGACAATACGCCGGGTTGCACGGCTGAGGCATGCAATCTGAGGGATCATTACCGGACCTTTCTTGAACAGGGTTATGAGATACTCGGTGTCAGTGCGGATTCCGCCAAATCACACCAGGCCTTCATTGCCAGATATGAGCTTCCCTTCCGGTTGTTGAGCGATACCGAAAAAACGATGCTGAAAGCATACGGAGTCTGGGGACCTAAGAAGTTCATGGGTAAAGTGCATGAAGGCATTCACCGGACTACTTTTGTCATTTCCGGACAAGGGCTGATTGACAGGGTGATCACCGATGTGGACACCAAGGCCCACAGCACTCAGATCCTCGGTTAATTTTTTTTTCGTTTTTTTTTCCACATCAGCTGGTCTTTTGCATCTAATAAGGTAAAAGATCCGGCAATTTTATCTTATTTTGTGCCGGACATCAATCCAAATTAAACCAAAGGAAATGAGCAAAGAATCACCTGAACTGAAGGAAAAGCTGAAGGCGCTGCAACTGACGCTGGATAAGATTGAAAAGAATTACGGCAAAGGGGCTGTGATGAAACTCGGAGACAATGCCATCGAACAGGTGGAGGTTATCCCCACCGGTTCTATCGGCCTTGATGCAGCACTGGGTGTTGGTGGATTGCCCAAGGGAAGGATCGTGGAGATTTTCGGGCCGGAAGCTTCGGGAAAAACCACCCTCGCCATCCATGCGATCGCTGAGGCTCAGAAAAAGGGAGGGCTGGCGGCCTTCATCGATGCCGAACATGCCTTCGACCGTGCTTATGCCCAGAAACTGGGTGTTGACATTGAGAATCTCTTCATTTCACAGCCCGACAATGGAGAGCAGGCACTTGAAATCGCCGACAGCCTGATCAGGTCCGGTGCCATCGATATTATCGTGATCGACTCTGTTGCCGCCCTGACTCCGAAAAGTGAGATTGACGGAGATATGGGAGAGGCCAAGGTGGGGCTGCAGGCAAGGCTTATGTCGCAGGCGCTGAGGAAGTTGACGGCAACCATCTCGAAGACAAGATCCATTTGTGTCTTTATCAATCAGTTACGAGACAAGATCGGGGTCATGTTCGGTAATCCTGAAACCACCACCGGTGGCAATGCCCTTAAGTTCTACAGTTCGGTCAGGCTCGATATCAGGAGGCTCAGCCAGATTAAGGACGGAGAAAATATCGTTGGTGGAAGGGCCAAGGTGAAAGTGTTGAAAAACAAGGTGGCCCCGCCATTCCGGACAGCTGAATTTGATATTATATATGGTGAGGGCATTTCCAGGACTGGGGAGATTATCGACCTGGCCACTGATTTCAACATCATTAAAAAAAGCGGCAGTTGGTATTCCTATGGAGAAACCAAGCTGGGACAGGGCAGGGATGCACTGAAACAACTGCTTGCCGACAATCCCGAGCTTGCCGGGGAACTCGAGGATAAGGTCAGGGAGTTTTTACAGAAAAAATAAGTCCGGATGATGAGAAGCTTGCTGCCGGGTTTTATATTTATCTGGTTCCTTTATCTTTTTGCGGCCTGCCAGTCGGTCAGCCATCAGGATCATCCACCTGCAGGCGATACGCTGTCACCGGCGATGGATTCGCTTACCGCAATTATCCGGCTTGAACCAGACAATGCTGATCTTTACTGGAAGCGGGCAGGGCTTTTCCTTGAGGAGAAGCAGCCGGATTCCGCGCTGTCGGACATTAACCGCGCCATTACCCTTAATCCGGCCAATGCGGGGTATTATGTGAGATTGTCTGATATCTACCTTGTAAAAGGCATGGCCAAACAATGCAGGGAAGCCCTCGAAAAGGCCATTACGCTGGATAACCAGGAGACAGAAGCTTACCTCAAACTGGCTGAGCTCAGTTTGTATTTCAGGGATTACGAAAGGGTTCAGCTATATACCGATGAAGCCCTCAGGATAGAAAAAGGCAATGCCAGGGCATATTTTATTAAAGGCTTTGCTGATAAGGAAAAGGGTGATACCACAGGTGCCATCCGGAATTTCCGCCTGGCAGTGGATGCAGATCAGCAATACTATGAGGCTTATATTCAGCTTGGCATCCTGTTCACAATTTCCGGAAGCAAACTGGCCGTGGACTATCTGAACAGTGCGCTTAACCTGAAACCTCAGAGCATTGAAGCCATGTATAATCTTGCGATGTATTACCAGGAAACCGGGGATTATAACAAGGCTATGGAATTGTACCACAACATCCTGCAGATAGATCCACGGTATAAATTCGCCTATTTTAACCTGGGATATATCCACCTGTTTTATCTTCAGGTATACAGGGAAGGGGTCAAATACTTTTCACAGGCGATTGAGGCTGATCCCCGGTATGTTGAAGCATATTATAACAGGGGTTATTGCCGTGAACTGATGGGCGACCTGCTCAATGCCAGAAAGGATTACAGTCAGGCACTGGCTATGAGAACCGCATATCCCCTGGCACTCGAAGGCATGAAAAGGCTTGATCAATTGGAAAGGTCGGGGAAACGCTGATCCGGACTTTCGCTGCCGTCAGCAGTCCGATGGGTTTTTAACATTGGACAGGAATCACAGGATGAACTGCAGGAACTACAATCCTGTGCTTTGGATCCGGGTTTTCTGAATAATCTTTTAATTACCAGGTAGGTAACTAAACAAAGGATGATCGCTACGGAAATTTCCTGCCACATGATTTTCATATTAACCGGATGATCAGCATCCCACCCTGGTATGTGAGGAAGGAGATGAACCATGCCAGTCCGGTGGTATAGAAGATAGTGAATACCGCCCATTTCCAGTGCCCGGTTTCTTTTCGGATAGTGGCAATGACGGCGATGCATGGGAAATAGATCAGAATGAAGAGCATAAATGAGATGGCGATCAACCGGCTATGGTAGGGGTGCTGGGTGGTTGCCCGGCTGTTTTCTTCAATCTCAACTTTCATTCTTACAGGAAGTGAAGCCGACTCACTCTCATTTCCGGGATCCGCATGGTGCAATACACCCAGGGTACCTACCACGATTTCTTTGCCGGCGATACCGGTCAGGATGGCAACACTCATTTTCCAGCTGAATCCGAGAGGCTCCATCACCGGTTCAACAAATTTTCCGATTCTTCCGATAAATGAATACTCCTGAGCAGCCTGCAGGTAATAGAGCTCCAGTTGATGATCATCCAGTCCGGCAGGAAAGGCGAATGATCCAAAATGGGGAGCGGTTTGTGGCAGCGTGGTACCGGCTCTCTTGTTTAGTTCTTTCCGGTAGGCACTTTCCAGTTCCCGGTTACGCGGAAAATATCCCAGGGCCCAGATGATTACAGAGGCTGTCAGAATGATGACACCGATCTTTCTGAGGTATTGCTGAGCCCTGGTCCACATATGTCTGAGCAGGCTTCTCAACGTAGGGACCCGGTAGGGGGGGAGTTCCATTACAAACGGGACATCAGCCTTTTTGAAGATGGTTTTATTGAACAGCAGGGCTGAAAGGATGGCCAGCAGGATACCTGCGAGGTACATGAAGAAAAGGATAGTTCCCTGGTAGGCCACGAAGAAGGCGGATATAAAGAGGATATATACAGGCAGGCGGGCACTGCACGACATAAAAGGATTGATCAGGATGGTCACCATTTTGTCACGCCTGGATTCGATGATCCTGGCCGACATAATTGCGGGGACATTGCAACCGAATCCCATCAGGAGCGGGATAAAGGATTTTCCGTGCAATCCGATCTTGTGCATGGCTTTGTCCATGATGAAAACGGCTCTTGCCAGGTAGCCGGTATCCTCCATCAGAGAAATGAAAAGAAAAAGCAACAGGATGTTGGGAAGAAAGACGATCACGCCTCCGACACCGCCGATAACACCCTGGATCAGAAGGTCTTTGAGGGGTCCGGGTGGCATAAGGGTATCTGTAAGCACAGAAATCCTTTCCACCAGCGTTTCAATCCAGCCCATCGGGTATTCACCGATCTTGAACGTAATATAAAACGCCAGCCACATAAACACTACAAATACCGGGATACCCCAGAGTTTATGAGTGAAAAAGGTATCAATCACCTCGCTTTTCTTTCTTTCCTCGACCGGGCTTGATTTGAGGGTTTCTTTCAGGGCGCCCTCAATGAAACCATACTTCGCATCCGTAATGAGTGATTCGGAGTCTGATTTCATGTCTTCCTCAATGTACCTGATCTCTTCCCTGACCTGGGCAACAATATCGAGGTGGTTGGGACAGGTCTGTATGCGGCTCGATGCATCCGCATCTTTTTCAATGAGTTTGATGGAAAGAAAGCGCGAACTGATGGTATCGGTAAGAAAGTAGTTGAAGGGTTGTTTGATCTTTTCCTGGACCCTTTCGATGGCAGTTTCCAGGTGGCTGCCATAGCTGATGTGGATGTGGCGGATGGTATCATCACGGTCTTCATACACATCGATGGTCTTATCAAGCAGGGCTTCGATGCCTTTGCCTCTCGGACTGACAGTGGGTATAATGGGGATTCCGAGCAGTTTTCCGAGCCGTTCGTGATGAAGGCTGCTGCCGCTTTTCTGGAATTCATCATACATATTCAGCGCGATCACCACGCGGATGTCCATATCGATGAGCTGAGAGGTCAGATAGAGGTTCCTTTCCAGATTGGAAGCATCGATCACGTTGATGACGATATCAGGATGGTGTTTGAAAATGTAATCCCTGACAAACAGTTCTTCCGGGCTGTATGCAGACAGCGAATAGGTCCCCGGCAGGTCTATCATGTTGATGATATAACCTTTGTGCCTGATCCTTGCTTTTTTGGCTTCCACTGTCACTCCGCCGTAATTACCCACTCTCTCCCTCGAACCTGAGGCCATGTTGAAGAGGGTGGTTTTGCCGCAGTTGGGATTGCCGACCAGTGCGATATCGATTCTTTTTCCCTTTTCCCTGGCGGTTTTGTTCAGGATGATGTCGTCCGGAACTGCTACCGCCTGCGTGTTTTCACTGTTGCCCGTTGTTGCCTCGGCAGGGGTCAGTACTTCAATCAGTTGCGCTTCAGAGTTTCTAAGTGACACATTGTAGCCGAGTATGGTGTATTCAATGGGATCACGCAGGGGAGCTTTTTTTACGACCCGTACCTGCTTGCCCGGGATGAAACCCATCTCGAGGATACGCTTACGGAATGCACCGCGCCCCATTACTTTGGTAATGATGCCACGTTCGCCCTGGTTCAGGTCGTAAAGCGTCACTTTATTTAGATTAAATAAACGGAATGCAAAATTACCCAAATTTTCAGAACTGTGCCTCCCTGAAACAAAAAAGCAGAAATTTTCGCATCCGGCAGCGCTGGAGAGGGCTTTTCAATGAACCTTGCCAGCGGTCTACCGATCCAGGGAAGTATCCTGATCCGGGGGATAAACGGCGAGGTGAATCACCGGCAGTGATTCCAGGATACGGGGTCCCCAATGAATTCTGAACAACCTGGAACAGTGAAAAACGGCACTTTGCTGTGCAGTGAAAGTCCTGGCCTGGTATGCAAGTACGAAATCCTTCATATCCTGATAAATGTCGGCAAAATTCTCAGCAAGGCTGTATGTATGCTCTTCCAGATCAAAAGCATCCCCGAAAAAATGGTGTCGGTATTTATCCATCTTACCAAAAAGGGGTTTCAGGGTATTGTAAACGCTTTCCCATTGATCTTCAGTGGTGTAGTGGGTTGGTACCAGGTCATGCTCCTTTTCATCAATAACAGGAAGGAGACTTCCTTTAAGGTAGAGCAGCGGACAGATTTTATGAAGGTAATCGCGTACTTCGGAAGGCCGGTACTGGCCTGCTTTTTCGATAAACAAACAGTATTCGTTGGCAAGCGTAAGCATTTCCAACACTTGTTTCAGTTTTTTAGGGTCATCTTCATAGAAGTCCATCTGACGGTGTATTTGGATTGTTGGCAGCGGAAGGGAAGCATACGATCATGAAACGGTGGTTTTGCGTTTATGCAGTTGCATTGCTTTTAAGGCGATGTGAGCGGCGGTCATCCCGAATTTTTCCATGAGTTCGGCAGCGGTTCCCGACTCGCCGAAGCAGTCGGACATACCGGTAAATGCCATGGGAACAGGGTAGTGGCGTGCCAGGGTTTCTGCAATGGCGCTTCCCAGTCCGCCGGTAACCTGATGCTCTTCCGCAGCAAGAATGGCACCGGTTTCCATGGCGCACTCTGTTACCAGGTTTTCATCCAATGGTTTGATGGTATGGATATTGACCACCCTTGCTGAAATCTCTTGTTCAGCCAGGATGGCCGCGGCCTGGAGGGCTTCCCACACCAGGTGGCCTGTTGCCATGATGGTCAGATCGGTTCCGTGTCTGAATAATTGTCCTTTCCCGGGAACAAACGGAAGGTCGATTGGTGTAAAGTCAGGTACGGCTTCTCTGCCAAAACGTATGTAAACCGGATCTTTCAGGTCGAAGACTGCGCTGATGGCAGCCAGCCGGGCCTGTGTGGCATCGCAGGGAGAAAGAATGACAATACCGGGCATTGCCCTCAGGGCTGCCATGTCTTCCAAGGCCTGGTGGGTGGCGCCATCCGGTCCGACAGATATTCCGGCATGGGCACCCCCGATGATGACATGCAGATGGTTGTAACATATGGAAATTCTGATCTGGTCGGCCGCCCGGTGGGCTGCAAAAGCTGCATAGGTTGAAAACACCGGTATCTTACCGCCAAGGGCCAATCCTGCCGCTACGGCGGCGCAGTTTTGTTCAGCGATTCCCAGACTAATAAACCTGTCAGGGAATCGTTCTGAAAAAAGACCGAGTCCGACAGAAGCAGTGATATCGGCACCCAGTACGATAAGGTTCTTTTCCATTGCTGCGGCCTCCGCGATCCCTTCACCGAAACCCGTTTTGGTGGGTTTTGCGTCTCTTTCTGAGAGGCTGATACAGAGGCCGGGGTCATTGATTATCATAGGTGCTTTATTTGACCTGTGAAAAAGATTGTTCGAGTGATTCAAGAAAATGCGGCAATGCCGTAGCATCCGGCGCCCTGCCATGCCAGTGGTGGTCGTTTTCTATCATTCCGACACCCTTACCCATAATGGTATTGGCGATGATGACAATGGGTATGTCATGACCGTTATCGGACCGATTGAAAACCTGCATCATATCATTGAAATCATGCCCGTTCACTGTGTAAACTTTCCAGCCGAATGCCTGCCATTTTTTTGCCAGAGGTTCGAGTTGCATCACCTGCTCGGTATTGCCGTCGATCTGCAGCCGGTTCCGGTCGATGATGGCGATCAGCTTTCCCAGGCGGTGGTGAGCCGCACTCATGGCGGCTTCCCAGACAGACCCTTCCTGCAGTTCTCCGTCGCCCAGAATACAGAAAACACGCCATGCTTTCCCGTCAATCTTTGCAGAAAGAGCCAGGCCTGTGGCTACAGACAATCCCTGCCCGAGTGAACCTGAAGACAATTCAAGCCCTGGCAGCCCGCTGTCACGTGACGGATGTCCCTGTAACCTGCTACCTGCTTTTCTGAGTGTAAGAAGTTCATCCTGAGGGAAGTATCCTGCATGGGCAAGGCTGGCATACAGGACGGGTGCAATATGTCCGGCTGACAGTATCAGCCGGTCGCGCTCAGGCCAATCGGGCATTTCCGGCCGGTGATTCATTACATGGAAGTATAGCAGGGTAAATACATCCGCCATACCGAGCGAGCCACCTGTATGGCCTGAGCCGGCTGCCGCCAGGCTGCGGAGGATGTCCCTCCTGATCTGGTAAGCTTTCTCCTTCAGGATGAAGGGATCGGATATGTGCCGGGTCATGGAACTGTTCTGTGTGAAGTACGACACACTTATTGTTTCAGCCAACGGTCGAGCCAGCCGAAGAACTCCCTCTGCCAGAGCACGCTGTTTTGCGGTTTGAGTACGAAATGGGTTTCTTCAGGGAAGAAGAGCAGTTTGCTTGGAATACCTCTCAACTGGGCAGCATTAAAGGCTTGCATGCTTTCGGTATAAGGAATCCGGTAATCGTGTCCGCCTGAAATGATCAGGATGGGGGTGTCCCATTTACCGACGTACAGATGCGGACTGTAGCTGTATGAAACCGGCTTGGGTTCCTGCCAGTATGGTCCACCCAGGTCATGGTTTACGAAGAAAAACTCCTCGGTTGCACCATACTGACTTTCAAGGTTATACATTCCACAATGGGAAATAAATGCCTTGAACCTGTTTTCATGATGGCCGGCAAGCCAGAAGACGGAATATCCGCCATAACTTGCTCCCACAGCACCCAGGTGGTCTTGGTCGACGTAAGGTTCTGCCGCCACCGCATCGATGGCCGACAGGTAATCTTTCATATTCTGTCCACCGTAATCTCCGGAAATCTGGTCGTTCCATTCCTGTCCGAAGGTGGGTAAACCTCTCCGGTTGGGGGCGACAACGATGTAGTCGTTTGCGGCCATCATCTGGAAGTTCCAGCGATAGGAGAAAAACTGGCTGACGGCGCTCTGCGGTCCTCCCTGGCAATATAGCAGGGCAGGGTATTTTTTCGAAGGATCAAAACCCGGAGGGAATATTACCCAGGTAAGCATGTCCTTGCCGTCTGTGGTTTTAATCCACCGCTTTTCGACCTTCGCTAATTCTATCTTATTGAGAATATGTGTGTTAATAAAACTTAATTGGGATTCGTCACCGGTTTCAGGGTTAATGACGAAAATTTCTGAAGGCATGCCGATGGTCATTTTTGTTCCAATCAGCATCCCGTTTCCGGCGCGGATGTCGATGTAATTATGATCTCCGGCAGTAAGCTGCCGGATGGAATCCTTGCTCAGATCCAGGGAATAAACCTGGTAGGTGGCATGGATACCTGAAATAAAGTACAGGGTGTTGCCGTCATGATTCCATTGGAAGTTTGAGGAGCTCTGGTCGAAACCGGCGCTGTAATCTTTGATGTTGCCATTTTCGAACTGATACACCATGATCCTGTCTTTATCTGATTCAAAGCCGGGTGTTGCCATAGATTTCCATACGATGCGGCTTCCGTCGGGCGAGAAAACAGGGTCTTTGTCGTAGCCGGGCATTCCTTCCGACAGGTTTATGGTTTTACGGCTTTCCAGGTCATACAGGTAGATATCGGTATTTGTGCTGACGGCATAGGCTTTGCCTTCGAGTTTTTTACAGGTGTAGGCCAGTTTCTTGCCGTCGGGGCTCCAGCAGATCTGTTCGATCCCGCCGTCGGGTTTCACGGGGGCATCGTACGGTTCGTCAGGCATAATATCGACGGGTGTTCCGATCTTTCCGTTTTCATAGGGAGCCACGAAAATATGGGAATGTGTGTATTCGTACCATGCGTCCCAGTGCCGGTACATCAGGTCATCGATGATCCTGACATTGCTCTTCGGCAGATCAGGATAGATTTCCTGAGGATTTTTATCTGTTTTCACTTCCCTGATCAGCAGGATGTGATCCTGGGAAGGGGAGTAGATAAAACCGTTATAATCAGTTCCTTCCGGGCTGATTGCTTTCTGAAAGGAGCCGTCGGAGTCCATTTCCCAAATACGCGAACTGCCACCGCGTGATGCAATGAATCCGATTTTTTTTCCGTCGGGGCGCCACTGGATGTTGTATTCTCCGCCTGAGGTTGATGTGAGTTGCTGAAGCGCACCGCCATCCAACGGCAGGAGGAAAATGTCGGTGTTTCCTTTGTTCTTTTTCAGGTCATACCTGGTAATGCCGAAGGCAAGTTGCCTGCTGTCGGGAGAAAGGCTGAACTCTCCGACACGACCGAGTTTCCACAACAGTTCCGGGGTGAATTTCCCGATGGCCAGTAAGGAATCCAGGCCGGCATCTCCTGCCACGGATTTGGGGTTATTTCCGTTGTTGCAGGAAATCAGACCGGCTAAAAGCACGGTCACTAAGAGGGCTACACTGATTTTTCGCATGGTTTCAGGGTTATGGTTCAAGCGTTAATAATTGTTTCTTAGGATGGTATAAAGAAAAAAACTGCTGTATACCGGGCCCTTGATCATCATTGTCATACTTCTGCTTTCTGAATCATTTGGAGAAACACTTCCTCACTGATCATCCGGATACCCAGGCTGGCAGCTTTCTGTTTTTTTGCCGGTCCCATATCTTCTCCGGCCAAAAGATAATCTGTTTTGGAGGATATCGTACTAACATTTCGTCCGCCGTATTTCTCGATTGTTGCCAGCAGCGCTTCCCTGCTGAATGATTTGAATCTGCCGCTGACGACAAAGGTTTTCCCCTGGAGCCGGTTATCTTCCGGTTCAACGGTTTTCACGGCCGTAAGGCGGATATGTTGTTCTTTCAGCCTGTTGATGAGATCCCTGTGCTCCTGTCTGGAAAAATACTCAATAATGCTGTTTGCGATCTTTTCGCCAATTTCCGGCACCTGGAGCAATTCCTCCTCGCGGGCTGTCGCCACCGCATCAATATTGCCAAACCAGGCGGCGAGTTTTTTGGCCACAGTTTCACCTACATGTCTGATTCCCAATGCAAAGAGTACCCGGTCGAAAGGAATCATCCTGGAGGCTGCAATCCCGCTGAGGATATTCTCCACAGATTTTTCCCTGAATGATATCTTTTTGGTTTTGCCGTCGGTACCGGTGCTTAGCTTTTCCAGTCCCAGGAGATCGCCTGATGTTAGAGAATATAGGTCGGCCACATTCGTTACAAGGCCATGGTCATAGAGCATTTCAATCCGTCCTTCACCCAGGCTGTTGATATCCATGGCTTTTCTGGAGATGAAGTGGGCCAGTTTTCCTTTGATTTGCGGCGGACAGGCATCCTCGTTAGGGCAGTAGGTATTGGCCTCGTCGGCATTTCGCACCAGAGGGGTATTACATTCGGGACAGGATTCCGGCAGGAGGAGAGGTTCAGAAAAAAGGGATCGTTGTACAAGATCGACGCTGATGATTTTTGGGATGATCTCTCCGCCTTTTTCAACGAAAACGGTATCTCCGGTTCTCACATCCAGTTCTTTGATTACATCGAAGTTATGGAGGGTTGCTCTTTTCACTGTGGTTCCTGCCAACACGACGGGCTTCAGGTTGGCAACGGGGGTCACCGCACCGGTGCGGCCAACCTGGAACGACACGGAAAGCAATATTGTGGAAGCTCTTTCAGGTGCATATTTGAAGGCTACGGCCCAGCGCGGGGATTTTGAAGTGGCTCCAAGCAACAGCTGTTGTTGAAAGTTGTTCACTTTAATGACAATTCCATCGATGTCGAAAGCTAATTTGTACCTGTTTTTCTCCCATTCATCAAGGAAATGGTGTATTTCCTCAAGCCTGTTGCATCTGACCATATAGGGCGGGATGTTAAAGCCCCACGAACGTGCGGCATTCAGGCTGTCGTAATGGGTTTCCCGGACCGGACTGTCACTGATGAGATTATACAGGAAACAATCCAGTCTTCTGTTTGCGACTTCGGAAGGATCAAGTAATTTGAGACTACCGGCAGCGGCGTTTCTTGGATTGGCGAACGTTTCCTGTCCGGTCTGCATTCTCTCCCCGTTCAGGCGTTCAAAACTTTTCCGGGGCATGTACACTTCGCCTCTGATCTCGAATAGCGCGGGGTATTCGTTTCCGTGCAATTGCAGCGGAATAGAATGTATGGTACGGATGTTGGCAGTGACATCATCGCCCGTGATTCCGTCACCTCTGGTGACGGCATGTTTCAGTTTACCGTTTTCATAGGTCAGACCGATGGCTACACCGTCATATTTTAATTCACACACATATTCCGGAGCTTCACCGAGGGTTTTCCTGGTTCTTTCATCGAAGGCCTGTAATTCTTCAAGGGAATATACATTGCCCAGCGATAGCATCGGGCTGTGGTGCCTGATCTGGGTAAATTCCCTGTTCACCTCTCCGCCAACACGTTGTGTAGGACTATTCGGGTCGTAGCACTCCGGGTATGCTTCTTCGAGTTGCTGGAGTTCTTTCAGGAGCAGGTCAAACTCAAAGTCAGAAATATCAGGAGCAGCGAGGGTATAATACCTGTGGTTATGTTCGCTGATAAGCTGACGCAGACGGTGAATCCGGTCTTTGGCTTCTGTTCCGGTCATCATATGGGAAAAACGGGATTGTTGACAGCTCAGGGCTTATAATACTTCATGGCTTCGGGCAGGTACTTTTTAATCTGTGCAATACGGCGTGTATCGGATGGGTGGGTGCTCAGAAACTCCGAAGGTTTATTGCCACCGGCTGCAGCCATGTCCTGCCAGAAAGTGATGGCACGTTGTGGGTTATATCCTGCCATGGCCATGAAAATCAGACCAAGCCGGTCGGCTTCCAGTTCATGTTGCCGTGAATAGGCCAGCTGGCCGAGCGTACTGCCCACACCATAGGCTGTCAGGAAAATATCTCTGGTTTTCTCGGGTTGTTTTTGCATGGCCAGTTCGAGGGAAAGTCCTCCCATTTGTAATGCCAGCAGTTGTGACATCCTTTCGTTTCCGTGACCTGCAATGGCATGGGCGATCTCATGACCCATCACCACAGCCAGGCCTTCCCTGTCGCGGGCCATAGGCATAATGCCCGTGTAAACCACCACTTTGCCGCCGGGCATACACCATGCGTTAACCTCCTTGTTCTCAACGGCCTGGAATTCCCATTGGTATCCCTGCAGACGTGCGGAGTAACCATGATCTTTCATATATCTGGTAACTGCCTGGCTGATCTTCAAGCCGGTTTCCCTGACATCATTGGTTGTCGGGTGGGTTTGGGGAAGGGGAGGGTGGGTTTTAAGAAAATCGTTGTAGTTAGTGAAGCTCATTTCCATAACCATGGCAGATGGCAACAGGTGCAACTGCTTGCGGTCTGTGAGTGGTACTTTCTGGCAGGCGTAACCCAGCAGCAGCATGATAATGGCGGTCAGTGCGGAATATCTGGCTGTCTTCATGACATTTGGGGTGTTGGTTGATGATGGTTGGTTCCTTTGTATTGCAGGTATCCGGTCAGCTTATGGTTGAAAGTTTCTGTATATGTATATCGTCTGATTGGCATTGACAGGATTCAGCCAGTAAAGCACACGGTCAACCAGTCCCGGGCGGATCTCTTTCTCAAAGCTTAGTGCCGGAAGATGTTTCTGCAGCCGTTGCACTCTTTTTTCGAGGTCCTTATCCCCGAAAAACAGCACAAAACGGGCTTGAATAATGTCACTGCCATCTGCGATGTTTCGCTCAAACTCCTCCATGGGACTTTTCTGTGAAATCTCAGACACTTCAACCCACTGGCCGAGGTAGAATTCCGGGATCATGGGCGCAAATGCATTGCCGGAGTCTTCGAGTAACACCTTCCCGATCGCGGGATAGGACGAAAGGTAAAGCATGGATTCAACTCTTGCCGTTTTACTGTACATCGTTGTAACCGGTATCAGCAGCATAAGATTGATTATCCAGAAAAATACCCATGAGCCCCTGATGGCCTGTCGCCATCTTCCTTGTTGTAAATATTTGGTTTTTAATTCATTCCATGAGATCAACCCGCAGATAACTATGAAAGGAAGTACGGGCATAATAAAGCGTTCCTGTTTATTGGGAAAGATACTGTGAAACACCAGGAAAAGGAAGGCCGGGAGGAAGAGTACCAGATATTTTTTCCAGGAAGTAAAAAAGCCGGCCATCAGGAAAACGCTGACCGGGGGGATCAGGATCCCAAGCAGGAGCAGGAGGTAAATGTACCATGCATTCACGATGTAACTGGAGGCATGGGTGAAATTGTACAATACATATTCACGAAATTCGGCGAAGGGTATTCCCCATATGAAGTAATCGATGCCGCCCTGTACGATGGCAGCGGAAATCACAACACCTGTACCGGCAAAAAAAGCCGCCTTCCATTGTCCTTTGATGAGCAGCGCAAGGAGCAATCCTGCCGTAAACAGGATGCTCTGATATCGTACTGAGAAAGCAAGTCCGAGCAGTATACCGGCCATGAAAAAAGACAGCGGGGGTCTTCGGGCGGGTTTGACGGAAAGCCAGGTACCTGCCATCAGCAATGGGATACAGACTACTTCAACAAGGTTCCTGACTGACAGAAAAGGCATAAACCAGAGCACTGCCATGAGCAGGGCTGCAAGGGCAGCGACTCTTTCACGGGCGAATGTTCTGACGATCCTGAAGGAGAGGTAAACTGTGAGCAGGGAGTATGCGGCATGCAGCAGGCGCACCACAAACATTTTCCATTCCGGGTCGGAAAGACCCAGGAAGCTGAGAAAGCTGAACAGCAGGTAGTGAAGGCCCGGGTATAACAGGCTGTGACCGGAGGGAGAAGCCGCGGGATGAAATGCAGGAAGCCATGCATTGTAATCCACACCGTCGACCCAGGCCTGGGCGGGTTCTATCACGAGGAAGTGATCATCATGCATTCCGTAGCCCCTGGAAAACACCGCGGCGATCAGTCGCAATACGGCTGCCAGTATGATGGCCGTTTCAAGCGGTTTTGTCTCCCAGTAACGAATCAGTGATCTCATAAAAAAAATACCCTATCCCCGGAAAAGGGGATAGGGTACAAAGGTAGATAATTCAGTTTCCTATAACAACTAACGTTGTTTGATTAGTTTCTGGTTTATGACTGATTCTCCAACCTGCATCCTCACGAAGTAGATTCCGTTCTCAAGGTTTTCAGAGGGAAGTACTGCGGAATGAATGCCGGCGGCAGTCAGTGTTTTCTGAACAATACGCTTCACCAGTTTCCCGGCGATATCATAAACATCCAGGCTGACCGGACCGCTTTTCTCAAGGCTGTAATCAATATAAACAATGTCAGAAGCAGGATTTGGATAAACATCCAGTCCGTTTGCAGTTTCGGAATAAGTTTCAGGTAAACCGGTGGTTATGGTAACAGGCGGGAATTTGATGAAATCAACCCATGCGGCATCGCTGCCTGCAGTCTGATAATAGTCTTTTCTGTACCTCCATTTAAAGGTGTGGGTACCGGGGGAGACGGCATAGGCAGCCCTTTCCCAACCCTGCTCGCCTGACCATTCTTCCTTCTTTGTATTGTCGATGAAGAAGGCAAGGAAATCATAGGTTTCTTCGGATGACACCCTGCGGTAGAAAGAAATGGAATCTTCCGCGATCACGTTCATGGTAACCTGCATGATGGAAATCTGGTTGTTGTTGATCACGCCGCTTCTTGAACAATACATTCCTTCATACGGATTTTCAGTGGTCACTGTCCATGGAGCCGCACCGCCGGTAAAGAACCAGTTGAACTGGCTGAAGTCTCCGCTTTCAAAGTCTTCACTGATCAAACCGATGGTCGAGTAAAAGGTGTGCTGATCTCCGTAAGCTCCGGAACTTACCTGATAATTCAGGTCCACGGGCATGCCGATGGTGGCGGTTGGGCTCACAACGGCCGTAAACTGTGCGTTGACCGGACTGCCTGGCGAGAGGGTATTGAACTGATAGCTTCCCTGGGTAATAGTGATCATAGAACTGGTTGATGTGAGTGTTCCGCCTGTCAGGGGTGCATCGCTAGAGCCGATGTTGCTGGTTTGTATGAGCAGGGTTACTGTCTCACCCGGATCAAGTGTCCCGTTGGAATTACCCGTGGCATCATCAATGCTGAGAAGGCCGATCTGGAGTACAGGAGCATGAAGTACCACACTGAATGATGAATTCCAGGTTCCGCCGTTATTATCACTGATACTCAGGTTGAACTGTGCTGCATGCTGGTCAGGGACATCGGATGCGATAGTAAATGCAAATGCGTTGCCCTGGGTGGCCGAGGTATTTGGCTGTATATCACCGAACGATTGGCTGTTGTCGGTAATTGTGATATAAGTGTCTGTCGTTGATATTGTTGCATTCACTCCAGCAGCAATGGCAACTCCCAGGTTCTTGAGTGTAAGGTTCATGTTCACATTTTCCCCGAAATCCGGAATTCCGTTATTGTTTCCTGAAGGATCAGCGATGGTGAAATTCTGATAAGCCATATAAGGGCCCGAAGCAGTAATAACGGGAATATATGCGATATAGGGGATGTGATTATAGGCGGAAATGACCAGCTTTAGGGTGTCAACCACTGAAAGCGGTCCGGGGAATGTAATGGTGGCAGCTCCTCCGCTGATATTGGCGGTCCCGAGGATCTGTCCATTCAGGGTGATACAGGCAAGGGCTCCGTTAAACGGACAGCTGACGGTAAACTGGCTCATCCCGAGAAACACTGTCGGGTCATGGGAAGCTGTAATATTTACCGGCATTGCGGTACGGATCTGAATGGAGGGATCTCCGAAGAGGTTCCATGTGTCAGCCATACTTTCACCGCCTCCGGCGTAGGTGTCGATCATTTTTGCACAACCGTTGAGAGAAATGCCTCCGAATGTCCTCTTGATGTTCCCGGGGTAAGTTTCCACCAAAATGGAAACCATCTCGTCCTGGCCTTCCATGGGAGGATTCCAGCTCTGGTTGATCGTAGACATCAGGGTGGCAATGGCACCCGTTAGTTCACTGCCCTGTTTGGCCCTGAGCCAGGCCTCTGCAAAACATGTTGTACCGGTAAAATCACCATTAACACAGGCCACTGCCCATATGAAAGGCAGCTTGCCATAATTGGTGAGGCTGTTTACGTTGCTGTTGTTGAAACCGCTGCTTCCCCATGATGTAGTGGAACCATGTCCGCAGTATAAGATGGAAGAGGCGCCTGTGTTGACAGCGGTAGCAACCATTGAGGGTGTGGGATCGCCTGCAGCATCAAGTCCTCCCTGAGATCCGTCGAAAAATTCGTAAAAAGTATCGTAAGTGTAATTATTACACTGGGTTTGAAGGTTACGGATGTGTTCATAGTCCATCTCGTTGTCATCGCCCGGTCCCTGGCTGGATGCAATCCCGATGCAGGATTCAAACCAGTTGGTGCTGGTGATCGGGTTGATTTCGTAGTAGAGTACCTTATTCACATGAGTGGCCACCTGGTCTTCGTTCTCGGCGGAAAACCTGCCGACGAAAGCATCGATGTAATGGTCTGTACCTGAAAGATATCCGTATGAGTTGTCGGATGCCCCGCTGCTGGCCATAAAGGCAGGAACCTGCTGATGATCGCCCACCAGCAGGATATAGGCCAGGTCGTGCTCAAGGTAATAGTTCTGAATATAGGAACGGATCGCCTGTGAATTCCCGATGGAGGTCACGCTCACCATTTCCACGGGTATCCCTTTGGAAATCTTCCAGTCGACAAAAGGTTGCATGGCCGCCATGAAGGTGCCGTGTGAGATGATCAGCATGCATCCTTCCTCCTCGATGGGAGTGTATTTCGGTGCTTTGTAATTCAGGAAATGTCCGCCGTAGAATTCATTGAACTCTTTCAGAAGCTTTTGCTTTTTCATCGAAGGAGCCAAAGGATTAACCGTTGTCCCCTGGGTTGTTTCCATCCGGATGACCAGATTGTGGTAAACCCTGAGGGTCCGGGTGGCAGGATTGTACTGGAATGGACAAGCAATAAGTGTCTGTCCCCTTACATCGCGGATGATGTATGGTTCGCGGAGTTCGCTCAACTGACCAGGATAATTGTCATTTCTTTCGTAAACACTTCCCCAGGTGTAAGGGACACCCGATGGATCCACCTCCCTGCTCAGGTTTCCTTTAGACGGGGCAATAAGGATGTTATGATAATCAGTGTATTGTGAAGAGATCACCGTAGCTTTCATTGCGGCAAGGTCAGGGATTACCAGGCTTGCCGTGAGTTTTGGAAGATCGGGTTCTCCTTTGGCAAGCAGGGAAGTGGCAGCGGGGACTTTCACAATGTAAGCAGTACCCCTGTCAGTTTGTACCTGTCGCAACTCGAAACCATCCAGTTGAAAACTGACAACGGATGTTTCGATATTACTGGAAATCAATTCGATTCTGGCCGCCGAAGGGGCATCAGCCTGGATGGCGACCCAGTTCACAGCGGCAAGTTGCAAACCTACCAGCGTGAAAAATAAAAGGAACAGCTTTCTCATAGATGTTGGGTTAATTTGGTTATATTACTGAATTACAATACGTTTGGTCTGTTTCACCTGGTCTGTGACCAGTTCAATCAGGTAAATGCCGGCTGGCAGCACTGCAGTCGGGACACTGATGGTGTGTACGCCGGTGCTGAGCATTTCTCCGTTTGTTATCCGACTGACCAGCAACCCCATCGGGTTGTATAAATGAAGCTGAACGGCCTGGCTGTGGTCGAGGGACAGGCGGATATTACAGAATGAAGTTACCGGGTTGGGATATACTTCCCAATCGAATCCCGCCGGCATTTCAGTGCTGAGTCCTGTGATCAGGCCGGACATGGGCGGGAATGTGATAAAGTCGGCCCAGGCGCAATCCTGACCACCAGTCTGTGACCAGTCTTTCCGGTAGGTCCACTTGAAGGTCCTTTCACCTGCAGTGGCAGCGAAACTGGCCCGGGTCCAGTCGATGTCGCCGGCCCATTCGGCAAGTTTCACGTTATCAATGTAGAAACGGAGAAAGTCATAATCGGGTTCCGAAGATACCTTATAAAAGAATGAGATGGAGTCGGCCATCAGCACTGTTCCTTTGATCCAGTAACTGCTGCTCTGGTTGTTGTTGATGGCACCCGACTTCACGCAATAGCTTCCTTCGTAAGGGTTTTCGGTTGAGATCGTCCAGGGGGCATTGCTTCCTGTCAGTTGCCAGTTGTAATTCCACCAGTTGCCGGTTTCCCAGTCTTCCACAAAAAGTCCCACTCCCAGGTTAAAAGAGCGGTTAGCATTGTAAAAACCGGATACCACGCTGAAATCCAGGGCAACGTAATCGCCGGTCTGGGCACCCGGACTGACGGTTCCGTTATAGATTGCCGAGGAAGTTCCGCCGGCGTTCACTGCCGGCAGGCTGACCGTGGTGTTATTCAGGTTAAGCAGCAGCGAGAGGGTATTCAGGTCTGCCGTAACTGTTCCTGATGCGGCATGGCCATTGTTTTTGAATTGAACTTCCAGGTCAACAGTCTCACCCGGATCGAGTTTTCCGTTGCCGTTACCTCCGGTGATATCGTGTACGGTCAGGTTAGTCACCACAAATTCAGGAGCATTGAGTGTAACTTTTATCAAGCCGTTCCAGAAATTACCGGCATCGTCCTGTATCAGCAGGTTGAACACGGCCTGATGCTGGTCAGTCACATCGTCGCTTACGATGAAAGTGAACGCATTGTTCTGGAGCGACTGGCTGCCGCTGGTGATATTTCCCCAGGTCTGGATGTTATCGGTGATGTTTACAGTTGTATCAGTTGTGCTGAGTGTGGCGGATACCCCTGTTGCAGTGGATAATCCCCAGTTTTTCAGATCAATGCCCAGGGTGATGGTTTCATTGTAGTCGGCAAGGCCATTGTTGTTGCCGGCCTGATCGGAAAGGGTGTACTGGTTTAGCAGTACGTATGGTCCGGTCGGTGAAGCCACGGGTATGGAATCGATGAAGGGTTGCAGGTTTTGGCCGGTCACGACGATGGTGGCAAATCCCGGGACGGTGATAGGGTCCAAAACGACGTTGGCAACACCCAGTGAATCAGCCAGTGCGGCTCCGTGAAGCACATTGCCCTGAGAGATGGCCACATAGGAATAGGGGGCGGCATTCACCGTAAAGGTACTCACGGCAAGGGGCATCAGGTTGTTGTAGGTAACATTGTTCACCGGAGGAACGGAAAAATACACCATCAGGGAGGGATCACCCATCAGGTGGTAGACTTCATAATAATACTGTGTACTGCCGGGGGCTCCCACGGCAACGGCCATATTTCCTGCAAACATCATCTGGCTCTGGGAGGTATACCACTGAGAGAACGGTTCCCCATGGTCATGGAACATCACATCATAGGCTCCCATTTGTTCATTGGCATTCCATACCGGGTTGGCAGTTATGCTCCTCACACCCACACCAAAGTAAAAGTCCTCATCCCAATAGGTAACATTGGAACCGCCAATGTAGCCCAGGGCGCCTTTGTTATCGGCTCTCAGAAGGGCTTCGCCGAAACAGACCGGCTCGTCGAATTTATTGGTGAGACAGCAGTTTCCAACCATCAGGGGATATTTTCCGGTATTTTGCAAGGTGTGCACATCGGAGACGGAGAAGGCCGGATCGGACCATCCGTCGGAACCCCCGTGGGCGGTATAATTGGCATATCCCACGCCATTACTGACATTTTGAATGATTTGGGCGGCAGATGATCCTGAAGCCGGATAGAGGTAGGTATGCGAGATCAGTCCGTGCGCGGCATTAAAATAGGTACCGGTTCCGTAATTGATTTGCCCGTTGCCGTGTGTGGGACCGAAACTGGCATCTACTCCGGCAATCATCACCACTTCGTCCAGGTAGGACGGATCGGGCATCAGGTATTGTTCGTACTGAAGCGTTTTGGCAATCTGAGGACCGAGTTGGGATTCATTTTCAGCGGAAAACCTTCCGATAAAGGCTTCGGGGAAATAATCACCGGTATATTCGGCATAATACAGGTCGGCCTTGTGTCCGTTGGATCCTGTAAAAGATGGCATCTGAGCCAGGTCGCCCACAAGCAGGATAAAGGTAGGGGCGGGATCTGCCGCCGTGGCAGTCATGTAAAGTCCCTGAAGGTAATTCTTGATCGAGGTGGTAGTGTTGCCTACATTCGGATCGTTGGTATACGCTTCCACGACCTGGAAGCCTTTTTTCTTCTTCCAGTTGACGAGGGCCTGCAAGGCACTCTGGAACATTGGCGGAGAAACGATGACATATTTGATAGGGTAGCGACTGATGGTATCCTTAGCCCCTTTCTTTATTTCCTTATAATTCAATACCATATTGTTGATGCCGCGGAAATAGGGGTTATCATTCCTGGCCTTGAGCCGGAGGGTAGTTTCGAGGTCGGGATGCTCAAAGCTGACGGCAATTTCCAGGTAATCGTATATTCTCAGGGTATGAGTGACCGGGTTGTACTGTACCGGAAAGATATCGATGCGTCCGAGCCTGATGCCGCGCATCATTCCGAGATCCTCAAAGCCTGTCAGGGAGGCGGGAGCGAATACATCGGACTGGTAAGCCTGCCGGCTGATCACCAGCGGGGGCAGGGGCCTGCCATCTTTAACCACAGGGGGTTGGGAAGGTATAACGGGGGCACTTATTCCTGCGGCGTCAAGAGAAATGTCAGTAAAAGATGCATCAATGACCTGGATATTCACAGCTGCATCCAGCGGAATCTCAATCAGTTCCCTTCTGACTGGGAGCCTGGGATACCCGGTTTGCTGCGTGTAAGTGCAGCCGTCAAGGTGTAACATTGTGAAGTGACCCTTGTCCGTCTTAACCAAATTACTGTTTAAGTGATTGACCGTATGCTTGATTACAAGCCCCTGGTATGTGTTTTCAACCAGGCTGAGCCGGTTTGTATGCTGGTTGTCCAGCCGGATCTCCCCGGCTGACAATGCCATAACCGGCAATAGCGAAATCAGGAAAATGATGGTTTTTTTCATTTAGCGAAATGTTGGGTTTACTCGTATATAACCTGCAAAGTTATTAAAATGTTTAATAAAGTTGCCGGTTGTGAATAAGTTAATCTTTTCAGTTATTTATTCACAGCTTATTGAGCAATTAGACCCGTTGGTTTGCTGATCGTTGCCCGGGTTCTAGCTGGAGAGGGAACGTTTATCGAGATATTTTTGCGTAATCCTGTGCACAGGTATCCATGAAGCCAGGAATGCGATGAGCAGCACCGTAATGAAAGTGTACAGGAAATCAAGTACTTTCATTTTCACGGGGTAGGCCTTGATCAGGAAATCTCCTTCAGCACCACCCAGGCTCACCAGACCGAACTGCTGCTGTAACCAGCCGAGTATGCCACCCAGCAGCAGGCCGGCCACGGCTCCTGAAAGTGAAATGATCAGGCCTTCTGCCAGGAAAATGCGGCGGATCTCCTGACGGTTCGCTCCAAGACTGAATAATACCGCGATATCCTTCTTCTTTTCAAGGATCAGCATGGTCAGGGATCCGATCACATTAAATGTGGCGATCAGCAGAATGAAGGTGAGGATAAAAAAGATCGCCCACTTTTCCGACCGCATGACCTTGAAAAGCATTTCTTCCTGCTCAAAACGATTTTTCAGGACCAGTCCTCCGGGCAGCATATCAGCTATGACCTTCCTGCTTATTTGGTTGTGAAATTGCGGTTTCATCCTGATCTCGAGGGAAGTCATCCCTTCCTTGCCGTCAAGTAAATCCCGCATCAGGTTTATGGGGACAAAGACATTTTTTCCGTCAAATTCCTGCTGTACCGAGAAAACTCCTGAAACCACCACCCGTGCGCTGTTGAATGCACCGGAGACGGCTGCCATGCTTCCGGTGCCAGCTTTGGGCAGGTATATTTCGACAGGATGATCGAAGTCATTGATAATCAGATCAGTCTGTACGCCAACCCCGTATCCGGGAACGATGCTTGCCAAGGTACCGAAATGCAAGCGGAATTGTCCGTCGACCAGCATACTGTCAAGGCCGCTTCTAAGCCCGTAATCGCCGGGAACACCTTTCAGGCTTACGATCATTTGCTTGTTTCTGTATCTGATCAAGGCCTTTTCTTCCAGTACCGGTGATACAGACAATACGCCATCCACACCTTCGAGTTTAATTATGGTGGCTTCGTCCAGTGCAAAGGTCTTGCCGGTATCGCTTGTTACCTGGTAATCAGCGTTGAAGGCATTAAAAAGGGAAACCACCAGGGATTCGAATCCGTTGAATACGGAAAGTACCACGATCAGGGCCATGGTGCCCACCGTCACTCCCAGGAAAGAAATTCCTGAGATCATATTGATGATGTTGTGTGATTTCTTCGAGAAGAAATACCTGCGTGCAATATACAGGGGGAAGGGCATTTGCTATTTTATAGCACTGACTATCAATCCTGTGCCAGTGCTATTCCGATGTGTCACATCCCTTTTGTTCAACAACAGACACAAGGGGAACACCAACAGGTAATAGAATGGAAGCAGGATGAACATCAGTTTGGAGAAATTCACCATCAGGATGGGATATTTCATGGAAAGCCGCCAGGAAAGGCTGCCTGCCCGTCCATAAGCGTAATGCATGTCGATTTTGGTAAAACCTGCATTCAGGAGTTTCATTTTCATGTCATCCATGCTGTAACCGTCCCGGACATGTTCCTCGATAAAGGAAGATGCTCCGTGTTCGTGCACATCGCTTCCTCCCTGGTCTGAAGGTGTAGAGATCAGCAGCATGCCGCCTTTTTTCAGAGAGGTGCAGAAATTATTCAGAACGGCCTGATCTTCAAGGATGTGTTCCATCACATCCACGCAAAGGATCAGGTCAAAGGCGGCGGCTTCGCTCCATTGAACCAGGTCGGCTTTGAAAAATACGGCATTGTTGATCCCGATTTGTTTGAAGAAGCGGTTGCAGTCCTGCACCTGTTCCTCTTTCACATCCAATCCTTTCAGCCTGATATTGTTACCAAGTTTTGCCAGAAAATAGGAATACTGTCCAAAACCGAAACCGGCATCCAGCACATGCCGGATTTCAGCCGGAGATGATATATACCAGGTCTTCAATTGCCGTCTGATGTGCCAGCTTCTGAGCAGGAGCAGGTCGAGCAGGCGGTAAAAAAGGATTCGTAACCAGGGAGCCTTGTTGAAAAAACTGCCGAGCAGTCTTTTTATGGGATCATATTTCATGCCTGTGCTTACTCTTTGAGCAAACGCTCAATGTTTTCAATATAGTCCAATGAATCATCCTGGTAAAATTCAAGGGCAGGGATGACCCGGATCTGCAATCTGACCCTGTTGGCGAGCAGGGTTCTGATCTCCCTTGCGTGGGTTCTTACCGAACTGATCACGGCTGCAGGATCCTGATTGCCGAATATGCTCAGATATACCCGGGCAATAGACAGGTCTCTGGTGACATAGGTCTTGGTGACCGTGATCATGCTGTGACCAAACAACTGCCGCGACTCCCTGAGGAAAATATCGGCGATCTCTTTTTGTATCAGCCTTGCGATTCTCTGCTGCCGTGTTGATTCCATAAGCGGCAAATGTACGAAATATACTCATTCCTGCCAGGTTTGCGAAGAAAAGCTGGGTAGAATGAGTAATGCCATACACCGCTATGATACACTTTTTCGCAAACTTGTTCCGTGTCGGTATACCGAAAGAATACAGGAATGCGCAGTATGTTTGCAGCGTCATCGGTATAATTAATTTCCGGCCGTTTCACTGCTTTGCCGCTTATCGCTACCTTTGCCCGGTGAAGAAACTCCTGAAGCTCATACCACTTATCCGGCCTTACGGAAAATATGTCTTCCTGAACGTATTGTGCAACTTCATTTCGATCATTTTCAGCCTTGTTTCCATTACCCTGCTGATTCCTTTCCTCCAGCTTCTGTTCAACCAGGTTTCATTGCAGGCAGTGCGGCCGGAATGGTCTTTCACCGCAGGGGCGGTTTCAGCCTGGTATCAGTATTATTTCAGTCAGCTTATCGTGCAGGAGGGCAAATTCAACGCCCTGCTGATCATTGCCATTCTGGTGGTTTTCCTCTTCTTTCTGAAAAACCTCAGCCGCTATCTGGCACTGTACCTGGTGGCACCAATGCGGAATTTTGTGATCAGAGATCTTCGTAATAACTTATATGCCAAAGTTTTAATACTTCCGCTTGCTTATTTTACCGAGCAAAGGAAAGGAGATATCATCAGCAGGATCTCTCACGATGTTCTGGAGGTGGAATGGTCGGTGATGAACTCCCTGATGATCCTTTTCAGAGATCCCCTGGCCATCCTGCTCTTTGTTGCGGTGTTATTCATGATTAACCCGCTGCTTACCGTTTTAACCCTGGTGCTTTTACCCCTTACCGGACTGCTGATCAATTACATCGGCAAAATGCTGAACCGCTATTCCCGCAGAGGCCAGGATAAGTTGGGAATGCTGGTGGCTATGGTGGAAGAAAGCATCCACGGGATCAAGATCATCAAAGCATTCAATGCTTTCACCTATATGCGCAAGCGGTTTACCGGGCTGAACGGGGAATACACCAGGCTGATGAACAAGGTGTTCCGGAGGAGGGATCTTTCCAATCCGCTTACAGAGTTTATGGCAATCTTGGTAATGGTGGCGCTGATATGGTATGGTGGAAGGATGGTATTGCAGGAGGGTAGGGGGATGCATGCAGATGTCTTCCTGTTTTACCTGGCCGTTTTTTCACAGCTCGTTCCGCCGGCCAAAAACCTGATCACGGCTTATTATTACATCGAGAAGGGGCTTGCCTCCCTGGGCAGGATAGAAGAAGTCATGCAGGCGGAAGAGGTGATCGTGGAGCTTCCGGGAGCAGAGACTGTCGTGGAACTGAAAGAGTGCATTTCGTACAGGGATGTTTCCTTCAGCTATGGAGCCGAGCCCGTGCTGAAAGGGATCGATCTCGATATACTCAGGGGAGAGGTGGTGGCGGTAGTCGGACCTTCAGGTGCCGGTAAATCAAGTCTGGTGGATTTGCTGCCGCGCTTTTATGATATTCAATCCGGCAGTCTCACAATCGACGGCAGGGAGATCAGGGAGCTGAGGATTGATCCGCTCAGGGCCATGTTCGGGATCGTAAGCCAGGAAACCGTGCTTTTCAATGATACCATATATAATAATATCATCTTCGGGAAAGCGGATGTGTTACCGGAAGAAGTGACCAGGGCTGCCGTTACTGCTTACGCGCACGATTTTATCATGCGCACCGGGCAAGGGTACCAGACCGTGATCGGTGACAGGGGAGTGCGGCTGTCCGGCGGAGAACGGCAACGTCTTAGTCTGGCACGGGCCCTGCTGCGCAACCCGCAGGTATATATTCTCGACGAAGCGACCTCGGCTTTGGATAATGAATCGGAGAACCTGATTCAGGAAGCCCTCAGAAAAGTGCTGCCTGGCCGGACCGCCATTATCATTGCCCACCGTTTATCTACCATCAGGCTTGCAGATACCATCGTGGTGCTTACCAACGGGAGAATCATAGAAAAAGGGAGTTTCGAAGACCTCAGCAGTGGCGAAACAGCCTTCGCGAGGCTCTTTCATCATCAGTTACGATAATTTTTTGTTGATTTATTTCGCTTTTTAATTGATTTATATCAATAATGGCAAAATATTCAGTAATTTTGTACTCAAATCAACAATAGGGTATGTTATGGTGATGCATAAAATCCGGGAATGCAACAATTGTAATGACTGTGAGATTAAATCTCCTTTATTCCAGCATCTTACGGATGATGACCTGGAGATAATGAACCGGGAGCGTTACGTGGTGAGTTATCAGCCTGGTGAACTGCTGTTTAAACAGGGCTCCTCCTATACCCACATCATTGTACTGATCACAGGGTTGTTAAAGTGTACCATTGAAAGTGCTGCCAGGGATCTGTTGCTGAATGTGGCGAAACCTGTGGAGGTGGTGACGGGGCCGGGACTTTTTACAGATCTGAAGCATCATTATTCTGCTGCTGCACTGACTCATGTGGAAGCCTGTTGTATTCCGGTAATTCACCTCAAGGAGGTATTCAGGCGCAATCCTGCATTCGCCGAAGATGTCAGCAGGGAGATTGATGCACGCAGGCTGTTCAGCTTCCAGCGGCTGGTGACCCTCACACAGAAACATGTGCATGGCAGGATAGCGGAAGCCTTGTTGTATTTTTCGAACCATATTTACGAAAGCCAGGCCTTTCAACTCGACATTTCGAGACAGGAACTGGCTGATCTTTGCAGTGTTACCAAGGAAAGTGCGATCCGGGTACTGAAAGAATTAAAGGACGAGGGACTGATCGTCATCGATGGAAATAATATTGAGATAATTGATTATCAGATGATTGAAAAGATTTCTAACCTGGGGTAGTATTTTTAACGGCCGTGTTTCCGGCATGGTAATTGTCCGTAATTTTGTATTAATCTGATTTTTTATGAAGAAAATATTTTGGGCCGCAGCAGCCGGCATTATGCTTGGAACTGGCACCTCATGTGAAAAGGATGAAACGCCGACCAAACAGAAAATGGAAGGAGTATGGGAGGTTACGGCAGCATATGATCAGAACGGGAAGAACATTCTTCCGCAACTCGAAGTGCCGGTGGTTGCCTTTCATCTGAGCAGCGACAACACAGTTATTTCAACGGCGGGTCCCATGATGATGTATATTGTTTATGGCGACAACAAGTACACCCAGATCGCGTCCACGGTTGACCAGGTGTTTAATTACGCAAGCCTTGATTTTACGGGTGGGGAATTTTTTGTCGGTGACGGGGTACAGGACAGGTTTACGCTGGAAATGAAGCTGGAAGGCCTGCCTGGCCAGAAAACACTGACCACCTTGCTTAATTTGCTCGGTATATCACAGAGCTGGCTGAATGTGGTCATTTACCACAAATTCATGGATGTGGGTGTCAGTTTTAATTACGACGACACCCAGATGACCTGGGATTTTGACAACTATACCAAAGCAGTTTACAATACCAAGGATCAGTACGGAAATTACATCTTATGGCAGGGATGGCCGGTGAATAATTTTTCGCGTTGCAGTTTTGTACTGAAAAAACGGAGCCAGGATATCAGCAGCATTGTGGAGCAGCATAAATAAGAGTACCTTCAGAAGGGAGGTGTCATCAGAATATACCCATAGAATCATCGTTAATCGATTGATATTTAGTTATTTATGTGATACATCGACATGAAACCCGTAATTTTTTTTACAAACGACCGGGAAAAACTTCAATCCGTCCTCGAACTGCTTATATGGAAGGAGATTAATTTCAAGATCCTGAATAAAAGAGAAATGGAGGACATTGAAGATGCCGGCATCCTCAAAAGGGTAGAATCAGGCCAGAGAAGTGTGATCGCAAAAAAAAACAGGGAGTTGAAAAGAACTGGCATCAATGCAAAGACTTCATCAAAAAAAAAGTGTAAGTATCATATAATTGCTGCAGCTTACCTTCCGAAGCGGAAAATTGCCCTGACCTTTCATGACGGGACTTATAAGATCATCAATTTCAATACATTCCTTGCTGAAGACGGCAATCCGATGAACACCCAGTTCCGTCCGCTTAAGGCGTTCAGGATGTTTTTCATTGACCAGGGAAATTTGTGTTGGCCTGGTCATGAGATGGAATTTGAAGGAGAGTACCTGTATCGTCTTCGGGGCAAACTGATCTGAATCGGGGAACAATTCGTTAAGAAAAACATATAAGTACCTGACCCGTTTTTGGTCTTTTTCTTATAACTTTTTATCCTATAATTAATATTATGTTAAGTAATAAAATAAACAATAAGGGGTAGCTGCCTACCCCTCATTATCAATTACTTTTGCTCGAATTGATGAAGTTTCTCTTCAATGCCCTTCCTTTTCTCCTCCATGTTTAATCTTGCATAGATTTGTTTGAGCGCATACATGGTCTGAATGTCATCAGCACGAAGCTCCAGGGCTTTTTCAAGGTAAGGAATGGACTGATTCCACATGGCGTCATATTTCTCCTTTTCCTTGGCATAAAGATTCATGTCCATGATGGCATCGGCAGCCTTGAAGATATTAACCCCTGTATTGAAATACAGGATTCCAAGGTTATAAATGGCGTCGAAGTAATCGGCCTGGATATCAATTGCCCTTTTATAGGCATTTTCAGCTTCCTTGAAGTTTCCGGTTGAATCCCACAGCGTCCCTACTGCAAAATATATCGTCGGATTGGTGGGATCCATTTCCATGGCATCATACAGGTTCTTTTTGGCTTTGTCCATGTCTTTCATGGCAAGGAAAAGATTGGTCTCCGTGATCAGCAGATCGAGGTTTTCCTTGTAAAGATTCCGGCCGTCGCTGGCCATCCGGAGTGCCATGGCAGTGTCCGCAAGAGCTTTGTAAACATTTGATATGGAGACGTATACGTTAGCCTTTTGGTAGCCAATGTTTAAGAGTTTCTGGTAGTATTGCAGGGCTTTCAGGTTGTCTCCTGCTTTCTGGGAAACAAACGCGATATTATACATGGCCAGTGTATCGATCTTTCCGAAGCCTTCATTGATTTTAAGTGAGGTTTCGAACAGACCGGCTGCTTTGGCGAATTCGTTTTTATCCTGGTTTTTTTCACCGTTTTCATAGGCCCAGACTCCCCGGTTGAAGAACATCTCCCCTACTGCCAGCATTCTCGGTACAAGTTCTTCCTCGTATTTCTTTTTGGTATCAAACTGAATGGCTTTCCGGAATGATTCATAGGATTCATTCAGCGGATCGGGATGCAGACCCTGGTAAGCAGGCACTTTGGATATGGAAAGGTCGTAGTAGATGCTACCCCTGTATAACCAGGTTTTCGGATCCGTCATCGTTGATTCGTAAGCGGCGGCTTTGTCGATGGAAGCCTTGGCTTTGTCAAGCTTGCCTTTGTTCCATTCTCTGTAGGCATTCTGAACTTCTGTTGACTGGCTCCAGGCAAAGGACACCATTCCCAGTGCCAGGGCCAATAAGATCAAATGTTTTTTCATATTATTGGAGTTTGATTGTTGTTCTTCTGATCAGATGCAAATAACGTGCAAACCTAAATGATTTATGTGATTCCGGCAATAATTCCGCTGTTGTATACGCTATTCTTCTGCATTTTGCAATGGTTCTGATGCATCGGAAGCGGCATCCCCGGATTCCCCGGGAACTTCCTGTTCTGCTTCCTCATCCAGTTCTATCATGGCTGCATCCACTTTTGCCACTGCGGCAATGACGTCTTCCTTGAGGTTGATCAGTTTCACCCCCTGGGTGGCCCTTCCGATCTTCCGCAAGTTGGCCACCGGCATCCTGATAATGATCCCTGAACGGTTGATGATCATCAGGTCGTCGGTATCTGTAACATTCTGAATAGCAATCAGAGCACCTGTTTTTGAGGTTACGTTGATTGTCTTTACGCCTTTTCCACCCCGGTTTGTCACACGGTAATCCTCCAGCGGGCTTCTTTTCCCGTAGCCGTTTTCCGACACTACCAGAATATCATAAGTTTTGTTTTCGAGACAGATCATGCCCACCACTTCATCGTTCTTTCCTGAAAGTCTGATCCCGCGCACACCGGCTGCATTCCTGCCCATCGGCCTGACGGCGGCTTCATTGAAGCGGATGGCACGGCCTGATTTCACTGCCATCACGATCTCACTCTGTCCGTTGGTCAGTCTGGCTTCCATCAACTGGTCGCTGTCGTTGATCCTGATGGCAATGATCCCGTTCTGGCGCGGCCTGGAATAGGCTTCCAGTGTGGTCTTCTTTATGGTACCTTCCCGGGTGCAAAGGATAATGAAGTTATTTCTGAGATATTCTTCATTATTGAGATCTTTCAGGTTGATATAAGCCCTCACCTTGTCGCCCGGTTCAATGTTGATCAGGTTCTGGATAGCCCTTCCTTTGGAGGCCTTGCTTCCCTCAGGAATTTCAAAAACCCTCATCCAGAAGCACTTACCCTTCTCGGTGAAGAACAGCATATAATTATGCATGGAGGCAATGAAAAGGTGTTCGAGAAAATCTTCGTCCCTGACATCTGTACCTCTGGTACCCCTGCCTCCCCTGTTCTGTCTTTTGTATTCCCTGAGCAGGGTCCGTTTGATATATCCCAGGTGAGAGATGGTAACCACCACGGGTTCATCGGCAATGGTATCCTCTATCCGAAAATCCTGGGCGGAATACTCAATCTCTGTCTTGGGCTCGTCTCCGTGTTTTTCCCTGATTTCTGCCAGTTCATTCTTGATGATCTCCATCCTGAGGTTTTCATCCGAGAGAATCAGGCGGTATTTTTCAATTTGTTTCAGCAGTTCCTCGTATTCTTCCCTGATCTTGTCCCTTTCGAGTCCGGTGAGTCGTTGCAGCCTCATGTCGAGGATGGCTCTGGCTTGTATCTCACTCAGGTTGAATGTGCTGATAAGTCCGTTACGGGCTTCTTCGGGGGTTTCGGAAGCCCTGATCAGTGCAATCACTTCATCGAGATGATCGAGCGCGATGAGTAGGCCTTCCAGGATATGGGCTCTTTTAAGAGCCTGGTCGAGCTCATACTGCGTCCTGCGGGTGACGACTTCGTGCCGGTGGTCGACGAAGTGAACGATCAAATCCTTCAGGTTCAGCAACATCGGCCTTCCTTTGACCAGGGCAACATTATTTACGTTGAATGAGGTCTGCAGGGCGGTGTTCTGGTACAGTTTATTGAGTACCACATTTGGTATCGCATCCTTTTTGAGTTCATAAACGATACGGATCCCATTGCGGTCACTTTCATCACGGATATCGGAAATACCATCCAGTTTCTTGTCATTGACCAGATCTGCAGTTTTTTTGATCATTTCCGCTTTATTGACCTGGTATGGAATGGATGTGACAATGATACTGTCCCTGCCTCCGTCTTCCGCTTCAAAGGTGGCTTCTCCCCTGACGACGATACGTCCGCGGCCGGTTTCATATGCTTCCCTGACACCCTCGTGACCGTATATCAGTCCGCCGGTGGGAAAATCAGGTCCCTTGATGAACTTGTTCAGTTCTGCTATGGTGATGTCGCGGTTGTCGATATAGGCTATGATACCGTCAACCACTTCCCTGAGGTTGTGAGGAGGCATGTTGGTAGCCATTCCTACTGCGATCCCGGAGGAACCGTTAACCAGCAGGTTGGGGATTTTACCGGGCAGAATGGTGGGCTCCTGCAGAGAGTCATCGAAGTTAAGCTGGAAATCGACGGTTTCCTTGTCGATGTCGGCCAGTATCTCCTCTGCTATTTTTTTCAGTCTGGCTTCTGTATACCTCATGGCGGCCGGGCTGTCACCGTCGATGGAACCGAAATTACCCTGTCCGTCGATCAGAGGGTAACGCAACGACCAGTCCTGGGCCATACGGACCATGGCGTCGTACACTGAAGTATCGCCGTGGGGATGGTATTTTCCAAGTACCTCTCCCACGATCCTTGCTGACTTTTTATAAGGCCTGTTCGAAAGCAGGCCCAGGTCGAGCATCCCGTATAACACCCTGCGGTGCACGGGTTTCAATCCGTCACGAACATCAGGTAAAGCCCTGGATACAATGACTGACATGGAGTAGTCAATGTATGCCGATTTCATCTGGTTCTCAATATTTACCTTGATGATCTTTTCTCCTTCTTCCATAGATTAGTTAAATCGCTCTTAATGAGGCTATTAAATATATGATTTTGCGTTTACGAAAGTACGGTTTTTTCATGAACCGGACAAAGGAAAAGCATTTCTTTTTTAAGGCCAAAGCGCACATTTATAAACAGGAAGGCAATGCTTCCGGCAGGCTGGGAATGCTGTTTCCTGTGGTGATTGGTGTTTCCCGTGCCTGAACTGCTGCCTGAGGAACCTGATTATGAACAGGCGTCTGTTGAAAATTTGGTCAACGGCCCGGAAAAACTCCCCTGCACGGGTCTAATTTTACGGTGACCAAGTATACTAAAAGAACACCGGGATTTGAAAAGTGTATCCAGAGTCATCCGTATTAAGAATCCAGGCGAAAATTGCTTCGCATTTTCACTTAGATTCAGTTAACATGGTAAGGTTTTTGCAAGGCAACTATTCTGCAGATTTGTTGTTTATTCATTATCAGTCACTACTAAACTCATATACATGGAAGCGAAATTCTCGAAAAGAGTCAAAGATGTCCTTTCATTCAGCCGGGAGGAAGCATTGCGTCTTGGCAATGACTTCATCGGGCTGGAGCATCTTTTTCTCGGGATATTGAGAGAAGGTGAAGGGATGGCCATCCATATGCTCAGTGCTTTTGGTATTGATCTGCCTGAACTGAAACAGAATATCGAAAAGTCGATCAGCCGGCACTCCCAACCGGCACGTTCACTTGAAAACATACCTCTGGTCAAACAGGCTGAAAGAGCCCTGAAACTTACCTATCTTGAGGCCAAGCTGTTCAACAGCGAAATGATAGGAACAGAGCATTTGCTGCTGGCTATCATGAAGGATGAAGACAATCTGGTTACCAAGAACCTGACGGCAAGGGGGATAACCTATGATGCGTTGAAGGATGAACTCCGCAGTATCCTGAATATGGAAGATAATGTTGAAAAGCAGGATTTTTTGGATGAGATCCCGGGTAGTTCCAGCGAAGATGAACCGGAAGAGGAGAAGTCGTTTGGCGGGGCTTCCCGTAAGCCATCTGATCCCAAGTCCAAAACCCCTGTCATGGATAACTTCGGCAGGGATTTGACACGGCTGGCGGAAGAAAAGAAACTTGATCCGATTGTTGGCAGGGAAAAGGAGCTGGAACGGATCGCCCAGATCCTCAGCAGGCGCAAAAAGAACAATCCCATTCTGATTGGCGAACCCGGTGTGGGTAAATCTGCTATCGCAGAAGGTCTGGCCACCAAAATCGTGGAACGGAAAGTATCGCGGGCTTTGTTCAACAAGCGCATTTACACGCTGGATCTGGCATCCCTGGTTGCGGGAACCAAATACCGCGGCCAGTTCGAAGAAAGGATGAAGGCGGTGCTCAATGAGCTTGAAAAGAATCCGAACATCATTCTTTTCATTGATGAGATCCACACTATCGTTGGTGCAGGGAATGCCTCCGGTTCGCTGGATGCCAGCAATATGTTCAAACCGGCCCTTGCGAGGGGTGATATACAGTGTATCGGTGCCACCACCCTGGATGAATACAGGCAGTATATTGAAAAGGACGGTGCCCTTGAAAGGCGTTTTCAGAAGATCATGGTAGATCCCACCACCCCGGAGGAAACGGTCGCTATTCTGGATAACATTAAAGAGAAATACGAAGACCATCACCTGGTTTCATACACTCCTGATGCGATAAAGGCTTGTGTATCATTAACATCGCGTTACATTTCGGACCGTTACCTGCCGGATAAGGCTATCGATGCCCTTGATGAAGCCGGGTCAAGGGTTCATATTACCCATATTAAGGTTCCTTCGGAGATTATCACCATTGAGAATCAGATAGAGGAAGCCCGTGGCCAGAAAACCAGGGCTATCAGCAGCCAGAAATTTGAGGAAGCGGCCAAATGCAGGGATATCGAACGCAAGCTTCAGAATGAACTGGAGAAGCTGAAAAAGTCCTGGGAAGAAGAATCCAGACAGAACCGGGAATTGGTTGATGAAGAAGATGTTGCAGAGGTTGTTGCCATGATGACTGGCATACCTGTACAAAGGATTGCCCAGAATGAAAGCAACAGGCTGATCAATATGGAGGCTGACCTGGAAGGATCCGTGATTGGCCAGGACGAGGCCATCCGCAAGGTGGTAAAAGCCATCCGCAGAAACAGGGCCGGACTCAAGGATCCCAACAAACCCATCGGCACTTTCATTTTTCTTGGCCCGACAGGGGTAGGTAAAACGCACCTTGCCAAAGTACTGGCACGTTACCTCTTCGACACAGAAGACGCACTGATCCGTATCGACATGAGCGAATATATGGAGAAATTTGCGGTATCGCGTCTGGTGGGAGCTCCTCCAGGCTATGTGGGCTATGAGGAAGGCGGGCAACTCACCGAGAAGGTCAGGAGGAAACCCTACTCCATCGTACTGCTGGATGAAATTGAAAAGGCTCATCCGGATGTCTTCCACATTCTGCTTCAGGTGCTCGACGACGGCGTACTCACCGACAGTTACGGCCGCAGGGTTGATTTCAAGAATACTATCGTGATCATGACTTCCAATATCGGATCACGCCAGTTGAAGGATTTTGGCGACGGGGTCGGTTTCCAGACCTCCGCCCGCAAGGCTTCGGCAGTGGAACACGCCCGCAGCGTGATAGAGAACGCCCTGAAAAAAACATTCGCCCCTGAATTTCTGAACAGGATAGATGATGTGGTGATCTTCGATCCGCTTGAGATCGAGGATATTCACAAGATCATCGACATTGAACTCAGACACGTATTCAGCAGGGTTCTGGCACTTGGTTACAAACTTGAGCTGACTGATGCTGCCAAGCAATATATCATTGATAAAGGCTGGGACCCCAATTTTGGTGCAAGACCCTTGAAGCGGGCCATACAGAAATACGTGGAAGATCTGCTTGCCGAAGAGATCATCAGGAGCAAACCGCAGGAAAATACGGTGTTGACTGTTGATTACGATGCTTCCGGATCAGAGATGAGTGTCCGGGTTCACCAGGAAGAAACCCTGTGAGCCGCGACTCAGAACTGGTAAGCGTTTTCCTCTATCAGTCTTGCGGCAATCCTTCTTCTTGCTTCCTTCACATTGACCGCAGCGGGTTTCAGCAGAATGCTGCATGCAGCGGTTAGTTTTGCGGCATCATCAGATTCTGCAAAGGAAAGAATGGCTTCACTGGCCATTTTTTGAAGCAATGATGCAGTATCGAACATATTCACATCGAGGATGTCGCGGTAAAGCGCTTGTTCTCCCGACAGGCTTTCCTTCTTTTGAATCCTGTAAAGCAATGATTCACTGACGTAGGTTTCCATCATCATGTCCGACAGGTTGTTCATGATCTCCTGTTCCTTCACCAGCTTGTTGTCGAAGTGAGTGGTAACAGCATGGATGATCAGCAGGATCGCCTTTTTATAGTTTCTGATGAGCCTGTAGTTCTTATCTAACCACGATGCATCTCCATTCCCGCTTTCGTTGAGTCTTTCGATTTGAGCCATGAGTGCTGCTGCCGGTCCTGCAAGGTCGAATTCGCCTTTCTGGGCTTTTTTAATGGCAGTATCCACTACCAGCAGCCGGTTGATTTCATTTGTCCCTTCGAAAATCCGGTTGATCCTCGAATCGCGATACCCTCTTTCCACTGCCATTTCGGCAGAATAACCCATTCCACCATGGATCTGGACAGCTTCATCAATCACATAGTCAAGAACTTCCGACCCTATCACTTTCATGATGGCGGCTTCAACGGCATAGTGTGCAATGCCTTCAACGCTTGCTTTGCCTTTTTCCATGCCCCCGGCGATATTGTATTCGATTTGCCTGTCGATATCACTGCTTAACCTGTAAATAGCTGATTCAAGGGCATAAGTACGTATCACCTGCTGGGCCAGCTTGTATTGGATGGCGCCGAAGGTGGCGATCAGTACGCCGAATTGTTTTCTTTCGTTGGCATATTGCACAGAGTCGTTGATCGCCTTTTTGGCAGCCCCCAGTACATTGGCACCCAGTTTAATGCGACCCATGTGTAAAATGCTCAGGGCAATTCTGAATCCTTCCCCCCTTTTCCCGAGCAGGTTTTCTACGGGCACTTTCACATCATTATAGAAAATCTGGGCGGTACTCGAGCCTTTGATCCCCATCTTTTTTTCATCCGGAGCGATGATCACTCCGGGGTAATCTTTTTCTACAATAAAGGCACTGAGTACCCTGTCGTTGTCGATTTTTGCAAATACGGTCTGAACATCGGCAAAGCCTGCATTGGTGATCCACATTTTTTGTCCGTTCAGGATGTAATGTTGTCCGTCATCCGACAACCTGGCATTGGTTTTCCCGGAATTTGCGTCGCTGCCGGCGCCTGGTTCGGTAAGACAGTAAGCACCAAGTAATTCTCCCGTGGCCAGGCGACTGACATATTTTTCCCGCTGGAAATCATTCCCATAATACATGATGGGCAGGGTGCCAATGCCACAGTGTGCCATAAAGGCCACTGAAAACGAATAACCGGCCCCTACCCTCTCGGCTGCCAGCATCTGGGTTACGAAGTTCTGTCCGAAACCGTTCAGTTCTTCCGGCAGGGAAATACCCATCAATCCCAGCTCCCCGGACTTTTTCAGGATCTGCTGCATTTTAGCAATATCAGGAGAATCGAGCTGGTCGAGATGTGGGTATACTTCGGTTTTCAGGAAATCATCAATGGTCTGGGCGATCATCGACTGTTCCTCATTGAATTCTTCAGGGATGAATACATCGCGGTAATCTGCTTCGGCTACCAGAAATTCACCGCTTGAGAGTGACTTTTTTTGTTCCATGTAATGTTATGATTAATAATGAGAAATAATTCTGTTATGGGTCAGATACCAAGGCTCATGGCTACCAGTTCTGCAATATCCAGGTTGTTCAGGTCATGTTCCCTGTTCTTGTACTTGATCCCGTCGGTCAGCATGGTCATACAGAACGGACATGCCGTAACCACTGTGTCCGAAAGGGTTTCTATGACGTCTTCGATCCTTTCGATGAACACTTCCTTATTACCTGTTTCGGCTTCCTTGAACATTTGCGCGCCACCTGCACCACAGCAGAGGGCATGGCTTCGGTGCCTTTTCATTTCCGTGAGGCGGATTTCAAGCGAAGCCATGAGCATCCTGGGCTCTTCGTAAATATTGTTAGCCCTGCCAAGGTAGCAGGGATCGTGATAGGTCATCATTTTCTTCAGGCGGTCCCTGTTTATTCTTTCCGGTTTCAGGCGGGAACGGTGACTATACAGGAAGGCCGTGTAATGAATCACCTCGAAATCCGCTCCCAGGTCGGGATATTCGTTCAGAAAAATATTGTAGCAATGCGGGCAGGTGGTAATGATTTTCCTGATGCCATATTTCCGGAAAAGCCCGATGTTCTGCATGGCCTGCATCTGGTAAAGCATTTCATTGCCGGCTCTCCGTGCAGGGTCTCCTGTGCAGCTTTCTTCGGGACCGAGCACTGCGAAGTCTGTGTTGAGATAATGCAATATTTTAGCAAATGCCTGGCTGACTTTGCGGTACCTGTCGTCGAACGCTCCTGCGCAGCCTACCCAGTAAAGGTATTCGGGTTGTTTTCCTTTTGCATGGCATTCGGCCATTACCGGGATTTCCAGGTGTTGCATCATTTTCCGGGTCTTTAATTCCTGTTGATTTCCAGTCCCCTGGCCCACAGCATCCTGTCTTCACTTGAGAACTGCCATGGTGCACCATTGTTTTCTATACAGTTGAACATGGCTTTGACGCCACCGGGAGCAGCGCCTTCTTCCAGAACCAGGTAGCGGCGCATGTCTACAATGAGCGTGGGATGGTTGATATTCACCGGGCATTCCCGTGCACATGCATTGCAGGTAGTACATGCCCAGAGTTCTTCTTCGGTGATGAAGTTTCTCAACAGGAAATGATCACCAGCCGCTTTCGCCCTGCCGGTGAGCAGTCCGGGCATTCTTTCTTTCATCCGGGCCCTGACATCCATGATGATTTTCCGTGGGGACAACATTTTTCCTGTGATGTTGGCCGGACAGACGGAGGTACATCTTCCGCATTCCGTGCAGGCCAAAGCATCCAGATAGTTTTTCCAGCTGATGTCTTCCACATCCTTAACCCCGAATCTCAGTGGAGCAGTAACCTCCTGGTTTTCCACTGATTCAGGATTCAGCATCAGATTCACCTCCCTGGTGATACTGTCCATATGGGTAAGTTTTCCGAGTGGTTCAAGGCGCGACAGGTATACATTCGGCACGGACATGAACACGTGGAAATGCTTGGAATACGGCAAGATATTGGCAAACAGAAGGATCAGCAGGATGTGTGACCACCAGAAGCATTCGTACCATGCATGTAATCCTGCACCCTGCAGGCCGGCTTCGATCACCAGCCTGGCACTGAATGGGTAAAGCGCAAGCATGGCCGACTTTCCTTCATCACCCTGCAGTAACACATGGAAGATATTCATCCCGCTGAGACTGATCATCAGCAGCAGGATCAATCCCAGGGCGATATTGGCATCGAGGTGGGAGCGGTGTTTCATTTCAATCCCCTCGAACCTGCTGATGCTGCGGAAAAGCCTTCTGATCAGGAAAAAGACAATGGCGATGCTCACCAGTACGGCAAAGACATCGGCGGAGGCGATGAAAAGCGTCCGGACAAAACCCAGTCCCGACAGTGAGGTTTCCCTTCCGCTGAGGCCGTCGATGGTCATTTCAACCGTGCCAAAAAGGATGACACAGAAACCCCAGAAAACCAGTGCGTGAAACAGTCCAGTTACGGGTCGCCTGAAAATTCTGCTCTGTGCTATGGCAACATTGAGTGTAATCCAAAGGCGGCGGGCATGCCTGCTGATCCGGTAACTTCCCTGTGTCAGACTGAAGCAGCGTGCCAGCCTTACAGTGGTGAGTACGAGAGGTATCATGGACAACAGCAGGATCAGCGCGAAAGCCAGTTGTTTTGACATGGGGAAAGCCGGGATGAATTTGTGAAGCGGTAATTACTTAGCCTTTGCCTCGCGGATGGCTTCAACGAGTTTAGGAAGAATTTTTTGTGCGTCGCCGATGATGCCGTACTGGGCTGCTTCGAAAATGGGGGCATCCTTGTCGGTGTTAATGGCCACAATGTATTTACTTGAACTCACGCCGGCCAGGTGCTGTGTGGCACCGCTGATTCCCACGGCAATATAAAGATTGGGAGCAATGATCTTGCCGGTCTGACCGGTATGCTCATCATGTGAGCGCCAGCCTTCGTCCGAAACCGGTCTGGAACAGGCTGTGGCAGCACCGAGCAGTTGTGCCATTTCTTCAAGGGGTGCCCAGTTGTCCGCCGCTTTCATTCCCCGGCCTCCTGAAACCACGATATCAGCGTCGGTCAGAAGGATTTTCCCGCTGGATCTCGTAACACCGAGTACCTCAGTTTTTACGGGTGCTTCCGGCCCTGTAAGCTGGAAATCCTCAATAACAACGGTTTTGGCTGCTTCTGCCAGTCCGAATGAATTCTGTGCAAGTGTCAGTACCCTGACCGGTGACAATATTTTCAGATGGGCAAAGGCATTGCCCGAATATGCCCGTTTATAAACCACAAAAGGTTCTGTACTCAGCGGAAGACGCGAAACACCAGCACCCAGTCCGGCTTTCAGTCTGACTGCAAGCCTGGGAGCCACTGCTTTTCCGGTGTTGTTGTTGGAGATCACCACTGCCACGGCATTTTCTGCCATTGCGACTTCATGAAGTACCGAAGCATAAGCCTGACTGTCCAGAATTTTTAAAACATCCTTGTTGATATCAAGGATTTTATCAGCACCATAGGCACTCAGTTTGCTCAGTTCCTCCCTTTCGACCGAACCGATAGAAACGGCCACTGTCCGGGTTTGCAGCATTTCAGCAAGCTTGTTTCCGTATGAAACGAGCTCAAAGCTGAGCTTCTTGAACTTGCCTTCCCAGTTTTCGACAAATACCAATACTGACATATAGGATTCTTTTAATTTTAATTAAAATACTTTGGCTTCATTCTGCAACAATTCTATGAGTTGTTTTGGATTTTCCGGATCCACAAACTTACAGGCGGCTCTTGGCTCTGGTTTCTGATATTCAATCACTTCGGTAAGAGACTCGGCATTTACGGGAGGAATGACGGCAATGGGTTTGGTTCTGGCCATCATAATCCCTCTCATGGCGGCGATCCTGGGTTCTTTGGCAATACCTTTCTGAACGATTGCCACAAATGGAAACGGCACATGAACTTCTTCCTTCCCACCATCGATATCCCTTGTGAGCATGGCTTTACCATCTTCAATCCTGAGGGAAGATACGGCTGATACCGAGGGTAATCCGAGGAATTCGGCCAACATGCCCCCGACTGTGGAACCATTGTGGTCGCTGGATTCAATCCCGCAGAAGATAATGTCGTATCCTTTGTCCCTGATGGCTTCTGCGAGCTGCAGGGCCACGTAATAGGCATCTGAAGGGGAAGCATCCACCCGTATGGCATCATCTGCCCCGATGGCCAGCGCTTTCCGGATGGTTGGCTCTGAAGACAGCGGCCCGACATGGGCAACTGTCACTTTCCCGATGGCATTCTGAGCGATGTCTTTGAGATCGAGTGCCCTTGTGAGTGAAAGCTCATCCCAGGGGTTGATCACCCATTGTATCCCTGTTTCATCAATTTTTTTATTCCCTTCGGTCAGTTTTACCCTGGTGGTGGTATCAGGCACCTGACTCATGCAGACTGCAATATTCATTTCTATTTCTGGTTTTTTAGGTTATTTAATAAAATACTGATTAACAGAAAATTGCTTTCAAAACCTGGTCGGAGCCGGCCTTGGATTTCCGTCCGGGAACGGCAAAAGTATGAAAATCTGGACAGATAGCCAACAGTGCAAAATCTGCCGCATTGTTCGCATGCATGGGAAGATCACTTATCTTTGGCGGCTGGAAGAGGAGATTTGCATGAAGAAACAGCGCAAGGAAAAGGATTTCATTCATTTACCCACCTACCCCGGGGGCAAGGAAGCTTTTGTGGAGTTCATCAGGAAGCACATGAGGTATCCGGAGGAAGCACTGAAAAAGCGGATACAGGGGAAGGTTTACCTGAAATATGAAGTCAGCGACAATGGAGATATCCTGAGTGTGGAAGTGACCCGCAGTCTTGGTTACGGTTGTGATGAAGAAGCCATCCGTCTGATCAGGATGCTGAAATATGATAAGGTGAAAAACAGGGGATTTCGTTTGAAATCAACCATGAAGACCCATATCGAATTCCGCTTGCCACCGGCAGCACAGGGAGTTCAGTACAATTACGTTGTGAGCGGAAATCAGAAGAAAGCGCAGCCGGAAGAACCGAAGACTCCCCCGCCCTCTTTCAGTTATACCATAAAAATTGGCTGAGACTGTCAGTCATCGCAATCTTCGCAACCCTCGAGGCTTTTATTGTAAACGTACATCGCTTTGTAACTCATTCCCATGCTTGAGAATCCGCCGTCGTGGTAGAGGTTCTGCATTGTTACCTTGCGGGTCAGGTCTGAAAACAGGCTGATGACATAATCTGCACATTCGGATGCGGATGCATTTCCAAGCGGTGACATGCGTTCGGTAAAATCCATCAGGTTTTCCATGCCTTTCACACCACTTCCGGCCGTTGTAAGTGTGGGCGATTGTGACACTGTGTTGATCCTTATTTTTTTGTCCCGTCCGTAGATATAACCAAAGCTTCTTGCAATGCTTTCGAGCATCGCTTTGGCGTCGGCCATGTCGTTATATCCGTAAAGGGTTCTCTGGGCAGCGATATATGTCAGGGCCACCACGGAGCCCCATTCATTGATGGCATCCAGTTTCCGGGCCATTTGCAGCATCTTATGGAAGGAAATGGCTGATATATCAATGGTTTGCTTCAGATATTCGTAGTCCAGGTTATCATAGGGCAACTTCTTGCGCACATTAGGCGACATGCCGATGGAATGCAACAGGAAGTCGATTTTTCCCCCGTGAAATTCCATCGATTTCAGGAAGACTTGATTCAGATCTTCCATACTGGTTGCGTCAGCGGGGATAATGATGGTTTCAAGACGTTGTGCCAGGGATTCTAGATTACCCATTCTTAAAGCCAGCGGTGTGTTCGACAGGGTAAGGCTGCCTCCTTCGGCATGCACTTTTTCCGCCACCTTCCATGCAATGGAATGTTCATTCAATGCTCCGAAGATGATTCCCTTTTTTCCTTGTAACAGTCCAAACGCCATGATAATCAGTTTTTTAATATTTATCAGCTATGCTTAATGGTCGAATATTCCGCTTAAAGACCGGATGCAATCGCGGGGTGGAAACCCGGGAAGTTCCGGACGCCTTGTTGATTTGCAGTGCGGAGCTTCAATAAGATGGGCTTGCCGAAGGTTTTAACATAAGAATAAAACAAGGATGCTTATCAATTGTTTCTCATCAACTCTCTTGCGGTATCCAGTGTTTTTTCCGAAAAGGAATCCCCGCTGATCATCTGTGCGATCTCGCGGACCCTTTCCGCTTCACTCAGCAGCCTCACACAGGTATTTGTTTGATTCTCATCTGTTTGTTTGTAAACCAGGTAATGATGGGAAGCCCGTCCGGCAATCTGGGGAAGGTGTGTGATGACAATGAGTTGTTTACGGGAGGCCAGATTCACCAGGATCTGACCGATTCTCGAGGCGATCTCACCGCTGATCCCGATGTCGATTTCATCGAAGACCATCGTGGGCAGCAGGCGCTGGCTTCCGATCATCGATTTGATGGCAAGCATCAGTCTTGAAAGTTCTCCTCCCGAGGCCGACTTTGATATTTCTCCGGGAGCGTTGCCCTTATTGGCAGAAAAAAGGAACTGTACCCTGTCACATCCGTTCGGGCCGGCTTCCTGTTGACTGGAGAAGGAAATTTCAAACCGTCCGTCAGGCATTCCCATCTGTCTGATCATCAGTAACATCTGATCAACTACGACATCTTTAACCAGGCTTCGGCTTGCAGACAGCTTTTTCGCAAGCCTGTCAAGTTCCGTTTTCTCGGTATGTATTTGTTTTTCAAGCTGGCTGATCTCAAGATCAAGGGAATACAGGGATGCGAGTTCATCCTTCAATTCCAGGCGAATATTGTTAAGTGACTCTATATCACTTACTTTGTGCTTCTTTTGCAGTTGGTAGATAAGATCAAGTCTTTGATGAACCCATTCCATTCTACCCGGATCATGCGAGATCTGATCGTTGAAATGATCCAGTTCTCTGGCAATCTCCTTGATCTCGATACAGATGCTGTCTATTCTGTCGGCCTTTTCCTGTAATGACGGGTGCATGCTGCAAATCCGCCTGAATAGCTGCTGTACACTGCTCAGATCTGAGAGGACAGTTTTATCTGCACGGTCGAGGATTTCCAGGAGCTGAAGCAGGTTGTATTTGATCTCTCCTGCATTGGACAAGATATTTAACTCATTTTCAAGGTTTTCCTGTTCATTATCCCCCAGGGCTGCCAGTTCGAGTTCATTGTAAAGATGTTGCTGGTATTCCTGCTCCTGCTTGGCTTTATGTTCTTTTTCCCTGATGAATGCGAGGTGTTCCCTGTTTTTTCCCAGCGCAAGGAACTGTTTCTGGTATGTTTCGAGCAGGGATGCATTTCCTGCGAACTGGTCGAGCACTTCCATCTGGTAATCGGCGTCCCTCAGCAGCAGGGTATCGTATTGGGAATGAACATCGATAAGCAGGTCGCCGAGTGTTTTAAGCAGGGACAGGTTCACAGGAGTATCATTGACAAAAGCCCTTGATTTGCCGGTAGAGAAAACTTCCCTTCGGATAATGGTGATATCATCGGGTGTGATGTCATATTCCTCCAGCAGGTTAAGGAAAGCAGGAGTATTAATCCGGAAGAATCCTTCTATCAGGCATTTGGATTCTCCTGACGGCAGAATGGAGGAGTCTGCCCTGTTGCCGAGGATCAGGTTCAGGGCTCCGAGGATAATGGACTTTCCGGCTCCGGTTTCTCCGGTGATCACAGACAATCCGGCTTCAAACGGGATGTCGAGTTTCCGGATCAGGGCATAATTCTCGATGTGCAGGGAGAGGAGCATGAAAACCAACAATCTGTTTCAAAGATACGGCAGAAAAGCCTGAGCGTATCAGTTCGACTGCATGATCTTCTGGTACTTGGAGGCATTGGCCGGGTCAATCTCTTTTAACGTATTGACTGCTTTGGTTTTATCCATTGGGGATGCCTGGGAAAAGATATTCACAAGTTCATCCGCCTTGGCTTCGAGGATCAGTTGTAAAAGAAAGAGGTTTGGCTTTTCGCGGTTGACTTTGCGGAGTAATTCGATACTTTCCATAATGGCAGCTCTTCCGATATCCATATTTTCGGTCATCACGTCGAGTCCGAGCCGGTGATACCTGTACATGGCTTCCCTTATGCCGCTGTAGGATGAATTCAGCATGTTTTCAATGAGCCAGTATCTGTTTTTCATACTTTCAAAGGCTTTCCATCCTGCTTCCGGGGTATTTTGCGAAACATTGACCACCGACTGGGCTTTCTGAAAGAACTGACTTCCGCCATAAAGGCTGTAGGTGTCGAAGTCCATCCCGAGAAACATATAAACGTAAAAGGCGATCAGGGAAGTAAGGTTGGAAGTGAACTGGTTATCGGCGTATTCCAGGTTTTGACCTTCCAGATAACGGAACTGGATGTTCCTGTCCATATAGTTCAGAACGGGTGAAACATAGGAGGTCCGGTACACAGGTCTGCCAAGCTGAATAGACATGGTTCCCTTGAATTCATCATTTGAGATGCGGTCGCTGATGGTTATCTGAAGTTTACATTCCAGTTTTTCTTCATGTCTGAAATTGTAGGGTGTCCATTTTTTACTGTTCACAAGTTCATAGAGGGCAGTCTGCATTTCCTGGTAAACTGTCCGGTCTGTTCCCTGCACCTGCGGGCTTGAGACGGAAACCTGGCAGATGAACTCCTGGGCTTTCATGGTAAAAGGGAACAGGAGCATGCACATCAAGAAAAGGCTATATCGCATGGTTTTGTTTATTAAGCATATAATCATAAATCTTTCCGGTCAGCAGGCCGGCCAGGGCTTCTTTTGACATCAGTGCAAATTCCGTGGTATTTTCTTCCTTGTCGATCAGCGTTACTTTATTGGTATCAAATCCGAAGCCTGCCCCGGCATCTGTCAGGGAGTTAACAACGATCAGGTCAAGTTTTTTATTTCGGAGTTTTTTCAGGGCTTCCGTCTTTGCATTTTGAGTTTCGAGGGCGAAGCCTGTAAGCAGCTGCTTTTCAGTCTTTATCTCCCCCATCGCTTTCAGGATATCAGGATTGGGAGTCAGTTCCAGCATAAGGGTTTTGTCTGTCCTTTTGATCTTTTGTTTTGCCGTGCTGAGTGGCCGGTAATCCGCAACGGCGGCAGACATGATACAGATATCGGAATCGGGAAATACCCGCATACAGGTGTCATACATTTCACTTGCACTGGTAACATCCACCCGACGGATGCTTCCATGGGGGGTGTTCAATGATACCGGGCCGGTAACAAGTGTCACTTCCGCACCCTGGCATGCGAAAGCATTTGCCAGGGCAAAGCCCATTTTTCCACTGGAAAAGTTACCGATAAAGCGCACCGGATCAATTCGTTCACAGGTCGGGCCTGCGGTGATCAGGACTTTTTTCCCGCAGAACCTGTTTTTTTTTTTGAAGAAGGTTTCCAGCAGGTCGATGATCTCTCCGGGTTCCTTCATTCTGCCTTTGCCGCTCAGTCCGCTGGCCAGTTCTCCTTCATCCGGAGGGATAAGGATATTGCCATAGGATACCAGGGTTTGGATATTCCGTTGGGTTGCAGGGTGTTCAAACATGTCCACATCCATCACAGGGGCGAAAAAAACCGGGGAGCGTGCGGCAAGGTAAATGGCTATCAGCAGATTATCGGCCTGGCCGTTGGCCATTTTTGCCATGGTATTCGCTGTGAGCGGAGCCATCAGGATGGCATCTGCCCAGGTCGCCCATTCGATATGGCTGTGCCATTGCCCGCTGACCGGAAGAAAAGGTTCCGTAAGCACGGGTCGTTGGGACAGTGTTGAAAGGGTTAACGGCGTAATGAAGTCTTTTGCGGCATCGGTCATCACGACCTGCACTACGGCTCCTTTCCTGATCAGGAGCCTGACCAGGGTGGCAGCCTTGTAGGCAGCGATGCTGCCCGTAATGCCCAGGATTATTTTTTTACCCTCCAGCATATTGCTGCAGTGATCACTGCATTTCTTCCTTTGCAGGATTCCTGTAATAAATCTGATTGTTCAGGAACTCATGGATGGCGATCAGGGTTGGCTTGGGTAGCTGTTCATAAAAGCGGGCGATTTCAATTTGTTCCCGGTTTTCGAACACCTCTTCAAGATTATCGGTTGCCGTAGCGAACTCACTGATCTTTTTGCTGAGTTCTTCCTTCAGTTCCAGTGAAATGATGTTGGCCCGTTTGGAAAGGATGCATACTGTTTCGTAAATATTACCGGTAGGTGCAGCGAAATCAGCAACATTACGTGTAACGGCCAGATTGTCGGTTTTCACTTTTTTGTAATCCATATAGGTGGTGATGTTATGGTTCTACTTCTTTTAATGCACTTTTTTTCAGTTGATCCGCATCTTTTAGGTAGGCGGTATTTGGGTAAAAAGTTACCAGGGTGTTATAGGCTTCGATGGCTCCCTGGTAGCGTTCTTTCTTTTTTGAGGGCACACTGTTGGCAGCAAAGTCCACATAAGCCTTCAGGGTAAGATAAAGGAGTTCTTCTTTGTACCTGGTATCCGGAAAATCTTTGTATACATTCCTGAATGATGTAATGGCAGCCTGGTATTCTCCCATATTGTAATACAGGCGGGCGATCTCGTAGCTCTTTTTCTCCAGTTTGGCCCGTAATTCATCCATCAGCTGGTTCACTAACGTGATCCGCTCACTGGTGGGATAAAGATTGACGAACATCTGGAATTCCTGTATGGCTTCCAGAGTGCTGGTCTGGTCGAGGCTGTACATGGGAGATTCGAGGTATTTGCAAAATGCGGCCTGATAAAGGCATTCCTCTGCCAGGTTGCTGTTCGGGAAGTTTTTGGTAAACGTTTTAAAATAGTAGTTGGCCAGAATGTAATCTCCCTGGTGAAAATAACTGTTGGCAGTATAATAGTTGATCATTTCCGCTTTGTCGGTTCCCCTGTAAAACGGGATCAACTGGTCGAATAACTGGAGTGCCCTGTTATAATCTCCGTCATGATAATATTTTACGGCAGCTTCGAACTTTTCGGTATTATCTGTTGACTTAAGGATTTTGTTATACCCGCTGCATGAAACCTGCAGCAGTGTAAGCGCCAGAAGGGGTAGAAGGAGGATTTTCCTGAACATGGGTGCAAAAGTACAAAAAAAACTAACGTACTTAATTCCTGACCAGCAGCTTGTGAAAAACGCCACCGTTGTTTTCCCATGTAATGATATACATTCCCGGTGGTAAATCACCTGCAGGGACGGCAAGGCGGTTGATTCCCGGACCCAGCTCATGATGGTTCATGCGAAGCAGCTTCCCTGAAAGGTCACAAATCCGCAGGCTGATGCCTTGGTATTTATCTGAGTTTAGTTCAAGTCTTGCATCACCCTGGCTTGGATTCGGATACAGCACGGATATTGTTTCACCTGCAGGATAATCCATTTGAAGCGGTGGTCCGTTGTATTTAAAGATACCACCCTGGGAGGAGGAAGTATTGTTGACACTGCCCAGCCAGCCTGTAGTGAAGTCGTTGAAAGCGACGACAGAATAGGTTTGATTTCCCTGTGGTGCTGCCATGGGAAGGAAGTTAGCACCCCAGTCGTTACTGACCATCAGATTTACACCACAGGCAAGGACAGTGGCTTCCGTTCCTCTTATGTAAGTAAGGCTGCTGATACCGGTCAGTCCATCTGCCGCGGTTTTTTCCCAGCCTGAACCCTGGTCAAAGGTTTGATAAAGGGCATATTCATCCAGTACGGGATCGAGCCTGCCGGCCAGTCCGACAGTATCGCGGAACATGACGAAATGTATCTGGGGTTCGGGAAAAGGCAGAAATGCCCAGTGCCTTGACCTGTCGTAAGAATAAAAGATTCTGCCGTTGGTGTTTCCACCGAACCAGAGTGTATCACCTTTCACCCAGTATGTCCGGTGCGAGGTGCTTTCATCGTCATAGGCGACCGGCATGTCGGATGCAGGGATACTGTCCCAGTTGTTGCCGCCGTCGGTGGTGACCCAGATCTCAAACGCTCCGTTGCGGGGCTGTCCGATAACTACCCCGGAGTCTGCATCATAAAAATGGATGATCTCAGGATTCACTGAAAAGACGGCTGTTGGCTGAATAATCCAGTTCTGTCCTCCATCGCCGGTCCGGATGACATAGCCTCCGGTGTCAGCCATGCTTTGAAGGCATGCCCATGCATTCAGGGCATCATGTGCACAGATCATCCCGAGGCCGTAACCTTCGAGAAGATCAACACTTCCTGCCTGCCAGGAACTTCCCCCGTTGGTGCTTCGCGAAAAGTCCCTGCTCAGCGGCGAAGGCTGACCCGTGGTCCTGCCCGTTACCCAAACAGTGTTCTGATCCACAATACAAATATGTTCAACCCACCGTTCCTGTTGAAAGGCAGTCCACTGCGACTGCCATTGTGCCCGGCTGAAAAATGGCAGGAGCGTGATAATCAGGATAGTGGCAATTCTGGTCATAGGATGGCGATAAGGGTTAGCTGAAAACGTCGGCAAAGGTAAGATTATTTCGGTTCCGGGCATTTTTAAGACTGCGAATTGGGCGTAGCGCGACGGATTGAAACATCATGAAATACAAATTGCCCGCTGAAGGAGGAAACCGCTAAGGGCTGATCCCTGTCATGCGCGGACACGGGCTTTCCTGTATGCCTCCAGGCAGCGGGCACTACTTTCTTTCAGGTCGGTGATTGGCTTAGGATAGGCGGATGTTCCGTATTCGGGCAACCATTTTTTGATATAAACCTTATCCGGATCATATTTCTGTTGCTGGACCAAAGGATTGAAAAACCTGAAATACGGGGCGGCATCGCAGCCTGTGCCGGCTGCCCACTGCCAGTTGCCGTTATTGGAAGCCAGTTCGTAATCAAATAGTTTCTCCGCGAAATACCCCTCTCCCAGCCTCCAGTCGGTCAGCAGGTTTTTACAAAGAAAACTGGATGTGATCATGCGGACACGGTTGTGCATGTAACCCGTTTCATTGAGTTCCCTCATGCCGGCATCCACCAACGGATAGCCTGTCCTGCCTTCCTGCCATGCCCTGAATTCTTCCGGATGGTTCCGCCAGGTGATAAAATCATAAACCGGCCTGAAGGATTGGTAAGCCACACGTGGAAAGTGATACAGGATCATCATGAAAAATTCACGCCATATCAATTCTCCGAGAAAAACTGAATTCAATGATGCTGCACTTTTCGCCAGTTCCCTGATGCTGATGGTACCGAACCGCAGGTGTACCCCCTGCCTGCTCGTTCCTTCCAGGGCAGGATAATCCCTGGTTTGGTCATAGCGGCTGATAATGTCGTCCGGGATCTCCGCTGAAGGGAAATTCCGCTGTACCGGCCTGAATCCGAGTTCAGAAAGCGAAGGCATCCGGAATGGATTTGTTTTTAATAAGATAGCTTTTTCCGCAGGAGGCTTCCCTCCTGTGATTGTCTGCCACCTTGCCAGCCATTTCCTGGCATAGGGCGTATATACAGTATATGGTTCGCCATCGGGTTTAAGTATCTCGCTTTTTTCAAAGATGACCTGGTCCTTAAAGGTAAAGAAAGGGACACCGGCCTTAAACAGCTGTTCTGAGATTATTTCATCACGTTGTCTGGCATAAGGCTCATAATCATGATTGGCATAAACGGCCTGTACCTTCCATTGACTGAGCAAAGTTGAGAATGCCGTTTCGGGTGTCTGATGCAGCACAAGCATGGAAGATTGATGCCGGGCAAGCATATCCCTGAGTTCTTCAAGTTTACGGTGAATGAAAGTGATCCTGGGGTCATCCCCGGGCAGGGAATCAAGGATATTTTTATCGAAAATGAACAGGCATAGTACCGGAAAACCCGCTGCCAGTGCGGCTTCAAGACCCCTGTTGTCCTTCAGGCGCAAATCCCTGCGGAACCAGAATACAATGACTTCTTCCATTGAACCGGAAATTAACGGCACAAAGTAAACAGATTTATTCCTTTTGTTTTCACAATCACAAAAGCTTTACCTTTGCGCCTGTTTTTGCAAGGACAGGCATTTCCGGGAAAAACGCAAGCGTAAAAGCCCGAAGGCGCCTGTCACAAAAGATGTTGAACTTTTAAACCTTCAGCCGTGGATATTTTTGACAAGATCGCCAGGAACATGGGGCCACTGGGACAGTATTACAAACAAGCGCATGGTTATTTCACTTTTCCGAAACTTGAGGGCGAAATTGGTCCCCGTATGGTTTTCAGGGGAAAGGAAAGACTGGTATGGAGCCTGAACAATTACCTCGGACTGGCCAATCATCCGGAAGTCAGGAAAGCAGATGCCGAGGCCGCGGAGAAATACGGAATGGCTTATCCCATGGGTGCCAGGATGATGTCGGGTCAGACAGCAATGCATGAACAGCTTGAAAATGAGCTTGCTGATTTTGTGAGCAAAGAAGATGCCTTCCTGCTGAATTACGGTTATCAGGGGATGGTCAGCATTATCGATTCCATGGTTGACCGTAAAGATGTTATCGTGTATGACTCCGAAGCGCACGCCTGTATCATCGACGGGGTAAGGCTGCATTTCGGCAAGCGTTTTGTGTTTCCGCACAACAATATGGAAAACCTTGAAAAGGAACTCGAACGGGCCAGGAAGATCACCGATCAGACCGGAGGAGGGATACTGGTTATTACGGAAGGGGTGTACGGAATGGCAGGAGATCTTGGTAATCTAAAAAGGATCAGTGAATTAAAGGAGAAATACGGCTTTCGTCTGCTGGTGGATGATGCGCATGGTTTCGGAACCATGGGCGAAACCGGGGCAGGCACGGACCAGGCATTGCATGTACAGAAAGACGTGGATGTGTATTTCGGAACATTTGCAAAGGCCATGGCGGGCATCGGGGCTTTTGTGGCCAGTGATACTACGGTAGTCAACTTTCTCAGATATAACATGCGTTCCCAGACCTTCGCAAAATCACTGCCGATGCCGATGGTGGCAGGTGCCCTGAAAAGGCTGGAACTGCTTCGCACCCGGCCCCAGCTCAGGGAAAACCTCTGGACTATTGTCAGGGCCCTTCAGGATGGCTTGAAAGCCAGGGGATTTAACCTCGGTCAGACCGCCTCACCGGTTACCCCCGTTTTTTTAAAGGGGGGGGTACCCGAGGCCACACACCTGACCTACGATCTGCGCGAAAATTACGATGTGTTCTGTTCCATCGTCACCTACCCTGTTGTCCCCAGGGATGTAATCATGATCCGCATTATACCAACGGCTGTTCATACCCTTGAGGATGTTGCGTATACACTGAACGCCTTTTCTGCCGTAAAGGATAAGCTGGATTCGGGTTTTTACGCCAAACAGGAAATGGTGGACATGAGCAGGCAGTGATCACTGCCTGATGAATTTTGCCGTGGCTGTGGCATGATCTGATGTCCTGATTTCCATGTAATAAGCTCCTGCCTGCAGGGAAGAAATATCAATGGATTGCAGATTGCCTCCTGCAGATTCCGGATTGGTTTCCAAGGTCAGTTTTCCAAGCATGTTGAAGATGCGGACACCTTCAACCGGAGTAACTTCAGGCCAGTAATAATGCAGGTAATTGGTGGCCGGGTTCGGGAAAACCGAAATGCATCTTCTGGACTGCTCCGTTGTTCCGGTACCGATGGGTACCAGCTGGACATCCTGCACATTTGTCTGGTAGTGGACGACACCCAGGTTGCTGAGTGTTTTTGGGTAATATCCCGGAGCGGTAAAAGTAAGGTGATATGAGCCCGGGTAAAGCAGTCTGTGGTAATTGCCGACAGGGAGGGCGGAATAAATAAAGGAACTGTCGAAATCGTGTCCCTGGATAAAGACTTTGGCTCTGAGCGGGGCTCCTGTGATGGAATCGGTCACAATACCACGGATGCCGTAAGTGCTTTGTTCAATGTAATTCAGCAGTGACCGGCGCAAATACTTCCAATAGGTAGGTAATTGGGAAGCAGGAGGTTTCTTGGTGGAAGACACTTCGATGGTGGCTTCCCTGCAATGATGCCACCAGTTCAGGTAATCCTGCCATCCCCCGTCGATGGTGTACCATGCGTAACCGTTGGTAACCCCGTTATCCAGATCGTTGAAGTAAGTTGAGGGACTGTACAAATGAATAGTATCGGCAAACTGTCTTCCGGTAAAATTCCACCACAGATTATCTGCAGGCAGGATGGGCCAGGTATCCCACGGGTAGTTCACCACTTCGGCACCGCCGTGAAAATTGGCTGACATTACGAAATGCTGCTCACTGGCGAAATTCATATAGAAAACAGTTTCCTCCTGCCAGGGATTGCCATCCGGATGCGGACCGTCTTCCGGATCGGGAAAATTCCGGTTCAGGTCGACCCCGTTTGCATTCTCGCGGACAGCGCCGTTCACACTGCTGTTGCTGACATAGTATGTGCCGTCAGGGTTGGCGAGCGGGCATATCCATAAATTCACATTGTCAAGGATGGCGGTCATTCTGGGATCGGTGCCATAATTGGCCAGCAGGGTGTCTATCAGTCTGAGCATCAGGACATACATGGTAAGTTCATTGCCATGAATGCTTGAGAGATATAAAAACTGTGGTTTGTTCATGGCTGAATCCACATTGCTGCTGAGGTGTGCCGCAAGCAACTTCCTGCCGCTGCTGAGGGTTCCGATGGTGACTATCCTGCATAATGCGGGATATGTCGTCTCAAAACCTGCCATCATGGTCTCATAGGCTGAATAGCTGGGATAGAAATCCCAGGCGAGCGGGACCCCGAGCGCGTCGGGTTCGAGTATTTTATCCGCCGTTCCGGCTTCATGATAAGGTAACAGCGTATACGGAATCTGAAGTGCCCGGAAAGCGTCAAAGGCAGCTTTCCCTGCATAAGCCCAAACAAATCCGTTTTCAACCTTGTCGATGGAGATCAGTTTGCTCAATGAGGCAATCTGTTCTTTATCAACACATTGGAATGTAAAATACACACTTGGTTCGCCACCGTCAGCCTTTAACTGATCTGAAGGTGGAATAAGTTGAAAAGAGGTGCCGCCGGCTGCAAACTGTAGCAGTGGTAAGCAAATCAGCAACAAAGAGAAAATCGTGCGGGTTTTGTAGAAGTTTACCATTTCAGAACAATCTTGTTGGGTTATCAGGAATGTTAATTATCAGGCTTTCCCGGGTTTTCGGTTAAGACTCCGGGTTTGGTGGAACGTTGCCCGGCAGATCCGGATTGATTTTCGTTAAATATAGGATTTGCAGGAAGTACCGGGTTATAACTGGCATTGACATCGCCGGTGCAGATACCTTTAAGGTTAACAGAAAGACTGTTGCCGGAAATTTGGAGCGTGTCCGTTGTAAACAACCACTCCCCTGCCGGGAAACTGCTGATCATGCCCACAAAGCGTTTTTGCACCATAAGGGCATCGATGCTGTTGACTGATCCTGACGTGTCAACGTCCGCCGCGTCCTTTTTCAGTCCGGTGAGGTTTTCCAGATGAACGAAGTGTTTTAAGATGAGCAAGGCATCGGTTGCATTGACACCTCCTGAGGGCTGACTGCCAGTTACATGCAGCACCCGCGTACCGGGAAGGACCCCGCTGAAACTGTAACAGCCATTCCCGTCCGTGCTGTCTGTCATCAGAACGTTACCGGCAGTATCCGAAAGGCATACTACTGCTCCGCTGAGCGGACTCTGCAGGAGGTTGTCATAGCAAACCGTTCCGTCAACTGTAATACCAAGAGGCTGCAATACAACATTGAGGATGGTCACTGAATCATCTGATACCGTCACACCGCTTATGGTTTTGGGATGGTAAGCCGTTGCTGAGAAAGTGAGAGACCAGATGCCCGGGCTCAGGTAACGGTGGAAATTGCCGGCCGGAAGACTGCTGTAAACATGTGAACTGTCGATGTCGTGTCCCTGAATAAATACTTTGGCAATCAAGGCCTGGGAGGTAAGTGAATCGCTGACGATGCCGCGGATCCCGTAAAGGGACTCCCTGATATGATTGAGCAATGCCTGTTTGTTGTAGTTCCAGTAGTTTGGGAGGGTGGATGCCGGCGGTACAAAGCTGTTCGAGATTTCAATGGTCGCTTCCCGGCACTGATGAAAATAATTCATGTAGTCCTGTCTGCCGCCATTGACTTCGTACCAGTCGTAACCATTGGTGATCCCGTTGTTGAAATCGTTGAAGTACCCTGAAGGTCCGTAAATGTGCACCGTATCAGCATACGACCTTGCCACATGAATCCACCAGCTGTCATCGGCTGCAAGCTGGGCCCAGGTATCCCACGGGTAGTTAAATACTTCCGCTCCCCCGTGAAAATTAATGGACATGGTAAAATCATGATCTTCTGCAAATTCCATGAAAGCCAGGGTTTCGGCCTGCCATGGATTACCGTCGGGATGCGGACCGTTCTGAGGATCAGGATAATTACGGTTAAGATCCACGTAATTGGCATTGTACCGTATGGCTCCGGAAACGCTATTGTTGCCGCCGTGGTAAGTACCGTCGGGGTTGGCCAGGGGGTTAATATATATAACAACATTGTTCACGAGCATGGTCAGAAGGCTGTCAGAGCCATATCCATTCAACAGGTGATGAATAAGCCTGAGCATCAATACATAAGCCGTCAACTCATTGCCATGCATTGCAGCGGTGTACAAAAATTCCGGTTCATTTTCTTCGGTCTGCACCTGGTCAGAAATGCGGGCTGCCAGCAGCAGCCTTCCATTGGTGGTATAACCGATGGTGTCGATCCGGCATAAGGAAGGGAAATCTGCCTGGAACTGGGCCATCATGGCCAGGTATGCCGCATAGGTAGGATAGAAATCCCAGGCCAGGGTGCTTAATTCAGCTGCATCTGCTTTCATCACGACATCTTCAGGGACAGGATGAGGGATCCAGCGGTAGTCCATGCCGCAGGCAGCAAAAGCATTCCATTCCTTTTCGTTCGCCCAGGCCCAGACGCTGTCACCCGCCACTTTGTGAACAGATACAAGGCTGGATATCTTTGAGATATCTGCTTTTTTGGCAAGCAGCGTCAAGAAGTACACTTCACCATGGCGTTCCAGATCACGCTTCATTCCCGGGGGGATAAGCTGTGTATTCCTTATCTGGGCACCTGCATTGATCAGTGAGAAAAAAAGCATGCAGGTCAGCGATATCCTTGTGAACATATAATGCCGGGACCTATTGCTGTGAATGCAGGATTTTTGCCAGGTTCGTATACACTGTTTCATTGACAGGGACTAAGGGCAACCGCAGTTCATTTTCACAGAGACCCAGGATATGCAGGGCGGCTTTGACACCTGCCGGGCTGCCGTCGGCAAAAAGCCAGTTCATCAGGTCGAGCAGTTCGAAATGCAGCTTCCTGGCTTTTTCCGTCTCACCTGCAAGGGAGAATCTTACCATGTCGGAGAAGGCACGGGGTTTCACCTGGGCTGTCACAGAAATTACGCCGGAGGCTCCCAGGGCTATCATCGGGAAGGTCAGATTGTCGTCGCCTGATATCAACAGGAAGTCCTCAGGCTTTTCTTTCAGAATCTCAGAGATTTGTGCCAGATTACCGGATGCTTCCTTCATGGCGATGATATTATCATGCTCATATGCAAGCCGTAAGGTAGTGGCAGCAGTCATGTTGCATCCGGTGCGGCCCGGTACATTATACAGGATCAGGGGCAGCGGACTTGATTGTGCCAGCGCGCTGTAATGTGCGAAGATACCGCCCTGCTGTGGTTTATTGTAGTAGGGACAAACGCTCAGTATGGCTCCGAAGCCATTCAGGTCGGTCGATTCCATTGTACGGATGACCGCAGAAGTGTTGTTTCCGCCGATCCCGAGCACCAGGGGCACCCTGTCGTGAACGCTGTCTTTCACAAAGCGTATCAGTGTATCTCTTTCTTCATGACTGACTGTTACCGATTCACCGGTTGTTCCAAGCAGCACGATATATTCTGTTCCCCCGCTGATGATATGTTCAATGATCCCGGCAAGGGACTGGTAGTCCACCTGCTTGTCCTTTTTGAAAGGCGTCACTAATGCGACACCGGTGCCTGTAAGTTTATGATGCATGGTTTTGCTGGTTGATCATTTCGATATAATATAACATGGTATCGATCAGTTCCTTCTGCGAGATCCCTTCCGCGGTTTTTATCATCAGGTCGAAATAGGCTGTATGGGCATCATTAAACATGCCGACTTTCATACGGGCGTTAACACAGGCACTGATGTAAAGCAGGGGAAAATGGTCTTCGTTACTGATATTCAGAAAAATATCAAACTTTTCGCGAAAAAAATTCCTGACGTACTGGTTTACGGGTTTTCCAAACCAGTTAACATCATTCAGGGTGATGATACTGTTGTACACCCCCTGGTGAAGATAGGTTGGAACCTTTTTATCATTCAGAAATCCCAGGGCTATTACCGAGCGGCTTTCTGTTTTAAGGGATTTCAGAAAGGAGTGAATGATCTTATACGTTTCTTCATCGGAAATGGCATACAACACACCAATGTTTCTGGCCTGTTCGAGGGAAACATTCGCCTTTTGCCTTCTGATTCCCTGATATTCCTTCTGCAGAGAACGGCGGGCAATATAGTTTTTAACGCTTTCAATAAGGTTCACGCCTGTGTGTTTTGGGATGGATTAACGAATATTGTCTACTTTTACTGCTGAATCAACAGCAAAAATAAGTAATTATCCGTGAGAATCACATTCCTGGGAACAGGGACTTCTCAGGGGGTGCCGGTGATCACCTGTCAGTGCGAAGTTTGCCGGTCAAACGACCCCCGGGATCAACGTTTAAGATCATCCCTGCTTGTGGAAGTCAGGGAGAAAGTAATCGTGATCGACACAGGCCCTGACTTCCGGCAACAGATGTTGCGTTATGGTGTGATGCATCTCGATGCCGTGCTTCTGACCCATGGACACAAGGATCATACGGGAGGGCTTGATGATATCAGGGCTTTCAATTTCTCTCAGCGTGCTGCCATTGACGTGTACGCAGCTCAGGAAGTGCAGGATGCGATCGAACGGGATTTCTTTTACGCTTTTGGTCAGAATAAATATCCGGGTGTCCCGGAGATCAATATCCACAAAATCAACAACGGCGAATTCCTGGTCGGGGATATTTCAGTCAAACCCATTGAAGTGATGCATTTCCGCTTGCCGGTTCTGGGTTTCCGTATCGGCGATCTGGTCTATATTACAGATGCCAGCTACATTTCCCCGCTGGAACTGGAAAAAGCAAGGGGATGTAAAGTGTTTGTCATCAATGGTTTAAGAGTTAAAAAACACTATTCCCATTTTAATCTGGAGGAAGCCCTGGAGGTTATCACACATGTTGGGGCGGAACAGTCATATATCACCCACATCAGTCATATGATGGGTAAGCATGCCGATATTGAAAGCATGTTGCCCGAAGGTGCTCATCTGGCCTGGGACGGTCTGTGTATCACCTTGTAGCCGTCAACCGGACCTTTGTTTTTTTACCCTTTTAAGGGTCAGAAGGTTCATGGGGTTACTGCCAAGGTCAGTAATATTTTTTCCCGAGAACCGGAGAACCTGGTCGTAATAAAGAACTACTACAGGTACATCTGCCATCATCAGGCTGTCCATTTTCCGGTAAATGGCATTTCTGCGAAGGTCGTCCGTTTCAAGCCTGGCTTCCAGGTACATGCGGTCGAATCCGGGATTTGTATACCTGGTGTAGTTGGGTCCGAATGGTGTATGGTTATGTGAAATGAACAGCGAGAGAAAGTTCTCGGCATCCGGATAGTCTGCAATCCAGGACCCTCTGAAAAAGTCAAGTTTCCCCTGAGCGATCATTTCCCTCATGCTGGCCGGTGGATGCACATCCAGTATTATCTTGAATCCCAGTTCGTTGAGTTGTTGCTGGAGGTAAGTAGCCAGGTCAAGGTAAGAGGCATTGGTCGACAGGGTGATTGGCGGCAGGCCCTCGCCCCGGGGGTAACCGGCTTTGGCAAGCAGGATTCCCGCTTTTTCCGGGTCGTAATCATAAACGGATCCGCTTGTGCTGTCGAATGAAGGCAATCCGGGCGGAATAAAACCGTAAATGCCCGGCATACCGATATTGTTCCTGAGGTAGCGCATCATTTTCCTGCGGTCGAACCCATGGTTGACAGCCAGGCGAATTTCTTTCTTCAGTAAGGGGTTATCCTGTTTGCCGTTTTTTCCGGAAAGGTTGAATCCCAGGTATTCTGTGTTCAGGTATGCCTGTGTCTGCATATTGATCTTACCGGCATAAGCGGGGTTCAGACTACCCTGCCGGGTAAGCAGTTCGTCTTTGTAACTGGCATCAATGCCCGATAAAAAGTCAAGATTACCTTTAATGAATTCCAGAAAAACAGATTGTTTGTCAACGATAAAACTGACTGCAACGGCATCGAGATATGGCAGCCGGTGTTCACCTTCCGTTTCGAAATACCGGTCATTCCTGAGCATAACCAGTTTCACACCTTCTTTCCAGTATTGAAACCTGAAGGGACCTGTTCCTACCGGGTGTTTCCTGAAGTCCTGCCGGTACATGCGGATCGCTTCATGAGGAATTACAGAGCAATACTGCATACTGAGTATCCCGATGAATGGCGGAAACGCCTCCTTAATCCGGATCAGGAGGGTGGAATCATCGGGTGCATGGAAGCAACCTCCGGGAAAGTTCGTGTCTGCATTGGTAAAAACCCAGGCACCCGGTGATGCTATTGCAGGATCAATGATACGGGAGAAACTGTACACAAAATCGCCCGATACCACCTTCCTGCCCCGGCCATCCTGGAAACAGGGATCGTCATGAAAAAACACATCCTGGCGCAGGTGAAACACATAAGTGAGTCCTTCATCCCTGATCTCCCAACTGTGCGCGATGCAGGGCTTCGCCTCCAGTTTGTCGTCCAGTTGTACCAGGCCGTTGAAAAGCTGGTTCACTGCCCAGATATTCGCCTGGTTTCTCGAAAAGGCGGGGTCAAGAGACGTAATCCCGGAAGATTCATTGTACCTGAAAACGGTTTTACCGTTGTCAAGCCTTTCTTTACAGGCAGATGCAATCTGAACTAAACAAAAAAACAGGACATATAATGGCATATTGTTTCTCATCACTGAAGGCTGAACCCAGGCAAAGATAATCAGCTTTCCCGCTGCAGGTAAATGAATAATCTGTTAATTTTGGACACTTTTAAAATGAACATCGACTAATACAAACATTTATGATTAAATACAGTTACGTATGGAGCCTTTTGGCATGTCTCATACTGAGTGTTCCTGCACTTCCCCAGTCGGATCAGGCAGATGAACCGCTGACACATGAGATGACGGCATCCGAGAAGATGCGGGCACATGAGATCGGTGTGCGATTCGTGGCAACCCCTCCACCTGCCGGACAGATCAGGAATATTGCTGAATTCGAACCTATGGAAGCGGTCCTTATCCGTTACCCTTTTGGCATACCGACAGCCCTGATCGCCGAAATGTCGCAGGATTGCAAAGTCATCACCATCGTCAGCAGCACCGGTCAGCAGAATACCGTTACCAATACATATACCAGTGCCGGTGTGAACATCAGTAACTGCGAGTTTCTGATTGCACCCTCCAATTCTTACTGGACAAGGGATTACGGTCCCTGGTTCGTACATTTCGGTGATATGGAAACGGGAATTGTGGATTTTCCATACAACAGGCCCAGACCCCTCGACGATTCCATACCCAAAACACTGGCTGCCCAGCTTGGCATACCCTGGTTCGGAATGCCCCTGATACACACCGGAGGGAATTATATGACAACCGGTTATGGTTACTCTGCCAGTACGGACCTGGTTATCAGTGAAAATCAGAATTTATCGGTTTCGCAGATCGAGCAACTTGCCCTTGATTACCTTGGTGTGGATACCTATGATATGCTGCCTGACCCCAACAATACCTATATCGATCACATTGACTGCTGGGGAAAATTCCTGGCACCCGACAAGGTGCTGATCCGCTCTGTCCCCCCAACACATCCGCAATACAATGATATTGAGAACACGGCAGCCTATTTCTCCAACCTTGTTTCTCCTTACGGTAACAACTTTAAAGTGTTCAGGGTGAATACCCCTAACAATCAACCGTATAGCAACTCATTGATTCTGAATAAAAAAGTCCTGGTGCCTCTCATGAATCAAATCCAGTACGACACTGCGGCATTGCATGCATACCAGACTGCAATGCCGGGCTATGAGGTGCTTGGATTTACTGGCCTGTCGGGCAGCAACGGATGGGCATCGACCGATGCTCTGCACTGCAGGACAATGGGCATTGCCGACCGGGGTATGCTGGAGATTCTGCACTATCCCCTGCTTGGCGTCCAGCCCCTGCTCAGTCAGTATACCCTGGAAGCCAGCGTCACCCCATACAGTGGTTTTGGTCTGTATCCCGATTCCGTGGTATTGTTTTATAAGGTAAACAATGGCAGTTATACTGCCCTTCCGATGTACCCTACCGGTCTTAACCTTTTCGAAACCGATATCCCTGGTCAAACGGCCGGCAGTGTAGTGAGCTATTATATTTTTGCTGCCGATTCGTCGGGCAGAAGGGAGTTCCACCCCTATACCGGTCCCAGTGATCCTCATGTGTTTGAAACGGGCGCCGTCGGTACCGGCCCCTCCATAGATGGTGGAATATGCCACAGCCTGAGCATGAATGTAACCCCCAACCCTTTTCGTTATGCCAGCACTTTCAGCTTTTCACTTGCAGGAATTACAAGTGTGAATCTGTCGATATTTGATGTGCAGGGAAGAAAGGTCAGAACACTGATTGACCAGCCACTTGGTGCCGGACGGCATTTCTGCACCTGGGATGCCATGAATGAAAACGGACAGCGGATGCCGGCAGGGATCTATCTGGGAAAACTCACTGAAAACGGCCGTACCACCGTGGTAAAACTTGTACTGGCAGACAACTAAACCTCGCGGGAGTTGTCATTTTTAACAAATCAATGATATTATCATCCATGAGAATAAAATTTTTCCTGCTTTCAACCCTCTTTTTGGGGTATTTCAATGCAATGGCACAGGATTTCAGCAAGATGCGCGGATCAGAAATCTGTCATTACAGGAAATCCCAAACCGGGGCAGCAGATGCTGTCCTTTCACCAAACAGCCCGAAGCATTCCTATGATGTGCTGAACTACACCCTTGTCCTCGATCTGTATAACTGCTTTATCAACCCTTATCCCAACAGTTTTACAGGAACGGTGACCATTACTTTCCGCGTCGATTCGGTACTGAACAGTATCAACCTGAATGCCGTCAACACATCTTTGGTCATTCAGTCTGTGGCCCTTGCAGGGGTTTCTTTTACCCATACCGGAAATATCCTCAGCATTATGCTCGACCGGGTATACACCCCGGGGGAGACCGCTCAGGTACAGATTGAATATAATCACCTGGATGTGACAGATAATGCTTTCTATGCTTCCGGCGGAATGGTGTTTACGGATTGTGAACCAGAAGGGGCAAGAAAGTGGTTTCCATGCTGGGACAGGCCTTCGGACAAGGCTACTTTTGACCTGACGGCCACAGTCCCCCTGAACGTAAAACTCGGGTCTAACGGGAGACTGGAAGATTCCACCATTGTGGGGAATCAGCTTACCTATCACTGGATCAGCCGCGATCCACTGCCAACGTATCTGGCCGTTATCAGCGCCAAGGTCAATTATAACCTCGACATCGTTTACTGGACCAATCCTGCCAATCCCGGAGCTCCGCCCACCCCGATCCGTTTCTATTACAACCAGGGTGAAAATCCTTCACAAATGAAAGCACTCATCGGTAACGTATGTACCCTGTTTTCAGAAAAATTCGGGGAACATCCCTTCGAGAAAAACGGCTTTGCCACACTGAATAACCAGTTTACGTGGGGAGGCATGGAGAACCAGACATTGACGAGCCTTTGTCCGGGTTGCTGGTACGAAAGCCTGATCGTTCACGAGTTTGCCCACCAGTGGTTCGGCGATATGATCACCTGTGCCACCTGGGCGGATATTTTCCTGAACGAAGGTTTTGCCACCTACCTCGAAGCGATCTGGCTGGAACACAAAAGCGGATATGCCGCCTATAAGGATGATGTGGATGCAAATGCTGACGCATACTTCAACAACAATCCAGGCTGGCCTATCAGCAATCCTTCCTGGGCAGTGAACACTCCGCCTTCAAACCAGCTCTTCAATTATTCCATCACATACGCAAAAGGTGCCTGTGTCCTACATATGCTCAGGTATGTGATGGGTGATTCGCTCTTTTTCCAGGGAGTGAAAGATTACGCTACGGATACGGTTAATATTAAATACCAGAGCGCCAGGATAATCGACCTGCAGGAGAAAATGGAGAATGTTTATGGCCAGTCACTCAACTGGTTTTTCGATGAGTGGCTGATGCAGCCCAATCATCCTGTTTACCAGAACAGCTATAATGTGACCAACCTTGGTAACGGACAATGGAAAGTGAATTTCTTTGCGAAGCAGACACAGTTAAATACCGTGTTCTTTACCATGCCACTGGAACTGAGGGTTAAATTCACGGATGGGACCGACACCATATTCCGGGTGATGAATGATGTAAACAACCAGTTGTTCAGTTTTATCTTTCTGAAACAACCTCAGCAGCTCACTTTCGACCCTGCCAACCAGATCGTACTGAAGCAGGGAACTACCAATGTTGCCGTGACAGGCCCGGAAGGCGGTCCCATGGCCTACGGACTGACACAGAACTTTCCGAATCCTTTCCGCGAAGGAAGTGAGTTTTACTATACTGTTCCTGAAAGGGTTATGGTAAAGGTACTGGTTTCGGATGCTACCGGCAGGACGATCAGGGAACTTTTTACCGGGGAACAACCGGCAGGAACCTATGCTATCCAACTATCGAAAGATGACCTGAAGCCGGGAGTGTATTTTTACATGCTGAGGGCAGGCGACTACAGTTCCACGCGCAGCTTCATCATTCTCGACTAGCGCTTTCTTCCAGCGCCAGGCCGACCACTTCCATCATGCTTTCCACCAGGTGGAATTCAAGACCGCTTAGATAATCTTCCTTGACTTCTTTCAGGTCTTTCCTGTTTTCTGCAGAAAGGATAATCTGGGTGAGTTTGGCACGTTTGGCAGCCAGAATTTTCTCCTTGATTCCCCCAACCGGTAATACTTTCCCCCGCAGGGTGATTTCACCCGTCATGGCAAGTCCCGGCCTGATCTTTCTTCCTGTAAATGCCGATACCAGTGCAATAAAAATGGTGATGCCTGCTGAAGGTCCGTCCTTGGGTGTCGCTCCTTCAGGTACATGGATATGGACATGATAATCCTCAAAAACGGTATGTTCCAGTCCCAGTGCCGCTGCATGTGATTTCAGGTATTCAAAGGCCAGGGTGGCGGATTCCTTCATCACTTCCCCCAGGTTGCCGGTCAGCGTCAGATCACCTTTGCCTTTGCTGAGGCTTACTTCCACGAAGAGGATCTCCCCTCCCACCGGTGTCCAGGCCAGTCCGGTTACCACACCCGGAATCTTTATATGTGTGTCTTTTTCCTTCTGGTAGGGCGCCGGCCCGAGTATCCTTTCAAGGTCGGCCGGAGTGATCTTTTTATTGTACTTTTCTCCCTCGACGATAAAGCGGGCATTGCTGCGGATAATCCTGGCAATGGTCTTTTCCAGCAGCCTGACTCCCGATTCACGGGTATAAAGTTCAATGATTTTTTCAAGGATATCATCTGTGAAGCCCACCTGGCTGGTTCTGACTCCGTGCTCTTTTAACTGTTTAGGTATCAGATGTTTCTTGGCGATCTGGATTTTTTCCTCCAGGAGATAGCCATTGATCTCGATCACCTCCATCCTGTCGATCAGTGCGGGATGTATGGTACTCAGGGTATTGGCGGTGGCGATGAACATGACCCTTGACAGGTCATAATTAATTTCAAGGAAATTGTCGTAAAAGGAGCTGTTTTGTTCCGGGTCAAGCACCTCCAGCAAGGCTGCGGAAGGATCACCGTTGATGTTCATTCCCAGTACCTTATCGATTTCATCAAGGACGAACACGGGATTGGAGGATTTTGCCTTGCGTATGGACTGAATGATCCTGCCAGGCATGGCTCCGATATAAGTGCGCCGGTGACCCCTGATCTCGGCTTCATCCCTGAGTCCGCCCAATGACATTCTGACATATTTTCTTCCGACTGCCCTGGCAATGGAGCGTCCGAGAGAGGTCTTTCCGACTCCCGGCGGCCCAACAAGGCAGAGAATGGGTGATTTAATGTCATTCTTCAGTTTGAGAACTGCCAGGTATTCAACGATCCGTTGTTTGACTTTCTCAAGGCCGTAGTGGTCGGCATCCAGCACCCGCTGTGCATTTTTAAGGTCGAAATTATCATCGGTGTACTCATTCCATGGAAGCTCCACCATCACATCAAGATAATTGGCCTGTATCGAATACTCCGCCGCCATTGGATTCATACGTTGCAGCTTCAGAAACTCTTTTGTGAATGTTTCCTCCACCTCCTTGCTCCATTTCCGGTTTCTCGATTTCTCCCGAAGCTCATTCATGTGCTGTTCATTGGGATTCATACCGAGTTCTTCCTGTATGGTCTTTAATTGCTGGCTGAGAAAATAGTCTCTCTGTTGTTTGTCAATATCGGTTTTTACCTTGTCCTGGATCTGGTTCTTCAGTTCGAGCATCTGAAGGTCATGTGTCATGGCACTGAGTACAAGCTGCGCCCGTTCAGTGAGGTCGGGCACCTCGAGCAGTTTTTGTTTTTCGGCAAGGTCTACATTCAGGTTAGATGCAACGAAGTTGACCAGGAAAGCGGGACTTTCGATATTCTGAATGGCAAAGGCTGCATCTGACGGGATCTGGGGTGACATCCGGATGATCTGTATGGCCAGATCCTTGATGGATGCGATCAGGGCCTTGAACTCTCTTGATTTGGTTTTCGTGCGAATTGTATCAAATTGTTTTACACTTGCTTTGAAGTATGGATCCACCTGCACGGGTTCCACGATCTGAAATCTTTTTTTGCCCTGAATGATGGCAGTGGTACTTCCGTCGGGCATCTGAAGCAGGCGCATGATACTTGCAACAGTGCCAACACTGTGGATATCTTTAAACTGTGGATCTTCAACTTCCGAGGCTTTCTGGGCGACAACTCCGATGGTCTTATTTCCCCTGTAAGATTCTTTGATGAGCCTGATAGATTTATCCCTGCCCACTGTAATTGGAATCACGACTCCAGGGAAAAGCACGGTGTTCCTGAGCGGCAGGATGGGCAAGACTTCCGGAACATCTTCGGCATTCATCTGGTCTTCCTCTTCCTGCGATAACAGCGGGATAAACTCTGTTTCTCCTTCGTAAAGATCCGATAACTGCATGAGGTCGGGTTTCATAGGGTGTATTTTCATCGATTACGTAAAGCTGGCAGGATTAACTCAGGGTTCTCAGAACCGGCCGGATCAACCTTGACATTGTGTTAAGAAAAAATCAAAACGATACCTTTGTCAATTAACGTGCCACATCAATCAACACCTGAAACCCGCTTGTGTTTAAATGGAAACAAACACTCAGTGTTCCCTGCGGTAAGGGAAAGTCAGGTAGAACACTTCCTGCAGGATATTTTCGTCTTCCGGACTAAGTTCCATGTCCCTCCTTTTCATAACGAGTGTGGCCACATGGATGGCTTTGATCAGGTCATAGGTCTGGAATCCGGAGGCACCACCCCATGAGAAGGACGGAATAAAATTTCTTGGAAATCCCGTTCCAAAGACATTGGCAAATACTCCGATCACAGTACCCGTATTGATCATTGTACTGATGCCGGTTTTGGAATGGTCACCCATGATCATCCCGCAGAACTGAAGATTGGTGTTGATGAAGGACTGATCTGGATAATTCCATACCCTGACCACGTCATAGGTGTTTTTAAGGTTGGAGTTGTTGGTATTGGCACCCAGGTTACACCATTCGGCTATGACCGAATGACCGATAAATCCGTCGTGTGCCTTATTTGAATATCCGAAGAAAACGGTGTTGTTTAACTCACCGCCGATCTTGCAGCAGGGTCCGATGGTCGTGCCACCGTATATCCTGGTTCCCATCTTCAGCACGCTGTGATCCAATATAGCAAACGGGCCTCTTACCATGGAACCTTCCATGATTTCAGTGTTCTTGCCAATGTAGACGGGCCCCTGGGTGGCATTCAGGCTGGCAAATTCCACCACGGCGCCTTCTTCAATAAAGATGTTATCCCTACCCCTGACGTTATTGGTCTGGCTGATGGGTGCAGAGGTTCTGCCCTTTGTCAGCAGCTCATAATCGTGGATCAGAGCCACACTGTTCAGGTTGAAAATATCCCAGCAGAAGTTGATCTTATCGAAAGCAGTATCAATGGTAACTTCCTCCATTTCACCTGATCTGACATTGCGATCGAGTTCTTCTGCAGTCACATGATACGCCACCAGGATATCCTCCCTGATCATGACTTGTCCGGGATGAAGTCCCATGATCTTTTCAACCAGTTCAGGATTCGGGAGTATGGAACCGTTGATCAGGATGTTGTTGGCATCCCTTTTCACAGGGAATTTGATACTGAGGTAGGGTTCCGTAAGGCTCGATGTGCCTGCACCAAGATAATGCTCCCATTTCTGCCTGATGGTAAGGATTCCGACCCTGATGTCTGCAATGGGTCTCAGAAAAGTCAATGGTAACAGGTAGTCGCGGTGGGCATCATCAAACAAAATATAATTCATAACCGCTTGCGTTTATGGTGGATATGCCTGAAAATAATGGTAAACGAAATCTTCAGCAAAATATTAAAAAAAAATCCCGGTTTTGCCGGGATTTTTCAAATCTTATTAACAGTTTCCTATTTCTTTTCTTTCAGGTCGAGGTGCTTCTGGTACCGGTTCTTGAACTTGTCAACCCTGCCTGCCGTGTCAACCAGTTTGATCTTACCGGTGAAGAAGGGATGGGAAGTATGTGAAATCTCGAGCTTCACAAGCGGATATTCCTTGCCATCCTCCCAGGTAATGGTATCTTTGGTCTGAACAGTGGACTTCGTCATAAAACTGTAGTCGTTGGACATGTCCTTGAATACGACAAAACGGTAATCTTTCGGATGAGTATCTTTCTTCATGGTCTTGGTTTTGGGCGTGCAAAATTATATATTTTCATTCAAAAGTCAAAATTCTTGCAAATAATCTTACAAATCATTTAAAAAAGCGATCGTATCAATCCCGTCGGCATAGTCATTCAAGGATGGTTTTTGAGAATGACCGAAAGGAATAACTCCCGGGCTGTGTTGCTCACGTGCGACCACACACTGCAGCTGGTCCCCCGTTTCCTGTATGCGGATCAGGGCATTCCTGATGTCAGGACAGGTCTCATAAAACAGGACTGCCACCGGGGATGCAGTCTGATCCGATGGCCTGAGCAGGATATAACCATTGTCCAGGTGTGCGTCTCCGTTTACAAGATACACCGATTTAAAATAGTCATAGTTGTTCCTGTACTTATGATGCAGTATGGTGGCTTCATATCCTTTCCATGCCCTGAATAAGCGATCGAAATCATAGTCCTCCGGAACGAATATCTTGCTCACACTCCTGCATCCCAGTCCGAAATAACGGAATACATCCTCCCCAAGAAGTTCAAGTTCTGCATCTGATTCCCCTCCGTCAAGCAAGGCCGCTGCATTCCGGTTTTTCCGAAGCACGGAAGGGATATGTCTGAAATAATACTCGAAATACCGGAAAGTGTTGTTGCTTCCTGATGCAATCACGGCATCAGTGTCACTCAGGCGGCCATCTGTAAACACTACGTTTTGGGTTACAGGGGGATAAATTTCTGCAAGTATTGCCGTGAGCCAGGGAAGTAACACCCTGTCCTGAGCGGAAAGTTTACCGATGTAAACATGGCCGGTCAGCATCACGCACAACCAGTCGTGAAACCCAGCCAATGGGATATTGCCGGCTGAAACAACCCCGATCCTGGCAGGCTTTTCCCGCCATTGTCCCGGGAGGTGATACCCTGCAAGCCACCTGTGCAGCTTTTCCCCTGAAAGGTTTCCGGCAACACATTCCATTGCAAAGACTGACTGCTCCCTGGTAAACCATGCATTCCGGCTCCAGGCTTCATCCAGCACCCTGGTGAATTCATTATCACCTTCCGGACCTTTCTTACGGTATTCCAGACAGTCGTTTTCAATTTTTCTGCCCAGCTTGTCCAGGGCTTTTATCAATGCATCGTTCATGACCTGGTCGCAAAAGTAAGCAGGATTCAGTATATTTGGCCGCGAATATTCACGTAAAGTCTGGGTTATGAGGAACTTTTTTCTGGTTTTCATACTGATCACAGGATGTTTTATTGTATATGATACCACAGCTCAGGTCCTGCTTGATGAGCGGGCCATCATCCGTTTCGATCATGGACTTGGTTTCAATGCACCCGATACGGCTTTCGGGGTCAACATCCGCTTCAGGGTTCAAAACCGGCTGAATATTACCACGGTTTCTGACAGGGATTTGAGTGTCAAATCCGTGGATCCGCGTACCAGCAGGTTGAGACTCAGGTTCGACGGCTATATCCTTGGATCCAGGCTCACTTATCTGTTCCAGTTGGGATTTTCGAGGGACGATGTAGGCGGAAACCCGACGGGTGCATCCAACCTGATCAGGGATGCCATCGTGTTTTACCGCTTTAACCCTGATCTTTACATAGGTTTCGGACAGGCCAAGCTGCCCGGGAACAGGCAGGAGATCATTTCTTCCGGCCAGCAGCAGTTTATTGACAGGTCCATTGTTACCACGGCTCTGGACATCAACCGCGATTTCGGCCTGTTTGGCTATTACAGCCAGCGCATTGCCGGCATGCCTTTCAACCTGAAGGCTGCTGTTTCAACCGGTGAAGGGAGAAATTATTCCAGGCAGGATAACGGGCTCTGTTATACCGGCAGAATAGAAGTGATGCCTTTCGGAAAATTTGCCCGGAACGGTGATTTCACTGAAGGAGACCTGAGTCGCGAGAAGACCCCCAGGTTATCACTGGCGGCAGCCTGGTCTGTCAATCAGGATGCTGTCAGGACAAATGGTCAGACCGGTGATTTATTGCCGGAAACAAGGGATCTGCAGTCTTTTTTTGCAGACCTCCTGCTGAAATACAGGGGAAATGCCTTATTTATTGAGTACGCCGCCAGGATGGCCGAAAACCCGCTGATGTTTCATGAAGGGATGGAAACCGCCGTATTGGCTGGTCAGGCACTGAATACACAAATGAGCCACCTTTTCCGCAATGATTACGAAATTGTGGTCAGATATGCTGTCCTGCAAACAAATGAGAAAGTTAAAATAATCTGGCCCGACCGGGAGTTTTATACCCTGGGTTTAAACAAATACATCAATGCCCACATGACCAAATTCCAAACCAACCTGACTTACAGAAAAAGCAAAGGACCAGGATTCAACACAGCAGATTTTTACTTTCAGATTCAGGTGGAACTTGGAATTTAAACAGTGATCAATCAATAAACATGTTTCGTACGGTAGTCAAGTGTTTGTTTTACAATGCTTTATTGTTAGCCGGGTTCATGAACCTGCAGGAGATCAGGGCACAGGAATCAGATCCGATGGCAGACAGCCTGCAAATGCTTTCGAAACAACTGCAATCGGGAAAGGCAGATTTTGACCGTTACCAGGCCAGCAGGCAACTCACGGCCTTGCTGACAAGGATGCTGGAGACAGGCCGACTGCCTTTGGACGGCCTTGATACCCTGAGAAACATTTCCTTTCTTGAATCGACCGGACGTGAGTTCACCATCATCACCTGGGTGATCCCCAGGCAGGATGGCAGTTTTGACTACGGCGGCCTTGTTCGTTGGTTTGATCAGCAGCACAACAGTAAGCGCGTTGTGGTTCTTAACAATCAGGCACACGAACTGGAATCCCCCGAGACAAAACAACTTGGTCCGGAACAATGGTATGGCGCCCTCTATTACAGGCTGATTGAAAATAAAAGCAGGGGGAAAGTTCATTTTGTATTGCTGGGATGGGACGGCCACAATACGCTCAGCAGAAAAAAGGTGATAGAACCTGTTCAGATCGGTAGCCGTGGGAAGGTTATCTTTGGCGCCCAGGTGTTCAGCCATTTTCCAGGGAAAGTCAAACGGGTGGTTTTTGAGTATTCTGCCAAAAGCAGTATGAGCCTGAATTATTCAAGGCAATGGTTGCAGGTGAAGGTCAAAAAAGGGAAAAAAAAGATGACAGAACGGCGGGCTGCAGATATGATTGTGTTCGACCGGCTGGTACCGCTGCATGAAGGATTGGCTGGACAATACCAGTTTTACGTGCCCGAGACCAACATCCAGGACGGATTTGTATTCCGCGACGGCCGTTGGATTTATACCCGCGAAGTGGATGCCAGAAACCCTGACGACCCGGATAAGGGAAAAAAGGAAAGAAAGGTGGAATATGAGCTCTTCCCGCCCGCTTCCCCCGATAAAAAATAAACGTTTCAGGACAAATAACATGATGGTATTTTGTATCTTTGTGTTCTGATCGGAACAACCACACTAAAACCTATAAGACATGACAAAGCACAATTTCAACGCAGGTCCCTCCATCCTTCCGAGGATAGCGGTTGAGAACACCGCCAGAGCGATTCTCGATCTGAACGGCAGCGGGCTGGGCCTGATGGAGATCTCTCACAGGCACAAAGATTTTCAGGCAATCATCGATGAGGCTGTTGCCCTTTTCAAAGAATTGCTGAACATTCCTGAAGGCTATCACGTCCTCTTTCTCGGAGGAGGTGCAAGCATGCAGTTCTGCATGGTTCCCTACAACTATTTCCAGTCGAAAGCTGCCTACCTTGAAACAGGGGTATGGGCCAAGAAGGCGATCAAAGAATCCAGGGTTTTCGGTGAAACAGTCATCGTGGCCTCTTCAGCTGAGAAAAACTTCAATTACGTTCCCTGTGACTTTGAGATTCCGACCGATGTGGATTATTTCCACATCACTACCAACAACACCATTTACGGAACGGAACTGCGCAAAGACATTGATTCTCCCGTCCCCCTGATTGCGGATATGTCATCGGACATCATGAGCAGGCCGGTGGATGTGTCGAAGTATGCCCTGATATACGGAGGAGCTCAAAAGAATGTGGGGCCGGCAGGAGTTACTTTTGTCATCGTCAGGGAAGATACCCTGGGAAAGGTCGAAAGGAAAATACCCAGCATGCTGGATTACAGGACGCATATCGGAGAGGGTTCCCTTTTCAATACCCCGCCCTGTATCAACATCTTCACGCTGAAGGAAACCCTCAGATGGATCAAGGATCTTGGCGGCGTGGCAGCCGTTGAGCAAATGAACCTGAAAAAAGCCGGCTTGCTGTATGATGCCATCGATAACAGCAGGATGTTCACCGGTACGGCGGAGAAAGAATCACGCTCCCTGATGAATATCTGTTTTGTAATGAAGGAAGCATACAAGGATAAGGAAGAAGAATTCATCAAGTTCGCCCAGGGAAAAGGCATGGTCGGCATTAAGGGTCACCGCTCAGTCGGAGGATTCCGGGCCTCGACCTACAATGCGCTGCCCATCGAAAGCGTCCAGGCGCTGATCGATGCGATGCATGAATTTGAGAAAATGCATGCATAATCCTCCATATTTTGCTATCTTTGTTTAGTACCAGATAATGAAACCCGACTTATTCAACATTTTATCTCCAGGATTATGACAAAAGTACTCGTTGCCACCGAAAAACCTTTTGCAGCCCAGGCTGTGGAAGGTATCCGGAAAATCGTGCAGGAAGCCGGATTTGAATTTGCCCTGCTTGAAAACTACACCGAAGTGTCGGCACTGCTGGATGCTGTCAGGGATGCCGATGCCCTGATCGTCAGAAGCGACATCGTTTCAAAGGAAGTGGTGGATGCCGCTCCCGCACTTAAAATCGTTGTACGGGCCGGTGCCGGTTACGACAATCTCGATCTCGCAGCCTGCACCGCAAAAGGTGTGGTTGCCATGAATACCCCGGGACAAAATGCCAATGCCGTTGCCGAGCTGGCATTTGGTCTTATGCTCTACCACCTGCGGAAAGGTTTTACCGGCAAATCCGGGACGGAACTCAGAGGAAAAAAACTCGGAATCCATGCTTACGGGAATGTCGGAAAATATGTGGCCATGATTGCTCAAGGTTTTGGGATGGAAGTGTTTGGTTATGACCCATTTATCCCTGCAGCGAAAATGACCGGAGCCGGTGTTACCCCACTGTCTTCTGCCGAAGCGCTTTATGCTGAATGTCAGTACGTCAGCCTCCATATTCCTGCAAGCGCTGATACCAAAAAGTCCATTAACCTGGAACTGCTGAAAAGAATGCCGGCCGGTGCTACCCTGGTAAATACTGCCAGGAAGGAAATCGTTTGCGAAGAATCCCTTATCAAAATGATGGAAGAAAGAAAGGACTTCAGCTATCTGTCTGATATAGAACCGGATTGTAAAGAACAACTGGCCGCTGCCTTCCCCGGAAGGTTCCTGTTCACCGCAAAAAAAACGGGTGCCCAGACGGAAGAGGCAAACATCAATGCCGGACTGGCAGCAGCAAGACAGATCGTGGGATTTATCAGGCATGGGGACAAAACCTTCCAGGTTAATCCTTAGTTCACAGCCATTACAGTTACTGGTGCAGTTTGATGTACGGCACGGGAGAAATATACTTAAATAACTATCTCAAACGATGATATCATATGGAAAACGATGTTGAAAGAATCCCGACTTTTTTCAGGTTCGAGGATCTCCGGATATACAACAAAGCCCTGGAGTACATTGAGTGGGTACACCAATCCGTAAGGCTGATCCCGGAGGCAGGAAGCAACGGACTGGCAGACAGATTTGTGGTATCTGCCCAGAATATTGCACTTCATATCGCAGAGGGTTCCAGCCGGAATAAAAGTCAGTTTGTTTACTACCTGAAAATGGCGAAAAGCTGTGTAAGGGAATGCGTTGTTTTCACTACCCTGTGCCGGGGCATGGGATACATCCCTGATGATGCATTTGATAATTCGAGGAACCAGCTGATGGAGATGACTAAAATGCTCGGCGCTCTGATCGGATCCCTGCAGAAGAGTCCCATCGGACCGGGGGATGACAGCGATTAGAACCACCGGCTTCAGACAAACTGCAAACATTCAAGTCTAATCAAAAGAGAAACAGGGAGTTGGGCTTAAGCCCCTCCCTGTTAAAAGCGTAATACCATAATTCCGGAAACACATGGCAAAACTTAAAGCTTTCAGAGGGCTCAGACCGCCTGTACACCTGGCAAAGGATGTGGCTTCGCGTCCGTATGATGTTCTCAATTCTTCCGAAGCCAGAATTGAAGCCGAAGGGAATCCATATTCCCTGCTTCATATCATTAAACCAGAGATCGACCTTGAAGAGGGCATCGACGAACACCTGCCTGAAGTGTATGAAAAAGCCAGGGAGAACTTCCACCTGTTCAGGCAGAATGGCTGGCTTGTAGCAGACGATGATGCGTACCTTTATGTATATGCACAAACCATGTGGGGGAAAACTCAGGTTGGACTGGTCGGATGTGCTGCCGTTGATGATTACCTGAACGGCATCATTAAGAAGCATGAACTTACCAGGAAGGATAAGGAAGAAGACAGGATGAAACATGTGAGGATCACCAATGCCAACATGGAACCTGTTTTCTTCACCTACCCTGCCCGGCCTGAAATTGACAGCATCGTGAACGGCATTACACAACAAACACCTGAATATGATTTTTTGGCTGTGGATGAGGTCAGACATCAGTTCTGGGTTATCCGTGACAAAGATGTCATCAGGCGCCTTACATCGCTTTTTGAAGGTATTCCGTATACTTATGTCGCTGATGGACATCATCGTACCGCTGCTGCTGCCCTGGTTGGGGATGAGAAAAAGCGACAGAACCCATCCCATCACGGGAATGAGGAATATAACTATTTTCTCGCAGTACATTTTCCTGATAATCAACTGACAATCATTGACTACAATCGTGTTGTCAGGGATCTCAACGGTCTCAGTCCAGCCGCCTTCCTGGAACGCCTGGGCGAGGGTTTTACGTTGGAAGACAAGGGAACAGAAATTTACAAGCCCTGTTGTCTTCATAACTTCTCCCTTTACCTCGGTGGAAAATGGTACAGTTTGCAGGCCAAAGAAGGCACCTATCGCGACGATGATCCCATCGGGGTGCTGGATGTTACCATCCTTTCCAGGCAGGTGCTCGACAATATTCTGGGCATCACCGACCTGAGAACTTCAAAACGGATTGATTTCGTGGGTGGCATCCGCGGACTCGAAGAACTGAAGAAACGTGTCGACAGCGGGGAAATGGCAGCTGCTTTTGCCCTCTATCCGGTGTCTATGAAGCAATTGATCGATATTGCCGATACAGACAACATCATGCCGCCGAAAACTACCTGGTTTGAACCCAAACTCAGAAGCGGTCTGGTCGTTCACCTGCTGGATTAGGCGACAAGGCAGGATATACCGATACGGAACAGGTTTGCGAAAAAGTTTATCATAGCGGTGTACGGCATAACTCAGTCTAAACAGCTTTGCATTCGCAAACCTGCCAAGACTGAGTATAAATACGGAATTTAAATGAAAATGCAAAGCAATTTTCGGTTAAACTTTTTATACCGATGACACTGGAAACACACATCACATTCCTGCGTTCTTTCGGTATAAAAGGTCTGAAATTTATAATCCTCTAATAATGATTGTTATGGAAATTGAAAAGCTGGTGCTTGATACCCTGAAAAAAGCCGGCAAACCCATGAAAGCCGGTGAAATTGCCGAGCTGGCCGGTCTGGATAAAAAGGATGTGGACAAAGCCATTAAGAAACTGAAAACCAGTGAAAAGATCAGCAGTCCCAAGGTTTGTTTCTACGAAGCTAGGGCTTGATCAGTAGTCAATGAACTGCTGGAAAACCTCCTGCAGGTAAGACAAGGCTTCTTTTTTTCTTACGGCCTGGGTTTCAGCTGGAAAGCGCTGTAATTCAAATTGGTCACTGGTTTTTCTGTAGACCAGGCTGCCATCTGTCCGTACCCAGCCACAACCGACTTCTATTTCAAAATATGCGAATGCCTGCTGATAGGGATTAAATAGGTTTTTGCTCCATCTGAAAGCCTGGTGATCAAGATTCAGTTGTGCCAGCAGGCTTGCAGCCAGGTCAACCTGGGAAGAAATCCGGGGTACCTTGCTACCCCGGTACCCGGGCTGAATAACCTCACCTGCAAGCAATAAGGGGATATGCCGGTAAGGAGGGGTATCAACCCAGTGATTTCTGTATGTGTTGTGACTGTGATCCGCCAGGATGATGAAAAGGGTATTGGCATACCATTCCTGTTTGCGTGCTTCCCGGAAGAAATCACCAAGACATCGGTCGGTATAATAAGCTGAATTCAGATATTGATTTTCTTTACCTCCCCAGTCCAGGACTTTCTCCATCGGTTGATCATAAGGGGAATGGCTGCTTAGGGTGAACAGGCTGCTGAAAAATGGCCGGGGAGCTGCATTCAGTTCTTCCAGCAGATGATCCATAGTATACTGGTCGTGTACACCAAGTTTCCCGCGGGGAATTGATGCATCATAATCTTTTTCTTCCATAATCCTGTCGAAGCCGTTATACATCATGTAAGCGCGCAGACCCCCGTAAGTGAGCTGCCCCCCGAAATAAAAAGCTGTATAATAACCGGCATTCTTCAATTCCCTGGCCAGGGAAGGAAGTCTGACAAACTTTGCATAATGGGCTGTGATGGCTGTATACGGAATGGATGGAAATCCGCCGTATATCGCGGCCATGCCCTGTTGAGACCGGTTGCCGTTAGCAAAAAACTCCGTAAAAAGGATCCCTTCTTTCTCCAATTTCCTGAATTCAGGCGTGATACCTGCTTCACCTCCAAGTGATTCCACCAGGTCGGCCGACCAGCTTTCCAGAATCAGCAGTACGATATTGGGCCTGTCGGTGGTGAGGACAGGCACTGTGGTATCTCTGCTTACGGCATGGAGCTTGTCAACAGTTGCCCTGGCAATGGGTGACGGGTAAAAGTCAAAAGGATTCACCGACATATACCTCCGGCTTTCAAAATAACTGTAAGCCAAATTATATAAAGGATTGACGGAAAGAAGATTAATAATGTTTTTCCTGGAAAAATACGCATCACTCTGATTGATTGGAATAGGTTGCCAACCTCCCCTGATTCCGGTGAAAAGGAAAGCCGGAATCAGGATAAGCATCAGCGGCAATGAGAGCAAACGGGGTTTCACGAATTTCAGGTTCCGTCCGATCAGGTAACGCCAGATAAACCAGCCGGTCAGAGATAATGCTGCCGCTACGGCGAGTAAAAGCAATACATCACCGGTACTGCTCGAACGGGCGATTTCATCCGGGTGCCTGAGATAGCGAAGCGCTTTAAAATCCAGTTTGCTTTTCCATTCAGGGTAAATTCCGGTCTCACCACTGACAATCAGCGAGTAACAGATAATGAGAAACAAATGAAGGCATTTAAACGCCCTGGCGATCCAGGCTTGCCGGAGATAGGCGTTTACTATCCATATCATGAAAGGTAATGTAACTAAATAGCAGGCAGTTGAAATGTCTAATCTGAAGGAATGGATCAATAATAAACCCAAGTCCTGAAATGCAACACCCTCCTGCACGAAATGCCCTCTCAGCAACAGGAAAAAAGATAACCTGCCCAAATGGAAAAAGATCCACCAGAACAGAATAATCTTCAGAATTGTAAGTAATCCCGTTTTCATGGGCACAAATATCCGTAATTTTGATGTCAGCCGGCATCATTTCCACGGATTAAAAACAAGGGGACTACATTCGAAAAATGACATCTGTCTCAGATAAGCTGCAGGAAATCAGGGGGAAATTACCTTCCCATGTTACGCTGATCGCTGTTACAAAACAACAGTCCATGGAAGCGGTAATGGAGGCATACCGGGCAGGTCAACGCGATTTCGGGGAAAACAGAGCCGGGGAATTGCTGCAGAAAGCACCGCAACTGCCTGCGGACATCCGGTGGCATTTTATTGGTCACCTGCAAACCAATAAGGTGAGGAGTATTCTGCCATGGATTGGTATGATTCACAGTGTCGACTCTTTCAGGTTATTGCAGGAAGTGAACAAAGAATCGGTCAGGTCAGGGAAAACCACGGCATGCCTGCTTCAGTTTCATATTGCCAGAGAGCAGACCAAATTCGGATTGAATGTTCAGGAAGCACTTGAAATACTGGAAAGCAGTATTTATCTGGAAATGAAGGGTATCAGGCTTTGCGGAATAATGGGAATGGCCACATTCACCGATGATATGAAAATGGTTGAAAGCGAGTTCCTTTCCCTTGCATCTGTGTTCAAAGAGTTGAAATACAAATATTTCAGCCAGGAGCCTTTTTTTCGTGAGATTTCCATGGGCATGAGCGGTGATTACCCGCTTGCCATTGCGAGCGGCAGTACCATGATTCGTTTGGGAACGGCAATCTTTGGCGAATGAAGTAATATTAATCATTGATTATCAATCATATAAAGATTACCAGAGATGGCAAGCCTTGAAATCATTTGGAAGATCCTGGCAATCATTGGTTCGGTGGGTTTATTCCTGTATGGGATGAAGTTCATGAGTGAATCGCTCCAGAGGGCTGCAGGGAATAATATGCGTACCATCCTGTCAGTCATTTCTTCGAATCCTGCCAGAGGGATATTCAGCGGCTTTCTGCTGACAAATCTTATACAGTTTTCTTCGGCCACAGTTGTATTAACCATTAGTTTAGTCAATGCCGGTTTAATATCTTTATATCAATCTGTTGGTATTATTATTGGTGCCAATATCGGGACCACTGTCAAGGCATGGTTTATTTCCATGCTTGGTTTTCGTTATGATTTCAGCATGTTACTGTTGCCGTTGGTCGCAGTGGCACTACCCCTGCTGTTTGCAGGCAGGAACAACTACCGGTACTGGGGAGAGTTTTTGCTGGGCTTTGCATTGATCTTCATCGGTTTCAATTTTATGAAGGAAAGCCTTCCTGTCATGGATGCCGACTCCCCGGTGCTTCTATACCTGAGCCGGTTTACCGGCATGGGTTTTCTATCTGTTCTGGTCTTTGTCCTGATTGGCCTGGTTATTACCGTAATCCTGCAATCATCCAGTGCTGGCATGGCATTGGTCTTTGTGATGGTAAGCAACCATTGGGTTTCCTTTGAACTTGCTGCAGCCATGGTGCTGGGGGAGAACCTGGGAACCACATTTGTTCCGCTGGTGGCTTCCATTGTCAGTAATCAGGACGCACGTCGTGCAGCGATGATCCATGTGCTGTTTAACTTATGCGGCATCATTCTGGCTCTGCTGTTGTTCCATTCTTTTACCGGTCTGGCGGCCTGGTTTACAGAAATTTTCACCGGTAAATCCCCTGCCGATCATGTAGCGGTGATCCCTTTTGCACTTGCATTTGTCCATACCGCATTTAATGTGGGTACTGCTGTCGTTCTGGCCGGTTTGATACCTCAATTGGTTAAGATCAGCGGATTCCTGGTACCCGTCTTTGGGAAAAAAGCATCTCCCGGCAGCAGTACCTATCTTGACGATAAAATCGTTTCCACACAGGAACTCCAGTTACTTCAGGCAGGGAAAGAAGTTACTGCCTTTGGTACTGCCCTGATTTCCATGTTTGAAAAAGTACCGGTATTATTTAACCAAAAGGACAGGGAAATATTTGAACAAATGCTTGAGAATGTACTATCTGATGAACTGAAAATAAATGAGATAGAGGCATCACTCAGACGAAGTCTCACCAGGCTTTCACAAGGGGAGATGAGTGTGGCAGGTTCACGGCAGATCAGTGCACTTTTAAAGATCATTGATGATATGGAAAGTATCGGAGATGTCTGTACCAAGATGGCAAAAGTGATCCGTCGCAAGAACAGCGACCAGGCCTGGTTTTCACCGGAAATAAGGCAAATCATGTACGAGATGTTCGATCTCGACCGGCGTGCTTTGCACATTATGATACAGAACCTGGGCAGGGGATACAAACATTTTGATATCGGTGAGGCGCGTGCCGTTGAGGAGACCTTGAACAGCAGAAGGGATTTGTTCAGGGCGGACTTTGAATCAAAGCTGAAACGACAGGAATATCCTGTGAAAACAGGGGTATATTTCAATGAATTGCTTGCTTTGTCGGAGAAACTGGGCGACTATTGCATCAACGTAAGCGAAGCCCTTGCCAGGTTGAAATCCTGAGAGGGTCTTGCTTATGGAAGGGCCAACACAGGTTTTCCCTTTCGCATGCTCACGACCCTGAAGATCTGATCCGTTCCGTTTTCGGGGAGGCTTGCATTTTTTATTTCCAGCGGAAAAGATATCAGCTGCTGGAACATATCTTCAACCATGACGATACACATGTTCTGATCAATCTCCAGGGGTTTGATCTCTTTGATTTTAAAGGAATACAGCATCCCTTCCCGGTAAAACGGATGTTCAGGTTCTATGATCCATCCCCGTTGCGGATGCCACTTGATTATCCTGCATTTCAGGATTATTCCGGTCCGGATACCATAAGCACCAAAACTTTCCCCGTCTATGAAAGCGCGCATCGAATCAGGTCCTTCCAGTATCCAGCCGGATTTATCATTCCTGTCTTTTCCGGAACAGATTACTTTGAACGGATAACTCAGGCTGGGTTCCACCGCAGTGGTGACTGCTGACCAGGCATGGGTCAGGCTGAGCCGGGCATTCTTGATACGGCTGACCTCACATGTGACGGGATTACCCGGATCAGGTGGTACTGAACCGGGCCTGACCGGAGTAAATATCTCATTGCCCAAACTGTCGGGGAATATCCACCCTGGAATAGGATTTCCGGCCTGATCGTATCTTGTTTCCTGACGGATGAACTCAAAGTCGTAGCTTTGACCCTGCCGGTACAGAGGATGTGCCGGTTCAAGGTACACTTTTCCGTTGCAATTGATCTTGTCAATCCTGCACCTGATCCGCATATCCTTCTCAAAGCCATATTGTTGATAGGGTGTTGCGGGCAGCAGGAAGCGTGACTGGTTTCCGGACAACAACACCAGGTGTTCCCCTTCTCCGGGCACCATGATAATATTCATGATCACAAAATCATGCCATGTTCCTTCCTTCATCAGTGTGTTCATTCCAGCCGGATTGCTTTCAGTACGCCCTTAACCCGTGCAAGCTTATGCAACAGCGTATCCAGGTGGCGTGTATCGCTTACCATGATCTTAATGATACCTTCAAAGACTCCGTTGTTGGATTCTACCGAGATTGACCGCATATTGACCTTCAATTCATTGGAAATGACATCGGAAAGGGTGCTGACGATCCCAAGCTGGTCGATACCGGAAATCCGTATTGTGGCATGAAACGATCCGCTTGAGGAGGCTTCCCGCCATTTGACATGGATAATGCGGTAATCGTATTTTTCCATCATCTCCCTTGCATTTGGACAGCTTTTCCTGTGTATGGTAATGCCTTTTGAAATGGTGACGAATCCGAACACATCATCGCCGAAGATAGGGTTGCAGCAACTGGCGAGGGTGTAATTGATGCCGGCCAGGTTCTGGTCGAGGAAAACAAAATCGTCTTTTTTCAGCAGGGTTTTATGATCTTCTTCCTTGTTCCCGGCTTCGAGGGGGCTTTGAGGTACTGGTTTCTGGGGTGGCTGAAAAATATCCCTGATCACCAGCGCATCCAGCTTCTCAGTGGCAATGGCATGGTAGAGTTCGATGGGAGTTTTGTACCTGAGGGCTTTCAGTACTTTAAGAATGTTGTCGTCATTGAATTGAATTTTCCAGTTCCGGAACTTTCTCATCATGGCCTGCTTCCCGACTTCAGCCTCTTTCATTTCCTCCTCCTTCAATGCTCTTTTTACCTTTTGCCTGGCCCTTGCTGTCTTTAAAAAACTAAGCCAATCCGCTTTGGGTTTTTGATTTTTGGCAGTCAGTATGGCTACTTCATCTCCGTTCTGAAGCACATATTTGATCGGATTGATTTTTCCGTTAACCCTTGCTCCGGTGCACTGCATTCCGAGGTTGGTGTGTATTTCAAATGCAAAGTCAAGCACTGTGGCTCCTTTGGGCATACTCTTCAGGTCACCGTCAGGGGTGAATACATAGATTTCTGACTGTTCTGATTTTCCGGCAACAGCCTGGCCGCCGGCCGATTCCGGGTTTTCAAGCAGGTTTCTGATAGCCAGCAGCCAGTCAGACGAACCGGACTCCTTTCGTGATTCTTTGTATTTCCAGTGTGCGGCATGTCCGACCTCCGCAATTTCATCCATTCTGCGTGATCTGACCTGCACTTCCACCCATTTTGAAAGGGGACCTTTCACCGTTGTATGCAGCGACTCATAGCCACTTGTTTTGGGAACTGAAATCCAGTCGCGCAATCTGGAAGTATTTGGAGGATAGATGTCAGAAACGATGGAGTATACCTTCCAGCAGTCTTCTTTTTCTCTTTCTCTTGGTGTATCAAGGATGATCCGGATGGCAAGCAGATCGTAAACTTCTTCGAAGCCAAGATTTTGTTTTACCATTTTTTTCCAGATCGAATGGACTGACTTGGTCCGGCTTTTTATTTCATAACGGAATTTCTGCTGGTGCAGCCTTTGTATGATAGGGTTCAGAAAGGCATTGATATATTCATCCCTTGCTTTTACGGTTTCTTTCAGTTTATTGGTGATCATCTGGTATTCAACGGGATGAAGGTATTTCATGCCGCTGTCTTCCAGTTCTGTTTTGATATGATACAGGCCCAGGCGGTGTGCGATGGGAGCATACAGAAAATATGCATCATTGGCCACTTTCAGTTGAATGGATTTATCCAGGTGATGGAGTATTCTCATATGGTACAATGTGTCGGCCATCTTGATCAGCAGTGTCCTGGCATCTCCTGAAATACTCAGCAGAAAGCGGATAAAATTTTCAGGCTGGATAGCGGTTTTTCCCGTTTTTATGGAATTGATTTTTCTTACTCCCTGCAGGATATTGAGTACCTGCGGGTCAAACCCGCGAAGGATGGCAGTGGGTTCGACCCGTAAGGAAAGGAAGGCATCCATTAGGAGCGCACTGACCAGTGAATTTGTTCCGAGTCCGGTTTCAACGGCAAGGATCTCGGTAAGATCCATCGGATAAAATATGCCGGGTTCTCCCAGTTTTGTTTTTTCACCTTTAACGGCAGTAAGTGCGATATTGAATGCTTTCCGGATGACGGAGGAATCCCCGGGTTTGATGTAAGGTCTGCACAGCCTGAGCAGGTTTCTGTATTTATTGATGATCTGTTCCCTTTCGGTTTCAGTAAGGCCGTTCGGTGGCTGTGAGGTCTGCATGGTACAAATCTAAGTGATTTGAGACCTTTTGACAAGGAGAGGCAGAAAAAAAGGATAAAAACAAAAACGGGAACTCAATCTGTTCGACCGGGTTCCCGTTCCGCCGGCTGTCAGCCGTGACTGGCAGGGGCGTCAAGCTACTGTTATTTCGGCCAGCCCATCCCTGGAAGTTCTTCGGCCTGGTTTCGGCTGCCCGGCCCGTCCTGGATTATCCTTTCGGAATCGCAGGCTTCGGCCTTGCTTGCTGAAAGCTGGACTGCTTCTGCCCGGCTTACTCCCTTCTCATCTGAGCCTGGGGTTTAAGATACGGCCTTTCGGCTTTTCCACTCACCCCTTGCCTTTCCGGGTCACTCTTTTAAAACGTACCATCGCTGGTTCGTTTCGCCGGACTATCCGGGGTTCAACCCGTGGGTGTGAAGTCCCGGACTACCCTTCCTGGCCTGCCCTTTATCGCTCACTTGATGAACCAAAATTACAACAGGAAAGCATGCGAAAGCAAGTTTTTTGGCCTGAAAGCATACACAAAGCACAAACAGGAGTTATTAACAGTTGTTAATAACTTTGGTTTATGTAAGACATTTATAATGAATAAATTAATCCGTTTGTTGATCAAGGATTTCCAATCGTTTGACAAAACTGTTACCCCTGTCATCCGTAATGAGTAACCGATGGCTGCCGGGCAAGGGCTTCAGGCTCATCTGATGCTTGTGAGAAGTCGTACCAAGATAGGTCTCATCCAGATGCCAGTAAAGCAAGGCACCGGGTTCCCGGTGTGCGGCTTCAAGCACCAGGCGGCCGGGACTCCCGTCCAGTTCATAAGGGATATACACCTTACTGACATCTCTCAGGTTGACGAGTTCGATCATCTGAAGGCTTCCGTCTTCCTGACAGCCCGGTTTCAATGGAGGTAGAAGTCTGTAAAAAGGATTCCGCGACCTGAAATAGAATTCCTGGGCGGGAGGAAGGATAAACCAGGATTCATGCCTGATGCTGGAAAGCGGTTCGCACCGGGCATTGACACGGTACCTGCCTGTTGCATCCAGGTGGACGATCCGGTGATAGGGGCATGGGACAGAATGCTGTCCCCTTAAAGGCACCAGGATGCTGTCAGCCGCCGGACAATCAGGCCCGGCGAGATGGCCGCTCAAGGGGCATACTCTTACCCCGGCCATTGCGCCTGCCGGTAACGAAAACCATTCCTGTTCAGGCAGCAGGCTGAGGATCTCGAATAAGGCGGGTGCAGCCGCCCCGATCCCGGTCAGTCCGGGCCTCCCCTCCCCGTCTGCATTTCCTGCCCAGACCCCTGCCACATAACCCGGGTTGGTGGCAATGGCCCAGGCATCGCGGTATCCGAAACTGGTACCTGTTTTCCAGGCCCATTTTGATTTTCCTGTGTAGTGATCCCATCCGGATTCCTGTTCAGGTTTGTTCACTTCCAGCAGGGCTTCGAACATCAGACAGACGGAGGCTGTCCCCGGCAGAGCAGCCATGCCGGGGTTCCCAGAACCTGCGGTGTGTGCAGGCTCATGTGGCATCAGGTATATGGGAGGAAATACCAGGGAACCGGCCTGTTTTTTTTCAACCGGAGCACTTGTCAGGCTCCTGGCAAGACTGGCATACAGACCGCACATTTCCCATAATTTCCCTTCAGCGCCTCCCAGGATCAGGGAAAGGCCATAATGGGATGACGGAAACACCAGGCTGGTCATCCCCAGTTTGCGCAACAACTGATAGAATGCCTCCACTCCGTAAATCTGCAGCATTTTAACCGCAGGAACATTCAGGGAACGCGCCAGTGCGCGGCTTGCCGGCACCGCTCCGTCATAGCTCAGATTATAGTTTTTAGGGGAGAAAGCCCCGATCTGGGTGGGGATGTCGGGTACCAGGGTTCCCGGCAGGATATCTCCCTGATGCAACAGGGCAGCGTAAAGTATGGGTTTCAGTATACTGCCTGTACTTCTGGGTGCCAGGATTACATCTACATCGCACTGGTGATCAGCGCCAGCTTCTTTCACATTGCCGGCATACACAAGGCAGGCGCCGTCACTGACCCTGAGAACCACGGCCGCCATATTGTGTATATAATTGGCCGTCAATAGTTTCTGATGAGTTCTAAGTACTGCTGCCACCCTTTCCTGTAAATGCAAATCCAGTGTGGAGCGTACCCTGGTTCCGGGATGTTCTTTCGCTGCCCTGGCGAGCAGGTGAGGTGCAAGGCCGGGCATCGGGTATGGCCGGGAAGGAATTGGTTCCAGCAAGGCCCTTTCGCAGTCTTCAGGACTAAGATAGCCGATATCCCTGAGTTTCAGCAGAAGCCTGTTACGCTTTACCAGGAGTTTACCACGGTTTTTCGCCGGGTGAATCAGAGCAGGTGCGTTTGGAAGGACGGCAAGGGTTGCCGCTTCGGCCCAGCTTAGTGCATGCTGATCTTTACCGAAATACCGCCATGATGCTGCTGCAAGACCCACCACATTTCCGCCGAAGGGTGCACCGGAGGCATATTTTCTGAGAATCGCGTTCTTGGAAAAATGGGATTCGAGTCTCAGGGCATAACATACTTCGAGGAGCTTGTTCGTCCAGGTCCTGCTCCTGTGTCCAAGCGTGAACCTGGCCACCTGCATACTGAGAGTGGAACCACCGCTTCTTATTCTGCCACGGGCGATATTCTGCCTCGCTGCTCTTAACAGAGAAAATGGATTGATACCCGGATGATAATAGAAATACCTGTCCTCAAACGCAAGCAATGCCTTCCTGAATTTGTCCGGGACACTGTCGGAAGGCGGAAAACGCCATTGACCGTCACCGGCAGTTTTGGCTCCGAGAAGGATTCCCTGGCGGTCCTCAAGAATGGTACTGAAAGAGGGCTGCAACGGTTTCACCGGCACCAGCCTCAGGATGAGTGCAAGCCCAAGGAGGCAGACCCCTGCCCAAAGCAGGCTTTTTTTCCTTACGCCCGGGAATTGGTTTCTCATTCTGTCAGCACTTCAATCCATCGCCCTGGAATCGAAGCATATACACTGTTGTCGTACATAGCTTCACATACGGGGCCTGCCATATAAAACCTCCCCGGGAAAGCAGCATGCAGCATGATCACAAAGGTTCTGGATGTACCGGGAGGCAGATCGAAATGGGTGTACACCCTGTCATCCCTGTAGTCCTGGTAATCTGGCAGATCACGTACATTAACCGAAGGAAGGCCGCTTAACCTGGGGTTGATGATTTCCCATCCCGAAGGGAAAACAGTGGTAAGTGCCAGGTCTTTCTGATATCCGGCAAGACCATGGTTGCTGACAGTCACTTCAGCCGTAAAGTCGGTTCCCTGACGGAGTTTCGTAATGTCAAGCGAATTTCCCTGCTGATCCTTATACACAATCTGTAATCCGAGCCTGCTTCCTGTCCGCATGCTTTCGCCGGCAAGGGGCTGGCCTGAAACCACCACGCGTGCATACAGAGTTGATTTTCCGGTATTGGTCATCGTAACACGTCCTATTCCGCTTTTCACCGGTAGATCTCCCTTCCAGAGGCTCTTGCCTGTTTTCACATCTGTTTTGCTTTTCCCTTCGGGTGTAATTGTAAACTGTATGTTGCCGGCAGTGTTCCTGCCGGTTTTTCCGATGAATTTTCCCAGTGCTACCATCGACCATGCCGTTGCATGGGTATTCATCCAGGAATCAGCTGCCAGTGCAGCGGCGATTTCTCTTGCCAGACGGGTACTTTCATCTGTTTCATTCATCAGTACATAAGTTTCCAGTATCATAGCCCGGTCTCTCAAGGGACTGCCATAGGTTTGCCAGGCATCGGGAACCGTAAGGCTGCGATTGTCGGTTTTGCTGATCAGCATGCAGGCCTGGTCGGTATGCCCGGCCAGGGCATATGTGGCAGCAAGCCTGAAGCGGGTCCTGGTATCCAGCGACTGCTGTTCTCTGAGCATGTTCATTGACGGCAGCTGGGGTTGTTTTGCAAGCACCAGGGTATACAGGCGGTAAGCCTGTACGAAATCAAAGTCAGAACGCAAGGCATAAGCGTGTTTATTGCCTGGCATCCACATTCTTGACGCCTGAATCTGGTACCTGATCCAGGCTTGTTTCATGGCATATGGTATTGCATATCCATGATTTTCAGCTTCCAGGATAAAATGTCCCACAAAGTTGGTTATCCAGTCGTTGCACTGTGATGCCCCCGGCCAGGTGGCAAATCCACCTGACGGCAACTGGTAGGTACTGAGTTTCTGAATGCAGCTGTTCACGTTATCAGCAATCATGGCCAGCTTTCCTTTATTCAGATCACTGATATCTGCCAGGAAAATTTGCGGGAAAGCAGCTGAAGTGATTTGTTCGAGGCATCCATAAGGATATTCGATCAACCATTCCAGTCTTTTTTCGAAATCCAGCGGAAATAGCTTTGAGACTTCTGCGGTAGCATATGATGAACCTGCCACGCCGAAGAATTCATGTTCGTTGACCCAGCTTTCTCCCGGTTTCAGGACGTGGTCCCAGGAAATGCGCTGAACCGGATTGGGGTTCCTGACTTCCAGTTCTACTTCCGAGGAAGCCTTTTCACTGCCCGATACAGCATTGAGTTGTATTTTACCGACACCAACAGCCTGTTTCACAAGCAGTTCGAAATAGACCACCTGGTCGCCTTCACCGCTGAACTGAAGATCTAAGCTATTTCTGCCCTTAATAGTGAATAATTGGTTGGTGGAGAGTTTCAGTTTCACATTTCTTACCTGTTTTTCAAGGGCAAAGACAGTGACGGGCAGTTTGACGGTTTCTCCCGGACCGAGGACACGCGGGAGGCTTGGAAGCACCATCAGTGGTTTGCGTACCGGGATGGTTTTCTCAGCTGAGCCAAAGGCACCCTGGTTTCCGGCAACTACCATCACCCTGACCGATCCCACATAGTTCGGGATCTTTACCTGATGGACGGCGGTTTTCCCTTTGGCCAGCCTGAAAGGTCCGAGAAAAGTGACCACCGGTTTGAAACGATTGGCCTTTTTCGGGTTGTGGATGCGCTGATCCCTGTCACCTCCGATAGCGAAGGCCTTGCCGAATTTCCCACCGTAAGCACCGATGACCAGGTTGTACATATCCCAGGTTTTCACACCGAGCGCCTCACGGGCATAAAAGCCAGACCATGGATCGGGGGTTTTAAACCTGGTCAGGTCAAGCAAGCCTTCATCCACGATGGCAAGGGTATAGGTCATGGCTTTCCCCTGCTTTTCTTTTACCGTGATGACCGTTGTTTCTTCCGGGCGGATCACATCTGCTGCCTGGATAAGAGGCGACAATCTGGTGGCCGGGTCTGTTACCAGCAGGGGAATGACTCCGTACATCCTGATCGGATTATCGTTGACAGTTTGTGCATGGGGCTGAACCAGGCTCACATGAACGTATACATTCGGGGCCATTTTCCCGCTAATCCTGATCTTAACCACTGTTTCTTTTTCCTTTGTTTTTACCCACCAAGCATCCAGCACCTCAGAACCTGTTTCAACACTCACAAGCGCTCTTCCGCCAGATGTCCCGGGGATTGTCAGCACAGCTTCTTCTCCCGGTTTGTATTCGGGTTTGTCGCTCGAAAAGTTCAACATGCTGGCAGATTCCGCCTGTTGCTTTCCGTCCCTGCTTCGCCAGGATGGCCAGTCGATGTAAACGGATTGCCCGGCAACATGTCCTCCTTCAGGATCTCTGACACTGATCAGGTAGCGGCCCCATTCCGGATAATTGATCCGGAAACGGAAACTGCCCTTTCCGTTAGCCAAGGTGAGGGTATTCCTGTATACCGGCATATTCTCAACACCTCCCTCATAGTTGGCCAGGTCATTGTCAGAAGCATTCCACCACCACCGCCATTTGACTTTAACCACAGTGATATCAAGATTTCTGGCCGGCACTGCATTCCCCTTTGCATCACAGGCCGCCACTTCTACAGTGATGTCCTTGTCGGTTTGAAGCATTCCGCTTTCTTTTTCCCCGGCAGGAACCTTCAGACCGACATACCGCTTATATGTGGAGACAGGCATGGTGAAGTAATCCTGGCTTGCATCCCCGCCTTCTTCAAATGCCCTTACCGTGATGGCAGCCTGCAGCATTCCCGGTGCACTGTTTCCGATACTTATCTGTTTTGTAAACGAAGCATTTCCATCCTGGTCAACCTTTCCATCGAAAAGTAGCTGTTCCTCCGTCCAGAATTTTTTCAACGGATCATCGAATACATAGTTCCTGAAGTCCGGGAACACTGTCTTTGTTGCCGAAAATGATGCCGTTATCAGACTCCTCAGGCCCGATGCCCTTGCACCTGTGAGCCACTGCAGCTGCAAGCCGGCCTGTACCGGTTCGTGGATATCCAGGACAGGTTCCCTGAAATCCAGCTTGATTTTCAAACGGTTTGGCTTCACAGTCTCTATCCTGATGGTTTTGGAGAAGCTGGCCCCTCCTACCCTCACCGTGGCTGACCAGTTTCCGGTCGGTATGTCGGCTGCGGTTGGCACTGTGAACCGGTAGAAGCCATCGAGCTGTTTGGTCTCAAGCAGTTTATATCTTGTTTTTCCTTGGGAGTCAATGATTTCAAGAATCACAGGATGTTTATCGGGAAGGGTTTTCAATTCATCTTCAAGGATGAAACCCAGGAACAAAGTATCACCAGGCCGCCATACGCCACGTTCTCCATATAAAAAGCCTTTTAGTCCCTTTTGTTTCTCAGCACCACTTACATCGAACTGACTGAGCGACAGAGAATTACCATTGTCAAGGCGAAGGTAGGCCCGTTGCCTGTTTTTTCTGGCGACCAGCAGGAAGGGTTTTTGACTTGTCTTAATGCGGGCGATGCCTTCTGAGTTGGTTTTGCCGGAACCCACAAGTTGCCGCTGGTAATTGAATATTTCTACATCCACATCGCCGGCTGTTTCCGTTGTGATCAGGTTTGAAACCGCGATAGTCCAGTTGTTTTGTTCATCGGATTTGGCGATGATCCCAAGATCGGACGCAAGAATGTTCCTTGATGCAAAGCGTTCCTGGTTGTAATACGATACATGGCAGGGGTTGTCACGCTGATCCCAGCGGTAACCATCAGGGTAGTAATCGTAGTAATACCATTCGGCATCCCGGTAATACCTGTCTTCGGCTTCTCTCTCTTCAGAATAATCGGCCAATTGGGCCATGTCTTTATTATCTTCCTGATCATTGCAGGGATAGAGGGCGTATTCTTTACGGAAGCTGATGATGACATGGTAAACTGCACCGGGATCGGGATCGATCAGAGGTTTTAAATCCAGAAAATGGGTATGCCATGAAGCCGGATCGCTGCCAGCTTCAGCCAGGAGGTTCACCTGTTCCCTGTGCACAGGCCTGCCCACTCTTTTCAGTTCATTTTCGCCCGGCATTTCGTTAACCTGCAGGAACTGGGCGATATTGTCCTCAAAAATCTTGATGATTCTCACATCCACTTTTGAAAGTCCGATGGCTTCAAAGGGAAGGATAAGACCCGATGAGGCGGGCAGGATCACTCCGGATCCGATAATCCTGACGGCGGGTTTGCCTTCATCGAATGATATTTCGGCAGAGAATGGTTTGTCAAGTGTCTTTCCCTCGGCATTCCGGATGCTGCTTTCCACATAGAGGGTTGCCTTGCTGCCGTACCTGTTCTTAGGGTAGAGCTGGATAGTATTACCACTGGTGATCAATACGGGATTATACCATTGACTGACCCGTACCAGTCCTTTTAATACCTGAGTGGGATCGAGGGGATCGGAAAAGCTGATGCTGATATAGGGTTCGTCTTCATTGATGATCCTTGTTCCCAACACGGAAAACGCTCCGAGTGCAGGTACCACGATGCGTTTTTCCCCTTCCATATCCAATCCCAGGGGATCACCGTCCCATGAAAGCAATACCTCATTACTTTTTTCGGCTCTTGTGATGCTGTCGATCAGAAAGCGATGTGTTTTCCCGTCCGGTTCATGGCTCCAGGCTATTTGAAGGGCTTTCCCCGGCATTTTGGCTTTCAGTATCTTTTCGACATCTGCGGGTTCAGCCAGGTCGGCTGTTTTCAGGATGCCTTCAAGCCTGTAAACCGTCTTACTTCCGTTTTCGGGGATCATAAGTTCTTTCTCCTCCACGGAAAAGGACTGTGCAATTGTTTGGAACTGAAAGGTGAAAGTCCGGAACTCATCCGGCACATCTATCAGTTTATACAGAAAAAAATCCGCCAGGTAGGTTCTGCCTGCCTCCAGTGGTTTATCAGGTTTAAACTCGAGTGTCCGGGTATCTGACCAGTACAGTTTTCCGCTGATATCGGGTTTAAAGCGGAATATTTTTTCTTTTACTTCCGATCCGTTGGTTACGGCCCCTGGAAAATCCTGGGCGAGCCTGATCTTCACACTTGTTTCCTTTGAGACAAGGCCGCTGGTGAAAGCGGCAATATATGGTGCAAACCCGATATCGACAAGCGGTACCGGCATTCTGGCAGGTTTCTGGCATGCCGTAAGGAATAAGGAAAGGCAAAGCCCCGCCTTCAGCGCTTTTTTAAGGTAACTCAGCATAAAAAGGACGTTTTGCGTTAAACGCTTAAATAAAGGATGAACTATCGGGTAAGGGGAAATACACATTTTCCGCCAAGGTAGGTTGCCTTGACGCTACATTCCGGAATGCCTGACAAAGGTACCTGGAGCAGATCCTGCTCCAGTATCACAAAATCTGCAAGTTTTCCTTTTTCAAGACTGCCTTTGATATCATCTTCGAAGCAGGCTTTTGCTGCCCAGATGGTAATGGACTGCAGGGCTTCCTCACGGGAGAATGCCTGTTCGATCTGGAATCCTCCCGGCGGGTATCCGTTAACATCGCACCGGCTGACGGCAGCGTAAAAAGTAAGCAGGGGATTGATCTGTTCAATGGGGAAATCCGTACCATTCGGAATCCAGCCGTTCTGTTCCAGCAGTTTCTTGTATGCGTATGCGTTCCTGATCCGTTCGCTGCCCAGGCGTTGTTCAGCCCAGTACATATCTGAAGTGGCATGTGTGGACTGTATGGATGGAATGATGGCGTATTTACCGAAAAGTTCAAAATCGGCTTCATCGACACATTGTGCGTGTTCGATTCTCCAGCGTCTTTGATTTCCGGGTTTCAGATATGTTTTGTAAACACCGAGCACCATTCGGACAGCAGAATCACCAATGCAATGGGTGCAAACCTGATAGCCATTTTCATAAGCCTGTTTACAAATGTCATGCAGCTTTTCCGGCGGTGTAACGATAATACCGTAGTGGTCCGGCTGATCGGTATAGGGTTGTAACAGGCAGGCTCCCCTGGAACCAAGGGCTCCGTCTGCATACATTTTCACTGATCGTACAAGCAGGGAAGGTGTCCTGAGTTTCTTTCCGTCTTTCATAAACTGAACATTCTCCTCCGATGCTTCAAGCATTGCGTATACCTGCATCTGGAGGATACCGGCCTGTTGCAGGCTGTCGATCATGTTAATCTTCCATTGTTCGAGGCCTGCATCTGCGACCGAAGTAAGTCCAAATGAAAAGCACTCCTGTTCTGCATCCAGCAGGCATTTCGTAAGGAAATCCTTATCCGCCACCGGGATGGCAGCTTTAAAGAGGTCGGCTGTTTCTTCAAGAAAGATTCCTGTAAAACGGCCATTGTTGTAAAAAGCCTGTTCGTGCCGTGCAATATTCTCTTCAGTTAATCCGATGGCATTGATGGCAGCAGTGTTTACAAGCACGGCATGCCCGTCGATGCGGATCAGTACAACCGGAATATCAGGAAAGGCATCATCGATTATCTTTTTATCAGGGAATTGCTTTACTTTCCATTTATTCTGATCCCAGCCCCTTCCGCAAAGCCATGCGGGAGTTGCATGCTGATAGTATTCTTTCAGCAATCCCACCATATCGGCAGGAGATGTGGCTTCCCTGAGGTCGGCCATCGTTTTTACATTGGTGGCATATCCGAAAAAGTGACAATGTGCATCGTAGAAGCCGGGACAGACAAAATCACCTTTCAGGTCGAGGATTTGATCAGCACTGAAATGCTGCAGGATATCCTGATCGGTACCGGTGGCAAGAATCTTACCGTTCCTGACTGCCATGGCACTCACCTTACTGAGTTGTGCATCCATTGTCCGGATGTTTCCGTTGAGAAGGATCAGGTCTGCCTGTTTTTTCATAGGTCTGCAGGAAATGAGCACCATGCTGATCAGCAAGGAGATAAGGAAAGGGTTTGCCGGGAACATCGGTCGGGTTTGTTTTTCAGGGGAGGATATCACTGCCTGGCTGGAAGGAAAGAATACTTTGAGGAATACTCAAGCATCTGGCTTGTATAATCCAGGGGATATTTAAGCACGATATCCGTGATTTCTTCTCCATCCATCACAGGGGTGAGAACCGGGTTGATAAAACCGCCGTAAGGTGCGATGTGGAGTTTTCCGAAACGTTCTTTTACTTCTTTATGAATGGCGGGATCGATTTTCACGGCATATTTTTCCACCAGGATTTCGCCGGCTTTGTAGTCTCCTTCCGACTTGATGCGCTGGATCTCTTTCAGCAACAGCCCGAAGAGATTCCTTAGTTTCGAATAATCATTGATCACGAAATAGGTTTTGCCTTCCCTGACCTTTTTCTCAATTACATTGTCGGCATTTCCTTTCTCGTATGCCCAGGCGGAAATAAGGGCACGATTCCGCATATGAGCCTGTTCGATATTTTTTCCGAGATCGATCCGTGTAAGTTGTGTCATCAAACCGTTCCGGATATAGGCATTGTATTCGGCCTTTGCAGCTTCTTCATTTGGCATGATTCCCAACTCGACCAGTTTCGGATCGATGATGTAATACAGGGCAAACAGATCGGCCCTGGTTTCTTCCAGGACTGACTGGTAGTTTTTCAATGCATCTGAGCTGACGCCGGGCATTAATTGTCCGGATCCGTGCCCAAGGCATTCATGCAGGTCGGTAGTAATACTCCCTGCAATGTATCCGTATTTTTCCGCCAGTTTCCTTTCATCTTCCGAATAACAGAACTCCTCAAGGAATCCGTTGCCGATCGCAGCCTGGTCGTATGCGTAGGTGATGTTGTCCATGGTTACTGATTTGGAACCGTGAACCTTACGAATCCAGTCGGCATTCGGTAGATTAATACCAATTGGAGTGGCCGGATAGCAATCGCCGCCGAGTTGCGCAGTGGTGATCACTTTGGCTGTGACACCCTTTACTTCTTTCTTTTTATGTCTGGGATCTGTCGGGGCATTATCTTCAAACCACTGTGCATTCTGGCTGATGACCTCAGTGCGCCTTGTTGCTTCGAGGTTTTTGAAATTCACAACTGATTCCCAGGTTGCTTTAAAGCCCAGCGGATCTTCGTAATTCTCTATAAAACCGTTTACGTAATCAACCCTGGAATCCAGGTCATTCACCCAATTCACATTGTATTCGTCCCAGGTTTTCAGGCTGCCGGTTCTATAGTAATCCACTAGGAGTTCCAGTCCCCGCTTTTGCTGTTCATTTTCAGCGACAGTCATGGCCTTCTCTAGCCAGAAGATAATCTGGATGATGGCCTGACCATATAGACCGTCTGCCTTATAAACCACTTCTTCCGCTTTTCCGTTCTTTTTTACCAGCTTGGAATTCAATCCGTATGATACCGGTGCAGTATCCCCGGGAACCTTCATGGCCGCATAGAAAGTTTCCACTTCCTGCTGACTAAGGCCATCATAAAAATTGACGGCAGAGGTCAACACCAGATCCTGTGCGGGATCGAGATTCACTTTTTTTGCATCCAGAGATGGATCAAACATGATCGGGGTGATCATGGCAGTAAAGGCGTCTGTGTTCTCCCCTTCCTTAAGTGGAAATCCCTTTATATCACTATTTTGTATCAATTGATTAAAGTATTCCTTAGAGAACTCCGGAATGATTTTATCAGATGCATAATGGTGGTGAATCCCGTTGGAAAACCAGATCCTTTTGAGGTAAACAAGGAATTGTTTCCATTCTTCCGATTCTTTGTCTCCCTTGTATGTCTGAAAGATGTTTTCCAGTGTTTTTCTGACCATCAGGTTGTGTTTGTAATTCTGGTCGTAAATGATATCACGCCCGCAAAGGGCAGCCTGGCTCAGGTAATAGAGCAGCTTTTTCTGATTGAGGCTCAGGCTGTCGAAACCAGGGACCTGGTATTGCATGATTTTCAGGTCGGCAAATTGTTCGAGCAGGAATTGAAATGCCCCTTCTTCGGTTTTTTTCTCACCGGATTTGCAGGAAAAGATCATTCCTGCCAGGATAACGAGCGTCATTTTTAAAATGGTTTTCATGATCATGAGTTTAACAGTCTCACAAAAATAGCGAATGATTTCTGAAAAAGCATACAGAATCTGCAAAGGTGGCCGGCTTCCCGACAAAAAAAGCAAGGAAGCCTACCCGGCCCGTTGATGCATTTCCCCCTGAGAGATGCTGTCCCCGGCCTTGGATTTACTGGATTATGACTTTGGTTCCGGTGAAAATCTTCCCGGAAAAGAGCAGGTGGAGGTAATAGAGTCCGGAAGGCAAATCCAGGCGGAGTAATATAGTCTTACCATTGGTGCCCAGGCTTTGTTCACGGACCAGTTTGCCTTGCATGTCATAGAGTTTCAGTGTTCCGGGAGGCAACTCCGGATTACGTACTTCGATAAAGGTGTATTCCCTGAAAGGATTTGGCATAATAGCCAAGGCAGGTTGGGTCGCACCTGCCGGCAGGTCGAATCCGGCAGCTTCCCCGACAAGGTGGCGGAAATTCAGGAACACATTCTTATTGATCCCGAAATGCCGGTAATTCGTGGCATAGTTCATTACTCCCACAGTCTGGAAGGATTCTCCCTGCTGGTATATAAGGCTGCTGCCGCTCTGGCCGGGTATTCCGAATGCCCCGTTTCCGGGAATGATCAGGTTATTACCGGCTGCATCAGCCCTGATAAGACCATAGTTATAATACATGGTGTCTCCATTGTAAACTGCAGTGGTATCGATCGGGTTTGGAACTGCAGGATAGCTGAATTTGTGGAAAACACTGGAAGAAAAGAAGGCGGTATCGGTGCATGTGGTCATTCCCACCCAGCCGGTTTGCTGCCCAATGGGATCACGAAGACGGAGCAGCGCGATATCGGTTTTGAACTGGTGATACCATGAAGAGAAGAAATAATAATGGTCTGCCATGCTGTACGGCAGGCTTGGCTGAAACTGTCCGTTGTCGTAGGCTGGTGCTGCCATCAGGCTGTCGTTGTTCCATTGCTGAAGGGTTATGATGCAGTGGGCGGCCGTTAGGACAAAGCGGTCCCCGACCAGAATCCCGGAGCAATTATTCACCATGCTGCCGTTACGGAATCCTATCAGTTTTACTGCGGTTCTGACCGGGTAAGCCGTCAGGGGGAAGAATGCCGCAGCCCTGGCCAGGTCGCTGAACTGGCTCCCCTGAAACAAGTTGGTGAGTGGTGGTGTATCCGGCAGCGCGATAACATTTTGTAACAGGCCGGCGAAACTGGTGGTGCTGTCGAAAGGAAGTACCGTATCGTCAGGGACTTGTGGTAATCTGTAAAGGGTGGCCTGTTTAACATCATAGTGCAGAAGGGTGTCAACTTGTGCATGTAACGGACTGACAATAAGCAATCCCAGGAGTGTGAGCAGGTTTCTCATTTGATGGATAAAACTTCTAAACGTGGTTGAATTGACGAAAGTGTACAGACTCTGAACGTATCGGCCCAAAAATTCGATCCGACAGGGTATTATACCGACACGGAACAGGCATACAAATATACCGAATGAACACAGAATTGCGAAAAAAGTATTCCCAGAGTCATCGGTATAACGGAATCTAAAGGAAAACCGGTACGCATTTTTAATAAGATTCAGTGAATTCAAAATTTCGGGAAAATATTCCGACATCCGTACCACCTATTTAAACAATGTATATTTTTGCATACTTAAAACAGAAGCGATGCGAAGACAGGATCTCATGTTTATGATGTTTATCATGGTATTGTTCGTTCCCTTTTTTCTTGTTCCGGCACTGATGGACGAGTTTGAACGTTACACAAGGCTATATCCGGTAATGATGAGTTTTGTCAAATTTGCATTATTGGCTACCACGGGGGAATTGCTTGGTTTGCGTATCAGGACAGGCAGTTACCTAAGAAAGGGATTTGGGATTTTACCAAGGAGTCTTGTTTGGGGAATCCTTGGGATAAGCATTTACGTTGCCTTTATTGTTTTCCCTGCAGGTACGATTGTACTGGCAGAGCGGACGGGTCTCATTTCGGGAGTAGAAACACCGGCAGACCGGTTTATTCTGGCCTTTCTGACGAGCATCCTGCTGAACCTGATTTTTGCACCGGTGATGATGACCACGCACAAGGTAAGCGATACCCACATCATACAAACGGGGGGAAGGTTACGCAGTTTATTTACGAAGGTCAGGGTGGTAAGTATACTCGAGAATCTGGACTGGAAGACCCATTGGCAGTTCATCATGTGTCGCACCATTCCATTGTTCTGGATACCGGCACATACCGTTACCTTTCTGCTGCCTGCCGACTACCGTGTGCTGTTTGCAGCGCTGCTGGGCATCATGCTCGGCGTGATCCTGGCCCTTGCTAACAAGGGGACTGCCGTAAAAGTCTAAGCCTTGTAAAAAGGGAACCTGACGACAACTGCTTTCAGCAGTTTATCCCTGACCCGGATGAAAATTTCGCTGCCTTCTCTGGAAAGAGCGGCAGGAACATATCCCATTCCAATTGCTTTCTGCACTGACGGCCCCATGGTTCCGGAAGTCACAATCCCGCATTGATTTCCGGAAGCATCGGTGATCTCATATCCGTGACGCGGGATTCCTTTGTCAATCATTTCGAAACCAACGAGTTTTCTGGATACACCTTCCGTCTTATGTTTCAGGATAGAAGCTTTGTTCACAAAATCCTTGTTATCAGTGAATTTGGTGATCCAGCCAAGGCCGGCTTCAATTGGCGAAGTCGTATCGTCGATATCATTTCCATAAAGACAGAATCCCATTTCAAGACGCAGTGTATCTCTGGCGGCCAGGCCAATGGGTTTGATACCGTATTCTTTACCTGCTTCCATGACGGCTTCCCAGATCTGCATGGCATGGGCATTATCGAAGTATATCTCGCAACCTCCTGACCCAGTGTAACCTGTGGTGGAGAACAGGACATTGTCAACTCCGGCGAAGGTGAGCATTTTGAAGGTATAATACTCCATATCGAGGACAGGCGTATCAGTTAGCTTTTGCATGGCTTTCAGTGCCAGGGGGCCCTGGATGGCGAGCTGTGAAGTTTCGTCGGAAGCATTCCTCAGGGTAGCGCCCATTTTATTCTGGCTGTTGCACCACGCCCAGTCCTTATCGATATTGGCAGCATTTACAACCAGCAGGTAGTTGTCTTCTGCAAAACGGTAAACCAGCAGATCGTCCACGATACCGCCCCTGTCGTTTGGGAAACAGGAATACTGGACTTTTCCGTTATACAATCTGGAGGCATCATTGGAGGTGACCCACTGCACAAAATCCAGTGCACGGGGTCCTTTCACCCAGAATTCTCCCATATGTGACACATCAAAAACTCCAAGCTTGTTTCTGACGGTTTCGTGTTCGATGCTAACTCCCTCATATTGTACGGGCATGTTAAACCCGGCAAAGGGAACGATCTTGGCCCCACAGGCCAGATGAGCGTTGTAAAGTGCAGTATTCTTCATATTGATCGGAAATAATTCAGTTGCAAAGGTATTAAAACCCTGCTACCGGCAGAGACGATAAGGAAATTTCTTACCTTTGATTCTCTATTTCAGCCATGTTTTTTTCAAAGCAAAACACACCACGCTGGTTGATCCTGCTGATAGACATGCTATTATGCACGGCGTCTATCATTCTTGCTTATTTGCTCAGGTTTAACTTCAGGATACCTGTCACAGAACTGGTTCAGATGCCTGTTGCTCTTGGAATTGTTCTGGCCGTACGCCTTGTTTCTTTTTTGATTGCCAGGACCTATGCGGGTATTGTCAGGTACACCAATACACGTGACACACTCAGGATCGTTCTGGCACTCGGGACGGGCAGCTTCGCATTTACCCTGCTGAACCTGGCCTGGTATTACTGGGTGAATCAGCGGTTTCTGATCCCCTTTTCCATCATTATCATTGATTTTATCAGTTCGGCTTTCATTCTGACTTTTTTCAGACTTTCAGTAAAGATGGCCTTTCTGGAATTTATTTACCCCAACCGGGAAAAACGCAACGTCATCATTTTTGGGGCAGGTGAAAGCGGTATCATGACCAAAAGGGCACTTGAAAGGGATGCCGGAACAAAATACAAGGTGATGGCATTCATTGATGAAGACCCGAGGAAGATTGGCAAAACACTTGAAGGTGTCAGCATTTTTGGTCTGGAGAAGCTGGAGAATCTGCTGATGACCAACACCATCGCTCATGTGATCCTGTCCATTCAGCACCTGAATCCCCGAAAAAAACAGATGATAGCCGAAGTATGCCTGGCCCACAGCACAAAAGTGCTGAATGTTCCGCCGGTAATCAAATGGATCAACGGTGAGCTCAGTTTCAAACAGATCAAACGGATCAATATTGAAGACCTGCTTGAAAGGGATGAGATCCGGCTGAATGTTGAAAAGATCAGTCGTGAGCTGGTGGGTAAAAACATCATGATCACCGGTGCAGCCGGATCTATCGGGAGTGAACTTGCCAGGCAGATATGCAATTTCCAGCCTAACAGCCTGCTACTGGTCGATCAGGCTGAAACACCTTTGTATCATCTGGAACTGGAGTGTTCGGAGAAGTCAGTGTTTCAACGGATGAAATTCTATGTAGCCGACATCTGCGACCGGACAAGGATGCGTAAGATTTTCGAAACATTCAAACCGGATATCATTTATCATGCTGCCGCATACAAACATGTGCCGATGATGGAGATCAACCCTTCAGAGGCTGTCCGTACCAATGTCCATGGCAGCATGATCATTGCCGATCTGGCGCTGGAGTTCGGTTGCGGGAAGTTTATCATGGTATCGTCAGACAAGGCAGTCAATCCCACCAATGTAATGGGAGCCTCCAAACGCATTGCCGAGATCTATACCCAATCACTGAACTCCAGGAATCTGACCCGTTTCATTACCACACGTTTTGGTAATGTATTGGGTTCCAATGGATCTGCAATTCCTCTCTTCAGAAAACAGATTGAAAATGGTGGTCCGATCACTGTCACGCATCCCGATGTGACACGTTTTTTCATGACCATCACCGAATCCTGTCAGCTGGTGCTGGAAGCCGGAGCCATGGGGCATGGCGGCGAAGTGTTTATCTTCGATATGGGACAATCGGTCAAGATCGTGGATCTCGCAAAGAAGATGGTACAACTGGCCGGACTTTCACTCGGCAAAGACATTCAGATCGTATTTACCGGTTTACGGCCAGGTGAAAAGTTATACGAAGAGCTGCTCTTTGACAAGGAGAACACCCTGCCGACGCATCACCCCCAGATCATGATCGCCAAAGTCAGGGAATATGATCACGCCATGGTAAAAAAAGATATGGCTGAATTGCTTGAATTACTTGAGGATCATAGCGATCTGGAACTTGTTGCCAAGATGAAAGCGATAGTTCCGGAGTTCAGGAGCCGTAATTCCGTTTTCGAAAAGCTGGATGTCAATGCAACACTTTCCTGACCAGGTCTGCAGCTTCCTGCAGCAGGATGGCAGAGTGAACCTTTAAACCAGACTGGTCTATCAGTGTTTTTCCTTCTTCTGCGTTGGTTCCCTGAAGTCTCACGATAATCGGCACATTGATTTCACCAATGTTATGATATGCATCCACAACTCCCTGGGCTACCCTGTCGCAACGCACAATACCGCCGAAAATATTCACCAGGATTGCTTTCACATTCGGGTCTTTCAGAATAAGACGGAATGCTTCCTCCACCCTTTTTGCATTGGCAGTGCCGCCCACATCAAGGAAGTTGGCCGGTTCGCCGCCCGACATCTTGATCATATCCATGGTAGCCATGGCCAAACCTGCACCATTGACCATACAACCGACATTTCCGTCGAGTTTCACAAAATTCAGTCCGAATTGTCCGGCTTCAACCTCCATAGGATCTTCTTCATCCAGGTCTCGCATCTCCAGAATGTCGGGATGCCGGTAGAGGGCGTTGTTGTCGATCACCACCTTACAGTCAACGGCCAGGATTTTATCATCGGATGTCTTGAGCACGGGATTGATCTCGAATAGGCTGGCATCTGATTCACAGTATGCTTTGTAGAGAGCCTGAACAAAACTTATCATTGATTTCCAGGCATTGCCGCTCAAGCCGAGGTTAAAGGCTATCCGCCTGGCCTGGAATGCCTGCAGGCCGGTTCCGGGTTCTATATATTCCTTAAAAATCTGGTCGGGAGTTTCTTCGGCAACCTGTTCAATATCCATCCCGCCCCTGGGTGAATACAATACCATGTTTTTTGAACAGTTGCGGTCGAGCATGACACTCATATAAAACTCTGCAGTTGATGAAGGGCCGGGATAGTAAACATCCTGCTGGATAAGCACTTTTCTGACCTTTTTGCCTTCGGCCCTGGTTTGGGGAGTAACCAGGTTCATGCCGATGATGCTTTTCGAAAGTTTCTCAACATCTTCGATACTTCTGGCAAGTTTGACACCTCCCCCTTTTCCTCTTCCGCCTGCGTGGATCTGGGCTTTCACAACCCAGAAATCTGAGCCGGTTTTCTCCTGTATGGTTTTGGCGGCTACAACGGCTTCATCGGGCGTATAAGCCACAATGCCGTGCGGAATGGCGACACCAAACCTGTTGAGGATGGCTTTGCCCTGGTATTCATGTAAGTTCATGTGCGGGTCTTGTTAAGAAAGCCTTGCAAAATTATAAAAAACAACATTTCCTCCAATCAATAAATCGAATTATATACATATTTTTACTTTATAATAAGGGTTTGAAGGGAAGCCTGGCGGCAATATGGAAAGATACTGCAAACAACAGGGACATAAGTAATGCAATTATTGATTAGATTTGAACCGTAATTTTCACAACAATGGCACACGAAGAAACCAATGAACAACTGAGCCCTGAAGAATTGAAATACAGGGATTTAGCCCACAGGGGAGATGATTATTACAAGATTGAACTCTATCGATGGGCTTTACATTACTACAAACTGGCTGAAGCAATGCCGGGTTATGGCAACAGCCTGCAGGACAAGATCGCACTTACCCAGGCCAGGCTCCGGAAAGAAACCCGCAGCATTCTCACGGTACTGGCGGTTGCGGCGGTGATCATCCTGCTTGTGTGGCTGTTCAGTTAAGATGCGTTCATGATCAAAGCCGGGAACATACACAAAGCTTACGGTTCGCTGGAGGTACTCAGGGGGATCAGCCTTGAAGTGGAAGAAGGAGAGATTGTCTCGGTCATCGGAGCTTCGGGGGCCGGTAAATCCACCCTGTTGCATATTCTGGGAACCCTGGATAAACCTGATAAGGGCAGTTTATCTATCCGCGGCATGTCGCCTGAAGATCTCGGCGAGAAGAAACTTGCCCGGTTCAGAAATACCCACATCGGTTTTATTTTTCAGTTTCATTACCTGCTTCCGGAATTCACAGCCATTGAGAATGTTGCGATCCCGGCGATGATCTCAGGAAAATCAAGAAAGCAGGCTGAGCTTGCTGCTATGGGATTGCTTGAACGCCTTGATCTTGCCGGCAGGGCGGATCATAAACCGGACGCGTTATCAGGCGGTGAACAACAAAGGGTTGCTGTTGCCAGGGCTCTGGTAAACAGTCCTGCCGTTGTACTGGCTGACGAACCTTCGGGTAACCTGGATTCAGTAGCTGCCAGAAACCTCCATCAGTTATTTTTCGAGCTGAGGGATGAAAGGAGGCAGACCTTTGTTATCGTTACGCATAATATGGAATTGGCCGGGATGGCAAACCGCATGCTTGCTATCAGGGATGGCCAGATCATCTGATCATTTTGTACCGGTGGTTTAACATATGCCTGTTTATTAGATACAGCCGGGCAATGCTTCTCATTCTGATCCTGGCACATCAATCCCATGCCCTGGCGCAGCAGAGGAAGATGGGACATGTGTTGATTGAGGGAAAAGTTTATGTGAATGACAGGGGGATACCGAACGCATTTGTCAATATTTACCTGCGAGACAAACAGTTTACACATACCTTTTCAGGAGTGCACGGCACCTTCAAGGTTAACCTGCCATTCAATCACAAGTTCAGGATAGAAATCGGCAAGCAGGGACTGGTAAGCAAGCAGTTTATCATAAACACGGAACTTCCTTCAGGAGTCCGGGACGATCAGATCTATGTGTTTAATCTGCAGCTTGATTTATTTCCGCCTTTTGAAGAGGTGGACATGTCGTTATTGTTTGAGCCCATGGCCTATATCGGGTATGACCACCTTACAGGCAGTTTTGGTTTCGATCTTGAAGCAGCGGAGGAAAAAGTGAGAAAGGTGCAGGCCCTGCAAAAAGAAATCGAGACCATACTGGCAATCAAAGCCAGGCTCTTCAGGCTGGAGTTCAACAACGCCGAGGTGGCCTTCATGCGTATGCAATATACCCTGGCTCTGGATGACTATAAGAAAGCCCTGCGGGTATATCCTCCCAATACTGCCCATTTATATATCGATGTTACGTATATCAGGGACCAGATCGCCACGATCGAGGCTTTGCTTGCAGAAAGAAAGATGCAGGAAAGGAACAAAGCGCTTAAACAGCAGCTTGATGTGGCAAGGAACCGGGCAGACAATGCACTCAGGCAAAAGTTGTATGATGATGCTGCTGAAAACTACCGGAAGGTATTGCTTCTCAAACCGGATGACAGACATGCGCAGATCAGGCTTGATACCATCATCGCAATTGTGAGCCGTGATATTATCGTCAATTTCAGGGATTATCCGTCTTTACTGAGGGCAGGAAGCGAGATTAAGCTTCCTCTGGCACGTTTGGGTGCTTCGTTGAAGAAGGGTAATTATTTAATTATCAAGGTTAAACGAGAGAGTGAAACCGAAGGAAAAATGGTGATCCGCTACGGAAATGAAAAGGAACGCGGTGGTAATTTCAGCATCAGCGATATTCCTGCCGGGCAATTCAGGGAGCATTATATCCGTTTGGGTACCAGTTATCAGTGGTCAAGGATGGATGTTGCCTGGATTAGTATCAGTGTGGAGGATTGCGATATTTCTCTGGGCGATATCCGGCTCAGCCGGACAGAATAAAGGGATCATTTTTTTTAAAACCTTTGTTAGGTTATAAAAGATGCCTATCTTTGCACGCCTTTTTCAGATATTATTTTAATACCGTACCATCATGGGCAAGCATTCACTGATCGAATATATTGACGGCATGACGCCTGTCAAACAGTTTCCCGAATTCAAGGCAGGTGACACCATTACCATACATTACAAGATCAAGGAAGGGGAAAAAGAAAGGATACAGCAGTTTCAGGGCATTGTGCTCCAGAGGGCCGGCAGCGGAAAGACAGAAACCTTTACCGTAAGGAAGATGTCCGGTAACATTGGTGTTGAGAGAATTTTTCCGATTGCTTCACCCTTTATTGAGAAGATTGATATCAATAAAAAGGGTGTGGTCCGCCGCGCAAGGATCTTTTACCTGCGCAAACTTACTGGTAAGAAAGCCAGGATTAAGGAAAAGGTTTACTAGATCGTTGTTTCCCGGTTCGTTTCATATTTTTTTACTCCGGTATCTGTTGCCGGAGGCATTGCTATTATTGGTATTTGCTGGACAAGAATGAGATTGGGATGTCATCCCTCCATTGATTTATATCAACGCCAGGATGACATCCCAATTGACACTCATTGCCCCAAAGTCGCTACCATCACGGCCTTGATCGTATGCAGCCTGTTTTCAGCTTCATCAAAAACAATCGCATGTGCCGATTCAAAAACATCTTCAGTCACTTCCATTCCGTCCAGAGCATATTCCAGGTAAATCTGCTCCCCTATTTTGGTCTCCCTGTTATGAAAAGCAGGCAAGCAGTGGAGAAATTTCACGTCCGGATTACCGGTTCGCCTGAGCAGTTCCATGTTGACCTGAAAAGGTTTTAACAAACTGATACGCTCTTCCCATATTTCTTTCGGTTCACCCATCGACACCCATACATCGGTATACAGGAAGTCGGCATCTTTCACTGCTTCTCCGACATTGTCGGTAATGGTGATCTTTGCACCGGTCGAGGCAGCAATGGTCCTGCACTGGTCTACAAGTTCCACGGAAGGATGCAGACTTGCCGGAGCGGCACAACGGTAATCAATCCCCATTTTTGCAGAACCTACCATCAGTGAGTTGGCCACGTTATTTCTGCCATCACCGAGAAACACCAGTTTCATCTTGTTCAGGGGCTTATCACAATGTTCAATCATGGTCATGAAGTCGGCGAGGATCTGGGTTGGGTGGAACTCATTGGTGAGCCCGTTCCAGACAGGAACACCGGCATAGTCAGCAAGTTCCTGAACGATCTTCTGTCCATAACCACGGTACTGGATACCATCATACATACGTCCGAGCACTCTGGCAGTGTCTTTCATACTTTCCTTATGTCCGATCTGACTTCCGCTTGGTCCGATATATGTGACATGGGCACCCTGGTCGAGGGCAGCCACTTCAAAGGCACAGCGCGTACGGGTAGAATCCTTCTCAAAAATCAACGCGATATTTTTCCCTTTCATGCGTTGTTGCTCGGTTCCTGCGTACTTGGCCTTTTTCAGATCGATGGCAAGATCGAGTAAATACTGTATCTCAGCCGGACTGAAATCCAGCAATTTCACAAAATGACGGTTTCTGAGGTTGAATGCCATGGTGTATGGTGTTATGTGTTAATGAATAATACTATTTCAACTGCGGTTTTAACAACATTACCCTGTGTTAAACCATGGTAATGCGGGTCCCGCCATTATCCACGCCAAGCAGGGTGGTTTTGGTGATAATGGTATCTTTCCCGGTGTGCTCCACAAAGTTAATGGCCGCCCTGATCTTGGGGGCCATGCTTCCTTCCCCGAAATGACCTTCGGCAAGATAACGTTTGGCCTCGGCCAGGGTTATCCGGTCAAGGGTTTTCTCCTGGGGAGTGTTGAAATGCAGGCACACTTTTGGTACATCTGTAAGAATGAATAACTTATCAGCATGGATCTGAACAGCCAGGATAGAAGATGCGAGGTCTTTGTCGATGACGGCGTCGATTCCCTGGAGCTTGTTTGAACTCACATAAAAGGCCGGAATTCCGCCGCCACCCACTGCGATCACAATCTGACCGTCGCGTGCCAGTTTTTCAATGGATCTCTGATTCCCAATCACCAGCGGTTGCGGTGAAGCCACCACTTTCCGCCATCCCCTGCCCCGTGCGTCTTCTTTGAACACCGACTTGCCGTCGGCCATCATGGCCAGCGCCTCCTCCCTGGAATAATAGGGTCCGATTGGTTTGGTCGGATTCTGAAATGCTGGATCATCCTTGTTAACCAGTACCTGTGTAATAATGGTGATAATATCTCTTTCCAGTTCATGCGCTTCCAGCACATTGCGCAACTGCTGTTCGATCACATAGCCTATAAATCCCTGTGAATAGGCCACACAGATATCAAGAGGCATCGGGGGAAGACCATGTACCTGGACGCCTGCCTGATCGCTTAGCAGGATATTTCCAACCTGGGGACCATTACCATGGGTTATCACCAGGTTATAATTCCTTGTAATCAGTGCAAGCAGATGCTCACAGGTTTCGTAAGCATTTTTTTCCTGCTCATCGATAGTTCCCTGTTGTCCGCTGAGCAAAAGTGCATTCCCTCCGAAGGCAACTACGGCAAGTCTTTTCATAATGCAATCATTTGATTTTGTAATGAGACGGCAAAGGTAAAGATAAAAATCAAGGTGTGAAAGGTTTCACAAGACCTTAACGTTTGACCGTACGTGTAAACACCTGCTGGTTGCCAAGCTTGTCGGTTATGATCAGCTCGAAGTGATGTTCTCCCGGTGGAAGGTTGGGATCGATACGGTATGTGACCGTACTTCGTTTGTGGTCGAAAACCATCAGTACCCACTCTCCATCCAAATAAGCACAATAGCTGCCGATGCCGCTGAAATTGTCGCTGATTTTAAAAGTCAGCCTGTCGGGATGCAACACCCTGCCCTTCTTGTCCTTTTTTATCACGGGTTTTATCACCGGTGGCGTGGCATCGATCGCAATTGCAAATGAACCGAATTTCCGCGTCAATGCCGTCACCCAGCCATTTTCATATCGTCCCCCGATGTATGTTTTACCTCCCTTGCCGGTCATCCTGACCAGGCATGCTTTTTCGCTGTATTCAGCAGGAAGCCCTTTAGCCCTGACAGAAACAACCATATAATCATTCAGGGGGGTAACGCCATCCTGGACTTTGTGAACAGAGGAATAAATCCCGGCCGGGGCAGCCTGTTTTGCATAATCCAGTTCCAGCGTGTCGAAGAGGACACCCCTGGGAATATGAAGCTTTAATTCATCACTTACAAAATCATTCGACTGATCGCAGGGAAAGACGATATCCGGTTTTGCGGGTCGCGGCGGACAGGGGTAAAGTGCTGGATCTTTGCATTGTACCTGAAATGACAGACTGGTAGTGTTTCCCTGGTAATCGCTCAACTCGATGGCAATCCGGTGAATCAGGCCATCGGAGAAATCAAAGATTCCTCCATTCACTGCAGTTTTATACAATGGAATAGCATTACAGGGGGCAACCCTGGTGAGTTGCACAAACTGCCTTGTTTTCTGGTAATGGTTATAATCGATCAGTGAATTGATGGATCTGAAATGATCGAAGGAGAACTGGTCCATACCGGTATGATACACCAGCACCGAATCCATCTTCACAGTGAGCTCATACAATCCGTTTTTATTACCCGAACCGTCAACGTCCTGGGCTCTGATGCCAAAAATGACATATGGCGGGAGATTAACGACAGCGGATTGTTTAAGTGTGTAGCCATTTGCAGTTTTCAACACAGGTAAAATAACCGGCACTGAACCAGGCAGAAGGTCTCCGTTTTTTCGGACACGGTAATAACTCAGCGACCGGATCACGGGTTTGCGGTTGTCGTTCACCTTCAAACCGAACAACAGCGGATTGGTTGGCATTTCTCCGGCAGTCTGCCTGATCTCAAAATGAAGGTGCGGACCTTGTGAACTCCCTGAATTGCCTGAAAAAGCCACAACCTGGCCTTTTTTCACCGGGAAACGAGCGGTATCGGGATATTCATCCAGTTCAAATGTATGCCAGGTATATTGGTAATCTTTAACAAACTGCTCATAATCAGGGATAAACTCATCGAGATGAGCATAGACCGAGGTGTAACCGTTGGGATGATTAATATACAGTGCCCTGCCAAAGCCGGCCGACTGCAGTCTGATCCGGCTGATATATCCGTCGGCGATGGCATAGACGGGGGTCCGCATGGGAGCCGGAAAGTCAATGCCCGAATGGAAATGGTCATAGCGGAATTCGGCAAAAGTTCCGCTCACCCGCGGGATTTGTGGTAAAGGCAGACCAAAATAATCTGTTGGAAATGATTGGGCTTTAAGTCCTGTATTGGAAACTACAAATAGAACTAGCAGGAATGCGAGTGAGCAGAAAAACACATGGACAGGCTGACGGGCAGCAGGTTGCTGACCGAACTGAAAGTTGAGGGTATGCCACAGACCTTGCTTCATATCATTGATAACAAACACTTTTCCTGACTTTTATTTATACCACATGGCTGTTTCGGAATAACAGAAATTTTCCTTTATTATTACTTCCGGGCATGAGCAACAAGATACAGGCAGCAACCACGGCCACCAGCCCTGACAAGGAAAAAGCCGCTGCCGGAGAGCATGTATACCATATTAATCCCGTCAGGGCGCTGGCGATAAGTGCTGCAATGCTGTTCAGACTGTTCATCAGCCCGAGGGCGGTTGCAGTTTCATGCTTTGGGGTGATATTTGTTATCCAGGCTTTTGACAATCCTTCAGTTGCCGCAGCAAAGATTCCGTATGCCAGGAACAGCAGGGCAAAATGAATCCACAGGTCTGCATGACCGATAAGCAGGTAAACCATTGCAAACACGATCAAACCTCCGGCCAGCATTTTGGTCAACCCTATCCTGTCGGCCCATATACCCAAAGGATAAGCAAGCAAAGCATAAATTAAATTATAGTATATATATGCGTAGATCATCAGCTCGTCTGATCCCAGCTTTTCCTTTAAAAACAGCAAGAGGAAGACATCAGAACTGTTGAACATGGCAAAAAGGATGAATGCGGCGATAAACCAGCGATATGACAGTGATGCTTTCCTCCAGTACCCAATGAAAGAAAGAAAACCGGGTCGTTTGACATGATTGTCTTTACAGCCTTCGCCTCCCTTCAGCTTCAAAGTCAGAAAGACCGCAGCCAGACCCGGAATAAAGGCCAGAAAAAACAAAAGCCGGTAGTTTTCCGGGAAGTGAATAAGAAAGACCAGGGCGAGCAGTGGGCCGACGACTGCCCCGAGTGTATCCATGGCACGGTGAAAACCAAATACCCTGCCTTTGGTAGCTGCCGTTGCGTTATCGCTTAACAAGGCATCTCTTGCACTGGTTCTCAGACCCTTGCCAAACCGGTCGGCTGTTCTGAACAGAAAAATCCACACCGGGAAAGTGAACACTGCCATCAGCGGTTTTGAGAATGCGCTGATGCCATATCCCCAGCGGATAAATGGTAGTCGTTTCCCAAGATGATCGGACAAATGACCAAAATAGCCCTTGCTTAAACCAGCCGTTGCTTCCGCTAATCCTTCCAATAACCCGATAAGTAATATACTGAACCCGACTGACTTAAGAAATACCGGCATCACGGGATACAGCATCTCGCTGGCGATATCGGTAAACAAGCTCACCAGGGATAGAACCCATATTACGGGGGTGATATACTGAAACTTACCTTTCACCGGAACCTGTATTTCATGTTGCTGTTGGAGGATAACCGGAGGTTATCTGAATGTGAAACAGCATGTTATGATGAACGGGATTGGAATTCACAAGATACTCCGGATTAGCCCAGTCAGTTGAGACATATTATATATGGTATGGTCTGCATCGGGGAAGTTCCCTTGCCTGCACGATTCGTTGAACCAGATAGTACGGAGACCGGCAGCCCTGGCAGCAGAAATATCATTCGGATATTTATCACCGATGGAGATCGCCTCAGAGGGAAGACATTGCAATCCGTTTATCAGGCGACTGAAGAAAACGGGATCGGGTTTGCGGCTGTTGAGATCGAAACTGGAGAAAAAGTGCGTGAAATATCCTTCCACCCCACCCTTTCTCAGGGCTTCTCTCATGTCGGCCGTATTGCTGTGCGGAGCACTGGTAGCGATGACCAGCGGGAGCAAATCCTGCAGGTCTTTCAGCGCTTCCTGTATACCCGGAATAAGCTCAATATGAGACCAGTTTTTCATTGGACCGGGAAGTTCCAGGTCGCGCATGACTGTATTGCCCCAGTCGAATATCAGGTAGCGGATTGTATTCATTTTTCAGGGACTGGTGAGAACCTATTGTGTGTCCGTCTTCATTGACGGGCTTTTCACAAAGTTATTCCATGAAAAGGCTTGGAATATTTTGAATACAGGGAGAATATCAACAATTAGCTGTTAATTAATGAGGGTTACAGAAAGAATACCGCAATCCCGCCCACGGCAAGAAAGGCTCCGATCACTTCTTTCCATTTGAGTTTCTCTTTAAAGATCAGAACAGCGGCGGGGATGATCGTGACAGGTGTAATGGCCATGATGGTGGCAGCCACACCTGTGTTGGCATGCTGCACCGCCAGCAGGGAGAAGGAGACTCCCAGGAAAGGTCCGAAAACTGCACCCGTGGTAACCAGGCTCAGTGCTTTCCGGTCGTTCAGCCCGGCGACCACCCGTTTCCATTTCTTCCAGAACGAGAACAGCACTGCAAAACCTGCAATACCGGCCATAACCCTGATCTGTGATGCACTGAAAGCATGATAGGAACCCATGCCATATTTGCTCATGACAAGTCCGCCCGCTTGTCCGAGAGCCCCGCCAAAAGCCAGGAGAAGCCCCTGCCAGGCATAGGCCAGCTTAAAACCGGTTTTGCCTTGCTGTCGCTGGTCATCCCTTCCGAGGATCACGATGACAATGCCCGACAAGGTTAGCATCATGCCCGTGAGATTCTTCATTCCCATTTGTTCTCCGAGAAATATCCGGCTGAGAATGGCTGCAATCGGAGGAACCAGCGACATGATGAGCAGGGAGATCCGGGCACCGATTTCGACAAATGCCTGAAAAAGTGCCAGATCGCCAAGCGTAAAGCCGATCAGGCCGGATAAAATCAGCCAGAACCACTGATGGGTGGTCGCATCAAGGGGCAGGAAGTTGTCGTTGACGAAGTAGTTGAACAGGCCAAGCAGGACAAAAGCCATAACCAGCCGGATGAAATTAACGGAAAGCGAACCTATGCGTTTTCCGGATGCTTCAAAGGCAAGAGCAGTAACTGTCCAGCAAAGGGCAGTAACAAGAGCGGCAATTTCTCCCAGGTGGTGTGTCATTTCCGGAACGAGGCATTGGTCGGGCAAAATTACAAATAGTCGGGTGGGAAGTTACGGGATTGCTTAATTTTACAATCAGCAAATGGGTGAGGATTCAGACATATATTATACAGTGGCAGGTTCCTCCATGGCCACCCTGAGGGATAAAGCCAGCAGGTTCATTTGCCATGTTGAGCCGGCCACAGACGAGGAAGCGGTAAAGTCCATACTGAAATCCCTGAAGAAAACATATTATGATGCCAACCATCATTGTTATGCCTATCGTTTGGGGTGGGATTATTCCGTTTACAGAATGAACGATGACGGAGAACCATCGGGTACGGCAGGCAGGCCGATATTCGGACAGATACAATCATTCAACCTGACCAACTTACTGGTGGTAGTGATCCGGTATTTCGGAGGTACCAAACTGGGTGTCAGCGGTTTGATCAATGCATACAAAACTGTGAGCAGGGAAGCACTTACCCAGGCAGGGCAGCTTGAAAAAACAGTGCAGGAAAGATACAGGCTTGATTTCACCTACGACCGGATGAATGAAGTGATGAAAACCATTAAAGAAAAAAACCTGCAAATCATTTTCACTGATTTTTCAGAGAATTGCAGCCTGATATATGGGGTACGCAAACAATCTGCTGCCGGCATCATTGCGGAATGGCAGAAAAAGCCCGGAATTGCTGTTCATTTTATCAGTGTTGAATAGTTAAATCACTCATTATCATTAATTGCAGAAAACCTTTCCACAATGCGGAAAATTTATTAACAATGATTTAATCAGGGGATAATGTTGTATTTTTAGAAATGCGTTCAGAGAAGAAAGAGGTGTAACAGGAATCAAAACGTTCTGTTAGTTTGTTGAATTTTAATTACTTAATACGAAAATGCCTATGCACTGACTTTTCAATTACTTGATTTTCAAAAAGTACAAGTAGTCATACAATAAAAATGTGTGATTTATTCAGTTGATTGATTCTGAAGTAGTTAGTTTTATTTTTATGGGGACTGATCAGCCGGAAAAAATTAAAAATCACCTCAATAGAATCAAAAACGGGCTTTTGGGGCGGATAAGGAAGTTAAGGTAATCTTTCCTTGAAGTCAAGTAATTTTTAGTAGTGTTTTAAAATTTTCGTTTGCATTTTTGCCAGGTGCGATTCGGCAAACTACCTGTTGATTAATTTCTGCTCACTGCAACTTCTAAGACATTGTATTTATGTAAAATAAGCAATCTCTCAAAACCAGGTTGTTTAAAAGATATTTTTTGAATGGATAGAACTCATACAGAAATCTGGGAGAATTGCCTGAAAATCATCAAAGACAACATTAGTTTTCAAAAGTTCAAGACCTGGTTTGAGCCTATCAAGCCTTTGAAAGTAGAAGACAATGTTTTGACGATCCAGGTTCCTTCGCAGTTTTTTTATGAATGGCTCGAGGAGCATTACATTACGCTGCTTAAGAAGACTATCAAGCAGGAGCTTGGTGTGAACGGAAGGCTTGAGTACAGCATCGTGATGGATAATTCATTTGAAAATGCAGATCCTCTGACTGTTACAGCTCCTGCCGGGAATAAACCGGCTACCCGCAACCCTGACATCAGCATGCCGATTGACCTGAACAAGGGAAACGTGAAGGAGATCCCAAATCCTTTCATCATACCTGGGCTCAAGAAAATCAATGTACAATCCCAGCTGATCGAGAGTTATTCTTTCGACAACTTTGTGGAAGGAGACTGCAACCGGCTTGCAAGATCGGCCGGTTATGCGGTTGCACAAAACCCCGGAAAAACTTCCTTCAATCCATTGTTCATATACAGCCCCACCGGCCTGGGTAAAACGCATCTGGCACATGCCATCGGACTGGAAGCCAAAAACAACTATCCTGAAAAGACGGTGCTGTATGTCAGCACCGAACAATTCATCCACCAGTTTATCGATGCCGTAAGAAATAACAGCCACAACGACTTCATTCATTTTTACCAGATGATCGACCTGCTGATCATCGATGATATCCACGGACTTGCGGCAAAGGAAAAGACCCAGAATGTCTTTTTCCATATTTTTAACCATTTACACCAGAAGGGAAAGCAACTGGTGATCACATCCGACAAACCTCCCGTTGAGTTAAAGGGCGTGGAAACCAGGTTATTGTCAAGATTCAAGTGGGGTCTGGCCGCGGATCTTCAGTTGCCGGATTTTGAAACCCGCATGGCCATCATACGGAAGAAACTTTACAATGACGGTGTCAGCATGCCCGATGATGTGGTAGAGTACCTGGCCTACAGCATTTCCACAAATATCCGCGAGCTCGAAGGTGCTCTTGTCAGCATTCTCGCCCAGTCAACACTCAATAAAAAGGCAATTACCATGGAACTGGCGCGGCAGATGATCGATAAATTCGTGAAGAACACCGCCAAGGAGGTCTCCATTGACTACATCCAGAAAGTGATTTGCGACTATTTCGGACTTCCGCTTGAGAGTATCAATTCCAAAACCCGGAAAAGGGAGATTGTCCAGGTGAGGCAACTGGCCATGTATTTTGCCAAGAAACACACCAAATCCTCTCTTGCCACTATCGGGCATCACTGCGGTAACAAAGACCATGCAACCGTGCTTCATGCCTGCAGGACAGTAGTCAACCTCATTGAAACCGACAAGCAGTTCCGCACCTATGTGGAAGATCTTGAAAAGAAACTCCGGATCTGAGCGGTTTCCTTCAATCCAAGTCAACCCTGATGAGAATACTCTTTGTTTGTTTGGGAAATATCTGCCGCAGTCCCATGGCAGAAGGTTTGATGAAAAATAAAATCAGGGCAGCCGGGCTTGAAAAACAGGTACAAATTGATTCGGCAGGATTTGAGTCCTTTCATTTCGGTGATCCTCCCGACACAAGAGCCACGGCAGTCTGCAAACAGCATGGAATCGATATCGGCAGCCATCGTGCCAGGCCATTCAGGGTTGAGGATTTCGATGACAATGATATGATTTTTGTAATGGACGGGAATAACTACAGCGATGTCATTGCGATATCAAGAAACCAGACAGACAGGGATAAAACCGGTTTTCTGATGAATGTTGCTCATCCAGGCAGCAATGCGACTGTTCCTGACCCATGGTACGGCGGAAAACAGGATTTTGAAAGAACCTTCCGTTTGCTGGACGAGGCCACAGATCATTTGCTGCAGATTATTACCCGGAAACTGGCACACAATGCATGATATACCCGCTAAGGAAGCCATTGAGCGGGCTCACAACCTGATTGCCCCATACATTCATCACACCCCTGTCCTTACGAGTCATACCCTCAACAGCCTGACGGGATGCAGTGTCTATTTCAAATGCGAGAACTTTCAGAAAGCGGGGGCCTTTAAATCGCGGGGAGCTGTATATGCAGTGATGACACTATCCGGGGATATATCTGCTGCAGGCGTTGCCACGCATTCTTCGGGTAACCATGCGCAAGCCCTGGCCAGGGCAGCATCCCTCAGAAAAATCCCTGCGTTTGTGGTCATGCCTTCCAATGCCCCGGCAGTGAAAGTACGGGCAGTTGAACATTACGGCGGCAGGATCACGTTTTGCGAACCTACACTTGCAGCCCGGGAATCGACCCTGGCTGAAGTGATTTCCCGTACGGGTGCAGCTGAGATTCATCCATATAATGACTACCGCATCATTGCCGGTCAGGCGACTGCCGCCCTGGAATTCATCCGTCAGGTACCCGGTCTCGACTATATCTTAGTCCCGGTCGGAGGGGGAGGACTGCTTAGCGGGACACTGCTAAGCAGTCATTACTGGTCGCCGGATACGGCAGTAATCGCTGCTGAACCGGAAAAAGCCAACGACGCTTATTTGTCGTTCACCCAAAGGAAATTTGTCCCTTCCGTGAATCCGGATACCATCGCCGACGGCTTAAAGACTTCCCTGGGAAGCCTCACCTACCCTGTCATCATGCAATATGTACACGACATCATCACAACCGGAGAAGATGCCATCATCAATGCCACCAGATGGATATGGGAAAGAATGAAAATCATTGTGGAGCCATCCTCAGCCGTTGCTGTTGCCGTACTCCTGGAGAACCTGCAAAAACTTGGCGGAAAGAAAATCGGAATCATCATTTCAGGAGGCAATGCGGATCTGAATAAACTTCCCTGGAACCAGACATGAAACGTAAAACCGGCAGACTATACCTGATTCCCACTCCGATTGGCGAAAGCGGAGATTTTCAGGTACTTTGCTTCAATCCATCCATCATTCACGGATTACATGTGTTTATTGTGGAATCAATGGCCAGTGCCAGGAAGTTCCTGAAGCGGTGCGCTTACCCTCATCCTTTTGAACATCAGATGTTTTTTGAGCTGAATGAGCACACACATATTACAGAAGCGGGTATATTTCTGTCCTGTCTGCTTGAAGGACAGGATGCGGGACTGATGTCGGATGCCGGGCTGCCCTGTGTTGCAGACCCCGGGGCCGGAGTGGTGCGGCTGGCCCATTTACAGGGGATCGAAGTTGTTCCGCTTCCGGGCCCCTCCTCCATTTTCCTGGCATTGATGGCTTCCGGGGGAAACGGCCAACAGTTCACCTTTCATGGATATCTTCCCATTGAGAAACATGCCAGGAAGACCAGGATCCGTGAGATCGACCAGCAGGCGGACAGGACCGGTGCCTCCCAGGTGTTCATGGAAACTCCGTACCGCAATGTTTCTCTCATCGAACAAATCCTGCAAACATGCCGGCCCGATACCATGCTGTGTATTGCCTGCCTGCTGCTCAGCCCTGATCAGAAGATCATCACCGATACAATACAAGGCTGGAGAATGCGGTATACCGGTGAATTCCGGAAGATGCCTGCCGTCTTTGTCTTATTCAGGTGAAAACAAAAGACGCGGCTGCATGTTAATTTCACTTTAGGGCATGCGCATCACTAATGATAATTATGAATATGTAAAAATATGAAACCAGACTATTTATTCGAAGTCAGTTGGGAGGTTTGTAATAAAGTTGGAGGAATATACACTGTTGTTGCGAGCAAGGCATTGACTCTTCAGCAATTACTTGATAATCAGTATATTCTGATTGGACCCGATGTATGGATGGAAACACAGGACAATCCCGAGTTTATTGAAGACAAAACAGTGTACCGTCCCTGGCGCGACAAAGCTGAATCAGAAGGCCTGCGTTTGCGTATGGGCCGGTGGAACATACCCGGATCTCCACTGGTTATTCTGGTTGATTTTACACCGCTGTTTTCGGTCAAAGACAAAATTTTCGCCGATTACTGGATTAGTTATCAGCTCGACTCCATTACCGGTCAGTGGGATTATATAGAACCTGCCATGTTTGGCCATGCAGCGGCCCAGGTGATCGAAAGTTTTTACAAGTTTCACCTTTCGGCGCAGGACCGTCTGATCGCGCAGTTCCATGAATGGATGACCGGTACAGGTGTATTGTACCTGAAAGCGCATGTTCCCCAGGCCGGAACAGTGTTTACCACGCATGCAACCACCATGGGGCGCTCGGTGGCCGGCAACCTGATGCCGCTGTACCGCGACATGAGTCATTACCAGCCTGATGTGATGGCCTCAAATCTTGGCATCCGGGCAAAACACTCCCTCGAGAAAAATGCCGCCCATGCTGCCGATGCTTTCACCACCGTCGGGGAAATCACCGTCAGCGAATGTGAGAGATTTCTGGATAAGAAACCGGATGTGCTGACTCCTAACGGTTTCGATTTCAGTATCGTACCCGGGCATGCGGCCTTCGATCTGAAAAGGCAGCATGCACGTGATACCCTTTTGAAGCTTGCACATGCCGTACTCGGTTACCGGCCCGATCCCGACAGCCTGCTGGTAGTTAACAGCGGTCGTTATGAGTTTCGCAACAAGGGAATTGACCTGTACATTGATGCCATGTGGAAACTCAACAAAGAAAAAAGTCTGACAAAACAGGTTATTGCTTTCATTATGGTTCCGGCCAATCATACCGGTGTCAATCCCACGGTCCTTTCCAGGTATCAACAGAACAAACCGAACGACCTTCCTGCTGCCGGCTTCCTGAGTCATGACCTGTTCAGTCCTGAACACGATCCGGTGCTGAACCGGCTGAAAACGGCAGGGATCACCAACAGCAGGAATGACAAGGTGAAAGTGATTTTTGTTCCCGCTTATCTGAACGGAAACGACGGTTTGTTGAACTCTCATTATTACGACCTGCTCATTGGTTTTGACCTTTCTGTGTTTCCCTCCTATTATGAACCATGGGGTTACACTCCGCTTGAGAGTCTTGCATTCCGCATTCCTACCATTACCACATCACTTACTGGATTTGGCATCTGGGCCAGGTCAAAAAACGGGAAGCACGGGAATGCCCTGTTTGTTGTGGACAGGACGGAAGAAAACTCAGTTCAGGTTGTGGAATACATCAGTGCGATCATCAGGGAAGTGGCAGCCATGCCCGGGGACAAACGGGAGGATGCCATGAAGAGTGCGCAGTTGCTTGCACAGAAAGCCCTTTGGTCGACGCAGATTGAGCAATATTATCTGGCATATGAAATGGCATTGGACAAAGTTGCTGACCGCTATGGACTTTACCGTGATAAACTCGGAATAGATTTCTATACGGTGTATGATACCCCGAAAACCAACCTGCCTGTCTGGAAGAAGTTGTACGTGAATCCACGCTTGCCGGAGCATCTGGCAGATTTGCACCGGCTTGCGAAAAACCTCTGGTGGTCTTGGAATTCAGAAGCCACAGCATTGTTCGACAGCATTGATCATGCAGGCTGGGAAGAAAGCCAGCATAATCCCATTGCGTTGATCGAAAGTCTGCAATTTGACCAGATCAAACGGCTTTCACAGGATGAAGGATTTATTGCCAGACTGAAACAAGTTGTTCATGTGTTTGATGAATACATGGCAAAAACCGTGGAGCAGGATCAGAGGCGAATTGCCTATTTCAGCATGGAATATGGTTTGCACGACACGGTAAAGACCTATTCGGGTGGTTTAGGTATGCTGGCTGGTGACTACCTGAAGGAGGCTTCCGATTCCAACGCCAATATCATCGGGGTTGGTTTGCTGTACCGATATGGTTATTTCAATCAGCGTATTTCGTTTTTTGGCGATCAGTTGTCGGAGCTTGTCCCCCAGAAGTTTACCCATCTTCCTGTTCAGCCTTTGAAGGATTCCGGTGGTGAACTGCTGACTGTCAGTATTGCCCTTCCCGGGCGAACCATGATAGCAAAGGCCTGGAAACTTGAGGTGGGCAGGGTACCGCTTTACCTGCTGGATACGGATTTAGAAGAAAACCTGGAAGTGGACCGCCAGGTAACCCATCAGTTGTACGGTGGTGACTGGGAAAACCGCTTCAAGCAGGAGTTATTGCTGGGTGTAGGCGGGATCAGGCTTTTGGACGCTCTGGGCGAACGCCCCGCAGTTTTCCACATTAACGAAGGCCATGCTGCATTCATCGGACTGGAAAGATTAAGAAAACTGGTACAGGAAGAGAAGCTGACTTTTGCGGTGGCTATGGAACTGGTGCGGGCATCTACCCTCTTCACCACCCATACCCCGGTACCTGCAGGCCATGATGCCTTCGCGGAGGATATCCTTCGTACTTACATTCCACATTATCCCGACAGGTTGAACATCAGCTGGGATGAGTTTATGAACCTGGGAAGGTATCATGAAAACAGGATGGATGAAAAGTTTTCGATGAGTGTGCTGGCTGTGAGACTTTCCCAGGAAGTGAACGGCGTTTCCCGTATTCATGGAAACGTAAGCCGCCAGATGTTCAGGGATCTTTATGACGGATATTTTGCCGATGAATTGCATATCGGTTATGTTACCAACGGCGTGCATATGCCCACCTGGACTGCTGACCGCTGGAAGTCACTTTATTCCCGTCATATGGGTGACATCCTGTTCAGTGAGCAGTCAAATCCTGAACACTGGGAAAAGATTCACGGTGTGGCAGATGAAGAGATCTGGAATATCCGCAACAACCAGCGGCGGGAACTGATCGAATTCATCAAGGTCAGGCTCAGCAACGACCTTACCAGGAGGCAGGAGAACCCGGGCATCATTCTTGACATTTTGGAAAAGGTCAGTGATGAGCACCTGACCATTGGTTTTGCCAGGCGGTTTGCCACATATAAAAGGGCACACCTGCTTTTCTCCAATATGGATCGTCTCAGGGAACTCGTAAACAACCCCAAAAAGCCTGTTCAATTCCTTTTTGCAGGAAAAGCACACCCCAATGACAAAGCAGGACAGGATCTGATCAAACGGATCATCGAAGTATCGCGCATGCCTGATTTCCATGGAAGGGTTATTTTCCTGGAAAATTACGATATGGCATTGGCAAGAAAACTGGTCAGTGGCGTGGATGTTTGGTTGAACACTCCCACACGGCCACAGGAAGCTTCAGGTACCAGCGGCGAAAAGGCCACCATGAACGGCGTACTGAATTTCAGTGTGCTCGACGGGTGGTGGGCAGAGGGATACCGGTCCAATGCCGGCTGGGCATTGCCAGAATCCAGAACATACGCCAATCAGCATTTCCAGGATGAACTCGATACCGAGACCATTTATGACATTCTGGATGAAGAAATCATTCCCATGTTTTATGACAGAAATGAGCAGGGCATACCGGGTGAATGGGTAGCAACCATTAAAAACGCCATCGCAGGCATCGCTCCTCATTTCACCATGAAGCGCATGATAGATGACTATTACAAATTATTCTACAGCAAGCTGTTTGAACGTTCATCCTTATTGGAGGACGGAAACAGAAAGGCAGCCAACCAGCTTGCAAGCTGGAAACAACTTATTCTGAGTGAATTTGAAAACATTGAAGTGATTTCAGTGAAAACCACCAATTCATCGCTGAGACCCCTTGCCCTGGGAGATGATTTTCAGGCTGAGGTCCAGATCGACATTCATCAAATGGAACCACAGGATATCGGACTCGAGGTCGTATTCGGAACCAAAGAAAATGATGAAGTGAAAGCGGTCAGTTTCCTGAAGGAGATGACACTGTCAGCGGTTAATCATAAAAAGCTGACTTTTTCATGCAGTATCCCGCTGAACAAGCCCGGCGTTTTCGATTTTGCATTCCGGCTCTATCCTAAAAACGAACTTCTGGCTCACCGACAGGATATTAACCTGGTCAGGTGGATATAAAGATGCAGCTAATTGTCCCGGAGCAATTCACTGATCAGGTGTAAAATATCATCGCGGGAGAATGGTTTTGGCAGGAATCCTGAAAAACCTGCTTCCAGGATTTCTTTTTTCTCTGCTTCATCAGTAAATCCTGTAACGGCAATCACGGGCGTTTTCAGGTTTAATTCAGACTTTCTGAGTTCGGAAAGTACCTCCTCACCCCTTAAACCGCCACCCAGGTCAATATCCAGAAAAATTACCCCAAGGCGATGTGATCTTGAAAACGCAACCGCATCGTCCGCAATGCTGAAAGATACAGCCTGGTGATGATGTCTGAGATAGGTCAGACACAACTGGCATGCAAAATGATCGTCATCAATTATCATTATCAGAGGTCCCGGCAAATCTTCAACCATTTCCGGCCCGAATATGCCGTCAGATTCACTCATGTTTATTCCTTGACGGTTTGGAAGGAAAGTTGATGCTGAATACCGAACCGTGTCCCGGCTCACTTTCCATTTCGAGGGTCCCATTCATTTTGCAGGCCAGATGACACACAAGTGACAGTCCATACCCGGAAACAATGGAACCTCCACCCTTACCTGCGGTGATACTTGCGAATTCAGCGATAAGCTCCTGTTGTTTTTCATAAGAGATTCCGGTTCCTGTATCGCTTACCCTTATGGTAACATAGCTGTTGTCGTCCCTGATGCTTTCGTAGACATCAATGGTGACATGACCCTGCTCTGTGAATTGGAAAGCATTGTCCAGCAGAAGCTGCATCATCTGATTAATGTAATTCCCGTCAACTTCGGCAAACAACTCCTTCTCTGTGTTTATCCTGAAATCGATCATTTTCCGCAAAGCCATTTCCCGGTATTGAGCGAAACAGGATTCAAGATACGTGCTGATGTTAAGGTTTTTATTCACGATGCGCAGCGTACCGGCGTGAATTTCAGCCAGGGTCATAATGGCATTCAGGCTTGAGATCATCCTTCCGGAGGCTTCCAGAATTTTATCTGCAAGGTTTCTGATGCCTTCTTCCTGAGTGTCCTCGATGATCAGTCCGGAAAATCCCAGGATACTGGTGAGCGGTGTGCGAAGATCATGACTGATGTTTGTGAGCAGCACGTTCTTCATACGATCGGATTCCTCGGCCATATGTTTTGCTGCTTCAAGGGTTTGTTCCGCCTGCTTCCGGTCAGTGATATCCACAAACACAGTAAGAAGAGATTTTACTCCCTGAAGATGAATAAATTCGCTCTTATACAGCACATTACAAAACGTTCCTCCCTTTTTCCGCAATTCCAGTTCGTACTCAGGCATTTGATTGTCATTCCTCAGACCATCCGGAAGGATTTTTTTCACCTTCTCAGGCTCATACAAATGCAGTTCATCCGGAGTTCGCCCTTTAACTTCCTGGAGCGAATATCCTGTGAGCCTGAGGAAACTGCTGTTGGCACTCAGGATACGACCTTCACCGAGGTTGGTGATAATCGTAGCCGTCGGATTAAAGATAAAGGCTTTGGAAAACTTCTCTTCACTTTCGGTAAGCTGTTGTTTATCGGCTTCATGTTCAGCTATTTTCACGCTCAAATCAGCTTTCTGCCGGTAGAAATCCATGATCAGTTTTGACAGCCGCGCAAATTCGTCCTTACGGTCTGTCAGCGAGAGAATGATGCCGGGATCGTCCTGTACCAGAGAGGTCACCAGTTTGTCCATCGGTTTGTTGATCCATTGATGTACCAGGTAGTATATCAAAATGAGCGATCCTATCCCAACAAAGAAAAACACCAGGATAAAAATTCTCGAATAACGGTAGACGGACTCGAAATTGGAAATTGGCCTTGAACAGACAGCATTCGCCACAATTTCCCCTTTAAACGACAGGAAAGGATAAATATAATTGATGGTTGACCTGCCGGGTTCAGGAGTTTTCTCCAAAGGCTTTGAGAGTTCTATATGCGTACCTGTTATCGCCTGTACTGTTGACAAAAACTCATCATCCACGAGCCTCCCCAGAAAGAAATAACCCTGGGGCTCCTGTTCACGGGCAATATCCGTGTCATCATGTATGGTGGCTGCACTGATCAGGAATAAACCCTCGGGTAGATGCAAATAGAACTGTATCAGGCGATTCTTGTGCAGCATTGGAAAAACGGCCGGAGGAAGGGGCAACATTCGGGAGGCTCCGGGATATAAGCCGGTGATAAAATACACGAGTTCCTGTTCCCTGTTATATGCCCAAACTGCATGAACGGTATAGGACTGAATAATGGTTGCAAGGTTAACGTTTGCCCATGCAGTATCCGGGTCATTTACATAGCGCACCATTTCGTCCCAGTATGTATAATCGAAAGTCACCTGATCCAGCGATTGCGCTAAGTTTTTTATGGTAGCATTTACTGTTTGAGCCGTAGATTCAGCATGAGCGATTGTCAGCAGTTTATGCTGTTCTTTTCTGAGGTATTCCATTGCAAGAAAAGCCAGTATTGAAACCAATGAAACCGAGACAAACAGGATGATGAACTTTCTTTTTAAGGGCATGGTAATGGCACTAATATTCGTTTATTGTTCCTGAACAGGCAGCCAGATACTAAAGACCGATCCCTTTCCGGGCGTACTTTCAACCAAAATCTCACCAAACATTAACTGCAGCAGTTTTTTGGCAATGGTCAAGCCAAGTCCGTTGCCCTCATAATGTCTTCCCCAGCCCTCACTCACCTGCCTGAACCCGTCAAAGATCATGGTTTGATCTTCGTTCCTGATACCGATCCCCGTATCATGCACCCGGATCAGCCTGCCTTTGAATCCCTGGTAATACTGATCACCAATCGAAAGCATGATCTTTCCCTTGTGAGTGAATTTCACTGCATTATCCAGAACCTCTTTGAGCACAAGCCCAAGATAATGTTTATCGGCAACCACTTCCAAACCGTTTTCCAGGTTCAGTTCAAAAGGGACTCCTTTCTCATTGCTCATACGAATATATGGTTCGGCTGATTCCCTGATCAATGCCGACAAGTCAATGGGGACGGGTTTCAGGCTGATTTGATCGGCCGAGAGTTCGGAATACAGGATGATAGCATCCATGGACTTAAGCAGGCGATTGACGGAAAGCTTGATGTTGTTGATCATCCTGAGTGATTCCGCGTCAGTCTGATATTCGGATAACACTTCGGCGCTTCCGAGTATTCCTGTTATCGGTGTTCTGAGTTCATGGCTCAGGTTGGAGAGGAAATTGGATTTCAGTCTGTCCGACTCCTCTGCCCTTTCTTTTTCAGCTTTCAGTTCCCTGGTCAGCTCCTCCTGCTGCCTTATCGTCACCCACAGGGTGTGCGTTCGCTCCATCACCAGGTTCTCAAGGTTCTTATTCAGATGCAGGATCTCATCCTGCAGCCTTTTCTCTTCGGTGATATCACTGATGATACCCACAAGTATGCTTTCACCATTGCCGGTAATAAAGCGCTTCTTTTTGGTTTCAATGATATGCAGGGTTCCTTCAACTGAGGTGATATTCTCGATATTTACATTTTCTTTGCCGGTATTCAGTACTTCATCATCCTTCTCCCAAAAAACATCCGCCTGCTCTTTCGGAAAGAAATCATAATCGGACTTGCCGATTAATGCTTCACGGCTCGCACCGATTAACCTGCAACATGCGTCATTGAGCAGTATCCACCTGTGCTGGCTGTCTTTGACAAACAACGGATCCGCCACACCGTTCAGCAGTTCCATCAGATATGACTGGTATTCGTGAAGGCTTTGTACAGCCTGCTTCCGTTCCTCGATTTCTTCCAGCAATAATTCATTGGTCCGCTGCAGTTCAAAGGTTCTTGACTGTACCAGTTCTTCAAGCTGATTCTGCGTTTCTTTCAGTTTTCTGTTCACCATGTCAAGTTCATCCCGCTGATATTGGATCTCGTCGTTCTGAGCCTGCAATGCCCTGTTAATCTTTTGTTTGGCATTGTTCTTCAGGAGCAGGGTCAGAACAGCAGACAAGAACAAAACCAGGGTTATTGCCAGGTACAGGTAATTTCTTTCGGTTTTCACCCTGTCGAGGGTCGCTTTTCGTTTTTCATCCTCCACCCTTCTGTCCTTGCGTTCCTGTTCCCTTGCATTCATCAGGTTCAGCATATTCTCGAAACGGCTTGTACGAAGCAGGGAATCTCTTGCCTGTTCATAGTCGCGAACTGTTTCATACGCCATGAGGTAATTCCCCGATTGGTAATAATTTTTGGCAAGTTCCGACAAAACATCCACCTCAACTCTCAGCAAACCGTATTCCCTGGCAAATGCAACAGCATGATTCAGTAATTGAAATGCCTCAGCTGTTTTCCCCTGCCGCGAATTCAAAATACCGATGTTTTTCACCAGTACCGCATGCAGGTAACGGGAACCAAGCCTGCCAGCCATTTCAAGCGCCTGTTCATAATATTGTTCCGCTTCCCTGTAACTGCCAAGTTGTCGCATGGTATTACCGAGATTGTTAAGAATCCCGCAACGTTCCTCGTGATCACCCATAGAATGCCAGTAGCTGAGTGCAGCATTATAATATCCAAGGGCTTTTGAATAGTCCTTCAGGTAATAGTAATATGTTCCCAGGTTCTTCCTCGTGGTAGCCAGGCACCAGTCATTTTTTAAGTTTTCGCTGAGTTTCATGGCCTCTGAGAAATAATCCCTGGCCCGGCTGTATTCTTCGAAAACCCTGAAAATGATACCGATACCGTTGTATGCCTGTGTAATAAACACGGTATCGGCAGCTTTCTCCGCTTCCTCCAGCAGCTTCATGTAAGCAGCAAATGTATCTTCATATTTCCCGAATGCAAGCCATAATTCGGCTTTCATCAGCAATGCTTCCAGAAAGCTGGTGGTTCTCCTTGCTGAATCAAGGATGGTCAGTGCTTTTGAAAGTGCCTGGTGGGCATTGTTTTCCTGATTCATCAGGCTGTATGCCCTGGCAATGGTCATATACCCCAGGGCGGCTTCAACCGGCCGGGCAGACTTTGCGGAATCAATCCACTTCTGCCCTTCCGACATTAAAAAAAGCGGATACTGATCGGGTACATTTTTTAACAGACTGCTGAACTTACCCTCCGGACTGCCTGATACATTTCCATGCAAACCCGGTGCCTGCCAGCTAAGTATAAGAATGATGCTCAGTATTCTGATTCCGGTCTTCATATGCTCAGATGCTATGTCGTTTCTGCTTTTAAGGGAACAGAGAAGAAGAAGCGGCTCCCTTTTCCTTCCGTACTGCTCACCCACATCACGCCTCCGTTTCGTTCCACAAACTCTTTACAGAGGATCAGACCAAGCCCTGTCCCTTGTTCACCAAGTGTCCCTTCTCTTTTAAAACTGTCATCTATCCTGAAAAGTTTCTCCATTGCCTGTTCAGGGATACCCACACCCTGATCTTCAATGCAAATCTCCAGCATCCGGTCGTTGATTTTTCGGCTGTATATGCTGACCATGCCACCCGGATTGGAGAACTTCACCGCATTCGACAACAGGTTCCGGATTACTGTTCGGATGGTATTTTCATCAAAACAGGCTATCGTATTCAATGCAATCCGTGATACAAAACGGATGTGTTTCCTCTCAAGATCAGGCTTCAGTAACTGATATGTCTCGTTGACCAGGGTAAACAGATCCTGCTGTAACGGCTGGTATTCGATGCTCCCGGATTGAGACCTGCTCCAGAACAGGATGTTCTGTACAAGATTAAACGTATTCTGGGTGGCATGATGAATGTTCTCCAGGAAATGTCTCCGCTCAACATCAGTATAATCATCATATTCCTCAAGAAGTACCGAGGTAAAGCCAAGTATTGCATTGAAAGGGTTCTTCAGGTCGTGTGCAAGGATGGAAAGAAACTTGTCTTTGGCAAGGTTACTGTTCTTTAATACACCGGCATACGCCTTCAACCGGATCTCATTCTCCTTTAATGAGGTAATATCTCTCATGATCCCAACCATGATCCTTTCCTGTCCATCAACTGGCTTAATGGGTATTTTACTTACAGAATACCAGATAGTTTCACCATCAGGCCCGGAAATGGGAATTTCCCTGCCCAGAACTGTTTCTCCTGCACCTGTCACCTTATCATCACCTGTCATCAGGCTGGTCAGTCCGGTATCCTGCTCCAGCAGTTCATCCGACAGGTCCAGGTTATACTCAGGATAGCCGGCTTTTTTCAAAGCGCCGGCCATCGCCTGGTTCATATGAACAACCCTTCCTTTGCCATCCCTGAAATATACCAGGTCAGGTATACTGTCCATCAACCCGACCAACAGCCGGTGCTCATGATTGATTGCATCAAGCATGCGTTTGCGTTCAGTAATGTTTTCCAACACACCGCAACCCATGATACGTTTTCCGTCCTGGTCAAGCAGGTAGCTGATGGTCACCGATACCCATATAAAATCTCCTTCCCTGGTGACCAGGCGTTTTTCAACCATAAAAGTTTCCTTGTTTTTTTCCCTGGCAAGCTGCGATTGGCGCATCTCCAGTTCCAAATCCTCTGAAGGCGTGATATCACTGATTTTCAGTGTTTTTAACTCATCCTCAGTATACCCCGTCATCTCGCAAAAGGCCTTGTTGGCTTTAATAAAGCTGAAATCTTTCAAAGAAACCACCACAACCCCCATGGGATTCTGATCGAATAATGAACGGTACTGTTGTTCCGATTCATAAACGACCTTTTTATATAGTTTATCGACGGTAACATCGGAGATTCTTCCGCAGGAATATTTTAAACCCTCTGCTTCAAACTTTGAAATGGCCTTCTCTGCAACCCAGATTTCTTTTCCGTTTCCGTAATTCCACCTGTACTCACACTGGTATTCAACATCCTGGTGAATAAACCGGTGAAAGTGCTCCCTCATTTCACGGTAGTCATCAGGATGAACCCGCTGCTCCCAAATCCGGTTGTTTTCCATGAAATCTTCCGGGAATGCACCAAGTACCTGTGATACATTCGGACTGATATAGGTCACATTCCCTGCATCATCACAAATCCAAAGGACATCAGGGTTGTTTTCCACCAGCAACCTGAACCGGTTCTCACTTTGAATAAGCTGTGTCTCCAGGCGTCGCCTGCGTTCCTCCTCCTGTAAGAGGGCTTCCTTTGCAAACAACTGAACAATGCTTTCCGAAAGTTTTCCGAATTTGCCCTTCTGGGATCTGAGTGGTTTTAAATACCTCAGATCGCGGTTTTCCAGGGTTTTGTTCAGATAATCAAGGGGCAGATTAACAAACCGGGAAATAATGAATGCCAAACCGGTGAATAACAACATCGTTAACGCAAGGCTGATCAGGAGAAAGCGGTTGAAACTGCTTCTGTACTGGCCAAGGAATATGATCTCCTTTTCAGAATTAATCAGTCCGACCGGCTTTCCGCTCCATCCCTCGAGCACAAGTGAAACCCTGATGCGGTCAGTGCCTGATTCCCTCTGTCCCGGACGTTCGATGATCATCGAGGATGTATCCAGGGAAATGCTGCTTGAGGTCATCCTCCCCAGTGTTGTCAGCAATGAGTCATTCCAGTTCTTTCCAACGAATAACCAACCTTCAGGGGGAAGGCTTCGCTGCTTGTCTTCCTGAAGATGTATGGGAGAACCATAGATTTCGACCAAACCGTGTGGCGCGTTGATAAAAAAATGAAGTTCAGGATTATTGCCCAAAAGGTACATCATCTGCCCCTTGTCGGGAAGGCTGAACTGCCTGTTTTGCGGATTTTCTCCCGGTTCCCTGTGCATGAGCCTGAAGTCCCGGTCGTACAACCATAACCAGCTGATGTCATATTGGCCTGTTGCATAGCTGACATTCTTTTTCAGCCATGCCGAATCCTGTCTGTAAATGTTTTCAGTTAGCTCATCCCATTGGGTATAGTCAGCCAGGTATGTCCGTAACTTGCTGCTCTGGGTGTTGATTACCGAAATCAGCAGATCGCGATGTTGCTCCTCAAAGGTCTTTACCGCTCCCGTGATATTTTTTCTCTCCCACAGGTATATAAAATGATACCCAAGTCCAACAACCATCAGAATGACAATCAGGGTGATGAGTATTTTATGCTGCAAACTGGTATGCACGTGCGGCAGGGATTTAAAATGTCAGCAATTTAAGCCCATTCGGTAAAAATACCAAGGATTTGGGCAATTTCTTATCTTTGTCCCCCATGCAATCTAAAGATTAAAATTCAGCTTATGAAATTACTGGAAAATAAAACGGCACTGATCACCGGCGGTGCCCGCGGAATCGGACGCGCCATAGCCCTTCACTTTGCTGCAGAAGGAGCCCGTATTGCGTTTTCTGATCTCAGGCTTGATGAAGCAAGCAGCGATTTGGAAGCGACCCTCCGTGGTATGGGAACCGAATGCAGGGCATATGCCTCTGATGCAGGTGATTTCGTGGCCGCAGAAAAGCTTATTGATGAAGTGGTAGCCGACTTCGGAGCTATTGACATCCTGGTCAACAATGCCGGCATCACCCGGGATAACCTGCTGCTCCGCATGTCTGAGACCGACTGGGATCTTGTGCTCCGGATTAATCTGAAATCGGTATTTAACCTCACCAAGGCTGTCCAGAAAGTGATGATCAAACAAAGAAACGGATCCATCATCAATATGAGCTCTGTGGTCGGAGTCAGCGGAAACCCCGGACAATCAAATTACTCCGCCTCCAAAGCCGGGATCATCGGTTTTACCAAGAGTATCGCACAGGAACTTGGAGGCCGTAATATCCGCTGCAATGCCATCGCCCCCGGTTTCATCGAAACGGAAATGACCTCAACCCTGCCCGAAGAAGTCCGGGCCAACTGGATAAAGGATATCCCCATGAAACGCCCCGGAAGTCCTGAAGATGTGGCCAAACTGGCAGTTTTCCTTGCATCCGGCCTTTCTTCCTATGTAACCGGTCAGGTCATCAATGTTTGCGGCGGTCTGAATACCTAAAAGCAATTCATTCCGTTATCCCGACAATCTGTTAAACCTGCCTTCGTGAATATCATCACCGAACAACCGATCTGGTTCCTGATCTTCTGTCTGCTCTGCGGCGCCTTGTTTGCCGGCCTTCTTTACTATAAAGACAATAAAAACGAATTTTCACAACAGTTGTCGATTGTCCTGGCCATCATCCGGTTCCTGACAGTCAGTCTCATCGCCTTCCTGTTGCTTTCACCCCTGCTCAAAACAATCGTCCGCCAGGTCGAGAAGCCCGTTATCATTTTCGCCCGCGATGCCTCAGAATCTGTCACGTTACACCAGGACAGCACCTGGATAAAAACAAGTTTCCACGAGCAGCTCGGTAAAGTAATGGACGAAATAGCTGGGGATTACCAAACTGCCGCCTATTCGTTCGGTGACCGTGTCAGGGAGGGTATCTCCCCCGCTTACACCGATAAAACGACTGATCTCTCGGCATTGTTTGAAGATATTCGCAGCCGCTACCTGAACCGCAATGTGGGAGCCCTGGTGGTCATTACCGACGGCATTTACAACCGCGGCCTGAATCCCTTGTTCACAGCTGAAAAGATACCCTTCCCGGTGTATGCTGTCGCGATGGGTGATACCATACCACGGAAAGACCTGGTGATTTCCAGGGTCAATTACAACAGCACCGTTTTCCTGGGCAATAAATTTCCGCTTGAAATACAACTGAAAGCCAACCTCCTTCAGGGAAGCCAGTACCTTTTGGAGATAGTCAGAAACCAGCAGGTAGTGTACAGTAAACAGCTCGTTATCAACGCAGGACGTTACCTTGAAAACATCTTTACGACCCTGGAAGCCACCCACAGCGGACTGCAGCATTACCGTGTCAGGGTGACCCGCCTCGAAGGGGAGATCTCCTACGACAATAATGAAAAAGATATCTATGTCCGGGTACTGGAAGGCAAGGAAAAGATACTGCTCCTTTACGCGGCACCCCACCCTGACATTGCAGCCATCCGGTCGGGTATTGAAAGCAATGTCAATCTGGAATTGACCGTCGCCCTTGGGAGTGCGTTCACGGAAAGTATCCAGCCGTATAACCTTATCATTCTCCACCAGTTACCTTCAGGGGCGTTTCCGCTTACAAACCTGGTAACCAAAGCGGGGGAAGAAGGCATACCACTGTTGTTTGTACTCGGACAAAGCAGCAACCTGCCGGCTTTCAACAATCTTAAATACGGCATATCCATTCAGCAGGAAAAAAACAATTACACTGAAAGCCAACCATCGCTCAATCCCAACTTCAGCCTGTTTACCCTGGCAGAGGAACACAAACGGATGATCCAGGATTTCCCTCCCCTGACCACGGCTTTCGGAAATGTCAGGACACTGGCTTCAGCTACCACACTTTTTTACCAGCGGATCAACAACCTCACCACTGATCGTCCGCTGATCCTGTTTGGCCAGGAACCCAACCGCAAATACGGTGTCATCGCCGGGGAAGGAATCTGGCGCTGGAAACTGGCCAACTACCTGGCAAAGAACAATCACGATGCTTTCAATGAGTTAATAACCAAAACGGTACAATACCTCAGCATCCGCCTGAACAAGGACCTGTTCAGGGTATATGCCGGTTTTCGTTATGTGGAAAACGAAGCTGTGGTGCTGACCGCCGAAGTGTACAATCCGTCGTGGGAACTGGTGAACGAAGGCGAAGTGGAGATCACCATCACGGGGGAAGAGGGGCAGCGTTTTCCCTTCGTATTCTCGCGTAGCGGCAATGCTTACCAGTTGAATGCCGGCCTGCTTCCCGCCGGGATCTACACCTATGCGGCCCAGACAAGGCAGGGTGAAAATATCCTCAGGGCTTCGGGTGAGTTCACTGTGGCTCCCCTGCAAATCGAGAAGGTGAACACCCGTGCCGACCATCACCTGTTGTTCAACCTGGCCGGCCAGAGTGGCGGGGAAATGATCTATCCGTCGGACCTGATGAAGCTTCCCGGGATGATCAAAAGCCGTGAAGACGTAAAAAGTATTGCCTACACCCGGAAAAAATACACCGACCTGAACAACCTTCCCTGGGTTCTCGGGCTCATCCTGATCCTGCTTTCGCTGGAATGGTTCATCAGGAAGCGGGCAGGTTCATATTAGAATGTCAGCCTTATGACGTTGTTACCCATGAATACCGGCAGCCAGTGACAAGTCTGAGTTTCTTCTTTCCTGTCTCAAAGATACTCGGCACCCTGCTTTCTCCCCTGCTGTGGATTTGCCTGTTGTTGCTTTTTGCGGTGATCCGGCGTAAAAGACCTTCTGGCCGGAAATTGCTGCTGCTTTCCTTCATCCTTTTCTTCCTCTTTGGCAATCTTTTTCTTGCCGGCGAAGTCATGCGCCTGTGGGAGTATCCGGTCATGTCAGGCGATCCCGGCAAGGAGTCCTACGATGTAGGCATTCTTTTGGGTGGCGGCATCGTACAGGAAGACAAGACCAATCACCGTCTGATCTTCCGCCACAACACCGACCGGCTATTCCAGACCATGGCGCTTTACCGTTCCGGCAAGATAAAAAAAATACTGATCTCGGCCGGCTCCGGTGAACTCATCCGGACCCAGCCACCGGAAGGCCGCATGATCAGAGACTACCTGCTTGTTATGGGCATCCCGGCAGCCGGTATCCTGCTCGACTCCCTGTCCGACAACACCCACGAGAATGCAGTAGAAAGTGCAAAGATCCTTGCAGGACTGCCACCGGGAAGCAGCTGCCTGCTGATCACCAGCGCCTTTCATATGCGGCGTGCCGCAGCATGCTTCAAAAAACAGGGCATTCACTGTGACCTCTATACCACCAATAAGAACACCGGTTCCCGCCGCTACACCCCCGACCATCTCCTGCTTCCCTCTGCCGGTGCCTTTATTTTCTATCACAGTCTGCTGCATGAAATGCTGGGAATGCTAACTTACCGCATCATGGGTTACGCCTGACCTTCCCTTCACCGCTGAATCAAAAATCTTGCTTTGAATTCCGGAAATGTATTATCTTTGCAGCCCAAACGGTGGATGTAGCTCAGCTGGTTAGAGCGTCGGATTGTGGTTCCGTAGGTCGTGGGTTCGAGTCCCATCTTCCACCCAAACTTGAGTGCAAGAAAGCAAGATTGCGAGAAGGCTAGCATGTTTTTTGCACTCAAGTTTAATTCTGGCCTTCTGGCCATCTGGCACTCTGGCACTCTGGCATTTCACTCTTGCATTCTTGCATTCTGGCACTCTGGCATTTCACTCTTGCATTCTTGCACTCTGGCACGCTGGCATTTCACTCTTGCATTCTTGCATTCTGGCACTCTGGCATTTCACTCTTGC
>CAZSQJ010000001.1:13187-13836 GCA_964608665.1 uncultured Bacteroidales bacterium | reverse complement strand
CTGGCATTTCACTCTTGCATTCTTGCATTCTGGCACTCTGGCATTTCACTCTTGCATTCTTGCATTCTGGCACTCTGGCATTTCACTCCCCCATTCCCTCATTCATCCATTTCCCTTTGCAGTTTTAATTGCCGTCACAAGAACCGAAATAATCTCATTCAGTTCAACCTTAACAGCTCTCAGTGAAATTGTGGGAGATTCATTCCTGGCTTCCAATAACTCCACCCAATACAGCGATTCATCACATTCTGATTCAACCGTTTGCAGCTTACTCACAAAGTCGGCACGCGACTTTGCCCGGCAGGCTTCCCTGTAATTTGCGCCAACAGAGGTAACACTCCGCGTAAGTTGGTTGATGATTGTTGTATTGGCCGGTGAAGAAGGCAACTGATCGCATATCAGCAAAGCCTTGACCGCAACCCCCAGGGTTCTCTTTTTCATCTTTTCTTTAAAATCATTCATCGCATTCTGTTTACTATATAGATGCATTTCCTTCCTGATCTGGATTTTTTTTCCAAAAAAAACAAACTCTAACCATTCCCCCACTCTGCCTTTCATTCTTGCACTCTCGCCTTCTGGCCTTCTGGCATTCCCGCCTTTCATTCTAGCATTCCCGCCCTCTGGCAATCTCGCATTTCATTCTCGCATT
>CAZSQJ010000001.1:0-13087 GCA_964608665.1 uncultured Bacteroidales bacterium | reverse complement strand
CTGGCATTCTGGCCCTCTGGCAATCTCGCATTCCATTCTGGCATTCTGGCATTCTGGCCCTCTGGCAATCTCGCATTCCATTCTGGCATTCTGGCATTCTAGCATTCTGGCCCTCTGGCAATCTCGCATTCCACTCCCTCATTCCCTCCTTTGCACCCGACACCTCCTGCAAATCAAAACCAAAGCTCTTCTTCCTGTGTCTGGAAAAGAACAAATGGCAGGAGAATAAAATCACATTCTTTGAGAACAGCCATGCCCGGCACTTCATCGATTACCTCTTCAACACCCTCAAGTGCTGAAATAATATGGTACGCCAGTACCTGCTCCTGCTGATCATGTTCTTCGACTGGCTAGGCAAACAGCATAAGATGGGCTATAAGGCATTCAGCGAGTTCAGGATCAGCAAGACCCTGGCACTTCATCGATTACCTCTTCAACACCCTCAAGTGCTGAAATAATATGGTACGCCAGTACCTGCTCCTGCTGATCATGTTCTTCGACTGGCTGGGCAAACAGACGAAGATGGATTCAAAGGCATTCAATGAATTTAAGATCAGCAAGCCCCGGCTGTTCCGGCAAAGTACTTTAACGACAGCATCCTCGACATACTGAAAGAAGTCATTTCCAGGGAGGATCCCCAGCTGTGGCTCGCCGCCCTCTTTCAGTATTATTGTTTCATCCGGCCAAAAGAAATGCGCTTGCTCACGGCCGGCAACCTGAACCTGGCTGATGGCTCTGTATCGGTCCCGGGAGAGATCTCCAAGAACAACAAGACCCAAACCGTCGTGATCCCGGAATCTTTCCTGGTGTTCCTCCGGGCTCAGAAATTTGACGAACTGCCCAACCATTACTACCTTGTAAGTCCTGAAGAAGCACCCGGGCTTAAACCGGTGAGTGAAAACTACCTCTGGAACCGCTTCAGAAAGTACCGTATGCAGCTGGGCTTACCCAAAGATTATAAATTCTATTCATTTAAACATACGGGTGCGGTAAAGGCGTCCAAATATATCCCTGTCAAAGACTTACAGATGCAGTTGCGGCATCATAGCCTGGACCAGGTGGATTCCTATTTAAGGCGAATGAAGGCGGTGGAAAGTGAAAGCCTGATGAACAATTTTCCGACTTTATGAGAAAAAAAAATCATTTAACTTAGGATAATATTAAATTTGCTATAAGTTTATAGATTCTAACAACTTAACTAAAAATAATCTGTTGACTTTATAAGTAAAAATATGCTGTCCAGAAGTTATAGTATGTTGTCCTTCCTTAAACGTTCAGGCTATCAGATAAGATTATCTTAGGAAATTCGCAAAGCAACCAACATTAATAGTTAGAATTGTGTAATCACAATCACAATCCCAGGTCCTCCATTCCCCCCAGCCCCAGAGTTATTCGTACTATCCGTCCCGGCACCGCCACCACCACCCCCTGCCCCATAGCCTCCCCCGTTACCACCGTTCCCGGCATCGGATGCCGAACCTAGGATCTCCCGCCCCTGCCTCCGGAACCACATTTACAATCATTTGCCGAAACATTCTGCCAGTTGCTCACGTTGTTGGTTGCTGTTCCTCCGTTGCCGCCAAGCACGTTTCCCGTATTGCCGCATAAGGGGCCGCTGCCTATCCTGCCTCCGGAAGTCGCCACATTGGAGGCATTAATGCCGCCACCCGAACCACCCCCACCTCCGATCAGCATCACTGTATGGATCTTGCCCCTATGTTGGCGGTAAATAAAGACCTCCGGCTTCATCCGAACGATATAAAACAGAACAGGGTGTTACGTGGTACTCCGGAATATCTTCCAAGGATTCAAGTATGGACAATGGAAATAAGAGTAATGGATTTTCACATGTCATGATCTGCAATTTTTCTTTTTGTGCCAATGATTTCCTGAATTGCTATCCCTGATTACCATCAAGTTGAACGAGCGCTTCCAACTCCTCATTGCTCAGGTTTCCAAGCCAGGTTTCGCCGGTTGCGACTGTCAGATTTGCCAAATCCCGTTTTTGCCGGATCATCAGGTCAATTTTTTCTTCGATGGTTCCTCTGTTGATCATACGGTAAATCATTACGTTTGAACGCTGCCCGATCCTGTAAGCCCTGTCGGAAGCCTGTGTTTCCACGGCCGGATTCCACCAGAGATCATAGTGGATAACGTTGCAGGCAGCGGTGAGGTTCAGGCCTGTGCCTCCCGCTTTGAGCGATAAGATAAAGATTCTGGTACTTTTTCCCTGCTGGAATTCAGTAACCATCGCATCCCTTTGTGTCCGGGAGCTACCTCCGTGTAGAAATAGGATTTCCTCCTTCAGTTCACTTTCAAGGTAATGTTTGAGGATCATCCCCATCTCTTTGAACTGGGTGAAGATGAGCACCTTCTCGTTTGCTTCCAGAATATTTTCAATTATCTGGCGGGTAAACAGGAGTTTCCCTGAATCTTCTCCTTTGACCGCACCGGATTTGAGATATTGTGAGGGATGATTCCCAACTTGCTTCAGAGTCATCATCATAGTGAGGATCAATGCCTTACGCTGAATTCCTTCACTTGCTGCAATTTCTTCCAGTGCCTTGTTTACGATGCTCTGGTAAAGTGCGGCTTGTACCGGCGAGAGGGCAGTGTACTGATTGGCTTCGATTTTATCGGGAAGGTCATCAATGATACTTTTATCTGTTTTCAGCCTGCGCAAAATAAACGGAGCAGTCACCTTCCTGAAATATTCGATACGTGCCCGGTCATTGTGAAGGTGGATGGGTTTGGCAAATGTTTCCTGAAAATGCTTCCTGCTGCCCAGGTATCCCGGGTTGACAAAGTCAAAGATGCTCCAGTATTCAATCAGGTTATTCTCGACGGGTGTGCCACTGAGCGCGACCCGGACAGGGGCATGGAGTTTCTTCACTGCCTTGCTCTGATCGCTGTCGGGGTTTTTAATATTCTGTGCTTCATCGATGATCAGGGCGTGTAACGGCAACTTGTCAAGTCTGGAATGATCCCTGCGGACGATCCCGTAAGATGTAAGGATGATCTGGGCATCCCGGAAATCGTTGCGGCGGTCTGTCCCGTGATAGATCACACTTTTAAGCTGTGGTGTAAAACGTTCTATCTCCTTTTGCCAGTTCGTAAGCAGAGATGTTGGCATCACAATGAGCGCCTTCTGATTGCTGAGCTGACCGGTGTGATAGCAATGCAATAGCCAGCTGAGTGTCTGGATGGTTTTACCCAGACCCATATCATCCGCCAGGATGCTGCCCATTCCAAGCCTTTGATTATGAGCCAGCCATTGAAATCCCCTTTCCTGATACGGTCTGAGTTCAGCTTTCAACCCTTTGGGTATCTTTAATGCAGCCGGCTTCATCATGGTCCGGATCATTTTAACCACATTCGCATCCAGCCCGGCCTCCCCTTCTGCTGTCTGGCCGCTGATGACAGCCTGCAGCAGCTGATGCGGATTCATTTTCCCCCTGGCTTCATATTTCTCCCGGAGACTCCGCAATTCCGCCTCATTCAATAAAATGTAACGGTCTTTAATATTTACAAGACCGCTTGCCGACCTGGCAAGTTTGAAAAACGTTTCCGGCGACATGTCTGTATCTCCAATCGCAATATTCCATTGGTATTCAAGGATATCGGTCAGACTGAAGAAAGAACCGGGCTTCGCTGTATTTGTGGTACGTATGCGAAGTTTCAGTCCGGGTCTTATCAGTGATGAGAGTGATTTCGGTAACAACAAGTCCACACCCATCAGCGCCATCCTGGGAGCCATGTCGCGCAGCAGCAAACCCAGTTCGTCCAGATCCACCGGTGTGGCTTTCATGTCCTTGTCTTTCAGCAGTCTTGTCAGTACTGAGAATTGCGAAGCAAGCATCCTCAGGTCTTTTAATATGTCCATCCTGTCAGAGGCGGCAAAGGACTTCTTATGGATCTCGCTCAGTTTTAAATAAGGCGACAGGGGCTCATCGCTGTTTCGTAAAAGTATCTGAAGATCAAAACCCCTTTTCACTTCAAGTACCTGGACATGGGGTTTGAACTTCCTCCCCGGGATTGAAAAAACGCTCAGCCATTGGTACACTGCGGCAGGAATCTCCGCTTTGCCGAAGCCCTCAAACCCGACGGAGGCACATGCACCAAACAGGTACTGCAATTCCTTTGGTATATCATTATTGTACCATTCGGCGGGAAATTTCTTTTGCGAATATGCCGAGTAAATGCTTAACTGAATGAAAGAATGGCATAACTGGTAAAATGTCTCCCTTGATGAAAACTCCAGTCTCACTGGATTGATCTTTTTCGCACTGAAATCGCTGACATACATCAAATCCACAGGCATGCCGGCTTCAAGGATTTCGGCAATCTTTGCAACTTCCGCAATCTGAATGGCAGGCATCCAGCGGATAAAATACAGTCCCTTTTCATTTTTCCATATTGCAGGATGAAATGCCCCCGTTTCCATTAATCTGAAAGCAAATAACATTGCAGCATGAAGCCAGCGCCAGTGCTCATGACAGACCACAAGCTCCCTTTCACCGGTGGAAAACAGCTGCGCCATCAAGCCGGCCAGACTGACGGCCGAAGCCTTTCCCCTGTCCTCCATAAGCACAGTCCTGATGAAATGATCCTTCTTGTCAATAACGAGCTTAAGTGGGAATTTTAAGGATGGGTGCCGGTGTTCCTCCCAATCCGAATCCCTGATATCAGCAACAAATGCAGGAATGATCCTGTAGGCTTTGATGAGCTGACTCTTGAAATCTTTCGCACAAAAAAGCGGTGAAGGCTTTAGCAGATCAAGCAGGCTGTCGTTTTTCCCGGGAATCTTGCTCAGATCGGGTCTGAGAAATTCATGGGCATCACGTGCATTTCCTTCATTGGTGCCCTTATTGAGCAAGGTTGTGATGCATGGTACATCCATGATGGCACTACTTTCAGGAAGCTGTTTCCCGATGAGATCCTCAAGGGTAAATCCCCTCATATTCAAGAGAATGAAGGGATTTTTATCAATCTCGGCAGAGATGAGGTAGATGACTGCTGCAATATGCTTACAGGGAACTGCCCAGTCGGGGCAGCTGCATTTCATATCAAGGTCATGCCACGAGCGCGGAAAAAGTTGAATGCCGTTCTGAAGGGCTAATTCATTGAATTCAGGATCCAGTTCCCGGTTCAGCAGATGGGCCAGGATGTTTGGATTCTCACGAATCCCTGCCAGCAAGGTCTTCACCTTTTTTTTATCGGGTACAGGTACGCTGATCTTTACAGAATATGGAGATTGCCTGCTTCCCTGGACTTTTGATGTAATCCGTGAACCCTGTATGTCTACATTCAACACAGATCCGTTGTTGGCATAAGTTCGCCCACGTGGCAGCCGGTTGTCGAAATCGATATTGCTGAGGGATTTCAGCCAGTTTTCCCCCCACCAGGTTTGCCCGAATTTGTGGCGCGTCCGTTCTGATGCAGGCCTGCTTCTCCGCTTTGGCCTGCTTCGGTTGTAGTAATAGTATGACATAAATTGAAAACGAAGTCGTAAAAATACTTAAATATCCTTGTCAGGTAGTGAAACCATGTATACTCAGTCTTGGCAGGTTTGCGAATGCAAAGCTGTTTAGACTGAGTTATGCTGTACACCGTGATTACACAATTTTTCGCAAAGCTGTTCCGTGTCGGTATCGATCAGACAGCCGGAGGATACACATGAATATTACCGAGTATTGCTTCCCTCAGCAGTACCTTATCAGTCAGGATGTTGTACGCGTGTCAGCCGGCATGATCGTCCTTATTGACAAATCCCGACGGATTCACTACCTTTGGTAAAACCAAATGCCTGATTATTATGAAGCGAATAGCTGTGTGTTGCATCCTGGCCATGGTGATCTTGATGGCCTGCACCAAAGAAGAACAAACGATCATCCGGACAAGCAATGCCGACCAGGTCACGGCAGAACTGAAGGCCTCGCTTGACGGCAAATCCATTGCCGTGATCTACACCTATCTCTACGGGGAACCCTGGGAAGAATATTTCGACCCCGAACACAGCTTTTCTGGTAACATGCTGATCATTAACGGGATCACCCACCTGAACCTGGAATACCTCCTGAGTTACGAGATCTACCTTTTCATCGCCAATCCGCCCATATACCAGGTGCACCTGTATTTCGCATCATAAGTGCATTCGGTTGTAATTGTCCAGGAAGACTGTCATCACTCACATATCGACAGCATCATCCATTTTTGTTCCAAGCCCTGTCCGGTTTCCAGGTAAACCTGCAGAAGGTAAAGTCCGGGGCTCAGATCTGCATCCTGAAAATGCATCGTATGTTCTCCTTTAGTCAGTGTACGGTCAACCAGCAGGTTGATTCGGTGACCAAGCGCATTCACCAGCCAGAGGCTGATCCCGCCCGCCTCGTCAAGTCTGAACCGGACACTGAAATCACCACTCGCAGGATTCGGGAACACACTCAGGTCGCTCAGGTACCGGCTCACTTCCATGCCGGGCCAAAGCAGGACAGATCCGTACAATGTATTTCCGTCTGCGCCGGTAAACATACTGTTCCCTTCAATCCTGACGGAAGGCTGCTGGTCGGATTTCATCCTGCATGTCAGTGTCATCAGGGGCTCTGCCGGAATCAACTCCGGCGGGAGCAGGCTGTACCAGGCCACACGGCATGCTCCTCCGGATACGTGAAAAAGGAAGGTTCCATGTTTCGTAAGCCCTGGAGCCGGAAGTACTGATTGAACTTCAAGAAGCCCGGGATCAAAACCCAGTACCAGCGAAATGGCATGGAACGTTCCTGGAACCTCTGCAAAAACCGGCAGTTCAAAGGTCTCCCCCACCCTGACATGAAGGAAATCATCTGTCAAAGCTTGTGAGATTGCAGGCATCTCCTTCAACTGAGGTGTGAAAGACCGGTCCACATCACCTGTGCAAAGGGTTTGAATGTCCTTTTCTACATTGAAAAACGGACCGATATCCAGATCACCGGCTTCATAAACCCAGTCTCCGACAGGGAATGCAGCGGTCATACCCACGAAGCGTTTCATGATGTTCAGTGCATCCACTGCATTGATGCTGCCTGAATTGTCGACGTCGGCGGCAAGCTGCTGCAGGTCACTCAGTGAAGTGCTGCCCACGAAGTAGTTCATGGCCTTCAATGCATCCGCTGCATTGTATCCGCCAGGGGTTTTATTACAGTTTGGCGCAAGCACGTAAGCACCCGGCTGACACAAGGCCGGAATGAGATAGTGCCCGTTGACGGCAGTCATGGTACTGTCGATAACCGCATTTCCCTGCTTCAGCCTCAGCTTGGTATTGGTCAGAGGTGTATTTGCGACGTTGTCGTAAGTGACTGTTCCGTAAAGGGAGGGACAAACACCGGTAACGACATTGACGGTGTCTGAAGATGAGCATCCGGTAGCGTCTGTGACAGTTACGGTAAAGCTTGAATCTGAGAGCACAAGCACATTGATCCACTGCGTGGTATCTCCGGTACTCCATTGGAAAGTCAGTGGCGGAACTGCGTTGGGAGCCATTACCGAAAGGCCTGCAATGCCCGCTTGCTGAAGCATCAGATCCGGACCGCATTCGGCCTGGAAAGATTCCACCGCTTCCAACATAATGGTAGTATCAAACACACATCCGTTTTCATAAACCAGGGATACATGGCAGGGATGGATCCCCTGAACCGCAGGCTGTATCACAGCCATGGTATTGCCGGCCGTCAGGATATTGTTTCCGGACCAGAGAACGGTATCCGGAAGTGGTTCCAAAGCGGTCAACGGGGCCATGATATCAGGGCTGAATACCAGGTTCCATCCGAAAACCCAGCCATTGTCAATCGCCCAGTGATCGCAGACGGTCAAGGTCCATGAACCGTTGACCGGGCATCCCGCCAATGCGTCAAAGCCGGCCGAAGGCTGGTAAGTCCCGGCCGGAATGGAACCCGACATGTTCGCAACGGCATTTAGGGAAGGGTTCAAAGCAGCGGGTGAAAAACAATAGGTCCACCCTGCACCCGCCGGGTTCTGCAATGGATCGTACTGGCAGGGAACGTTGCTGCAGTCGTAGCTGGCATGGGACGCACCGCCCAAAGGAAGGCCGAGCCAGGCACTCCCGGACTGAACGTAGGATTTGAGCACTACACTCTGCCCGGTAGGACAGGTCAGGGTGATATCAAGATCTCCTGTATAGGAATGTTCCATGTTGATACAGACTGATGCCAGGTCTTCCGGCTGCGCGATAACTGCCCCCGTATCAAACAGACTGACATCCACTACCGAAGAATAGCAGTCACCAATAAGGTAACCCGCATCAGGGATGAATCCCGGCGTTTGGTTTCCGAGCTGTTGCGCCAGGACAGGTTCCAGAACCTTTGCCAGCCTGATGGTATTGGTGTCGCTGTGGCCGATGGTGATCGTCTGCTGATGACCGGGACAATCTGCTGCCAAAGGATTCACCGCTGAAACCGGATGTTCATTGATTACCACGAGGGGGCCGTCAATAAGGGGCGATTCACACAGGTTAAAGTCTCGTACCTTGTACCTGACATGATAGGCACCGCCTGACTGGTAACTATGATCGACAGACTGGCCGGTCAGCTCTGTCCCGTCCCCCATCTCCCAGGTAAAAACGGAAGTGGCATCCTCCTGGAAATAACTGGTGTTGTTCTCGTTGTAAATCCCTGCCGCTGCAAGGTGGACTGGTTGACCCGGGCAGGCCAGAATATAGTTGAGCGGGTTGATTACAGGCAACAGCAATGCGGTATCAAGCTTCGCATCTACTGACTGGCATGGGTAATACCCGTGCAAGTTAACAACGAGCGTATCATTGCCGGGGTTCTCGTCGTCCGGTGTATGAAAAAATATCTTCAGGGTAAAATCACCGGTCGGAACAGTGAACTGATCCGTGAAAACAATATTTGTCCCCTGCATATATTCCAGACCGAAATTAAAGGTGTAATTCTGCGACACCACCGGTTGATTGTCGACCTGGTAGCCGGCATTGATTCCGTAGATTGAATTGCCGAAATTGAAAAGGTTGAAAGCTGCATAGGCTTCCTCGCCCGCCACCAGGTGCTGGCTGGGTTGTATCAGGTGAGAAATGCCCGCATCTGTCGAAGGTGCATAGTAGATTCTCAGATCGTCGATTGCCACGCCTCCGGTAGCGCCGCTTGAGTCGGAGGTGAACACGAATTTCAGGCGGAAGGTCCCGTTTACGTTACTGGCCTGCTCAAGGTTTTTCACTGCGTATGTCCAGGGATACTCCCCTGTCCACCCGAACTGTCCGTCAGCGCTTTTTCTTGAAGGATACCAGTGGTAGCCGCATAAGCACCAGACCGGGCTGTAGGGCGTGCCCAGCATCAACCAGGTGTTTCCCCCGTCCATGCTGAATTCGATATGGAACCCGTCAGCCAGATTGTCCGTCATCATGGTGAACCAGAAGGTAAGTGTCGGAATGTACCCATCCACCAGCGGGAATTCCTGGGTGATAAGCTCGCACCTTGCGTTGGCTCCATAGGAGCCCGTACCAAGGTTGACAGCCCAGACATCCGGAGTCGAATGCGCACCGTTGAGGGGAAAGACACCCGCCTGTACCGGTCCTTGAACCCATTGTGTTGCCGGGTCATTTGTAACCGTCTGGTAGACATAGGACGTGCCTTCAAGGGAGTCCGTCATTGGGATGGTATAATACAGTGAACCGTACATTTCCAGGCAAAGGGTGTCGTTGGATGGCATCGTATCTCCTGTCCAGCTTGTGTAAACGCACAGATCGTGCGAACCCGCAGGCATTACAACGGGCGGGAAGGCCAGGGCTGTGATGCTGCCAGGGGCCAGGTTACCGGTGAATGGCAGGCTGACCGGCGGGAGGTTGTCGAGACAGTAGGAAAGCGTAAAAGCACTGACTGTCACTGACCCGTTGTTTTTAACCAGTACCACCGGGGTATATGCAGAATCCGCTTCATAGGCGGATGGTGGCTGTTGTACCAGGATGGGCTGAATATCGGACAAATCCGGGGCATCGCCGATCACGGCAGTGTAATCCTCTGTTTCACCGGTCTGGTAATAACCACAGGGATTGATGCCGGCAGGATCACTGGCATACTGCAGCACTATCCTCACCCGGACTTCGCCTGTGAATGCATCGGCGGGGACGGTGATCATGCCGGTATGCGGGTAAATAGTATTGGCGGCGAAGGTGCAGGCTGTCTCAGTGGCCACATCGAACACCCCGTTGTGGTTCCAGTCGGCAAAGACCTTGCAGGCGTTGATATATCTGTCATCAGGAAAGACGGGGCTGACAGAAACCCAATAGGAATGTCCCCTGGATAAATAAACAGGGGGGACACCAGCGGTAAAATCCGAATAGCCGCGGATAGCCGAGTCGTTGAAGATCACCGGGTAGTCCGATCCGTGATCCAGGTCACCCAGTCTCACCCTTCCGATGTCAATACCGTCACCGGCTGAGTTAGCTGCAGAAACGCAAAAGCTGAAGGGTTGGTTTGAAACGTACTTTACCAGGGTATCGTTGAGATGATAAGGATCACCGGCCGCTGTGACCCAGCATTTGACCGGGTAATATCCAAAAGCTGACAGATCGACCGGCGTGCTGAAAGTATAATCCATGGTATCTGCCGGTAACAGGGTGTCGGTCACGGTTTCTGTTACGGCCGGCAGGCTGTTGAGCCTGAAGGAAGCGCTGAAGCCGTTGATGGCTCCTGTACCTTTGTTGCAGATCCGGATTGTCACTGGTTCATAGTCGGTGAGATAGTTGCCTGAGGAGGGACTGATAATGGAGAACAGCTTTGCATCCCGGGCAGGAATTTCGATAAAAACAGTGTCAGGCACCCGGACCGAGGTGCATCCGTTCGGGGACAGGGCTTCCACATAATATACCGTGGTTTCAAACAGGGCCGGTGTGGTAAAGGTGTTCTGGGAAGACAAGGGCACACCTCCAGTGGCAGCGTTATACCATCTTACCGGTACGGCGGAAACGGCTGTCAGTGTGCCCGTTGAACCGTAAATACCAGATTGGTTGATCACCTGCGGCAGCGGTGGTGCCAGCTTTGACTGTATGCTTATGGTCAGCGTATCATCGCCCGGGTCAGGATCATTAGCCAGAGCTACCCAGGATTTGAGAGTGAAGACCGAGTCAGACTGGCCCGCACTGAGATTCACCGGGATATTAAAAGTGAATGTCAGGGTATCCCCGGGTTGGATAGTGCCGGGCACAGCTTGTGACACCACAGGGTTTGCATCGAGCCGGTAAGAGGCTGTAAGCCCCCCGGAAACAGGCAGATTACCCTTGTTTTTGATTTTCAGGATAACTGTTTCCTGCCCCAGCGAACAACCCGAAAAGGGACTGCCGATTAAAATTAGGGAAACTTCGTTATTACCCGAAGGTGTGATCTCAAAATCATCGATGGAGCAACCGTCTGAATTTCCTGAGCCATCCGACCTGAAAACAAACCTGAACCGGAGCCAGGCGGCGTTGGAAAACTGGCTCAGCGTATAGGTGCACACTTTCCATCCGGAGGAGTTACCATTCCAGGATGGCAGCGTGTTGCCCAGGATAGCACTGTTGTACCAGTTGGTTCCCAGCGGATCTCCCACTGTTCCCAAAACAGACCAGGTCGTTCCGTCAAGCGTGTACTCCAGGTGGGTGCCGTCATATGATGCTTCAGTCTTGTAATTCAGCCTGAAAGACAATTCAGGATTGATACTCCCGGTTAAATTGAAAACAGGTGAAATCAGGGCACAGTTCGCATTGTGGCCACAGGCTGTGGTAAGGTTCACATCCCAGGCGTTGGGCGGGGAGTAGGCCGTGTTGGTGGCGCCAAACGCAGGCGTTCCGCGTTGCCAGATTGTGCCTGTTCCTGAAGTCGTCCATGCAGTGGAGTTGCCGTCAAAATTATCGAGCCAGGGCAAGCCAAGCGGGGGTACCACAAGGAAGCTGTTGCAGCCTGTCAGCGGGTTACGGCCAGCATTGTGCGAAAGGGATCCATCGATGGCCACCACGTGATAGCATATTGTAACAGAATCCGTTACCTGCGGGATCAGTGCCCGCATGGTGTCAGCCGATAATATGGTCATCCCGGCAGTATCAGGGATCCCGTTGTCAAGGGTATAAACAACATAAGCCGTATCAATGCCGCTGGCATCGCTCACCTTTGCTTTTACAGCGAAAGGACCGGTATGATTGACCGTGCCGGAAGGATTGGTACTCAAAAGGGTAATCGTTGGCGGGATAAGTTCTGACAGGCTGCAAATCACCTTAATGGCATCGAGACACCACCCGTAATTATTATTAGGCCCCGACACTCCCCCATCCTGCAATTTAAACCTGATCATGGCATCAGTGCAGCCGGCGATCAGAGCGGAAACATTGAACTGTTCAAGCTTCCACCAGCTGTTTTGGGGAATGGCTGTGGCACTGGAAGGCAGCCACAACTGACCATAGGCATTTGATGCAAACCGGTTGCCCATGGTCGCAAACAAACCAGTGCCCTGGTAGTGGGTTCCGGTCAGCTGCGTCCAGCTGGCACCTCCGTTCGCCGATACTTCAATGGTGGCCCAGTCAAGAAAGTCTATTTTGGCAATCTGGGCAAACTCGAGTGTTATATAGGTAAACCCGGCCGTACTAAAGGTATTGGAAGTCAAATATGTAATGGCACCGGCCTTCACCCTGCAGGTGTCCGAATACAGGCCCTGGTAATGAAGCCTTGTGCTGAGGTTCCAGTCCTTCACGCCCGGTGTGGTCTGGGTGGTGGTCACGCTGTCATCGAAAGCCGGAGCCTCAAAGTGTTCATGAAACACTTCAATGGCTTGCGTGTTGGCTTCTGATGCTGCCGCAAGCAATATCAGAACCATGAGTATTCTGCTCATAAAGAAAATATTAGCAATGAAAAAAGAAATTGTGGTTCACGTGAAATATCCCGGTACCCGAAAATGCTGCGGACTTTCTTCTCGTCAACGGCCAAAATTAATCTATTAAGAATCACGGATCAATGGCTGGATTATTTTCCTGATAATATTTCAGGCTGATAAGCTACAAAGTCATCAGAAAGTCCCATATCTGCCTGTGCATGATTCACCCCGTGTGAGGCAGGAT